>NZ_JBAOJI010000002.1:0-570902 GCF_037080055.1 Halovenus anhuiensis
AGCCATGGATGAGACACACCGCGTCGTCATCTTGGTGTTTCTCGCGGAGTTTGGCGAGAAAGTGCTGTGCAAGAACGCTGTTTGTCGTCGGCTCAAGCTGTGTATGCAGTAATTCGTTTGACTTGGGATCGACAGCAGCGTACAGCCAGTACTGTTCGTCATTGAGCTGAATCACGGTTTCGTCAACCGCAACGTGATTCGGATTGTGTCCATCTGTGGGCTGTAAATCAGCCTTGTGAACCCAGTTATGAACAGTCGAACGAGCGCGTTGAACACCAAATACTTCGAGAAAAGAAACAGTATTAGATAATGATAATCCAGCAAGATGGAGTTGAATACTGAGCTTCATCAACAGCCGTGGTGTTGCTTCTCGCTCCACAAAATCTAAGTCGAACTGGGCGATACTACCGCTGAGGCGGGCGTTTTCTGGCATGAACACTCAAAAAACGCCTCGCCTCACTCTTCAATCCTTATCTGAACACTGCGGAGATTCGGGAGCGAACGCTTTAGTACGCCGGCGGCAGATGTCACGCTATGACTCGCTGGACGTGTGGTATCGACGGGGACAACGCGACCTTCGACCGCGTCGAGGATCTGATGACCCATCAGGCCGCCGAACACGACCGGATCGAATGCAAGGTGTGCGGAACCGTCGTCCCGGACGGCTACTTCGCGATCAAACACGCCTTCGAGGAACACTCCCGCGCAGAGTACGTCCGCGCCTACGAAGCCTCCGCTGCGGAGGTTCGTCGTCGCGAGGAGATCAAAGAAGAAATCGAAGAGGCCGCCGATATCCGGGAAGTGGTCGACCGTCTCGACGGAAGTCGATAACCACGATTCGGCCGCGTGAGATGGTGTCGTGGCCGTCCCGAGAATAAATTTTGAGAATGTAGCGGGGAGTTTATCACTGTCCGTCGGGTGCTCCTACGTAATGGGAACGAAACAGAACAGTACTGCCGACGGGGGAGCGGCAGGAACAGACAGACCGGAGATCCCGCTGGATTACCACGCGATTCTCGATCATATCGACACGCCGCTTTTCGTCGTCGATGACGAGGGCCGACTGACGCACTGGAACCGTGCGTGTGCGAAGCTAACGGGGGATTCAATGGAGGAAGCGATGCGCAAAGACGAGGAGACGGGCTACATCGGTCCAGCCTTCTATCACGACGGTCGGCGGTCGATGACGCTGGCGGAGAAAGTCGTCGAAGCGCCGGAGTCCGCCGACGGGGAGTACGGCGTCCCGCGAGTCGACGATGTCGAGTACACGCTGTACGCCGACGAGAGCGTAATGCAGGACGCCAACGGCGAGAACAGACACATCGAGTTCAGCGCCGCGCCGATGTACGACGAGGGAGAACTCGTCGGCGTCGTCGAGATGATCCACGACCGGACAGAGGACGCGCTTCAGCAACAGCAACTGCAGGGAATGGTCGAGGAACTGCAGTCGACGATGACCGAGATCGAATCCGGAAACCTGGACGCTCGGGCGCGTGTCGAGGAGACGGAGTACATCGACGACGACCTGCTGGGCGTCGTCGGATCGCTCAACGAGATGGCGGGCAGACTGAAGGGAATCGTCGCGGATGTCGCGGACCGGACCGGCAATCTCAACGACTCTGTCGACGAGGTTGCCGACAGCAGCGAGCAGATTTCGACGCTCTCCGCCGAACAGTCCGAGGCGTTGGCGGACGTGAGCGACGAGGTCAGTTCGCTGTCGGCGACGATCGAGGAGATTGCCTCCACGAGCGAGGAGGTCGCCGCGACGGCGACCAACGCCGAGGAGGCCACGGCAAAGATCAAGCAGACGACCGAGCAGACCGAATCGGTGATGACGAACGTCTCCGAGTCGGCCGATACCGTTACCGAGGACGTGCAGCAACTCCGCGACCGAACCGAGGAGATCGACAAGATCGTCGACGTGATCGACGACATCGCCGAGCAGACGAACATGCTCGCGCTGAACGCCTCTATCGAGGCGGCCCGGGCCGGCGAGGCCGGTGAAGGGTTCGCAGTCGTCGCCGACGAGGTCAAATCACTCGCCGAGGAATCACAGCAACAGGCCGGCGAGATCGAAGCGATGGTCGATCAGATCAAAGCCGATACCGAAGAGACCATCGAGAGCCTCCAGACCACCAACCAACAGGTCGAAGAGGGAATCGAGCAGGTCGAAGAGGCGACCAGTGAACTGACGACCGTCGTCGAGGCAGTCGAGGAGACCGCCCGCGGAATCGAACAGGTGTCGGCGGCGACCGACGAGCAGGCGACCAGTACCGAAGAGATCGCGAGCATGCTCAGCCAGGTTGTCGACCGGGCCGAAGAAGTCTCCGACGAGGTATCCCACGTCGCCGACGTGAGTCGCGATCAAGCCGAGCAGGCCGACGAGATCCACCGGACGGTCAGCCGACTCAGCAACAAACAATAGAGAAACGTAGTTCCGAACGATCAGTCATCGGCCGGCGCGGCGGTCGGTGAACTGTCGATCCGGGCCGTCGAACGATTGGCGCTGCGGATCTCGTCGGCGGTCCGGGCCATCTTGTCTGAGATGTCGCGCTGTGTCTCGCTGAGATCCCGGGTCGACGTTTCGAGTTTTCGAGTCGCCGCTTCGAGCCCACTCATATCCTCGCTCAACCCGTCCATCGACTCCTGCAGACGCGTGACTGCATCCCCGAAGTCCGTGTAGCTTGTTGTGTCGTCGGTCGTGTCGTCCCCGTGAGTTGTCGTCGTCATATATTATTCAATGCACCCAACCAACCTATCTCATATACCTACTCGGTTAGGCAGGATGCGCCCATCAAGTACTAACGAGTTAGGTATCATGCAGAACGAGACAGAATATGCCTTCGTCGTCGGTCGGTTTCGGACGATCGCGCTGTCGGGATTTCCGCTTGAATCCATAGACCCTTCAGACGGGTCGAAGACTCGTGAGAAGACAGCGACACCTCCGGTCTCGACCGACTCAAAAACGTGATCCTGTTGAGCACAGCGAGTCTTTCGGGGTGAAAAAGTCGCGACTCGCTTCGCTCGTCGCGGGCTATCGCTCTTCGGAGTCCAGCACGCGAATCTGGTCACCACGCACGGTGACCGGAATCGGAACCGTCGCCTCGTACAGTTCGACCGTCACCTGATCTTTGCCCTCGTCGATCCGCTGGACCTGGGCCTTCTCGCCTTTGAACGGCCCGGCGATGAGTTCGACGATGTCACTCTCGGCGATCCCCTCGACATCCGGCGTCGGCGAGAGGAAGTGCTCGACTTCCGCCATCGAGGTCTGGCCCTGCACGACACCGTTGGCGTGTGGGATCTCGTCGAGGATGCGGTCGAACACAGAGTTGTCGTCGGCCTCGACCATCACGTAGGAGGTGACTGAGTCCGGTGCCAGCGCGGCGTGAATCGACGGCTCCTCACGGTTGATGATCATATCGGCGACCGTCTGCTCCTGACTCGCGGTCGTCTTGACGGCGTAAATTCCCATTACAGATCACCTGAGACGAAACTCATCATGCTCCACCCGGGATGAAGCCCATGAAGACGAAGATCAGAAAGCCGATGAGGCCGACCAGGGCGATCCCCGCGCCGGCGATCTTCGCGACCTGCCAGAACTCCTCCCAGGAGGGTGTACTCGCGAGTTTCAGCACCCGCGTGTACGAACTCAAATCTGTCGGCGTATTCATAGTCGACACTAACCTCCTGGATCTATTTGATTCCTTCGACACGACCTTTTTCTTCGTCGCCTTTCCTCGCTCACTTCGTTCGCTGTGGGAAGGCTCTCTGCTCACGGGCGCGGAGCGCCCGTTCGCATGGTCAGCGAGACCTCCGGTCTCGCTCGACTCGAAAAACGTCGATGAAAAACTCCCGGAACTTCGCTTCGCTCAGTTCCGGTGTCCTCAGGAGTGAGCACCGCGAACGACTGAGGACTCGGAAGACGCGACGCGTCTTCCGGTGAACCGCGCTCGCTTCGCTCGCGCGGATGCTAGGACCGCTCAGTCGCTATGCTTAGTGAGCGGAGATTCCATGAGAATCAGTTTGTAATAGCGGGGATGGCAGCGGAGGTGTATAGAGCATCCGCTCAGACCCGTCTCCACTGCGTGTGTTATGGCGAGTCGGCTTCTCGTGTATCGTCATCAGTAGATGACCATCCGCAACGCTGGCATTCTTCGACCCCCAGTACGAGAGTCATGTCGCAATTGGGGCAGTTTTTGTGCTCAGAGGCATCTCCCGAGTTGGTCTGACGCCATTCAGTACTCTGTTTGATCCTCTTTGCGAGAGAACGTGTGGTTTGAGAACTATTTTCTGGCTCTGTGTCACTGTTCGATTTGGTTTGACCCACTCCACCACTCCGTCGTCGATCTCGTTCGTAACTGACCACACTGGCGAATGCGAATATGACTGTGATACCTCCTCCAACAACCAGAAGTCCAATCACAGCAAATCCGGTGCCAAGTCCACCTCTGGTCTGTGCAGTCAGTTGGTAACACTCTGATTCATACTGAACGTAATTCCGGTTGTCAGTATCCAGTTGGAGTTCAAACTCATCAGGGTGTGTCCGCGTCGTGTACTCACCATCCGCTTGGAGTGCCGAACGAAACACCTCTTGGGCCTCTGGGGATAGCTCACTATACTCCAGTACTCTGCGGGGATATTCGCGGTAATCAGGGGCTTGAGTGTCATTAGAGCCAGCCGCAGTTCTGTCGTCGGATGGAGGCTCACAGGCTTGGTTCATTGGTTCAACGCTGTAATCGATTTTCTCGGCATTCAAGCGGATATCCACCACGGCAACCGTTGTCGCCAAACCGGTAACAACCGTAAAAACAAATAGTGTCTTCGTGAGGGAAGAGACCGTAAAATATGGCGACAGTTTTGCCATCGGATCGTGGTTCTGGTAACTCTGGAATAAGTCTTGTGTGGGTCTAGCAAATCGAGAGGTATATTGCCTGTATTGGCTATTTCGCGCCACTAAGACAACCGTTCATAGTATATCCCCCTCTGGAGTCGTGGAGATCCTCTATTCGGCGTCGCAGCCGAGAGATATCGATAGCGCTGGGAAAATCCGCCTAGGGTGGATTCAGATTACCGACGACCGAAGCCAATTACTCGACGTAGTCGATGTCGTCGCCCATCTGCTTGGCGGCCTGCTCACGCTCGGCCTCGCTTTTGCCGTAGATCTGCGGGCTCTCGACGCCCGTGACGACGATCATCGTCTCCATCTTGCCCTCGAACTCCTGGTTGACCGATGCGCCCCAGATGATCCGCGCGTCGGGGTCGATCCGGTCGTAGATCTCTTCGACGACACCCTCTGCTTCTTCGATGCTCATATCCGGCCCACCGACGACGTTGACGAGTGCGCTGTTCGCGCCGTCGAACTCCACGTCAAGCAGCGGGGAGCGGAGTGCAGAGCGGATCGAGTCCTGCGCCTTGTTCTCGGAGTCGGACTCGCCGAGACCGATCATGGCGACGCCGCCGTTTTCCATGATCGTCCGAACGTCGGCGAAGTCGACGTTGACGAGGCCGGGTTTGGTGATCAGTTCGGTCATGCCCTTGACCGAGCGCATCAGCACGCGGTCACAGATCTTGAAGGCGTCCTGTAGCGGCATCGACGGCGCGTAATCGAGCAGGCGGTCGTTCGGCACGACGATGACAGTATCGGAGACCGAGCGGAGGCGTTCGAGACCAGCATCTGCGTTGGCGCGTCGGCGCTCACCCTCTGCGGTGAAGGGGATCGTGACGATCGAAATCGTCAGCGCGCCGGCGTCCTGTGCGGCCTGTGCGACGACCGGGGCCGCGCCGGTCCCGGTTCCGCCGCCGAGGCCCGCGGTGACGAAGACCATATCAGAACCGTCGATAGATTGCTGGATATCCTCGATGTTCTCCTGTGCGGCCTCTTCGCCGATTTTCGGAACGGAACCTGCGCCGCGGCCGCCGGTCCGTTTCTTTCCGATGAGAATCTTGGTATCGGCCTGCACCTCGTCGGCGAGGTGCTGGGCGTCTGTGTTCGCCGCAACGAGTTTCGCGCCGTGGATTCCTTCCTCCATCATTCGCGTGACGGTGTTCCCCCCGGCACCGCCACAGCCGACGACCGTGATCTTCGTCTCTAGATCTTTGACGACCGAGGCTAGTTCGTCGTCGGTCATCTGGCCCGATGTCGACGGTTGTTCGTCCGTACTCGTGGTGTCCTGCTCTACGGGCTCGTCGGCCTCCGCAGACTCGTCTTCGGCCTCGTCAATTGCATCGTCGATAATGGAATCCATGATTTAAACGCGCATAGCAGGGGGATTCTTATATGTTTTCCCCATTGTCTGACGATTGTCAGACGGATTCCGGCCCGCAGTCCGAGTCGATACGCGTTTATCTATCGGTCACCCACCCTCTCACGATGCGAGTGACCTTCCTCGGGACGAGCGGAGCGGTGCCGACGACCGAGCGCAATCCGAGCGCGTTGCTCGTCGAACGCGAGGGAGACAGATTGCTGTTCGACTGCGGTGAGGGGACCCAACGGCAGATGATGCGCTTCGAGACCGGATTCGATGTCGGTCACATCTTCATCAGCCATCTCCACGGCGACCACGTCCTCGGACTGGCAGGGTTGCTCCAGACGTGGGATTTCAACGAACGGGAGAAACCGCTCGCCGTTCACGCACCTGGCGGTACACGCTCACGCGTCGAGACGCTGATCGCACCGACCGGCGAACAGCCCTCCTATCCGGTTCGGATCCACCAGATCGAGGCTGGTGATACCGTTCTCGACCGCGAGGAGTACGAAGTACGGGCCATCGAGGTCAACCACCAGACCAACGCCGTCGGCTACGCGCTGGTCGAAGACGACCGCAAAGGGCGGTTCGACCGCGAGAAAGCCCAGGAGGAACTCGGCCTCGAACCCGGACCGGAGTACTCGAAACTGCACCGCGGTGAGTCGGTCGAACACGAGGGTCGAACGATCCATCCCGAGGAGGTCGTCGGCCCGCCGCGACCCGGCCGAAAATTCGTCTACACCGGCGACACCCGACCGACGGAGTCGGTGATCGAGGCCGCCGAAAATGCGGATCTGCTCGTCCACGACGGTACCTTCGGCGACGAACACCACGACCGGGCGAAGAAGACTGCTCATTCCACGGCCCGAGAGGCCGCGACAGTCGCCCGCGACGCCGGCGCGAAACGACTGGCACTGACCCACCTCTCGACGCGGTACACCGGCCGGGGCTGGCAACTGGAAGACCAGGCCGGGGAAATCTTCGACGGTCGCGTGTTCATGGCCGACGACGGCATGCGCGTCGACGTGCCCTATCCCGACGCCGACCGGGAGTTCTCGCTGGAGATGCTCGACCGGGCGTAGCGGAGACCGGAAGAACAAAAGTTCCCGCAGAGAATCGAATACCGTGAAGTGGAAACCGTCCCGGCCTCGTCGCCCCCGCGGATTCCGGTTGGCCGACTCCGCCCAGCAGATCGTCGGCGGCTTTCTGCTCGCGGGTCCGTTCGTCGTGACCGAGGAGGTCTGGGTGCTCGCGGCGAACATGAGTCTCTTTCATACACTCGGGACGGTCGGGGTCGTCTTCGCAATCGGCTACGCGACGCTGTACGGGGCAGATACGACGCGAGATGTCGACACTGAACAGGAGATTGCCGGCGTGCCGCTACGATTCATCTCGCT
This sequence comes from Halovenus anhuiensis, assembly GCF_037080055.1. NCBI lineage: Archaea > Methanobacteriati > Methanobacteriota > Halobacteria > Halobacteriales > Haloarculaceae > Halovenus > Halovenus anhuiensis. The sequence continues at coordinate 7,643 of NZ_JBAOJI010000002.1, forward strand.
GATGGTCGTCTCCTTCGGCGCGGTGGCGATTCTGGCACTGCTATTCAACGCACCGAGTACCTTCCTCGGACCCGCTGACACGCGTGAGGTCGCAGTCGTCACTGGGAAAGCGATCAGCGTCGGTGCGATCTTCAGCGTCGTCGGCGCAGCGACGGCCGACAGCGTCTTCTCGAAGTGACCAACACCACGAAGTACTTGTATTCTGACACAGAAAGCCGCGTATGCGGCGACGAACGGTCCTCGCAGAACGACGGAGTCTGGGAAACAGCCTGCTGTGTGAGTGTCGGATTGGAGAATGCGAACCTAGTTCTGGAGGCGACGAGAGCCGATCTCCCCGAGGGAGTCGATCCGGTGGATGCAGCGGCCATCAAGGACGAACGAATTGGTGACGCACTGACGGACGCCGCCGAGTCAGGGAGCGCAACGACGGCGTTCTCGTACGATCGAGTCGATCCGGGACTCGAAGAGTTCCGCTCGCTGTTCGCAGAGTTCTCCTACGACGAGATTGGAGACAAGGAGACAGTGTTCGTGACGGTCGATGAGACACCGGTGAAAATCGATCTCACTTCTGGCACTATCTGGGGACACGGCGATTCGATCGCTGAGTACGAAGTGAGCGAACGGATTGTCCGGCGAGGGGAGTACGGATTTATCTGTGGTGTTGATGTCTCTACCCGCGACCCGAAGTCGACCGCACTCGTCGAGTGTCGGTCGCTGGAGTGATACGCAGCTGTCGCTCGCCAGCAGAGTCACGGCATCCGCCGACAGGGACAGAAAGTGAAAATCAGGCGTACTCCGCTCAGTTCGATGGTTCGACCCACTCGCCGGCCCAGTCTTCCAGCGTGTCCATGACCGGACAGAGCGCCTCGCCTTTCTCGGTGAGGCTGTAGTAGGTCGCAATCGGCTGTTCTTCGACCCGGCGGTCGACGAGTTCGACATCTTCGAGGTCGTCGAGTACGCGCGAGAGCGTTCGAGAACTCGCTCCAGTAGACCGTTTCAGTTCGTTGAACCGCTTTTCGCCCTCCTGCAGATCGTGGAGGATGACGAGTCGCCACTGCGAACCGATCTGTTCGACCGCCTCGACGACCGGACACGCACCCTCGTTCTTCTCCTCGATGGTCTCCTCCGGGGATTTAGCCTGCTGTGACATAGTAACGATGTGATACCTACTTATCGATAGTTGGATAAATAGGTTCCGAAACGAACTATGTGGCAGTTCGATAGCAGGAGTCCACGGAGGCTACCCAGATGAGCACGCGGGCGGCCGCGAACGTCAGGACCGTCTACGAGGGCGGAGTTCCCGAGACGACCGTCAACGCCGAGCAGATCGAGTGCTGACGGATTTGTGGTCAGTCTGCCAGCCAGTCTGCGAGGTCGACAATCTGCTGGCTGGGCGGGCTTCCGAGGACGATCCGTTCGGAACCAATATCGTCGGTGACCGTCGCTCCGGCCGCGACAACTGTTCGTTCTCCGATTTCCACACCGGGGCCGACGACCGCATTCGCCCCGAGAAAGACGCCGTCATGGAGAATGATTCGCTCGAAGACGTCCTCGCGGAAGGTCATCCCGTCCGCGCTCAGTTCGTGGGTCACACCGACGACAGAGCAGTTCGGCCCGATCTGTACTCCCGGTCCGATCTCCGCGTTCTCGACGTAGCTGCCGGCGTTGACGTCGATCCGGTCGCTGAGGTGGCTCTTTTTCAACGAACTGCGCTCGTAGATCTGACAGCCGTCGCCGACCGTAGAATCGTGAATCGTGACGTATTCGCGGATCTCGGCGTCGCCGACCGTCGAGTCGACGAGCCGTGCGGTGTCGTCGATAGCAGAACTCACAGCCGAACTCGAAGCGGGACCCGCTTAGGTGTTGGTGTCGGCTCAAAGAGCGGTAGTACCGTTTTCGACATCTGGTCGGTCGCCCTCGGCGTCGACGACTGCCGCGAATCGCTCCGAGCCGTGTCAGCGTCTCTCGCGCAGTCTTCTTACTCGTACGAGCCGTACAACTACCGATGCGTTTGCTCGGCCGCAGGTGGTCACGCTGAACCTCACAGACAGCGTTCCGGCTCAGTTTCAGATTTCGCTTTCGGCGCGACACTGGGACGCCATCCTGTTCGTAGTGCTGGCGGTGCTGTTCGGCATCTCTTTCGTCGCGATCAAGACCGGGCTCCGCCAGCTACCGCCGGTGCTGTTCGCGGGACTGCGGTTCGATATCGCGGCGATTGGCCTGCTCGGGTACCTGATGCTCACGCGGGAACGGGCGGCGTGGCTGCCCCGGACGACGGGCGATCTGCTGGGGATCGGCGTCGCGGCGGTGTTTCTCATCGGGCTGAACAACGGGTTCCTGTTCGCAGGCCAGGTGACGACCACGCCCGCCGCTGCGTCCGTGATGTACGGATTGAACCCGATTCTCGCGCCGGTGTTCGCGTGGTGGCTGCTCGGCAACCGGATCTCCTGGCTCGGCGCACTCGGAATCGGCGTCGCGCTGGCGGGCGTCGTCATCATCGTCCAGCCGTCACCGTCGGCGCTGACCGATACCAGCACGGTCGGCCAACTGCTCGTATTGGGTGCGGCGGCCGCGGTGGCCTTCGGGAGCGTCGCCCTCCAGCGGGTCAGTGCCGAGATGGCGAGTCTCCCCCTGACTGCGTGGGCGATGGGCGTCGGGGCCGTGCTGTTGCACGCCGCCAGTCTCGGCTTCGGAGAGCCGATCTCGGCCGCATTCGACCCCACGTTGGCAACGGTCGCCAGCGTCCTCGTCGTCGCCATCTTCTCGACGGCGATGGCCTACCCCATCTACTTCGGGCTGATCGGTCGAATCGGACCAGTTCGGACCAACCTCGTCGCCTATCTCGTTCCAGTCGTCGCGGCGCTGTCGGGGTGGCTGTTGCTCGGCTCGTCGATTTCGCTGGGGACGGTCGCTGGCTTCTTCGTCGTGGTTGCGGGCTTTGCGCTCGTCGAACGGAACGTCCTCCGTGCGGAGTTACGCAAGCGGCTGGAGTAGTCGGTGACTGTCTCCGAGAACAGTTAGAGTCCGGCAGTCCCGCTGTCGGCGTCGGGCAGGTCGTACTCCTCGGCGTCGATACCGAGTTCCGCTAAGGCCTCGCGCATGTGCTCGGTCTGAGCGTAGTCCGCTCCTGCCTCCTCGCGGATGCGCTGGGTCGTCGCGAGGACTTCGCCTTTGCGCTCGTCGGGGAAGTCGAACTTGTCGGCGGTGAGTTCGATGATGAGACCGTCGTGGTCGCGAGTGTACAGCGAGTAGAAGATGCCGCGGTCGAAGACGTTGTAGTTGTACCCCTCCGCCTCCAGCGAATCGGCGACTTCCTCGAACCGCTCCGGATCGACGTTGAAACAGAGGTGATGCACGCCACCCACGTCGGTCCGCTGGGGCTGGCGGTTCGAGGGGCGGTCGTCGCTGACGAAAAACGTCAGAATGGTGCCGTCGCCAGTGTCGAAAAAGAGATGCGTCTGTGAAGGATCGTCGAGGTTCGGCTGACGAAGAACCAGCGACATCCCCAGCGTGTCGCGGTAGTAATCGATCGTGTCCTCGGCGTTCGAGCTCCAGATCGTGATGTGGTCGGTACCTGTCGTACGGAACGGACTCTCCGGCGGGTCAGCGGAGACGGGAATGTCTTCGTTTGCCATAGCCGAGATAGGGCGGCGACAGGCAAAAAGGTGGGCGGCCTCGGAAAACTCCAAGCGCGTCGTTTCGGGTTTTTACTGCGGAGAACGGGCAGGTTTAACATGATACATCGTCACGTTGTGGGTATGGCAGAACAGACACCAGTCGTAGTCGAAGCAGTTCGATCACCACAAGGGAAAGAAGACGGAGTCTACGAGAACGTCCGTAGCGAGGACTTCTCGATTCCGCTGATCAACGAGATGCTAGAGAGCACGGGCCTCGACGGCGACGACGTCGAGGACCTGCTCTGGGGCTGTGCCCAGCAGCGCGGCGAACAGGGAAACAACGTCGCTCGCGTCATCTCGCTGCTCTCCGACCTCGGCGAGTCCGTCCCGGCGACGACGGTCAACCGCTGGTGTGCCTCCTCCGCAGAGACTATCATGCGCGGTGCCGACGCCATCGCCGCCGGCCAGCGCGACTGTGTCATTGCCGGCGGAATGGAGTCGATGAGCCGTGTCGCGATGGGCGAGAACACCGCGAATGTCCACCCCCGACTCAACGAGGACTACAACGTCGCCGAACTCCAGATGGGGATGACCGCCGAGAAGGTCGCCGAGGAGTACGACATCAGCCGCGAGGAACAGGACGAGTACGCCGCCCGCAGCCAGCAGCGCGCCGCCGAGGCGACCGACTCCGGTCGCTTCGAGGACGAAATCGTCCCGATCGAAACCGAGGACGGACTCGTCGAGGAAGACGAAGGTATCCGTCGGGGAACGACCGCCGAGAAACTGGCCGAACTGCCGACGGTCTTCAAATCCGACGGCTCGGTCACACCCGGCAACGCATCCCAGATTTCGGACGGTGCGGCCGGTGTGATGCTCACCAGCGAGGAGTTCGCCGAGGAACACGACCTCGATATTCTGGCTGAGGTCGGTAACCACAACGTCGCCGGTGTCGACCCGACCGTGATGGGTATCGGCCCGGTCCCCGCCGTCAGAGGACTCTTCGAGAAGTACGACCGCGACGCCGACGATTACGATCTGGTCGAACTCAACGAAGCCTTCGCAAGTCAGTGTCTCTACTGCAAGGACGAACTCGGCTTCGACGACGACATCTACAACGTCAACGGTGGCGCAATCGCCGTCGGTCACCCGCTCGGTGCCTCCGGTGCCCGCCTGCCCGTGACGCTCATCCACGAGATGCAGAAACGCGACGCCGAACTCGGCCTCGCGACCGAGTGTGTCGGCTTCGGTCAGGGCGCAGCCATCGAATTCCACCTGCGGTAAGCTCTCTTCACCGCGACGGCCAGCGAGAGTCGCGGCTTTTTACCCATCTTTTTGCGTTAACGAGACACTGCGTGTCTCGTTCGCCAACCAGATATCTTCGATTTCCGCTTCGGGTGCGCTTCGCGCAGTTTTTCACGATACAGTCGGAGAAGAAGATATGTCCACTGGTCTCACCCAGTTGTTCAACCAGATGCCGTATGCGAAAATGCTCGGCATCGAGGTCACCGACGTTGATGAAGGATATGCCGAAGGAACGCTCCCGTTCAAAGACGAACTGCGGTCGAATCCGCACGGATCGGTCGCCCACGGCGGCGCGACCTACGCGCTTGCGGACACCATCGGCGGCGCAGCGGTCATCTCGTTGACCGAAGATGTCTCGCCGACGATCGATATGCGAATCGACTACCTCGCGCCGGTGAAGCAGGATATCCACGCGACAGCCGAGGTCATCCGCCACGGATCGAGCGTGTCGATGGCCCACGTCGAGATCGAAGACGCCGACGGAACACGGGTGGCGACGGCACAGGGAACGTACAAGACCGGCGGACAGGGCGAAAAGACTGACTGGGACGGCGACGGGGAGACCGACCGCAGTCACGACTGAAAGGAAAAGGTCGAGGTCGAAACCTCACTCGTCTTCGCGGTTGTCGAGATAGTGCAGGACGCCGCGGGTGTTCATCCGCTCCTCGCCGCGGGCGTGCTGAACCGTCCACGGGCCGTCAGTGTCAGCCTGCTCGGCGAAGTACTCCATCACCGCCTCGTCGTCGCCGAGTTCCTCGCGTTTGGATTCGACGCGGTCGACCCACTCCTGGATGACAGTTCTGTACTCGTCGAGTAGCCCGTCCGTTTCGCTGTCGCCGAAGTGGCCGTAGTACAACGCGGACGGATCGAGTGCTTCGAGCATGTCCACGTCGGCGAGACACCCTTCCAGATCGAACCCCGGCGGCGGGGAAGTCTGGCGGATGCCCGGGCGGTTGGGGACGTTGATCCCCGCCGCGTCGGCGGTGAAGACGCCGTCGTTGGCCGGGTCGTAGAAGACGGCCTGATGGAAGGCGTGGCCGGGGGCGTGATGCACGTCCAGCGCGTGATCCCCGAGGTCGACCGAGTCGCCGTCTTCGAGTTCGACGATTCGATCTTCGGGCACCGGTTTCGGTTCGGCGTAATATTCGATGCGGTCGCCGACCACGTCTTTGGTCCCCTCCCAGATCGGTCCCGGGTCGGTGAGAAACTGACTACCGCTCTCGTAGACATAAACGTCGGCGTTCGGGCAGGCCTCGGCGAGGTAGCCGACGCCGCCAGCGTGGTCGAGATGGACGTGGGTCGGTGCGATCACGTCCAACTCTTCCGGGGCGATGTCAAGTTCGGCTAGCGCCTCGAGAATCCACTCGTAGTTGCGGCCCGTCCCCGAGTCGATGACCGCCGAGCGCTCGGCGTCGAGGATGTAGACGGCCCCGTACTCGGGACTGCCGTACAGTTCCACATCGAGACAGTACAGGTCATCAGTTCCCGCGCTCGTCGCTTCGATCAGCTCCATAGCTCACTCTCCGCCTGGGGGCAGAAAGTATCTTACTGCTCGTCGTACAGTCGTTCGACGCGATCGAGCGTGTCGGCGTCGTCTGGATCGAGCGTCTCTCGACGGCGGAGAAATCGCGGGAATCGCAGTGCGTAGCCCGAATCGTACTCCTCGGACTCCTGGATCTCCTCGTACTCGACTTCGAGGACGACCTCCGGGCGGAGTTCGACTGCTCGGCCGTCCTGTGAGACGATTAGCTCTTCGAGTCGGTCGGTCAGATCGTCGAGTTCCTCGTCGGTGTAGCCCGTCGAGAGCCGGCCAACCTCTCGAAATTCGTCGGCGCTCTCGTCGTAGCAGGCGAGATAGAGGCGGCCGAGCCAGTCACTCCGGCGGCCCTCGCTGTAAATCGCTCGGGAGACGACCAGATCCAGCGGCTCCATCGTCGGTTTGATCTTCAGCATTCGGCCGACGCGAGTCCCAGGCTGGTAGGTCGCCGCGGGATTTTTGATCATCAGCCCCTCGTGGCCCGCATCGAGGGCGTCCTGATAGAGTTTTGTGACTGCTTCCGGTGGTTCGACTGTCTCCGCCTCCTCGCCAACCTCGACCGCTGCCTGGACTGTCCGGGAGTGTTCCAAGCCTGCCCGCAATTCGTCGGGAGCCACCGACACGTCCTCGAAACTGCCGTCGAGGCGCTCCATGCGCGTCCTGAAGGGCGTCTCGATCAGCGTCTCGCCGTCGTACAGACAGTCGAAAAGGTGGACGACGACCGGAACTTCACGAGCCATCGCTTCGACCCCGTCCTCGCGTTTGATCCGCTGAGAGAACCGCTGGAAGGGAACGGGTCGGCGCGCGTCGCTTTCGACCGTCTCGGGCGTGTAACCGACGAGTTCGCCGTCCAAGATGGCCGATTCGGCCGTCACTCCCGCCCGAACAGCGGCAACAACGTCCGGAAACTGCTCGGTGATGTCTTCCAGGCGGCGCGTAAAGAGGCGAATCTCCTCGCCATCCTTGTGAATCTGAACGCGAGCGCCGTCGTATTTGACCTCACAGATCGCCTCGCCGTCGGCGACCGCGTCCGCGAGAGCCCCGTCCAGCGACTCGCCTTTCTCCGCGAGCATCACCTGAACAGGTCTGAAGAGTTCGATATCGAGGTCAGCGAGTCCGGATCGACCCTCGTCGCGGGCGGTGCGAGCGACGACGCGGTAGTCGTTGGTGACCTGATAGGCCCGCTCGACCGCATCGATTGCCTCGTCACTCCCATCGAGGAAGGCGACCGCGATCGCATCCCGGATCGTTCCCTCACCGATACCAACCCGCATGTGCCCCAGCGCAGTCCTGACAATGTACCGGGCCTCGTTGGGATCGGCGTCGGCGAGGAGGCCGGCAATCTCGCCGATCCGGCGCTGCTGGCTCCCGTCTCCTTCGAAGGTAGTTATTTCTCGGAGCACGTCGTGGACGCGCTCGACGGTCAGCGAGTCCGAAAAGAGCGTCTGCTGGGTTTGGTTGTCGACGGCCCAGGCGGCGACATCGCCGAGGTCGCCGGTCTCGCGCCACTGATCACGGAGATCAGATTCGGCGACACCCGTCGATTTACTGATCGCTTCGAGCGTGAGCGAGGAGGAGACGCCGAGTTCCTCGCGCTGGTGGGCTGCAAAGAGGCGTCCGCGGACGAGTTTGACAACGATGGGGAGTAACTCCCCGGCTTCGGCGAAGGTCTCGGCGAGGATGTCGCGTTTCTCGTGGTTCGAGTCGGTGTCGGCCAGTCGGTCGTAGACTCCGACGAGTTCGGCGTACTCCATCTGACGGGCCTACGGGGAGACCGGGCAAAAAGCACCCGGGCTCGGGGCGTAGCTCCTTTGTGTCAACGCTTAGTAGGAGTGGTCAATGAGTCAGCAGCGCACCCGTCGGGAACGCGAACGGTCCGATTCAGTCGTCTCCGGGGATGGCACCCTCGACCAGCAGCGGGTCCACGAGATGGCCGATCCACTGTTGGACAGGTGGCGCTCGGGTGCGGAACTCGCTGCGGTCAGACGACGGTTGCAGTCGGTCTTCGGGGCCGGACTCCTGATCATCGCGATTCGGTTCCTGCTCTCGCCCGGCGGATTCACCGGGACTCTCATCGCGCTGTGGTTTCTGCTCTCGATTCCAATTGTGACGGTCGCTGGCTGTCTGCTCGTCTTGCTGCGCGAACCGTCAAACGCCCGCTCGGTCTGGTGGGACAACTCCGTCCCGGCAACGGTCGGGTTGCTCTCGCTTGTCGGACTCGTCAGGTTCGGAGCTACGAGTCCGGGCGGGCGGGCGCTCTGGGAGGTCCTGATCGGCGACGAGCACCCGGACGCGCAAAGCTACGAGTTCGGCGAGAAGGAGACGGTCGATCTCGGCGCAGTCAAGAAAATTCGTCGGTACATCTGGTACGCCGTCGTCGGATCTGCTGCAATCGTCGTGATCGAACAGGTCGTCCTGAACGATCTGTTCGGACAGACGCGAGGAGTCGATCTCACCGGGGCGGAACTCGCCGTGCTGGCCGTCGGTGCGGGATTTCTCGGCGTCGTCGCAGGCTTCGCCGCGGCGGTAATCGGCCGCTGAGACGCCGAGCGGTCATTCCGGGCGGGTCGGGAGTCTCACTGGTTGCTCATCAATCCCTTCCTCGAAGCGCTGGCGTTCGGTGACGATCCGGAACGCCCGCATCAGATCTGTCCGGGTGACGAGCCCGCACAGTCGACCGTCCTCTACGACCGGGAGTCGGCCGACTTCGGCGGAACTGATCTCTCGAAACGCGTCCATGACATCGCTGTCGGGGGCGATCATCGTCAACTGGTCGCGGGGGGTCATCGCGTCGGCGACGGTGGCGGGGCCAGACTGACTCTCGCGGACATCCGCGAGCGTGACGACGCCGACGAACTCCTCCCCGTCGAGGACCGGATAGCCGGTGTGTCGGTGGTCGAGCATCACGTCGAGCAGTTCGGTGAGGTCAGTTCTGGCGTCGACGGTCGTGAGTTCCGCGGCTGGCGTCATCACGTCCTCGATCGACAGTCCCTCGAAGGCGGCGCCGAGCATCATCTGGCGGCTCTCGGAAGTGGCGGCGATGTAGACGAACAGCGCGACCCCGACGAGCACGAAATTGAACGCGAACAGGCCGACGATGCCGAGGACCAGCGCCAGGCCCTTGCCGACGCTCGCGGCGATGCGAGTCGATTCCAGACGCGAACGGTTGCGCGCCAACAGTGCCCGCAGCACCCGCCCGCCGTCGAGCGGGAACGCAGGGAGCATGTTGAACGCGGCGAGGCCGACGTTGAGCAGGGCCAGATACAACAGCAGGAAGCGACCGATCTCCCCGAGCGGCGCGACCGCAAGGACGACCGCACAGCCAGCGGCGATAGCGACGTTGACTGCCGGTCCGGCGACGGCAATTTGGAGTTCGTGCAGCCAGTTTTGGGGCCGTTCGGCCGGCTTGGCGATACCGCCGAGCAGCCACAGCGTGATTGATTCGACCTCGTAGCCGTGGTGGATCGCCACGACCGAATGGCCCAGTTCGTGCAGCGTCACGCAGCCGAAAACCGCAACGACGGCCGTCAACCCGAGCAGAAACGGGCGGGGACCCGCCGTCAACACCGCCGGATCGAGCGTCGTCCCGAACAGGCGATTGAGGACAGTCACGACCTCACCGATCTGCCTGCCGAGCAGCCACGCGAACACCGGGAGGACGGCCAGAAAGGTCACGTCCAATCGGAAGGGGATCCCGTAGACCGTCCCCACGCGGAAACTCTTGATCATATTCGCACTAGGAGAGACAGTGTTTTGAATGACATGTCCGAGAGGAGGCTCACTCGACCGACCGGACGGTAACCTGTGCGGTCGTCTCGGTGGTCCCGATTGCGAGCACGTAGGTCGTCTCACCGTCGAGAGAGGTCGACCGTCGCGGAGCCTGACTCTTCGAGTCGAACGATGATCTCCGCCTCTGCGCCCTCCGCCACCTCGAAGAAGAACGATTCCGATTCCGTAACCCGTTCGTCGATGTGGGTCGTCTCGATGGTTTCCTGACCTTCCTCGAAGACGGTGAGACAACCGGCCGAGAGGACCGTTCCCGTCGCCGCAACGAGCGTTCGCCTGTGCATGAGACCAGTATCGGGAAGAGCTCATAAAGCCACGTGGCCGAACTGAGCCCTTAAGCGGCCGGGGGTCGATGTTTCGTGCAATGATGGACATCGACCTTCCGGACGAACTCAGAGGCCACGTCGAGAACGAACTGGACGGACTGATCGAGCACATCGATCACTTTCAGGCGGAGTGGCTGGCACAGGCCGACATCGATCCCGGCGACGACGAGGCCGTCGTCGGGTTCGCACTGGGCGCGATGATGGTGGAGATGGAGCACTACCTCGACGAGGAGTACGAGGACGACGAGGAGTCGGACGAGTACCTGCAGGAGGCCGCAAAGATCGTCAAGAAGCGACGCTCGGAGATTCTCAGCGCGATCCGTGAAGAACAGATGACCTGAAAGCGCAATCACTACGTGCCCGCCAGATCATCTCAGCATATGGAACTCGGTATTGTCGGACTCGGCCGAATGGGTCAGATCGTCGCCGACCGGTGTCTCGACGCCGGCCACGACGTGGTCGCCTACGATGTCGACGCCGACGCAATCGACGAGATGGCAGAAGCGGGCGCACAACCGGCGGAGACGCTGGACGAACTCGCCGAAAAACTGGGCGAACAGAAACGCATCTGGCTGATGGTGCCGGCAGGAGAGCCGGTTGATATGGCGCTGGATGATCTCGACGAGTATCTCGATGACGAGGACATCGTCATCGACGGCGGAAACTCCTACTTCGAGGACTCCGTCCGGCGGGCAGAATCGACCGAGGCCGCCTATCTCGACTGCGGGACAAGCGGCGGTCCGGCGGGCGCTGAACTCGGCTTCTCGCTGATGATCGGCGGACCGGAGTGGGCCTACGAGGAGTGTACACCCGTCTTCGATGCCGTCGCGACCGGCCCAGACGGTCACAACCGGATGGGAGCCAGCGGCTCCGGTCACTACGTGAAGATGGTCCACAACGGCGTCGAGTACGCACTGATGCAGGCCTACGGCGAGGGATTCGAGTTGCTGCACAACGGCCGGTACGATCTGGATCTCGAATCGGTCGCTCGCACCTGGACCAACGGTGCGGTGATTCGGTCGTGGCTGCTCGATCTCTGCGAGGAGGCCTTCCGCGAGGAGGGCAACGATCTCGGCGACGTGGCGGATCACATCGCCGGCGGATCGACGGGGACGTGGACTGTCCAGGAGAGTCTCGAACAAGAGGTGCCGCTGCCACTGATCTATCAGGCACTCTCGGAGCGGTTCGCCAGTCGGTCGACCGGCGACGGCGAAGGTCGACTCTCCCGTCGTCTCGCCAACCGCCTGCGGTACGGCTTCGGTCGGCACGAAATCGAGCGGATGTAGTCAGGGTGGGCTTTTTGACCGACGCCCGCGAGGATTACGGCATGATCCGAGGTTACGAAGACAAGGAACCGGAGATTGCAGACTCAGCGTACGTCGATCCACAGGCGACGATCATCGGCGACGTGAAGATTCGCGAGGACGCGACCATCCTTCCGGGTGCCGTGCTGCGCGGCGACGGCGGGGAGATCATCCTCGAAGCGAAGGCTAACGTCCAGGATAACGTGACGATTCACGCCGACGAACCGACCAATCAGGTCGTTCTCGAAGAGAACGCTGCGGTCGGACACAACGCCATCGTCCACAACGCCACCGTCGGCGAGCACTCGCTTGTCGGGATGCACGCCACAGTACTGGACGACGCCGTGCTCGAACCGTACAGCGCCGTCGGCGCCAAAGCATTCGTCATGGAAGAGCAGACGATTCCGTCCTACACGATGGCTGGGGGGTCGCCAGCCGAGACGATCAAGGAAGATCTGCCCGAAGACAGCATGATCTTCCAGGCCGCGGAGTTCTACGTCGAACGCGCGAAGGGGCTAGAAGCCGGGCGGATTATCGAGGAGTAGCTGTCGGCTACGAAATCTGTTGGAGTTGGCTGTCCAGTTCGCGACAGAGGATGTCGTCGACGACAATCCGGCCGCCACCATGAATTGTCACAGTATGATCGGGCACCTCGAAGGTGAGCTCCCAGTCGTCCTGTTCTGAGGTGACGAGTGTCAGCAAGGCACCGGTCTCGATGTGATCATACAGCGTGTATTCGAGTTCGTGGGGCGCACACTCTTCAGTCTCTGCGATTGCCCCGACGACGGTCGTGAGAATTTCGTGGCGACGTGTCATGATTTCACCGACGACTTGCCGTGGAAATAACAGCCCTCGATCAGGTGATCTGGCATCTCCTCGTACTGATCGACCGCGAGGAGAATACTCGCCACCTCCTCGAATCGCGGTCCACGTGCCACACAGAATGGGTCGGTCCCCCACTCGATGAACCCCTGCGCTTCCATCATGGGGAGATGTTCGTGGAGCAGATTCGTCCGGAGTAGTTCGGGGTCGAGACGGTACTCCGGAGAGTTCGCAGCCTCCGGCAACGGCAGGGATTGCTCCGGGTCAGCCTCCAGCAACGACCCGACGACTTGCCGCCTGGTCCCGGATTCAAGCGTCCGGTAGATCAGCCGCCATCGGTCGGCGAGTGCTTCAATCGAATCCATTTCCTGTACATATATTATACAAAAGGTAAATTATTTTCGGCCGTACTTTACAACACACAGACAGTTTTTAGTAGTGCTGGACAGATTGTGCCGAACTCGGTGAGCGACACGACTGTCGGAGCGGGTGGCGTCGCGGATTCAGTCCTCGGCCGGTTCCGCGATGGGTTCGACGGTGTTGAGGTCGAGACCGCCACCGATAGTGCGGTTCGGGTAGGGGATGTTGATGTCCTCCTCGTCGAATCGCTCTTTGACCGCCGTGACGTACTCGCCGCGGACTTTGACGAAATCGGCACGGCTCGGGTCGGAGATCCAAATTCGTGACTGGAGGCCGACCGAGGAGTCGCCGAGTTCGACCAGTCGGACCGAAGGGGCGGGGTCGTCGAGGATGCCGTCGTGGTTCTCGGCTTCTTCGACGATAATTTCGGTCGCTTTGTCGATATCGTCGTCGTAGCCGATGCCGAAGAGGAACTTCAGCCGAAGCGTTTCCTTGGCGACCGGATTCTTGATCACGTCGCTCATCAACACGCCGTTGGGGACCGTCAACAGTTCGTTATCGAAGGTCCGAACCCGCGTCACACGGAGGCTGATATCCTCGACGACACCGGAGTTGTCGCCCCACTCGATCCAGTCACCGATGCGGAACGGTTTGTCCGTGTAAATAAAAATGCCGGCGACAAAATTCCGGATTACATCTTGCAGCGCAAAACCGATAGCGAGCGTCGCTGCCGCGGCAATCGTGGCGACAGCCTGCAAGAAATTCCCGAAGCCGGCCGTCCCGAAGGCGACCGACAGCGCGACTACGAAGATCAGGAACTTCTTGAGTTTCTGGAGCGGCTTGCGGGCGTGTTCGTCGAGTCCGCGGGCGCGCATCGCTCGCGTCACCAGCGGGCCGATCGCCAACTGACCCAGAATATACAGGACGAGGAAGACGGCGACGAAAATGACCATCTGGGCGATTGTCTGGGCGTACGGGACGTTGGCCTGGCTGAGTTGGTCGGCAACGGGGCCAACGGAAGCGACGACGCCCGCCGTCACCGCTCTAGCACCGCGGTGTGCCCGCGCGTCTGGACCACAGTCGCGTTCGTCTGTTCGGCCAGTTCGGTCGCCAGTTCCTCCGCGTCACCGTCAGCCCGGGCCGCCCGGTGGAATTTGATCTTGACAAACTCCTGATCGGCGAGTTGGTCGTTCAGTTCGTCGGTCACCGCACTGATGCCGCGCTTGCCGACCCAGAGCGTGACATCGAGGTTGTGAATTCGCTGTTTCCGCGTACTCATACTATATGAGTTTTGCCGGTCAAGTAGTTAAAAGTAGGCAAGTATGTGTGGGAGTCACTGGCCGTCGTAGGGGTATCGCTCCTGTTCGCCGCAATCGCAGGTGATGACGACGTGGCCGTCGCGCAACCGAACGCGGGCGTTCGCCCCCGGTCGGAGGTAGGCGTCGCACCGATCACAGGTGTAGCGGACGAACTGCCGGGGGAGCCGCAGCCGATTGCGCTCGGCGATGCGGCGGGCCCGGCGGACGTACCGGCGGGCGCGCTCGTCGTCACCGGCCGCAGCCGCCTCTCGGGCCAACTCGTGCAGGCGGTCGATGCGTTCGGTCGCGATGCTCACAGAAGCGAGTAGCAGCGACAGCGAAATGAGCGTTGTGTCCGAGCACGCAGATTTTTATTCGACAGCCACCTACCGGCTCGTATGACGGCGCTTTCTTTCGACGAACACGGTGTCGATGTGGTCTACGAAGGAACCGAATTCCGATTGGAAAAGACGCTCATCGAAGAAGCGATCGAAAAAGAATACCCGGATGTGACCGATCACGAAGTGCTGCAAATAGTCGAATCGGATCCCGCCCTCTCGGGCGAGCCGCGACGGGTCGAGGAAATACTCGCGTAGTTAGGCTTCGACAGCCTGCTCGGAGGCTTCCTGGACCTGACTCTGGATCTCTTCGGCCTGCTCTTGGATCTCTTCGACCTGCTCGCCGAGTTCGTCGACGACTTCGACGGACTGGCCTTCCAGTTCCTCGTGGGCCTCAAGCAGGAGGTCGAGCTGCTCGTCGAGCACGTCGAGGTACTCCTCGCTCAGTTCGTCGACGTTGGCGACGCCGTCCTCAACCTCGTCGGTGAGGTTGGCGAACAGCTCTTCGTGGTTGTCGAGCAAGGCGTCGTACTGCTCGTCGAGGTTATCTCGCAGATCGACCAGCGTGTCCTCGGTGCCCGGGACGTTCGCCTCGATGGCGTCGAGGACGCTGTGGACCAGATCCTGGTTGAGTTCGACGGCGCTTCGCTGGACCGATTCGGAAGTGTCGAGCCCATCGATGGCCGCTTCGCCGACTCGCTGCTGGAGGTCGACAGTCTGTTCGAGCGCCTGCTGGCTCTGTTCGAGTGATTTCCGCTGCAGTTCGAAGGTTGTCTTGACCGGCTGTGTGAAGTCTACCATTGTTGTTCTATCTATATCTATGACTGACACCTATATAATACTTTCCTTCCTTGACCACCTGCTACCATTGAATACCACAGTCAGTAGATGAACGCTTTCCCCAACCGTCCGGCGTTTGTTCTCACGTGTGAACAATCGAGCCTGGTGGCCCCCGACAGACGACGGTGGTCGCTGCGGCCTACAAAGTTATGGTGGGTATGGTAATTGACCGTATTAGTACTGGAGTAAAAACAGTAATACAGGACTCAGTACAGTGAATTAAGCCGTATGGCCAGCAAAATTAAGTAGCATAGTCCGAAAGAGTATGCTACGATGGAACAGTCAGATGTTCACGCCGACACACACCGTGAAGTCTTGGGCGCGGGACTGGATGGGGAAACGGGGGAGTTGCTCCTAATCAATCCGACCGCAGAGACGATGCAGGCGGCCGTCGAGATGTATCGGAACGAGAAATCACTGCCGAGGATCAAACTGTTCGCGGACAAGCAGCCGTTAAAGGAACTCACCGACGATTTCATTATCGCGAGTGGAATTGCTGATCTGATCGACGAGGACGTATTCGAGGTTCGCACGCTGTCGTCGGTTCCGCGACACTCGCTTCTGGTCACCGACGAGTTCGTGCTCTCCTTCGTACAGGGCGCCGAGGGCGTAGCGGGACTCAGAACGACCGAGGAGTCGTTCGTCTCTGACACCTACGAGGAGTACACCCGTCGATGGGACGACGCCGAGGAGTTCTCGCTTCGCACGCCACCGCTGTCGCACGTCCGGGAGACGCTCGAAGCGAACATCGGTGCCGCAGCAGTCGAGGATTTCGACCGGATCCTCGACAGTCTCGACACAGCGAAAGGCGACGGCGAGGGGCTGGACGAGGTGACGATTTCACTGCTCGTGGCGGCGAACAACGGCGAGTTGCTCTACGACATCAGCCGCTGGGGCGAGGATATTCGGCTGGCGAGCAAGGCCACCTTCTCCCGGAACAAGAATCTCCTCGAAGACGCCGGGCTGATCGACACGGAGAAAGTCCCGATCGATATCGGCCGACCGCGCCTTCGCCTGCTGCTCGGGGACAGTTCACTCGAATCCGCATCGATCGAAGAGGTCGCCGAAGCGGCCGAGCGGAAACTCTGATCGGTCTCACCCCGGCTGGGTTGGGCGGATAGTCGACGGCGCCTTTTTTAGGCCACTTGCCGTCTTGCCTGTATGACAGTCGGGATCATCGGCTCCGGGCCGGCAGTCGTCGCCGTACAGGCCGCGCTCGTCGACGCCGAGACCGAACAGATCGACGTAGAGGAACTCGACGCGATGGATCTCGCCGTCGTCATCGGGACGGCCGGCGCACCGGTCTTCGCGGCGGCCAACGAGCGAGCACTGGAGACGGAGACACCGTGGATTGCGGTCGAACTCGGGGGTCTCGGCGGCATCGCGGTCACCGACGCCGCCGTTTCCTGTTTCGGCCCCGAGTCGGCCTGTTACGAGTGTCTCAGCGGTCGGGTGACGGCAAATCTGGACCGACAACCCGACTCGCGCGCGCCCGCAGACCGAACGGCCCGATTCGCTGGCGCGGTCGCCGGTCAGGAGGCCGCCCGCTATCTCGCCGGCGAGGAGATTTTCGGCCGTGTGATCACGCTGCCGTACGAACAGCGCCGCCTGCTCCCGCTGCCGAACTGCGTCTGCGATCCACGTGAGCAGGGAAGTCTCGGACGCTCCACAGCACAGCGGGAAGTCGAAGACTCGCTGGCGCGGGCAGAGCAAGGACTCGACGACCTGATCGGTATCGTACAGGAAGTCGGCGAAATCGAGTCGTTTCCTGTGCCGTACTATCTCGCACAGAGCTGTGATACCGCGGGATTCAGCGACGCGAGCGCCGCCCGAGAATCCGCCGGCGTCGACCCCGAATGGAATGCGGCCTTTATGAAAGCGCTGGGTGAGGGACTCGAACGGTACTGTGCCGGAATCTACCGGACGGCAGATCTGGAACGCGGCGCTCCCGAAGCAATCGAGGAGGCCGTCGCGCCGAGTGCGTTCGTCTGCGAGGACGACCCCGATCCCTCGACACCCATCGAGTGGGTCCGCGGTGAGGAACTGACAAGCGGTGGGGAGCGACTGCTGCCGGCGGAGTTCGTCTACCATCCGCCACCGGAACACCGGTACCACTCGCCGGTAACGACGGGCCTCGGACTCGGCAACGCCGCCGTGGAGGCGCTTTTGTCGGGGCTGTACGAGGTGATCGAGCGGGACGCGATGATGCTGTCGTGGTACAGCAGTTTCGAGCCGCTGGGGCTGGCCATCGACGGCGGCGATTACGAGACGATGATCAAACGCGCCGACTCGGAGGGCTACTCGGTCCAGACGCTGCTGCTCACACAGGATGTCGACGTGCCGGTCGTCGCCGCCGCGGTGACCGGCGACGAGTGGCCGAAACTCGCCTTCGGAACCGCGGCCGATCTGGACGTTCGCGCCGCCGCCGAGTCCGCGCTCGCAGAAGCGCTGCAGAACTGGACGGAACTTCGAGGAATGGGCTCCGACGAGGCTGCCGACGCGATGGGTGCCATCGGTCAGTACGCGAGCGATCCCGGCCCGGCGAGAGACTTTGTCGATCCGGAGACGACCGTCCCGGCAGAGTCGGTCGGCCCGGAGTCAGTTCCGTCAGGCGAGGGGGAACTCGACGCTGTGCTGGAGCGGCTCACCGACGCTGGCCTCGACGCCTACGCGACACGGCTGACGACCCGAGATGCCGAGGCGTTGGGCTTCGAGGCCGTCCGGGCGGTCGTCCCGGCGGCACAGCCGCTCACCTTCGGAGAACCCTATTTCGGCGAGCGAGCGAGAACCGTCCCCGAAGCACTCGGCTTCGAGGCACGACTGGACCGCGACCACCAGCCGTTCCCTTAGATACCGAAGGCGACCCGGACCATGTCCCGCGTTCCGGGGCCGAGTCCGACTGCGATGATCGCACCGAGCAGCATGATCGCAAAGCGGGGACTCTCGTCGAAGAACTGTTCGTCGAAGACTGCGAGGATCAACACCGGAACAGCCAGTTTGACCAGGAAGAACGGCCAGGCAGTGCCGACGTACAAGCCCGCAATCTCGGGGCCGCCCTGGATGGCGCTGGTCGCGTCCATGATGAACTGATTGAACGGGTGTTTCGCGCCGTAATCACCGAGATTCCAGACCTGCGTCCAGTCGTTTGCCAGCACGTTCGCGATGCCGTCGATGGCGTGGCCCCAGATGACGACCAGACCCATGAGACCGGTGCCGGCGTTGATCTCGGGCCGGAAGCGGTCGACGCCGAAGTAGGTGACAACTGCCGACGCTGTGGCGATACCAAGGACGACGACGAGAATACTCGGGTGCAGCGTCATCCACTCGTTGGTGAGAGAGAGATAGCTGAGATAGGCGAAAGAGCCGGCGAGACAGCCGGTTCCGGCGACAGCGAGGGGATAGTAGAACGTCTCCGTGAGGTCGGCGCTGGCGAGATACTTGCTGATCAGCAGTGACGCGAGCGCGATGAAGAAGACGGTGAAGTAGATGAACGGGCTGATGAGCAGTGCGCTAGCCGGGAATTCGATAGCTGGGGTTTCGCCGGCGGTCTGTGCGGCGACGAACGAATCCTCGACGACTCGGAACACGCCGCCAAAGAGCATGAACGGGATCAGCGCGTAGAGGAACCGGTCGTACGGCGAGAGGTCGAACCGATCCAGTACGAGATAGACCCCCCCGAGCATGAAGACGAGAATGAGGATGTAGCTGATCGTCGAAACGACGGTGTAGCCGGGTTCGGCGACGAAAGCATTCTGTGCGGCCGCACAGCTCTCTGCGCTGGCTCGCGAGACGATTTCGCCGCTGTCACGCTGGTAGACGAGACAGGCTGCCCCTTCTGAGTCGGCCGCGACCGGGCCCCAGAAGTACCGCCAGAGAAAGCCGTAGTAAATACGCTCAGTGAAGACGACCGCCGCGCCGGCAACCGTGAGTACGCCGACGACCAGCGAGGTGAGCCAGGCCACCTCCGGACTGATTCCATACCGGTCCAGCAGTTCCATACCTGACAGGCGGAGGCCAACCCAATTGAGGATTCCGGTCTCCTGTGAGGAAGGCACACAGGCGCTCGGCGATCACTCCAAATCCAAGAGAGCGGCCCGAGCGGCGTCGAGGACGGCGTCGTGACGCGTGTCGTTCGAGACGATCAGATTCTCGTCTCCGTCGGTAAACCGGTCGCCGGACAGCGTCGTCGCGCGGCCGCCCGCTCGCCGAACGAGATGAACGCCGGCCAGCGAGTCCCAGGCGTTCGGCGGGTCGGGCATGATCGCTCCGTCCATCCCACCGGCGGCGACCAGCGCGAGCAGCCCCTGAATACAGCCGAATCGGCGGCTGTCTCCGAAGCGTTCGCTGACTTCGCGGACGATGGCGGTCGGTGTGGTGGGATCGCTGGTCGACCAGCGCCCGGTCGTCCCGATGGCGAACTCGGCGAGGTCGTCGCGCTCGCTGACGGCCATGGGCTCGTCGTTACGGGAGACACTCTCCGGGCCGGCGGTGTAGATGTCGTTGGTCGCCGGCATCGCGCTCGCCCCCGCCACCGGTTCGCCGTCGACGACGGCGGCGACGCTGGTCGCCCAGAAACCGATCTCCCGGACGAAATTCGCCGTGCCGTCGATGGGGTCGATGACCCACGCCGGTCCGCTGCCGGGGACGGACTCGGCGACTTCGATCCCCTCGGCCCCGACCGGAGGGGCGTCTTCCTCACAGACGACCGTCGCCGTCGGGAACTCCTGGGCAATTGTCGCTACCACCTGTTGCTGGGCCTCGCGGTCGGCATTCGAGACGACATCGGTCGGACTCTCCTTGGCCTCGATGGTGAGGTCGCCCCGGAACGCTTCCTCGGCGACGACGCCGCCGGCGCGTGCGGCCCGCTCGGCGACCGCCGCGCGATGAGTCGCTTCGCTCATATGAAGGGACACCAGCGCACAACTGATAGCCTCGTCGGTTCCGGTGACTTCGATGCTCGGAACTGGTGTGCCCCGGACAGTGGTCGGTGGGCGGGGAACTCGTTTTGGCCCGGATAACGACCCGGGAAACCGCGCAGGCTGTGCTAACAACCGTACGAATATGTAGAATTTTTGCGCCCGGTACGAAGGATTGTAGACCTATCGAGTAAAAAGAATAGTTCTATATCTTTGGGCAGATTTTTCTTCATTAATATTTCTTTTGAACATGTTTGGACATCAGAGAACACTAGTATGTACTTTATAATACAGTAACAGTCTACGGGACTATGGATTCAGGGGAGTACGGCATCGCTGATTTCGGACAGGGCGGGCTCAACGATCAACTCGACGCAGAGAGACTGCTCGACGACATCGGTCTCGATCGCGGAGAGATACAGTGGCGAAAGGAGTTCGTCGACTTCGACCAGACAGATACGCAGCGTCTGGAGCGCTATCAAGATGTGTTTGCCGCCCACGCCGAGGAGGTGGCAGACGACTTCTACGACAACCTGACCGAGTACGAGGAGACTGTCGAAGTGATCGGGCGCTCGTCGAAAGCCGTCGAGCAACTCAAGCGTACGCAATCGGCGTATCTGGTCACGCTAGCGCAGGGAGAGTACGGCCGCGAGTACTTCCGCAACCGTGCTCGCATCGGCAAGATTCACGACCTGCTGGAGATGCCGATGAAACAGTACCTCGGCCAGTATGGGGTCTACTACGATCTGATCCTCCCGCTTGTCGGCGACAAACTGACCGAGTCGCTCACCGAGCGCGTCACTGGCGCTGTGACTGACGGCGGTACTGACACCGCTGGTCAATCGGGTGGCGCGAGCGGCCTCACGTCCGGTACTGTCGAGGCGGCAATCGAGGAGGAAGTCGACGAGGCGATCGAGGATCTGCTCTCGATTCTCCGTATCATCAACCTCGACATGCAGGTCGTGACCGACACGTACATCCACTCCTACAGCCAGGAGCTGCAGAAAGAACTCGACCGCCAGGAAGAGGTCGCTACCGAGGTCGAGAAGGCTGTCGCAGAGACAGAAAAGACGACCGAGGAGACCGCGGAAGCGGCCGAACACATCAGTGGCCTGGCTCAGTCACAGGCCGAGTCAATGCAGGATGTCTCTGCCGAGGTGGCGGATATGTCCGCGACGGTCGAGGAGATTGCCTCGACGGCCGAAGAGGTCGCAGCGACCAGTGACAGGGCCGAACAACTGGCAACCGAAGGGCGCGAAGCGGCTGACGAGGCCATCGAGGTAATGGAGGCGGTCAACGCCTCCTCGGAAGAGGTCGCTAGGGATGTCGATCAGCTTCAGGAGCGCGTCGAACAGATCGACGACATCGTCGAGGTGATCGACGACATCGCCGAGCAGACGAACATGCTCGCGCTCAACGCCTCGATCGAGGCCGCCCGTGCAGGTGAGGCTGGCGACGGGTTCGCCGTCGTCGCAGACGAAGTGAAGCAACTGGCCGAGAAGTCCCAGCAACACGCCAGCGAAATCGAGCAGATGGTCGACGATATCAAAACGGACACCGACGAGACGGTCAAAAATCTCGAGACGACTACCGAAGAGATCGACCGCGGCGTCGACCAGGTCAGAGAAACGGTCGCGTCACTCAAAGAGATCGCAAGCGCCGTCGAAGAAACCTCACAGGGGATCCGGGAGGTGTCCGAAGCGACGGACGATCAAGCGGCTTCCAGCGAAGAGGTCGCCGGTATGGTCGACGAACTGGTCGAACAGGCAGAACAGGCTGCCGCAGAGATCGAGGACGTGGCCGACGCGAACGAAAAACAGGCCACGAAAGTCCGGGAGATCAGCGAGAGTGTACAGCGGCTAGCTGGCGAATGAAAACAGCGCAGTAATCAGTGACCTTACTCCTGGAGACGGTGGCTCAGCACTACCTCTTCGAGTTCGGCAGTTCGGCCGCCGTCGGTTGCAATATTTTCTGGCTCTTCGACCATCGGGACCATCGGGGCTCCCGTGTTCTCGGCATCTGTGAAGTGCTCGTACATGGTTCGATCCGGTCCTTCATGGTTCATCATGAAGGTCCTACTCCAACGAATGGAGTTGGTGGTAATAAATGTAATGATCTTTCGTCCAGTTTGTGAGGGTGTATCACCGATATCGGCGAACGAACGTTTCGAAGCGGCCGGTGATGGGGTCTTCAGGGCCGAACCGAGCGGTGTGAGTTCGGGTGCCAGTCTGTTACTAGAACGGCGGGCATATCTACGCGGAGTTATTAAGATTGGCCCATAATATAATAACACTTTTTAGTTACGCGGACAGAAAGAGAGATATGAACCCAACCCGTCGGCAGTTCCTCAGCGCAGGTGCGGCGACAGCGGTACTCGGGACGGCCGGTTGTCTGGACGTGATCGGCCTCGGTGACGAGGAGGTCGATGCGGACGGCTACGCCGCATTTTTTCCGCTGTGGGACTTCGCCGAACACGTCGGCGGCGAGGCGATGTCTTTCACCGAACCGGTCGGGACCGGACGGATGGGCCACGGCTGGAGTCCCGACGCGACCCTCGTGCCGAAAGTCGCCTCCACGGAGGTGTTCGTCTATCTGGACACTCCGGAGTTCTCGTGGGCACAGGATATCGCTCGGACACTCGAACGCGACCACCCCGACGTAGCGGTCATCGATCTCTTCGAGGTGGGGGAGGCGGCAGGTGATCAAGAAGGAGACGAACACGACGGACAGGGCAAGGACGAAGGCAGCCACGTCGATCACGATCCACACGTCTGGCTCGATCCGCTGCGAGCGGAAGAGATGGTCCGAACGCTCGGCGAGGAACTGGGCGAGGTCGATCCGGATAACGAATCGACCTTCGCGGATAACGCCGACGCCTACACCGCGGAGATTCACTCTGTGGACGAGCAACTCACAGCTATCGTCGAGGAAGCGACACTCGATACCGCCGTCCTCGTCGGCCACAACTCCTTTTCGTATCTGTCGAATCGATACGATTTCACGCTCGAAACGCCAGTCGGGATCAGCCCGAACGCCTCGGCCTCGCAGGAGGACATTGGCAATCTGCTGGACGTGATCGACCAGCAGGGTATCGACACCGTGCTGTACGATCCCTTCGAGAGCGGTGCCAGCGGGGAGTACCCCCAACTCGTCCAGACGGTCTTCGAGAACTCCGAGGTGAGCGAGGCTGAACCACTCACACCCCTCTCGGGGACGACCGACCAGTGGGCGGACAACGACTGGGGCTGGACCGAACAGATGACCGAGATCAACATCCCCTCGCTCGAAGCAGCACTGAATCCCGCGTGATGGGGCGACAGCCGCGCAGCGTCTTATTAACACCAATGTGTCCGATAATAACATTTTTCAGTACAGATCGTCAGGTACGGATAGGTGATGGTCAGTGAGTACAGTCATCGACGCTGAGAACGTGACCTTCTCGTACGGCGAGACAGTCGCCGTCGAGAACGTCTCGCTGACCATCGAGGACGGCTCCTTTCTTGGATTGATCGGGCCGAACGGCTCGGGGAAAACGACGCTTTTGCACCTGCTGATCGGGTTGAAAGAGCCCGACAGCGGGTCGGTCGAGTTGTTCGGCGAACCGATGGCGGAGTTCGACGACGGCGAGCGGATCGGCTACGTTTCCCAGCGCGCCACCGACCGCTCCGGATCGATGCCGGTCTCGGTTCGGGAGGCCGTGCTGATGGGGCGATATCCCCACGCAGGACTCCGCCGGATCGACAGCGAGGACCGCGAGATTGCGGCGCGTGCGCTCCAGCGGGTCGGTATCGCCGACCTCGCAGACCGACCGATCGGCAATCTCTCCGGCGGCCAGCGCCAGCGAGCCTTCATCGCGCGAGCGCTCGCCTCGGAGGCGGATCTACTCGCACTGGACGAACCGACCGTTGGCGTCGATGCCGAGTCCCGAACCGAGTTCTACAACATGCTCGACGAGTTGAACGACGAGGGAATCACGATCATCCTGATCGAACACGACGTGGATATCCTGACCGAACACGTCGATTCCGTCGCCTGTCTCAACCGGGAACTGTACCACCACGGCGATACCGTCTCCTTTCTCGAAAGCGACGCCATCGCCGAAGCCTACGGAACGACCGGCAAGGTCATCGCGCACGACCACCCATGAGTGTCGAGACTGCCGAGAAAGAAGACTCTGCGCCCACGGCCCGAGAGTCGGGACTTCGGCAGACGCTCGAACGTGCTGTGCTGGCGCTTTTGGGGCTGTTCGCGTTCGTCATGCTCGGATTTGTGCTGGCGGATTGGCTCCGGGAGTTCGGTGGACCGCTGGGCGCGGCCGGAACCGCGCTGTTCGAGCGTTACGTCGCCGCCGGCGGCGTTCTCGATACGCTGCTCGGCACGCGCGTCTTCGAGTTCCCCGGCACGATCCGTGCCGTTGCGACGGGCGTGCTCGTCGGCATCGTCGGCCCGCTGGTCGGGGCCTTTCTTGTCCACCGCCAGATGGCGCTGATCGGCGAGACGCTCGCGCACACCGCCTTCGCCGGCGTCGCTATCGGCGTGGTCGTCACCGGACTGACTGGTCTCGCGGGCACGCGCGATCAACTCATCTTCATCGCCTTCTTCGTCAGCGCAATCGCCGCGCTCGGTCTCCAGCAGTTGACCGAACGGACTGAATCGTACGGTGACGTGCCGATTGCCATCGTCCTGACGGGGAGTTTCGCGCTCGGGACGCTGCTGATCTCCGCGTTCAGAGACCAGATTGCGATCGGCATCCAGATCGAGGATTTCCTCTTTGGCCAACTGGCGATCGTGACCGTCGAAGGCACGAGGATGGTCGCCGTACTGACGGTGGCGGTCGTCGCGCTGGTCGTACTCAACTACAAGCAGTTTTTCTACATCACCTTCGACGAGCAGGCCGCCCGCGTCGCCCGGATCAACGTCCGCGGGTACAACTCGCTGCTGATCGTGATGACCGCGCTGGTCGTCGTCGGCGCGATGCAGATTCTCGGCGTGATTCTCGTCGCCGGACTGCTCGTGATCCCCGCCGCCACGGCCTCGCAGGTCGCCCGGAGTTTCCGCGAGACGCTGGTGCTGTCGGTTATTTTCGGACAGTTCGCGGTCCTCTTTGGCATCTTCATCGCCCTCGTTGCCGGACTCCCAGCCGGCGGGTCGATCATCCTCGTCGCCATCGCCGTCTATGGACTGGCAATCATTCTGTCTGATCGCTCGCCCGGCCATCTCTCGATGCACTGACTGTCGGCACTCCCGAGAACTGAGTATCCCCGGCATCTCGCCGGGGGAGAAGTTTTGCGAGGGAAGATCGCTCCTGCTCACGGGACACCGTGTGTCCCGTTCGCGTCGAGGCCTCCCAGTCGGTCGGCCTCCCAGATCTTCCCGCACTGTTTGCGAGGGACCGCGTAGGTCCAACAGTGCGAGGGATGCGATTTGAACGCATGGACCCCTACGGGAGCGGATCTTGAGTCCGCC
Source organism: Halovenus anhuiensis (assembly GCF_037080055.1). NCBI lineage: Archaea > Methanobacteriati > Methanobacteriota > Halobacteria > Halobacteriales > Haloarculaceae > Halovenus > Halovenus anhuiensis. The sequence goes on from NZ_JBAOJI010000002.1 coordinate 33,555, forward strand.
GCCGTTTCCAGGCTTGGCTACCCTCGCACAGTTGGGTGGTGGGATCCTGCTACCCTGTATTTTGCGATTGTGGATCGCCGCCAGTCAGTCGGCTTTCGGGAGGGCCACGTGGAAGACTGCCCCCTCGGGGTCGTTATCAGACACCCAGACCTCGCCGCCGAACTGGTCGATGAACGTATGAACCAGATACAGGCCGAGCCCAGTCCCGGAGCTTTCCATCCCGCGTTCGCCCTTGCCGAAGATGGACTCTTTCTGCGCATCGGGAATGCCGGGGCCGTTGTCGGCGACGCGAACGACCACGTCGTCGGTGCGCTCGGTCGCCGTCACGGTCACTTCGGGAGTGGGTTTGTCGTTGTGCTGGGCAGCATTCGAGAGGAGATTCCGGAAGACAGAGGAGAGCATCTCGTTGCCGATCACACGGACATCCGGGAGCGAGCCATCGACGATGAATTCGGCGTCGGTATAGCCGGATCTGGCGTCTTCGATTTCAGCGTCGAGACACCGCGAAAGAGTGATTTTGCCAGCCTCTGTGGTGTCCTCGTCGAGCATCGCCTCCATCAGTTCCCTGACCGTCCTCGTGAGTTCGACGGCGTGGTGAGTGTGTTCGACGACAGTGTCGAGATACTCCTCACCCTCGCCCTCGACGTACTCCGCGAGCAGGTCGGCATAGCTCAGGACGACCGTCATGTCGTTGCGGATGTCGTGGCGAACGACGCGGTTGAGCACTTCGAGTTGTTCGTTTTGGCGTTCGAGTGTCCGGCGGTTCGATTCCCGTTCGGTCACGTCGTGAATGATCGAAAACAGAACTCGCTTGCCGCCCGCGTGGATCGGCGAAGAGTCGACTTCGACCTGCCGAATCTCTCCGTCCGCGAGTGCGTGCGGGAAGATGAAGCGGTTTTCCTCCTGTGTGTCGGCCTCTTCTCGACGGCGGGCAATCTCCTCGTTCGAGATCTGATTGATCTCCTGGATCGACAGCGAGGTCAGCGCCGATTCGTCGTAGCCGTAGAACTCCGCCGCCGCTTCGTTGGCGTGCTCGATGTCGCCGCTGTCGGGATCGATGAGCAGCATCGGCGCGCTGTGGTCCTCGAAGAGCCGACGGAACCGTTTCTCTCTGCGTTCGAGTTGCTTCTGTGCCTCACGGCGGTCCGTCACGTCCTGGATGATCCCGTCGTAGTAGGTCCCGTCGTCAGTTTCGTGTTTGATTGCAGAAACAGAGGCCCAGAGTTCTGATCCATCGAGCGTTTCGAGGCGGAGTTCTTTGTCGACGACGCGACCCGCCTGATCGAGTGTCTGGCTGAACTGCTCGCGCTGCTGTGGATCTGGATAGAGTTCGGCGACCGGTAGTCCGATCAGATCGTCTTTCGAGTCAGCGTCGAATAACTCGACCATCGCCGGATTGACTTCCTCGAAGGTCCCCGTTTGACCCGGTTCGTTTCGGTAGACACCGACGGGGACGTTCTCGATGAGTTGGCGATACCGCTGCAGTTCCGCCTCGCGGCGTTTCCGGTCGGTGACATCCTGCTGGACGGCGACGAATTTGACGACTTCGCCGTCCTCGACGATGGGTGCAATCGTCTGCTCGGCGTAGTAACGCTTGCCGTCGGCCCGTTCGTTCTGGACCTCCTCGATCCATGTGTCGCCGGCGAGCAACGAGTCCCACAGTTCGGCGTAGTACTCGTCGCCTCTCGCCCCGCTTTTGAGGATCGATGGGTCCCGCCCCAGTGCCTCGCTTTCGGAATAGCCGGTGATCTCTTCGAACGCCGAGTTGACGTATTCGATAGTGCCGTCGATATCGGTGATGTAGACCCCGTGAGCGGTCTGTTCGACTGCCTGTTCGAGCGTTCGGAGTCTCCGCTGACGCTCTTTGCGGTCGCTGATATCGCGAGCGACGCTGAGCACCGCTGGCTGGCCGCAGTAGCTGACCCGACTGGCGTTGATTTCGACCGGAATCGCCTCGCCGTCGGCGGTAATCTGGACCGTCTCGAAGACCAGCGTCTCTTGCTCGTCGATGCGCTGGAGCCGGTCGTCGACCTGTGCCGCGTGTTCTGGCGGCGCAACGTCTGAGACTCCCATCGAGAGCAGTTCCTCGCGAGTGTACCCGAGCCGATCCAGCGCCTCACGGTTCACGTCGACGAACTCGCCGTCGAAGTCGACCACCATGACGGCGTCGTTCATCCCTTCGAGAAGGTCGCGTAGCTCTCGTTCGGAGCGGGCTGTCGTCTCGTAGGCCGGTGTTGCCCCGGGATGTTCCCGAACGGTGACCAGCGCTCGCCCGTCTGGGTCACGGAGCCGCCGCATCGAGCAGCGAAGATCGACGACGGTTCCATCGGGGCGCTCGATCTGCCAGTCGAACGTGACCGGTTGGTTCTGTGATCGCTCGATGAGCGTCGCAAGCGGCGTCCGCGGACACCAGCCGTCCGGCGTCAGCGCCTCGACAGATTCGTCGGCCAGCGCCTCCGACGACCGACCGCAGAGATTCGCACACTGCTGGTTCGTCCGGCAGACGCTGCCCGCTTCGGTATCGAGTATCGCCACCCCGTCCGGACAGATTTCGAACAGCTCATCGGGGTCGCGCTGCAACATACCCCACCCGTCGCTCCGTGGACGAAAAATTGTATCGCCTGTTTTTATTCTGCTGAGGGACCGCGACCGCCCCGGTCAGTGCTTGGGTTCCGTCGACTCCGCACCGGTGGTCTCTTCGGTATCCGTCGATTCGGCGGCCGCGTCCTGGTCAGACTCGGTGAACTGCTCGTCGGCTGTGTTGACCTGAAGTTCGTCAGATTCTAGCGTGAGTTCGTGATGCGTATCGATCTCCGCCAGTTCCGCTGCCGACGGCAGGCTCTCCTCGGCCGGGTCGGTGCCATCGCCCGAGGCGGGCTCTGTCGACTCCACGGGGCCGGTCTCTTCGGCTGCCGTCTCGGGGTCGTCGGTCGTCGGTTCGGCGTGGCGCATTCGCAACACGGCGTCGGCCATCGTCTCCAGTCGTGGGGCAATATCGTCGACGCGGCTGGGGGCGAACTCCTCGGCCAGTTCGTGAGTGCGTTCGAGATGTTTCTGTGCATCCAGACACAGTTCCAGCGCGGCTTTCGAGTCGCCGTCGGCCTGTTTGTCGGCCCCCTCGTTCCAGCACGCGTCGGCGAGGGCACTGTGGCAATCGATCAACGCTTTCGCTGCGCGTTCGAGTTCCGGGCGAACCTTCTCCGGGTCGCCGGCGAAGTTGCGCTCGTCTGTTCCCCACTCCAGCGTGAGGACGTGGCCGTAGCGCTGGAAGGCCCGCTCCCAGTGATCGACCGCTTCCGCTGGGCCGTCGGCTGACTCGGCGGCGATTTTCGCCTCGTGGGCCTGTCTGATCGGCTCGGCCGCGACAGTTTCGATCTTCCAGCCGAGACTCTGGCTGTCCTCGGCCAGATCCCGCTGCGTGCCGAACTGGAAGGCGTCGGCACGCTCGACGGCGTCGCGGAGTTCCGTCGCTCGCTCGTGATCGGCCTGTGCCTGCTGGAGCACTTTCCGACCCTGTTCGTAATCGCCGTTTTCGATGAGCTGCCGGCCGAGTTCGAGTTGGTCTCGGCCACGCTCGATGAACAGCCGGGTGTGGGCGGTTTCGAGCGTCCGTTCGATCTCGGTCAGTTCCGGTGCGAGGGCCGTCTCGGGTACGACCTCGGTACAGAACACGTCGTTCAGGAGTTCGTCGAGGGTCTCGCGTGTCTCACGGTAGGTGTCGAGTCCCTCTTCCCACTCCAGCGCGTCGGCGTGCGTCCGTATCGCGCCGGCGACGAGTTCGACGTCGTTAGCCAGACTCCGGATTCGGCCGCGGATATCACCGATCCAGCGAAGATGCGTAGCGATAGCCGACGGTGCGGGCGACGGGCCTCGCCACTCCAGCCCGACGCCGTCCATCGTCGTCAGCGAGAGCACGGGCTCGCCGACCGAAATCGACGCAATCTCGTCGTAACAGAGCGTAACTGCGCCGGACTGTTGGCTGTCCGGTATCGTAAACAGAATCCGACGGTCCGTGACAGCCGTGAGCACCACCCGATCGACGACCGTCTGGTCTCCTCCCTCGGCGCGAACCACCCCATCCCGGCTTCGAAAGCTACCGAGAAGCGACTCGGTATCAGCAATGATATCGTCGAAGTGCGCGGCTGCAGAGCCGTCGCTCGCGGAGGATAAATCGTCCTCTGTATCCGGGTTATTGGGTGGCGTGCTAATAATCGATCCCGTGGTGTAGTTCTCACAGAAGATAATAAAATGCTCGGGTCGTGACAACGGGACGGAGAGAGCGGCGACGGCCAGTCAGTCGGCAGAATCGTCCTGCGGGGGCGACTGATCGGCGTCGAGTTGCGTTTCGAGTTCGTCGACCATCTCTTCGACAGTCTCTTCGAGTACTGGCAGCGAGTTGCGCTGATAGGCGACGACGAGACGGTAGACGATCAGATACGCGAGGACAGTCGCGAGAACGGCGAGGATCGTATTCCCGACGAGCAGTCGGACGACGATTTCGCTGCCGTCGCCAAAGGAGGGCGTGTCGCCGATTGCGAAGCCATCGACGGGGCCGAGGAGGACAAAGCCGAGCGCGAAACTGCCCGCGTAGACGCCCCACTTCACGGCGGGGTTGAACACGATCACCGACGAGAACAGGGCAACGCTGTTGATCCACTCGAACAGGCGAACGAGCAGGACGAACAGGAGTAATCCGACGCCGAGTGTCGGCAGCATCGTGATGAACGTGCCGAGCGCGAAACTCAGCGCGACCTGTCTGGGCGTGGAGTCGTGTGTGAACGACTCGTAGAGGGCGGCTCGAACCCGGTCGACGTATCCCCGCAAGCGGGATCGTCCCATTCATCGTGAGTTCTCGCGGGCGGGCAAGTAGTTGTCGGCGGTGCTACCGGGGAGCGCTGTCGTGGCCGCCGTACCGGAGCGTGAGATACAGCCGAGCGGCGGCGACCTGAACGGCACCGACAGCGATAGCGAGGCTGGCCGCGTACGAGACCGAGGCCGAGACCACGAGCGCCGGGTAGTTGGTGAGATCGAGCTGTTCGGCAGCTTCGGTCGGTGACGTGCCGGCATCGGTGGGGAGATCGGCCCCGGCGGCGAGTGCAACTCCGGTCGTGACAATCGAGAGCACGATCACGAGGACGACCACCGACAGCGTGGCGAGAAAGAGCAGTCCGAAGGTCTTGAGACTGATCCCACTCGTGAGGTCCCAGCTCGTCGAAAAGCTGTCGAAGACCCCCTCTCCGTCGAGCACGCAGGCGGGAAACGCCAGAAGCAGCCGGCTCCCGACGAACAGCCCCGGAACGAGCAGGAAAGTCAGTCCAATCCCGAACGGGATGACGAACAACACCCAAACTCCGACCAGCGGCAGGAACACGCCGAGAACCCGCTGGGTCTGTGTGCCGACCGACGACGGCTCTCCGTCGCGGTCGTGTTCGGTCGCGACGTAGATCATGCCGGCGACGAACAGCCCGAACAGGGCGGCGACGAGGACGGCGAAAGACAGCCCGGCCGGCGCGAAAAAGTAAAGCAGGAAAAACCCCAGCCAGGCGACGAAGAGACCGGCGAGCAACAGCGGCTGGCCGAAGATCCCTCTCATCGAGGAGCCGAACAGATCGATCGTACCCGGGACTGGCGAGGAACGGCTCCCGTTGGTCCCGACCCCCGGCGGATCCTCGTATCCTTCGGGCGGTGGATCCCCCTCGAATCCACCGGCATCGAGGGATTGATCGGTCGAGTGGTCGGCTGCTCCGCCGGCCGGGTCCTGCGGACCGGGGTCGGGTTGCTCGCGCTGGTTGCGCTTGCCGCGCTCGCGACGGGAGACATCGCCGACCGGCTCGCCACAGTAGCTACAGTACCGCTGTTCGTCGGTGACTTCCTCACCACAGTTCGTACAGTATGGCACGGATACAAGAGAGTATCAGTGCTGGAAAAATAAGCGTCGGGGGGACGCCGCCGGTGTTGAGTTACGTGATCGCGGTTTGAAGAACCAGAAAGCCCCGAGGGTCTCGACTCGGGGGGCTTTCTGGTTGTGTCGAGCCAAGACACGACCAGATTCCCCCAAAGTAAACACTACTACGCCCTCAGTCTGCGCTCTGCTCTGAGACGCCAGGCTGGTCTGGCTGAAGCGGGTTCGGCGACGACGTGGCGGTCACGAGCCGCAGGAACTGCCCCGCGTTCGTCAGGAGTTTGTTCTCGGCCTTCCGGAGATGTTCTTCGTACGTCGATTTCGCCACAGAAGTCCGACCAGCGATCTCACGAAGCGACGAGTCCCGCGGTTGCTCGTAGTAGCCGTTTTCAAGGGCCAACTGGAGGGCGGCCAGTTGCCGATCGGTGAGACCGTCGAACAGTTGATCGACCGGCGTCAGCATGCTGTGGGGGATCTGTTGGTCCGTGATCGCGGTTTTCGAGAGGAGTTCGATATCGCGGTCGGCGCGCAGGTCGGCGAGCAGCGCCCGAACGTCGCTCTCGTCGAAGGCGATGACTGTGTAGTGCTCCCAGCCCTGCCGGTAGATCGTCGGCGACTGGTACAGGCAGTTGTGCTCCTCGAACCGGTCGATGATCGAGTCGTCGAGCGAGCAGAGACACGACTGCGTGACGACGTGGTAGCCGGAGTCGTCGACTGACTCGTGTAACACCGTCCCGAGTCGGTCGATATCGTCGAGCAGTTGATCTGTCGGTGTCTCCTCCGACGTGATCTCCAGCACCTGACAGTCACTCAGTGGCCACTCGCGAATCGTGAGATCGGGGTGTCGTTCGGAAATCTCCCGGTACGGACACTCGTGTTTCACCCGCAACGACGCCTCGTGTAGACCCATACGCCCGATACGGGAGTTACGCAATTAACAGTGCCGGTCATGTCCGGCACCATCCATATTCGCATACTGCTCGTATCGATATATACTGATGCACGAAATCGCTCCCGACAGACTGAGCGAGCGCTTAGAGACCAACAGCGACGAGATTGTCGTGCTGGACATACGCCACCGTGAGGAGTACGAGGACTGGCACATCCTGGACAGCACGAACGTCGATGTCTACGACCAGTTGGTGAACGATCCGGACGCGGCCAAAACGGATCTCGCTGACCTCCCGGACAAAGAGATCGTGACCGTCTGTACCGAAGGCGTGGTGTCACAGACCGCGACGGAGGTGCTTCGAGAGATGGGTTACGACGCGACGACGCTGACAGACGGGATGGGCGGGTGGAGTCGCGTCCACCGCCACGCGCCCGTCTCGGTCGATATCGATGGCCGCCTCCTGCAGGTCGCCCGACCCGGGAAGGGCTGTCTCTCACACGTCCTGATTTCCGACGGAGAAGCGGCGGTGTTCGACGCCTCGCACTATCTCGACGAGTACGAGGCGATCATCGACGACCACGACGCCGATCTCGTCGCCGTCTTCGATACGCACGCCCACGCCGACCACGTCTCCGGCGGGAGAGAACTTGCGACTCGACACGACGTGCCCTACTATCTCCACCCCGACGACGCCCTCAACGTCGAGGTCACGCCGCTGGAAGACGGGCAGACCATCTCCATCGGAGACATCGATATCGAAGTGATCCACACGCCGGGCCACAGCGAGGGGAGTGTCTCCTTCGACATCGAGGGGCGGGCGCTTCTCACCGGTGATACGCTCTTTCACGACAGCGTCGGTCGGGTCGAACTCGGCGTCGAGGCCGGCATCGAAGAGTCCGATGTCGAGACCAATGCCGCCACCCTCTACGAGAGTCTCCAGCGCCTGTTAGAGCGGCCGGACGACGCCGTCGTCCTCCCGGCCCACGACCCCGGATCGCCGGATCCGCCGGTGACCGCGACGCTGGGCGACCTGCGAGCGCGCAACGCCGACCTCCGGCGCGACCGCGAGGAGTTCATCGAAACCCTCGCGTCGGACATCCCGGACCACCCGCCGAACTTCGAGCGCGTCAAGCGGGTGAACGTCGGGGAGGAGTCGGTCGCCGAAGACGAACTGGGCGACCTCGAACTGGGGCCGAACAACTGCGCCGCAGAGTAACCGATGAGTGAACCAGCCACCCTGAAACAGGGGATTCGCGAACACCTCGGACAGTTCTCGCTGCACGTCCTGCTGGTCTTCGCGACGGGGCTGACGATCGGGTCCCAGCGCACCGTCGTGCCCGTCCTCGGCGAGGAGGTGCTCGGCGTCGAATCGCTGTTCGTCATCGGTTCCTTCGTCGTCTCCTTCGGGATCGTCAAGTCGATCCTCAATCTCTACGCTGGCAAGTGGGGCGAAGAGTACGGCCGGAAGCCCGTGCTCGTCGCCGGGTGGCTCACGGCGCTGCCGCTGCCGGTCATCCTAATCGTCGCGCCCAGTTGGTGGTGGATCGTCGCCGGAAACCTGTTGCTCGGCATCAATCAGGCACTGACCTGGAGCATGGCGATCAACGCCAAAATCGATCTCGCGAGTCCCGATCAGCGCGGACTCGCGGTCGGGATCGACGAGTCCTTCGGCTACACCGGCGTGGCGGTCGGTGCCTGGATCACCGGCGTCATCGCCGGGATCTGGAACCTCCGCCCGGAGCCGTTTTATTTCCTGGCTGTCGTCGTCGTGCTGGCGGTGCTCATTTCGGTGTTCCTGATCAGAGAGACCGTCCAGTACGCACAGGCAGAGGGCGATGACGGCGACCACGACGCGAATCTCGCGTTCGGCGAGGTGCTCAAGCGAGCGACCTACGGCGACCGGACGCTGTTCGCCGCGGCCCAGGCCGGCCACATCGAGAACTTCGTCGACACGCTGTTCTGGATCGCCGTCCCGCTGTATCTCGTCAGTCAGGGCCTGGGAATCGCCGCGGTCGGTGTCGTCGTCGGGGCCCACAGCGCGATGTACTTCCTCCAGATCGGAACCGGGGGCCTCGCCGACCGGATCGGTCGTCGACCACCGGTCATCTGGGGCATGTTCCTGGCCGGCGGCGGCGTGCTCGGGATGGTCCTCGTCGAGGGGTATCTCGCGTGGGCCGCGCTGGCCGCCGCGTCCGGGCTGGGAATGGCGCTGCTGTATCCGAATCTGATGACGGTGCCGAGCGATGCGGCCCACCCGACCTGGCGCTCGGCCGGCATGGGCGTCTATCGGATGTGGCGCGATTCGGGCTACGCCGTCGGCGCAATCGCGATCGGACTCACGATGCAGTTCGCCAGCATCGAGACCGCGTTCTACATGACCGCACTCTTGATGTTCCTCTCGGGCGCGGTCGTGTACATCTGGATGGAAGAGACTCACCCCGAGTTCGGCACGCACGAGCCGCCAGCGCCCGCGACGGAGCCGGCGACTGGAGCGGTGGCCGAAGACTGAGGTTTCCTCGCGGTGCTGGGTTACCGCTTTTGGTGTGGGTCACCGCCGCTGGACCTGGCTCACCGCTGTGACCCGCCAGTCGGTGTCCCGACCACGGCGGTGATCGCGGCGGTGTTCGGGTCGGCGCTCTCGAAGACCGTCTCGTCCTCGATTCCGAGGAAATACTCCTTCGTGCCGTCGATGTTAGTGAGGAGTCGCTCGGCCAGCGCTTCGGTATCGCAGTGGGCCATGCGCTGGAAGTACGACCCCTCCCGCTCCAGATTCGACTGAACGTACTCCGAGCGGGTGTTCAGTACCAGCGCGATAACCGTGCCATCGGGATCCACCACGCGGGTCGTTTCGTCGATCGCGGCGTCGAGTTCGGGGATAAACTCCAGTGTCGCGACGAAGACGACGGTATCGACCGCATCGGTGGCGATCGGCAGTTCTCGGGCGTCGCCCACGAGAAACGGGGGCGGGGCTCGCTGTCGCGCCGTTCGAACCATCTCAGGCGAACGGTCGACACCGACGATATCGTACTCCGTAAACCGCTCTTCGAGCGAACCGATCCCACAGCCAACGTCGAGGATCCGGTCGTCGGAATCGACGTGCTCTTTCACGTATGCGGCCTCCCGGTCCATCACCGTCGAGCCGAATTCGCTCTCGCAGAAGCGCACGAAACTCTCGGGGTCGGTCATGCGTGAGTGCTCTGTGAGTTTACGTCGCGCTGTCGATGGCCTGATCCAGATCGTCGATGATGTCCTGGGTCCCTTCGAGTCCGACCGACAGCCGGACCATGTCCGGCGTCGTTCCGGAGGCTTGCTGTTCTTCCTCGGTGAGTTGCTGGTGGGTCGTGCTCGCGGGGTGGATGATCAGCGTCTTCGCGTCGCCGACGTTGGCGAGCAGGCTGGCGAGGTCGACCTCGTTACACATCTGTCGGCCGGCCTCGTAGCCCTGCTCCAGCCCGAACGTGATCATGCCGCCGTAGCCGCCGTCGAGGTACTCGCTGGCGTTGCCGTGGGTCTCGTGATCGCTCAGTCCGGGGTAGTTGACCCAGGCGACTTCGGAGTGGTCGTCGAGATACTCCGCGACGGCCATCGCGTTCTCGCAGTGTCGCGGCATCCGGTGGGGCAGGCTCTCGATGCCCTGCAGTGTCTGCCAGGCGTCGAATGGCGACTGCTGGTTGCCCAGATCTCGCAGGCCGCGAGCGATTGCGGTGTACATGAACGCTTGCTCGCCCATCGCCTCGGCGAAGTTGACGCCGTGATATGCGGGGTTGTCCTGCGCGATTTCGGGGTAGTCCTCGGCGTGGGCGCTCCAGTCGAAGGTGCCCCCGTCGACGACGACACCGCCGACGGTCGTGCCGGAGCCGTGAATCCACTTCGTCGTCGACTCCCAGACGAGATCCGCGCCGTGTTCGATCGGGTTGCAGAGCACCGGCGTGCCGAAGGTGTTGTCGACGAACAGCGGGATGCCGTGGTCGTCGGCAATCGATGCGAGGCGTTCGAAATCCGGCGTCACCAGCGCGGGATTGCCGATGGTCTCGCAGTGGATGTACTTGGTGTTCTCGTCGATGGCTTCCTCGTAGGCCTCGTAATCCAGCGTGTCGACGAAGCGGGCTTCGACGCCCTGTCGCGGCAGGGTGTGCGTGTAGTAGGTGTAGGTGCCGCCGTACAGCGAGGAGGCGGTGACGATGTTGTCGCCGGCATCGGCGAGGACGAAGTCGGTCAGATTGAGCGAGGCCATCCCGGAGGCAGTCGCGACTGCACCGACGCCGCCCTCCATCGCGGCGATCCGCTCCTGGAGCATCTCGACGGTCGGGTTCATCAGCCGCGAGTAGATATAGCCCGGTTCCTCTAGGGCGAACTGACTGGCGGCGTCCTCAGCATCGTCGAAGACGTAGGATGTCGTCTGGTAGATCGGCGGTGCGCGCGCCCCAGTGGCGGGATCGGGTTCTTCCTGTCCGACGTGCAGCGCTTTCGTCTCGATGGAATCGTCGTCACTCATACATCGGAGAGAAAAACCGCTCAGTACGTGAATCTTCCCCCGAATCTCACTCCCGAACGAGCAGTTCGTCGAGCAGTTTCGACTGTGCGGCGTTGAGATGTTCGGTGAACGTCGAGGGTTCGATATCCAGTGCCGCCGACACCTCGCTGGCGTTCGAATCTCGGGGATACTCGAAGTAGCCCATCTCGTGGGCGGTCGCGAGGACCTCCCGCTGGCGGTCGGTCAGTCGGCGGAGATCAACCGGAACGAGTTCGGATTCGCCGGCGTCGTCTCGGCCCTGCACGAGATACTCGATCCGGACCGTTCCAAAGCGGTCGTTCAGGTCACCCAGTAGCTCTCGGAGTTTGTCGACGTCGCCGGCGTGTAGTGTGACGTGGAGGTTGCCGTTGGTCGCGTGGGCGTCGGTGACGGGACCGAGCGACTGCTCGATATACTCACAGATACAGGGATCGTCGTACTCGCGTTCGAACTCGTAGACCTGCTGTGTGCCGTAATCGAAGACCTCCTCGGCCTCGCTATCAGCCGGTTCCGCTGCCGACGTGAACTGCTCTGTGACTGTCCCTTCGGACTCGGTCGTCCAGGAGACATCCCGGAGCGGACTGTCCGTACTCGCCGAACTCGCCGCCACTGGGCACTGGTCGGGTCGCTCGAAGACAAATTCCGCGCGAACTCCTGACATGGAGATTACTACGTAACGGCCCACAAAATAACGGGACTAGATTTCCCACGGGGTGAGAATCCCCGAAACCGGCCGAGTGAGCGTGAGTCGGCCGAACATGAACGGGTCAGTTCCCAGCGGACAGGAATCTGCTCGGTCGTCTTTTGTCCGCGAATCGAAGCGACTGCCAATGCGGGGACTTGACACGAGCAAGCGGCCGGTTGTCTTCATCTGGGAACTTACCCAGGCCTGCGAGTTATCCTGTGAACACTGCCGGGCGGACGCACAGCCACACCGCCATCCCGACGAACTGAGCACCGACGAGGGCAAGCAACTGCTGGCGAACGTCAGCGAATTCGGCGACGGCCAGTTGGTCGTCCTATCCGGGGGCGATCCCTGCAAACGCGAGGATCTCGTCGAACTGATCGAGTACGGCACCGATCTCGGCCTCTCGATGACGCTGACACCCAGCGGGACGGATGCTTTGACCGAGGAGATAATCGAGGATCTGGCCGACGCCGGCCTCAAGCGAATCGCGCTGAGCATCGACGGCCCCGATCCCGACTCACACGACGCATTCCGGGGCGAGTCGGGTAGTTTCGAGCAGACGATGCGGGCCGCCAAGGCCGCCTCGGATGCCGGGTTGCCGCTGCAGATCAACACCACCGTCTGCCAGCGGACCGTCGAGGGATTGCCCGCTCTCCGAACGCTCGTTGCCGACCTCAATGCCGTTCTCTGGAGCGTGTTCTTTCTCGTCCCGGTCGGCCGCGGCCGGGTGCTCGATCCAATCTCTCCAGAACGCTCCGACGACGTGATGTCCTGGCTCGGCACCGTCGTCGACGAAGAAGATTTCGCCCTGAAGACGACCGAGGCCCCGCACTATCGACGCGTGATGGCCCAGGAGGAAAACGAGGGCGGCAAGCGCCGCGGCGGCGTCATCGCCGGCGACGGATTCGCATTCGTCAGCCACACCGGAGAGATGTACCCTTCCGGATTCCTGCCGGAGTCGGTCGGCAACGTCAAAGAAACGGATCCGGTCGACCTGTACCGCAACTCGGAGTTGTTCGAGCGACTGCGGGACCGCGACCAGTTGGAGGGGAAATGTGGGGCCTGTCCGTTCCGGTCGATCTGCGGCGGTAGTCGGTCGCGGGCGTACGCCTACACCGGTAATCCGCTCGCAAGCGATCCGCTCTGTCCGTTCGTTCCCGAGGAATACGACGGGCCGCTTCCCGATCAAGAGTTGCCGATGCCTGGCGATTGAGTTACTGATCGCGCCGGTCGGGGTTGCGATTCGATTGTCTCTCCCGGCCGGCCGCGTTCTGTTGGTGGTTCTGATTCCCCTGGCTCTGCTGGCTCTGGCCCGGGGGAGTGGTACCGTCCCGGCGAGTGGGGTCGTCGCGGTACTCGGTCCCGCCGTTGGCGGCGGCGTGGGTCGGTTCGGGTTGGTCCTCGTCGACGGCGGGAACCGGGACGTTTCCGAGCGCGTCCTCGACGATCTCGGTTGGGCTAATCTCTCGGACGCTCGCGTCCGCGCCCAACACGAGGCGGTGAGCGAAGACCGGTCCAGCCATCTCCTTGATATCGTCGGGCACGACGTACTCCCGGCCGGCGACGGTCGCGCGAGCACGAGTGGCCTCGAACAACCGCTGGATGCCACGGGGCGAAATCCCCACTTCGACCCGGTCGTCGAAGCGGGTCCACCGACCGAGTTCGATGATATAATCCCGGAGTCGGGGATCGACCTCGACCGCTTCGGGAACCTGCTGGAGTTCGCGGACCTGGTCACCGTCAAGAACCGGTTCGATAGAAGGGGTGCGCTCGCTGCGGCCGGCCCGGCGGTCCAGCAGGAGTCGTTCACCCTCGGCGTCGGGATAGCCCAGCGAACTCTTGATCATGAAGCGGTCTCGCTGAGCCTCGGGCAGACCGAACGTGCCCTCCTGCTCGACGGGGTTCTGGGTCGCGATGACGAAAAACGGCTCCGGAAGGTCGTAGGTCTCGCCGTCGACGGTGACCTGTTTTTCGCCCATCGCCTCCAGCAGGGCCGCCTGGGTCTTCGGTGGCGCGCGGTTGATCTCGTCTGCCAGTACGACGTTCGCGAAGATGGGGCCGCGGGAGAACTCGAACTCGCCGCTGGCGTCGTTGTAGATGTTCGAGCCCGTGATATCCGCGGGGAGGAGATCCGGTGTGAACTGGATTCGCTGGAAGGACAATCCCAGCGCGGTCGCGAACGTGCGTGCGGTCAGGGTCTTTCCTGTCCCGGGGACATCTTCCAGCAGGACGTGTCCGCGGGCGAGGATCCCAGTCAGGGTCGTGCGCAGAAACTGCCGGTCGGCGATGACAGCCTCTCCGATGGCGTCGATAACCGCTTCGGAGCGCTGTCCGGCCGTCTCGTGATCCATACACACATATCGACGACACGCGAGCAAAAGTCTCCTGATTTTCCAGCCCGAGAACAGGTTCAATCACCGTTCTGGCGGGACAGCACCACAGGGCAGAGTATTGAACATTGTAACTCGGATCGGAATAGTGAAACAACATTGTACGACCTTTTATTAGTACCCGCCTGCAAATCCGGAGTAGCTATGACAGCACCAAACACGGAGCGATTCAGTGTCGACGGGAAACGTGCGATCATCACCGGCGCATCCAGCGGGATTGGCCGGTCGATTGCCGAAGAGTTCGCCGCCGGCGGCGCGGACGTTGTCATCTGCTCCCGAGAGCAGGACAACGTCGACCCGGTCGCCGAGGAGATCAACGAGAGCGAGCGGCCCGGCGAGGCGCTGGCCATCGAGTGTGACGTGACCGACCGTGAGGCTGTCGAGGCACTCGTCGAGGCCACAGTCGAGGAGTTCGGCGGCATCGACGTGCTCGTCAACAACGCCGGCGCGAGTTTCATGGCCGGTTTCGACGATATCAGCGAGAACGGCTGGAAGACCATCGTCGACATCAACCTCCACGGCACCTATCACTGCACGCAGGCCGCGGCCGACCACCTCGAAGAGAGCGGCGGTAGCGTGATCAACTTCGCAAGCGTCGCCGGCCAGAAAGGCGCACCCTACATGAGCCACTACGCCGCCGCGAAGGCCGGCGTCATCAACTTCACGTCGACGGTCGCTCACGAGTACGCCGACCGCGGCATCCGCGTCAACTGCATCGCCCCTGGCTTCGTCGCCACGCCGGGCGTCGAGTCCCAGATGGGCGTCAGCGCCGACAACATCGACCGCAGTGAGGTCGACCGCCGGATCGGCGTGAGCGAAGAGATTGCCGATATCACGCAGTTCCTCGCCAGCGAGGCTTCCTCCTACATCATCGGCGAGACGCTCACCGCCAAGGGTGTGCCGGACATCATGGAAGAGACGCCCGAGGCCTGACGGGACTGGCGAAACCCCGATTAGGCGGGCCGCCGTAGCGTCGGTATGCGCGAGGCCGAGCGGACGACACGCCAGCGAATCGCCGACCGACTGCGGGAAGAGCCACTGCAGGCCGGGACGATTGCCAACGAGTTCGACATCACGACCCAGGAGGCGCTCAGCCACGTCGAGCACATCTCGAAATCGCTCTCGGACGGCCCCGAACAACTGCTCGTCGCGCCCCCGGAGTGTCGGGAGTGTGGATTCGACGAGTTCGATGACCTGATCAATCGACCGAGTCGCTGCCCGGACTGTAAAAGCGAGAACGTCGAGGAACCACTGTTTCGGGTCGAATAGGACAACTCAGTTGCCCGAGAAGCCGATCCGGCCTCGCGACGAGAGGTCGTGTTCGCCCGAGGGACCGAGATTCTCGAAGTCGTACGTGTCGTCGGTGAGGTAGACCACACCGTCCTCGACGGTCACGCCGAGTTCTTCGATGGTCGCGCCCTCACAGGGACCGTACGTGCAATCGCCAGTCTCTGTCTCGAAGGTCGCGCCGTGTTTCGTACAGACGAGTTCGTCGTCGCGAACTGTTGCACCGCTGCCGGAATCGAGGCGAACGTCTGTCCAGTGCGGGCAGTAGTTTTTCAGCGCGACCACACCGTCGGCGAGTTTGAGGAGAATCGCTTCCTCCTTGTCGAAGCCATCACGGATCGTAAAGAGGAGACTGCTGTCTGCCGGCACGTTTTCGACGGGCGCGATTCGGCTGTCTTCGTCCATCGTCTCTCTGTGAGGGATACGGCCAGTTCAACGTACCGGTGGGAAGCGAGGACATAACGCATTAGCGGGTGCTCGCCTTGGGGAGGGTATGGAGACGACACGGCATTTCGTCGCGACGGTGTACGTCGTCAACGACGGCGCAGTCGCGCTGCACGAACACGACAAACTCGATATGTGGCTGCCGGCCGGCGGCCACATCGACCGTGACGAGTTGCCACACGAGGCGGCAAAGCGAGAGACTCGCGAGGAGTTGGGGCTGGACGTAGCGCTTGTGACCCCCGATTCCGCAGGACTGGAATCCGAAACCGCACGCTCGATCCCGAAACCCCAGCATTTCCTGCTCGAAGATATCAACGTCAGCGACGGCGAAGTCGGCCACCAGCACATTGATTTCATCTACTACGGCCGCGCCGAGAGTCGTGATCTCGACCCCGGACCGGGCGAGGCCCCACCGGAAGCGTGGGTGTGGTTCACCCCCGAGGAACTGGACGGCAACGAGATGCTGCCGGCGGATGTCCGGGAGGCCGGCCAGCGAGCAATCGACGCCGTGGAGGGCACCAGCGACGGACGATGATGGTCAGCGAAGCAGAAGATTCAAGCGAGAGAGGGGGCAAAGGCCCACGATGACTGCCCCCGAGGAGCGCGACGAACCGGGCGATCCCGGGGATCGACCTCCGGCGGCTGACGGGACACACAGATCTGCAGATGAAACGAGGGGGGAGAGGACCACCAAGCCGGGAGAAACCGGATCCGCCGGCGAGTCCGATTCCCGGAATAGACCCACAGCCGGCGGAACACGCGATCCGCCGAGGGCGACGCGAGCGAATGGGCCAGATTCGGGCGAACCCGACGAACTGACGATGTTCCTCAGAGACATCGTTACGAGCGTCGGCGCAGTCCTGCTGGTCGGACTGTATATTTTCATGATCAGCGGCGTCTGGCCGCCGATGGTCGCCATCGAGAGCGGAAGCATGGAGCCGAACATGTCTCAGAACGATCTGGTGTTCGTCATGGAGACCGACCGCTTTCAGCCCGAGGCAGCCCACGACGAGACCGGTGTCGTAACTGCCCAGCAGGGAGCCGAAGCCGGCTACGAGAAATTCGGGCAGGACGGCGACGTGATCGTCTACAATCCCCAGGGGAACGAGGAGGTGACACCGATCATTCACAGGGCGATGTTCTGGGTCGAGGAGGGCGAAAACTGGTGTGAGAAGGCAAACGAGTCGTACGTCTCTGATCCCCAACTCTGCGAGGAGGCACCTCACGCCGGGTTCATCACCAAAGGAGACCACAACCCGACCTACGATCAGTCGGGCAACGGGAACCTCGATCCGGTCAAACCGGAGTGGGTCGTCGGCACGGCGGAGCAGCGAGTCCCCGGACTGGGCTGGCTCAGACTGCAGTTTTGATCAGGCGGCCACCTCCAGCCCTCTGACGAGAATCTGGACGCCGTTGAACGTGACGTGGCCGATAATCGGAACGAACAAATTGTCCGTGTAGTGGTAGGCAAAGCCCAAAACCAGCCCGAACGTGACGAACATCCCGAAGGCGAGCGCTTCGCCGCCGGAACCGACAGAGACAGTCGAGTGGATCGACGCGAAGAGGACGCTCGGAACCGCGATACCGAAAATGGCGTGCGTCCCGTCGGTGAGGCGTCGCTGGAGGAGGCCGCGGAAAAACAGCTCTTCCATGGGGACGGCGACCAGCGAAGAAACGACGAACAACACGAGATAGAACAGGGGGTCGGGGGCCTGTCCGGCGGCCGATTCGGCCGGCGCAATGTCGAGTAGATTGAACAGGACCGTCGCTGCCACGGTCACGAGCATCAGCCCGAGTCCGACCGCCGTCCCGTAGAAGACGGTCCACTGCGTACACTCCCTGAGCCTGAGATACGACCGCCAGCGCTGGCGATGGGCGAGGAGATACGCCGCCGCTGGAACACCGAAGCCGAGCACCTGAAGCGCGGCCGTATTGACAAACAGCCTTCTCAACGATCCTGGCTCACCCATCGTGACGACGGCGCTGAACGCGGCGACGAGGCTCTCCGAAAGGACCATCGCGCTCGCGAACAGCCCCAGCGTGACCACGAGGGCGACTGCTCCCCGCGTGATCGGCGTCCGCATCGATGGCGAGAAGCGAGCAACGAACCGGGCAGATGGGCCGGGAGCGGTGGCTGCGCCGGACTCGTCGGACGGGGTCGCTGAGTCAGACTCATCGGCAGGGGTCGCTGAATCATCCGCTGATCGAGCCATTCGTACGGCTGTGCGAACACCAGCAGTAAATCTGTTCGGAAACTAAACCGATCGGAGTCGGTGGGAGCGAGCGATCAGGTGCCTGTGGTATCGAACCGGTAGCGGTAGGGTTGGTCTCTGATAACTTCGACTTCGCCAGTTTCCGCACGACGCCCCAACACGGTCGCGATACGATGTGCGCTCTCGAATTCCTCGTCGTGTTCCTCGAGCAACTGCAGAATCTCACGGGCCGTCAGCGGTCCGTCCGCATCGGCTTCCTCCAGAACCGTGCGGATACGCTCGAACTCGCTGCGGTGTATGCTCATACGTATGTCAAGGCCTTCCATACACATTAAACGGCGTCAGACATCTATCGTAATTTTAACAGTTGATAATCGCCTGACGAGGGTGGGGAAATACTGTCAGCCGTTGTCATACACGCTGTCTGTCAGTCCGGTTGAGATCTATGCGGACGGGAGCGAGCGACTCGGCAGAATCTGCGATAAGATTTATCAGTATCAATAGCGACCTGCTAGTACTGAAACGATGAACGGCTGGGAACGAAAACCGGGGAATTCGGGGTTAGTGACGCGTGACTAGCGGAATGGGAGGAGGAGACCGATGAGTACGGGGCGAACACTCGCCGTTGTACTGTTGAGTGTCCTGTTGACGATCACCTTGTTCGGTGCGACGGTCGCGACAGGGGTCGAACGAACCGCTCTCGACGATCAGTACGTCGCGGAGCAGTTCGAGGACGAACAAGTCGACGCCAAAATCGGGGGTGAATTGAGAGGTGAGATTGCGACGAAAATCGATCGCTCTGACGAACAGCGTGAGGTCCCGACGGGCATTTCGATCGATCTCGACGGAGAGACAGTCGCCAACCGGACCGTGACCGACGAGTTCGTCGCCGGGGAGTTGAGCCGGAACATCGAAATCGGGCTCCGATATCTCCGCGGAGAGACAGAAGAACTCGATCTGCGGACCAATCTCCGGGAGATCAAGGCGTCGATCAGAGCAGAGATTATCGACGGGACGACGGTCGATACGCCGCAGTTGGTCGGCGCGAACACCGACCGGATTGGCGCGGAACGGATCGCGATGCTCAGCGAGGGTGAACAGGAGTACCAGGAGGCCCAACTCGATCTCAGCGACGAAGAACGCGCCGAACTCGAAGCCGAGATCGAAACGAACGTCAAACAGCAACTCTCGAATACGTCCGACGAGTTGGTTGGGGCCATTCTCGATCACCAGTACACCGTGCTCGACGGACTGACCGGCGAGTTGACTCACGAGGAGTACGTCGAACAACTCGCTGCGGACGAACAACGGATCAAGGCGGCAATCGGTGACGCCGCACTCGCAGAGGTACCCGACGAGCAATCACTAGTCAGCGAGGACGACGATCCAGAGTCTACGCTTGGGCCGGTCCGGACTGGAGCATCTCTCACGGTCACGTTGGCGTGGCTCCTGCCGCTGCTCGCCGCCGGACTCCTCGCTGTGGTCTACGGGGTGAGCCGGTCGGTCGATCGGACCGCAACGGTGGGTGGAACCGGATTCCTCGTGGCCGGGATCCTCGGAGCGGTTCTCGGATTCCTCGCTGGTCCGGCGTTGAAAGGAACAGTCGGTGTCGGGAGTGAGGAGTCCGATCCAATCATCGAAGGAATGGTCGCCGTAATCGACGGAACACTCCAAACGGTCGGGACGCAGTCGCTGGTCGTCGCGCTCGTCGGGTTCGTCGTTCTCGTGGCCGTGGTTGCCGACCGACGCGGACTGTTCGACGGCGTGCGGAGTCGGCTGAATCTCGATCCACGGGCGAATAGTCGGTAACAGACAGCTTCCACTCGAAACGGATCCCTATTTTATTATCCGTTGGAACGGTATGTCAGACAACAGGATGGCCGAAGAGAATCCCGGACCAGACGGAGAGCACAGCGGCGGTCAGCCACCGACGGCGGCCGGCGGCGCGCCGTGGGCAGAAGACGATGCGCGGCCGGGCGCCGAACAGGGCGGCGGAGCGCCGGCAGCGGGTGGTGCCGGGTCGGGGACAGCAGACGGCGAGACGCGCCGGCAACTGCTGAAAGCCGGCGTCGGACTCGGTGCAGTCGGCGTGATCGGCTACGCGTATCTCCAGACTCAGGAGGAAGTTACCGCTGCGACGGACGGATCGACGGTCGACGACGTACCCGAACGCTCAGAGTTCGTCTTCAGTTGGACCGGAAGCGAACTGCTGACTGACGACGGATTCGTGACTGCCACCGATCAGGAACTGGGGACGCTGGCTATCGACGGCGCGAGTAGCACGTCCGAACTGTTCGAGACGATCACTGCCGCGACCGCCCTCGATCCACGGGAAATGGGGGAGGTGAGCGCGTTCGGTGGGATGCCGACCGAGTCGGGAACTTACGCCGGGCTCATCTTCGAGTCCGACACGGACCCACAGACGGTTCGGGACCGTTTGGCCGAACGCGGGCATCTACTCGACACTGTTGAGTATCGCGAACAGACGATGTGGGTGACCAGCAGCGATCGACTCTCGTGGGAGCTCCTGCTCTGTCATCTCGGCGGGAATCGATACGCACTCGGGTCGAGAACGGAACTCGAAGCAATCGTCGACCTGCGGGCTGGAGATGGACGCCGGATCGGCGGCGGCGCAATCGACGGCTTCGACGAGGCTGAGGAGGGGATGCTTCGCGGCGGGTTCGTCGTTCCACCCGAAACGTTCGCCAGTCTCGAACTCTCGTTCGCGACGGGGCTGGCCGATGCCATCGAATACGGCTCCGCCAGTCTGTCGGCTGACGGCGTCCTGACGGTGACACTCGTTGCACCGAACGATTCGATGGCCCAGGATCTCGATCAGACGCTCAATGCGCTTGGCCAACTCGACAGAGAAGATATCTCCGCACAGGTCGGCGGCGACTCGGCGGTCGTCGAGGTAATTCTGACGATTCTCGAGGATATCGACACCGAGGTCGACGGATCGTCGGTACGGGTAACTGTCGCCGACGGATTTCGGGTGCCGGCGGTCGTACTCGGCGTGTTGCTCGAACGTGGAGTTAGTGGCTGAGTTGGCCTTCGCGGAATAGCACCGAGTTCGTCGTCGAGGAGGTCAATCCTGCCAGTGTTCCGGAACCTGCACGGTGTACTTGCCGTCTTCCTGCAGGGCAATGATATACTCCTCGCGGTCGAATAGCTCCATCAGATTGAGTTCGTACTGACCGGGTTCCAGCACTTTGATCGACTCAAACTGCTGGTTGAGTTCGGCACGGAGCTCCGAGAGATCCGGCCGTTCGGTCTGCTCCGGTTCGTCTGGTTCTGGCTCGGTCTGAGGACCGGGTGTTGTCTGCTCCCAGCCGGATTGCTCGGGTTTCGGTGGGAGTTCTTCCGGTGAGATTACCTCACTCCGGGCGCTGGCCTGGGCGTCGTTTTCGGAGTCGGCCGTTTGCATCGAGGCCGACTCGGATTCGCGCAGGCTGTCCGCGCTGGTGGCTGTCTCCGGCCCACCTGTCGACGGCGACGCAGGTTCGGAACGACGCTCGGTCGTGCCAGGGCTCGATGTCGCAGTCCCCTCGGACCGTTCCGCTGTAGTCGACAGCTCCGACCCCTTCGGTTCCGCTGGAGTGGACAGCTCCGAACGCTGTGACTGTGCTCCCGAACTCGATTCCGGCGTCGGTGGGCGTTCCGTCGACGCCGGCGAATTCGACTCCGGAGCCGAACTCCCGACGAAATCCCGGACTGCAGTCGCGGCGCTACCGACTTTCCGAGCGACTGAAGAACCCGGCTCTTCGACCGACGGTGGCTCCTCCGGTGTTGGCTCCTGGTCGGCGTGTCCGTCCGGGAGAAACTGGAATTTCGTCCCGCCGCAGCTCGGACAGCCCGACAACATCTCTTTCGAACCGTCGTCGAACTGCCGGCCGCAGTCTGTACACTGGTGTGGCATTGGCCTATTTCCGTGAAACGAGCGTCTGGATGATCGTCTCGTCTTTGTGCAGCGTCTCGATCTGGTTTGCCGGGCCGATAACCGTGAGCTTGTTCGTCGATTCCCGACCCATGAGCCGGTCGAGGAAACTCGCGTCCGCCGTCTCCGACCGGGGGTAGGTCTCGATTTCGATCCCGTTGAACTCGTCGGGGCTGATCTCCGTCATCGTCACTTCGATCAGGCGAGACTCTTCGTCCGGGGTGAGTCCTTCTTCGAGGATGACGATGTTTCCGTCACGGACGCCATCGAGGATGAGCCGGATCTTCTCCATACTCGCCAATCCGTCCATCCGTGCCGCGCTGATAAGATCGATCTGAACGCCCTCGCCGTCTGGTTGTGGTGTCGTCGACATGATATCACCCGAAGTACTCCGCGATTTTGTCGTACACTTCGTCCATGTTGTCGCCTTCGAGTGCCGACAGCGGAATGGTTTCGTGTTGTGGGAAGGCGTTTCTGATTCGCTGGACGCTCGAATCTTCGAGATCGATCTTGTTGGCCAGGATTAGTACTGGAAGATCCTGGCTCTCGATGATCCCGATCAACATCGTGTTGACCTGCGTGAACGGATCGGTCGTCGAATCGAGGACGTAAATCACGCCGTCGACGTCCTCCCGAAGCCAGTGCATGGCCTCGGCGACTCCCTCTGTCGCTTCGCGGGAGCGACGAACGGCGTCGTCTTTCTCCATGTCGTGTTCGAGGAACTCGGTGTAATCGACCTTCGTCGCGACACCCGGCGTGTCGACGACATCGATGGTAACGGTCTTGCCGTCACGCTCGATTTCGACGTTTTCCTTCCTGCGTGCGCGTCGCGTCTCGTGTGGCACGTGGCTCTCCGGACCGATGGCGTCACCGTGCTCGGTCCAGTCCCGCGCGATGCGGTTTGCGAGGGTCGTCTTCCCAGCGTTCGGCGGACCGTAGATGCCGATCCGCTTGGGCTCCTCGTCGGAGAACAACGTTGCGATACTTGATCTGAGGCTTGTTAGCAGTCCCATCCTTTCCTCCTGACCCCACAAATGGGGCTTGACTCAACAAGCCGACGCTACTTACTTAAGAGTATGTCAGACATACATCAAACTAGTATCACGAATCGAACAGAACCACCGGACTGAAGCGGGATAGACGCTCGAATCAGATGAAGAGAGTGTCTAACGCTGCGACACATCGAGATCGGCTCCCGAAGCAGCGACACCTGCTCGCCCTTGTTCCAAGAAGTATCTCGGGAGGTGTTTCTGTCCGGAAACCCCTCCCCCCCACCCCTTCGTTTCAACTGGAACGACGTGAGCCACCATCCTGTGCGTGGGGGAGTTCGGGAGAGTGTTCGATTTCGTATCTATTCGAATCACCAGACTTCGGCCAAACTCTCGACTTCGTCTAGATAAATACACTAGGAATACTAGTAAAATAACGTCGACTAGCTAGCGTATTCTATTTCTTTCTAGTACGGGTTTGGTTAACGTACACTCAATATAAAACTTTCCTAGTCTAGAGCGAAACGATTCGATCACCCCCCGGTCCCTGTTCTAGCCGTTCCACCCGAAACGAAGGGGTGGGGGGGTCAGTGGGGAAAGCGTTACTCATAGTTCCAATTCATTTCGAGGCGGTTCTCGTTCGTCTCGTTCTCACTTGGTAACACTTTCTCACACTTCCTCAGAGAGAAGGCGTACGAACAATCGAAATCTTTAATATAGTCTCAACCGGGGTTTCTTGTGGTTCATTTGGACGCGACGGATATCCGAGACTCCCGATTTCGACACGTCTGAGGTCTGGTAACCGGGTCTTCCGTTTGCGTCCCGCGGTTTCCACTCGAAACGAAGGGGTAGGCTGGAACCGAGCGACGTACACAAACGACGCATGACAGACACGAACGAACACTCTCACGAGGAGACAGGCTCAGTTGATTCCGGGACAGAAGACGAAAGCGTCGGCTACGAGGAGGACGACGCCACGGCAGCTGAGGACCACCTTCGTGGTGAGAGTTCTCCGTCGGGGCTCTCTGACACCGATCAGAATGCGACGCAAGACACCGAAGTCGACCCGACCCTCTCAGATTCGGACGACCAGGCTTCGGACGACGACATCCCCGAAACGCGAATCGACGAGATGCTTCGCGACGAGACACCCGACGAAGAGGGTCCCTCTCGCGGTCTGTTCGACGACCTTCTCTCGGGGGAGCCGATTTTCGAGAAGAAGGAAGTCCTTCGCCCCTCGTACACTCCTCGGAAACTCCCGCATCGCGAGGATCAGATCAACAACATGGCGACGATTCTCGTCTCCGCGCTGCGCGGTGACACACCGTCGAACATTCTGATCTACGGGAAGACAGGGACCGGCAAGACTGCGAGCGCGAAATTCGTCAGCGAGGAACTCGAATCCACCTCGAAGAAGTACGAGGTCCCCTGTGAGGTCGAGTACATCAACTGTGAGGTGACCGACACACAGTACCGGGTGCTCGCGCAGTTGGCCAACAAGTTTATCGACAAGAACCGCACGCGGATCGACGAGAGCATCGACGAGTACGAATCGTTGATCGAACGCGCGCGCGAGAACCCAGCGGCACTCTCCGACGTCGAGTTCGACTCCATCGAGGCCGTCGAGGACGAAATCGAGACACTCGAATCCGAGAAAGACTCGTTCAGCGAGGTCCCGATGACTGGCTGGCCGACCGACCGCGTCTACAACTCCTTTTTCGACGCGGTCGATTACCGCGAGCGCGTGGTCGTGATCATGCTCGACGAAATCGACAAACTCGTCGAGAAGTCCGGTGACGACACACTGTACAATCTCTCCCGGATGAATTCCGAACTCGAACGCTCCCGCGTCTCGATCATGGGCATCTCCAACGATCTGAAGTTCACAGACTTCCTCGACCCCCGCGTCAACTCCAGTCTCGGTGAGGAAGAGATTGTCTTCCCACCCTACGACGCCAACCAACTCCGGGACATCCTCGAAGCCCGCGCCGAGATTGCGTTCAAAGACGGCGCGTTGACCGACGAGGTCATCCCGCTCTGTGCGGCCTTCGCTGCACAGGAACACGGCGACGCCCGCCGGGCGCTGGATCTGCTCCGAACCGCGGGCGAACTCGCCGAGCGAGACGACACCAACCACGTCGAGGAGGATCACGTCCGGGAGGCCCAGGAGAAAATCGAAATCGACCGCGTCGTCGAAGTCGTCCGCACGCTCCCGCAGCAGTCGAAACTCGTCCTCTTCGCGATCATCCTTCTCGAAAAGCAGGGTGTGCACAACATCAACACCGGCGAGGTCTACAATATCTACAAACGGCTCTGTGAGGAACTCGACACCGACGTACTCACTCAGCGCCGTGTCACCGACCTCATCAGCGAACTCGATATGCTCGGCATCGTCAACGCCGTCGTCGTCTCGAAAGGACGGTACGGTCGCACCAAGGAAATCAGCCTCTCGGTTCCACTCGAAGAGACGGAAGCAGTCTTACTCTCCGATTCCAGACTCGGGGATATCGAGGACGTACAACCGTTCGTCCAGGCTAGATTCGATAACTGAGACCGATCATTTCCCAAAATCTATCCCCTTTGTTTCGACTGGAGTAGCCAGTTCCTACGATTCAGTCGGCACCGTCGACGACTTCGTAGCTCACGTTTTGCTCTCTGAGTTTGTCGGTGTGCCGTGATAGCGCGTCTGTTGCGGCGAGCAGGAGCACGTCGAGTCCCTTCGCTGCGGCCTCCTGAACCGCCTCGGGACTCCCGAACCGAATATCTGGATCGAGTCCGGTTCGATCTGCGAGTGCGACGGCCTCGGCACCGGCGACGGCGATCAGATCGTATTCGTCGGCCAGTTCGGTGACTCGCTCACCGTCGACCGCTCTGCTCCCGCCGTTTTGGACCTGCGGGATCGAGACGACCGCGACCGTGCCGAGTTCGTAATCGACGACGCCCTCGAAGTTCGTGATCCCCACGTCGTCTCCCGGCTCTGCCGCTGTCACTGCGACGGCAGTTGCACCCCCGGTGTCGCCAGCCATCGCTCGCAACACCCCGTCCTGCATAGTCATCGTCACCGTTTCGCCTTCGCTGATCTCCGTGGAGGCAATTGCGGTCTCGGTCTCGACCTGTCCGATCACGTCCTCGGAGACGTGATCGACGAATTCCCGGAGGTCGTCGGTCTGTGAGATGAGCCAGTCGACGCCCTCTTTCGTCACCTCGTACCGCCCTCGACCGTGTTTGTTTACGTAGCTCTGCTCGACGAGATCTTGCAGATAGTCGCTGACTGCCTGTGCGGTGATCCCGATGGCGTCCGCAATCTCCTGTTGGTTCACTGCTGGCTGGCGCTCTGCGATCTCGACCAGAATCTGGTATCTGGTCGCGTTCCGTTTGCTTCGGAGCACCCCAAACTCCCCCGGATCCGTCTCGTTGGCCATTACCGGATCTCAGTGCCGAAAGCGCAAGTAAGTTTTCACTAGCAACCTCTCGATTGTGGAATTCCTGCGTTTCTGCCCACTTTAGACAATTTTATTTACTCTAAAACAACCAAAATTGTTTTACGTCCTACGCAAGTTGTGTATCCCATGGCACAGCCACTGCTTCCACACGACGCGAAAGCCGGCCCGACCAAAGCGGAGGTCAGGGCAGTGTTACTTCGCAAACTCGATTTGGGGCCGACCGACCACTTCGTGGAGGTCGGCTCTTGCACCGGGGCCGTCACCATCGAGGCGGCCCGACGGGCGGGTCGGGTCACAGCGCTCGAACGGAAGCCCGAGCGACTGGAGACGACCCGCAAGAACCTCGCGGCCAACGACGTCGAGGCCGAAATCGAACTCCGCCGGGCGGAGGCACCCGAGGGGCTACCGGACGACGCCGATGCGCTCTTTCTCGGGGGGAGCCGCAACTATCCGGAAATCCTGGATCACGCAGTCGAAACCGGGGTGTCTCGGGTGGTGATGAACGTCTCCAGACTCGAAGTCGCGGGCGAGGCGACTGCGGCATTTCGCGACAGGGATCTTCTGGACGAGGTCGTCCAGTTCCAGGTCAGCCACGGCTACGAACTCGCGGGCGCGACGAGTTTCAACTCGGACAACCCGGTGTACATGCTTGTCGGCGGGACTGGTAGCGATTCGGAGGGGGAGCAATGACGCTGTACGGTGTCGGACTCGGTCCCGGTGACTCCGGGCTAGTTACCGTTCGCGGTCGGGAAGTACTGGAGTCTGCCGATGTCGTCTACACTCCCGGCAGACTCTCCCGGTCGGTCGCGACCGAGTACGTCTCCGAACAGCGACTCGGTGATCTGGACTTCCCGATGACCCGCGACGAGGACGAACTGCGGCGGGCGTGGAAAGACGCCGCAAGCGAAATTGCTCCGCGCGCACGCGAAGACACTGCTGCCTTCGTCACGCTCGGCGACCCAAACGTCTACTCGACCTTCGGCCATCTCCGCCGAACACTCGCGGCGTTCCATCCCGAGGTCGACCTTGATCTCGTCCCCGGCGTGAGCGCCGTGACGGCGTTTACTACCGCGCTCGGCGTCGAAATCGCCGCCGGAGCGAGTCTCACGCTCCACGAAGCATCCCGCGGCGCGGCCCCGACCGGGCCGGATCGGATGATTCTCTTCAAGGTGACCGATGCCCCGGCGACCCACGAGCAACTGACCGAGGCGGGCTACGAGGTGACCTTCGGCCGGCGGCTGTACATGGACGACGGCGAGACGGTCGTCACCGACGACCCCGACGAACTGGCCGAGCGGGATTACTACACGCTCGCGTACGCGGAGAAGGAGGGGATCGATTCGACGCCAGCCACAGCGACGTTCGGGACGGCCGACGACTCCCGATCGACCGGAACAACAGTAGATTCGACACAGCCGAAACCCCGGACGGACGGCAACGGACTCTCGACGCAACCGGGTCGTGATCCGACCAACTGCGGCGACCAGCCCGAAAGCTACCTCCAGCGGTCCCAGCGCGAGATCATCGAGATGGAGCGAGCAATCGGAGAAGCTTGTGGCGACGAACTTCCGGAGGTGCCGCCGCGATGACCGACCCACAACGAGCAATCGACGAACGGGGCCGACAACCCGCCGCCGAACGTGACGACAGAATCACCGAACATAGCGCTGGCGACCGACAGGAAGGAATCCCCTTTATCGGCGCTGGGCCGGGCGACCCCGGCCTGCTGACGGTCACGGGCAAGGAACTCATCGAGGAGGCGGATCTGGTCGTCCACGCCGGATCCTTAGTCAACAGCGACCTGCTCGAACGGTACTGCGCAGACGCCGAGCAGGTGACGAGCATCGGCAAGGATCTCGAAGAACTGGTCCCGCTGATGCGAGACGCCTACGAAGAAGGCCGCACGGTCGTCCGACTGCACAGCGGCGATCCAGCCATCTACGGCGCTGCCGTCGAGCAGATGGACGCACTCGAACACGAGGGCGTGCCGACCTACATTGTTCCCGGTGTGACCTCTGCGTTCGCCGCCAGCGCCTCGCTGCGAACGCAACTCACGCTCAACGGCGTCGCGAACCACGTCGCCTTCACCCGGCCGCAGGGCACGACCCTCGATCCCGAGGACGACCACATCGGCGAGTTCGTCGAGATGGGCGATGTGACGACCTGTATCTACCTCGGAACCCACGCTATCCCGGAGACGATGGACCGCCTCCAGGAGGACGGCCACGACCCCGACACCCCAGTCACGGTGGTCTATCACGCGTCTTGGCCGGACGAAGACATCATCGAGGGGACCATCGAGACCATCGGCGACCGCGTCGAGGAGGCTGGCTACCGCGCGTCGGCGATGGTGATCATCGGGGACGCGGCGCGGAAGGCCGGCTACGACCGCTCGTATCTCTACGATGGCTGGGCGAACCGATCATCAGGCGAGGCGGACGATTAACATGAGTACTGACACAGACAGCGATACGACAGAACCGAACGAGACAGACAAATCGAGCGACGAAAACAGCGACTCCGGCGGACACTGCTCGACACCGGACTCGGACGGCGAGGTGGCTGAGGAAATCGCGATCATCAGTTTCGATCGGAAGATGGACACCGCCGAGGAGATCGCGGCGGAACTCGACCCGGAATACGACGAGATTGATATCATCGAGTACCACGGCGAGGTCTTCGCCGAGCACTGGGGCGAGTACGACTGCTTCGTCGGCCTGATGGCCTCTGGGATTGCGATGCGCAAGACCGCCCCCCTACTCGACGACAAGTGGGACGACCCCGCCATCGTCGTCATCGACGAGGCGCTGACGTGGGCGATCCCGATCACGGGCGGCCACCACGGCGCAAATCAGGTCGCACACGATCTTTCCCAACTCGGCGCGGTCCCGGCGATGACAACCGCCAGCGAGGCGGCGGGCAAGCAGGGCGTCGAGAGCAAAGCGAAAGCACTCGATACCCACGTCGTCAACGGCGATTCGACAGTCGCGACGAATCTCGCCGTCCTAAACGATGAACTCGGCCCGGTCACGCGTCTCGACGGCCCCAAAGCGGTACTGGTCGGCGACGACGTGACTGTTCTCAAACGAAACGGTGACGAGGGGGTCGTTCTCGGGACGGGCACCGTTTCGGGTGTGGACAAAGAGCAGGTCGTCGACGCCTGGAAACAGGCCCTCGCTGACCTGGATCTCACACTCGACGACGTGGATTTCGTCGCCACAGGCACACGAAAGGAAGGCGAGGAGGGACTCTACGAGGCCGCACAGGAGATCGGTGCGGGTGTCGTCCTCTTCGAGAAGGAAACGCTGGAGGAGTTCGAGGGCCCCTCGGATTCTCGCTCGAAGGAACTAATCGGTTGGCCGGGAATCGCCGAGGCCTCGGCCATCGCGGGCGGCCGCGAGCACGAACTCGCCCGCGAGAAGGAGCGCTTCGACGAGGCGGTCACCGTGGCGGTGGGGCGGTAAGATGACCGCCGATACTACTCCCGACGACTACGGAACGCTCTACGTCGTCGGGATCGGTCCGGGTCTGCCACACGACATGACCCAGGAGGCCAAGGATATCATCTCGACGGCTGACTGTGTCATCGCCTCGAACCTCTATCAGGAGTTCCTCCGGACCGACGGGACGCTCCCGCCGGAGAGCGCAGCCATCGACGCGGCGACTGACGGCGGCACCAGTGCCGAGGATCTGACCACTACCGCCGGCCCCGGCAGCGAGGACGGAACCATCCTCGAACGGCCCGACGGCAGCCACCAGACGCTGATCCGCTCGTCGATGGGCCGCCAGATCGAACTCGCGCGGGAGGCCTTCGAGCGCGTCCGCGCCGGCCAGACGGTCGCTCACGTCTCAGGCGGCGACCCGAACGTCTACGGCAAGAGCGACTTGCTCTTCCTGATGGCACAGGAAGAGGAGGCGACTGACGTTCCAATCGAAATCGTCCCCGGCGTCACCGCCGCCCTCGGCGGCGCGGCCAACGTCGGCGCGCCGCTGTCGAACGACTTCTGTACGATTTCGCTGTCGGACAAGTGGCGCGGGTGGGACGAAATCGCGGAGAAACTGCGAGCCGCGGCGATCAGCGGCTTCGTCATCGTCCTCTACAACTGCTGGCGAGACTACGAGCGCGCAATCGAGGTCATCCGCGAGGAGCGGGCCGACGACGTGCCCGTCGCCATCGTCAACGACGCCGGCCGCGGCGACGCCGGCCGGAATCTCGACGACGAGACGGAGACGTTCTGCCGACTCGACGAGGCAACGGACCACGACGACGAAGTCGGTGGGATGGGCACCTCGATCATCGTCGGCAACCACGAAACCGAACGCTGGAGCAACGACTACGAACAGTTTCTCGTCACCCCACGCGGCGGGCGTGACGTGGAGGACTTCTAATGAGTACTGACAATACCACCGAGACGACGGACGCGAGCACTGAGACAGAAACAAGTACCGGCACCGAAACGGAGGCGAGTACTGAACCGGAGACCAACACCGAATCCAAATGCGGCGCGAGCAGTACCACGGAGTCGAAATGCGGGGCCAGCAGCTCCGAGCCTGAGACGGACAGTACCCCGAAGTGTGGCGGAAGCTCCGATTCGGAATCGTCGAGTTCGGGTTGTGGTGGCAGTTCCTCTGAGAAGGAAGTCGCCTCGACAGTAGATGATTTCGACGCCGATCCCGGCCAACTACTGGCAATCGGACTTGGCCCCGGCCAGCCCGAAGGGATGACCCAGCGCGCTCGCTCGGCGTTGTTCGACGCCGAACACATCGTCGGCTATACCACCTACGTCGATCTCCTTCCCACGGAAATCACCGACGACGCCGAAGAGATCTACGACACGCCGATGTGCGGCGAAGTCTCCCGGACTGAGGAGGCAATCGACCGCGCGCTGGCGGGCAACGACGTGGCGATCATTGGCAGCGGCGACCCGAACGTCTACGCGCTCGCGGGCCTCGCACTCGAAATTCTCGAATCGAAGGGCGCGACCGCGAGCATGGTCGACTTTGAGGTCGTCCCCGGCGTTCCCGCTGCCCAGTCCTGTGGCGCTCGACTCGGCGCACCGCTGGTCAACGATACCGTCAGCATTTCGCTGTCTGATCACCTCACGGACATGCCGACCATCGAATCCCGCCTGCACGCCGCTGCCAAGGAAGGATTCACGATCACGGTCTACAACCCCTGGAGCCGCAAGCGCCGGGAGAATTTTCAGAAGTGCTGTGAGATTCTGCTCGAACACCGCGACCCCGACACGCCGGTCGGAATCGTCCACGGTGCAGGCCGCGAGGACGAGGAAGTCGAGATTGTCGACCTCGCCGAACTCGAAGAACTGGGCGAGAGCGACCTGATCGACATGACGACGACGCTCGTGGTCGGCAACGAGGAAACGTACGTCTGGGACGACCGGATGGTGACCCCGCGCGGCTACGAATCCAAGTACGATTACTGATGAGTACGAGCTACCAGATCCGACTCGACCGCGACGCCTGTGAGGGCATCTTCGCCTGTCTCGTCCGCGACGACCGCTTCGCCGAGGACGACGACGGACTCGCGACAATCGACGTGGGCGGCGTCCAGCGCGAGGGCGACGACCTGATCGCGACAGTCGAAGATGAGCAGATTGAGACCGCCCGGCAGGCCGAGGCTGCCTGTCCGGTCGATGCGATCAGTGTCACGCCGACGAACGAACTCGACCAGCCGTCGACAGCACAGACGACGACGGAGGTGGGCGATGACTGACACCGAACCGACGCCCGAACCCACTGCTGACCTCCTCGAAGCGAGCCCCGAAACGGCCTATTTCTGGGGCCGCGTCGCTGCCGACGGCGACCTGACCGACGAGGCAGTCACTGTCAGAGCCAGCGACGAGCAAGCCGCCGATGCGCTCGCAGCGCTGACCGGTGTCGACGATGTCGACCACAGTCAGACCGCGCGCACCTCGGCACACGACAGTTCGATCGTCCGCTACGACGAGGAGTACGAACTCACCGTCGTCGGCGCGCCAGCGGACCGCGCGAGCGCGGCGCTCGGCCTCCCCCAGTCCGGCACGCCCGGCGGGTATCGCTTCGGTGCGTTCAGCGAGCAGTACAGCCAACTCCTCCGCGGGATGCTCGAAGCCTGCGGGACGATCTGTTTCCGCGAATCGTCGGGATCGGTCGGCATCTCCTTTGTCCACGACGACGAGCAGTTCCTCGACACCGTTCGCTCGCTGCTTGACGAAATCGAGCCACACGTTCCGACCGAAGACCTCGAAGAATCGTCCTCTGGCGGCTACTGGTTCTCCGTCGCCGACGACGCCGATATTGACGAGTTCGCAGCGTGGCTCTACGCGGGCAGCGAGCAGTCGGGGCTGTATGCCGCCGACCGGAGACAGAAACTCCGCCGAAGCGTCGAACGGGCGACTGACAAGGAGACGGGTGAACTCTCGGCATGACGACGAACGCACCGGCCCCCGCAAAGTCGCTCGACAGCGAGGCGGTCTTGCTCGTCGGCCACGGCTCTCGCCGGGAGAAATCCAACGAGCAGGTCCGCGAACTCGCCGCCTCGCTCGAAGAGCGACTCTCGGTTCCAGTCGATGCCGGCTTTCTCGAACTCGCCTCCCCCTCGATATCGGAGGCAATCGATGGCCTCGCCGCGAGCCACGACCGAATCACGGTCGTCCAACTCTCGCTGTTCGCCGCGAGTCACGTCAAAAACGACGTGCCGCTGGCGGTCGAACAGGCCCGCGCCGAACGGCCGGAGACAACGATCCACAACGGCGCACACCTCGGTGTCCATCCCGCTATCGTGGATCTGCTCGATGACCGTGCCGCGGCCGTCGAAGACTCACTCGGCGTCGACCGGACCGAAGACGACGTGGCTGTCGTCCTCTGTGCCCGCGGATCGAGCGACCCCGACGCCAACAGTGACGCGGCCAAACTCGCACGCCTGCTCTACGAGGGCCGCGAGTTCGCCTCCGTCGAAACTGCCTTCATCGGCATTACGGATCCAGAACTCGAATCTCGGCTGCACACGGTCGCGAAGGATCGACCCGACGCGGTCGTCGTCCTGCCGTACATGCTCGGAGATGGCGTGCTCACCCAGCGCGTCCGCGACCACACCGACGAGTTCGATGACGACTATCCGTACGTCGCGGCCGCAGCGGGCGATCCGCTGGGGACTGACTCCCGACTGCTCGACGTGCTCGGTGATCGCTGGCAGGAGGCCCGTACCGAGAGCGTCCAAATGTCCTGTGACACCTGCAAGTACAAGGTCGAACTCGACGGCTACGAGGAAGATGTCGGCGGTGCGCGAGCGATGCTTCGGGCGCTGACCCATCAGGAGGAACACGCCGACCGCGAAAACGTCGACGACGACCCCCACGTCCACGACGCGCCGGCCAAACACGTCGCTGTCTGCACGAACCAGACCTGCGCCGCCGACGGCGCGCCGGCGGTTCTCGAACGACTCCGCCAAGAGGTCCGGGATTCTGAGGCCTGCGACGCCCGGATCACCCGAACCTCTTGTCTGGGTCGCTGCGGCGAGGGGCCGATGGTCGCCGTCTATCCCGACGGCGTCTGGTACGGCGGCGTCGAAACTGATGATGCCGAAGCAATCGTTTCGTCCCATCTCGACCGGGATCGCATCGTTTCTTCACTTGTCGATCAAACACTGTAACATGGCTTGTCACGAAATCGAAGCACTACGACTCGGACTGATGAACGTTCTCGGAACCGAAGACCGCAGCGCCCGCGAACACGCGAAAAGTGAACTCGAAGGCGAGATGACCGGACCCATCGAGGCCCTCGCCGAGGCGGAGACGCTCTCGGAGATCGAACGCCACCTCGATGCGGCGCTGGTCGATCTCGAAGAAGAGATTGCTGAGACCGACAGCGAGGATCCGGAGTACGACTATCTACGTGGTCGACTGGTGGCCGTCCGGGACGCCGAACAGGCGGTCCATCGGCTGACCAGCCAGGGTGAGTCCGTCCTCAGTGGACTCGCGGAGGCTCACGACGTGCTCCACGAAACGTTCCCCGTCGATGAGTAGCCTCGCGAACACCGTCGACCTTGGATCGGTCGAACCAGCGCGCTCACGCCATGCCGGCCGCCGTTCGACGGTTGCCGTCGGTCCTGACACGGTTGTCGTCGGAACTGCCGACGGAACCGTTCGAGCGTTCGAGCGGGACTCACTCACCCAGCGCTGGCGTGTAGCGTCAGCATCCGACCACGGCGACGATCCGTCTGTCGTCTCTGCGGCGATCTGCGACGGGACGGTAATCGTCGGCGAGCGCAGTGCACTAGGTCGGATCCGCGGCTACGACCTCGTGACCGGCGAGTGTCGGTTTCGGTCCGAAACGGCCGACGATATCGGCTCTCCAACCAAGGAGACACGGTTTTTCCTCCCGTTCGTGGTCGATATCGAGACGGCTGGCGGTCGCGTTTACGTCGCCGCCCGCCGGTACGAACGCGACGCTGGCGAGCGCTCCTTCGAGAGCGTGATCTACGCGGTCGATCCCGGCGGGACGGTCCGCTGGCGGTACCGCACCGACGCCTCGCCGATCAGCCTCGATGCGTCCGAGGATCGAATTGCCGTGGCATACAACCGCTGTCCCGGCGAGTATCAGCACGGACTGGCGATCCTCGACGCGGACTCGGGTGACGAACGCTGGCACTGGGACCCTGGAACCGAGGGTCAGCGCCGCGTTGGTGATGTCTCACTGCTCTCTGATGGCGTCGCGGTAGCTTCCCACGGCGATTACCGTGGCTATCGACTCGACCCCAGCGGGGCGGTCCGCTGGCAGGCCGATCTGGCAACACCACAGCAGATCGGCGACGAGACGCTGTACGCCTATCCGAACCACGTCCACGCGACCGAGCATGGAGTTCTCTTCGTCACCGGAAACACCTACGCAGAGGAGAGCCGCGAAACCGACGCGCTCCACCCTGACGAGCACACTGTCTCCGGCTACGCTCCGAGGGGTACACAGCGCTGGGAGGCCGACATCGGTGGCTTTGCGACCGGCGTCGACACCGACGGTGACACGGTCGCGGTCCCATCCGCCCAGCACTTCCGAAGCCGTGATCCCGATGGCCACGGCCTCTCGACGTTCGACGTTGCCAGCGGTTCGCTCCTAACCACGAAAACCGATGGCGTCGTTACGGCAACTGCCCTCGACGGTACCGAACTCGTTGCGGTCGAGGAACCGGTCAGCTATCACGACGACGACCGGACGCACGGTCGGTATCGCCTCCACCGCGAAGACGCGGTGTGAGCGACGGGAAACCGCGGCTTTTGAATCCCCCCGCGTCAAAAGTGGGGCAATGACACTCGTTGCGTTCGATTTTGACGGAACGCTGTCGGACTCGGAAATGACGGTCCTGCTCGGCGATCAGTGCGGTGCTGCCGACCAGATGGACGAGATTACCGAACGGGCGATGAACAACGAAATCGAGTACGCCGAAAGTCTTCGGAGTCGCTGTGCGCTGCTTGACGGACTCCCCGAGGCCGACGCCCAGGAG
The DNA here is from genome assembly GCF_037080055.1 of Halovenus anhuiensis. NCBI lineage: Archaea > Methanobacteriati > Methanobacteriota > Halobacteria > Halobacteriales > Haloarculaceae > Halovenus > Halovenus anhuiensis. Next base: position 69,749 of record NZ_JBAOJI010000002.1, read on the forward strand.
GCCTTCGACCAGGTCGTCCTGCGGCCCGAGACAGACGCGGTCGTCGATGCGCTCGATTCGGCGGGGGTCTACACCGCGATTCTCACTGGTGGATTCGAGCGTGGTGTCGAATCTGCACTCGAAACGGCGGGGGTCGACGTCGAGACGCTGATCGCCAACCGCCTGCCCATCGAAGACGGCGAACTGACCGGCGACGTCGAGGGGCCACTGATCGAGGGAACCAAAGACGACGCGCTGGATATTCTGACGACAGTCGTCGACGAACCGATGGAGGAGACCATCGCGGTTGGCGACGGCGCGAACGATCTGCCGATGCTCGAAGCCGCTGGCTTCGCAATCGGCTTCTCTCCAAAGCCCGCGGTCGAACCGGCCTGTGACGTGGTCGTCGAGTCCATGCCCGAACTGCTCGACGTGCTCGAAGATCGCGGCGTCTGCTAACGTGGGACAGTACGTCTACATCGTCGAGTGCGACGACGGATCGCTGTACACCGGGTATACGACCGACGTAGGCCGGCGAATCGACGAACACAACGCCGGCGAGGGTGCGAAATACACCGCCGGCCGCCGACCGGTGACGCTTCGATACGTCGAGTACCATCCCTCCCGGAGCGCCGCACAGAGTCGTGAACACGAGATCAAATCGCTCTCTCGCGCCGACAAAGAGCAGTTGACTCCGGATCGAAAAGACCGCGTCAGCATCGCTGTCTCTCCCCTCTTCGACTGACTCAGACGAACTGTCGAATCGTCAGATCTAGCGTCTGCAGGTCGATGATCGGTGCGTAGCCCACGTCGGGGTCGAGGTTCACCTTCTTCTGGAAATCCGTCTGGGCCTGCCAGCAACTGGAGTTGACCATCAACACGTCGTGATACTTTCCGTAGCCGAGTTTGTGGACGTGGCCCGTGTGGAAGATATCGGGTACCTCCTCCATCACGAGGTGGTCTTCCGGTTCCGGTGCAACGCGGGTCTGGCCGCCGTACTGCGGCGCGACGTGGCGCTTCCGTAGCAGTTGTTCCATGGCGTCGTGCGGGCGCTCGTAGGTCGCCGACTCGTCGGGGAGTTCGGCGATCACCTCGTCCAGCGAGACGCCGTGGTACATCAGCACGGAGACGCCCTCGACGGTGACGATGGATGGATTCGCCGAGATGGTGGCGTCGTGAGCAGACATGATATCCCGCAACTCCTCGTCGAAGGCCGGCTGTGGTTCGGCAAGCCTGACGGCGTCGTGGTTGCCGGGAATCATCACAATCTCCATATCCCCGGGCACGTCTTTCAGATGCTCGCTGAAGGCCTCGTACTGCTCGTAGATGTCGACAATTTCCAACTCCTCGTTCTGGCCGGGATAGACACCGACCCCCTCGACCATATCGCCGGCGATCAGCAGGTACTCGACGCTCTCGGCTTCGGGGGTGTGCAGCCAGTCCGCGAAACGCTGCCAGGCGTCACCCAGAAACTCCTCGCTCCCGCAGTGTACATCGGAGATTAGTGCCGCCTTCACCGGTCGATCCGCGGTCGACGGCGAGTGTGTTCGTGGAATATCCGGGAAGTGCAGCGAGTCGACGAAGAGGATTCCGCCGTCGTCCGCGAGCGTCCCCTCCACTGCGATCACTTCGTCGTGGAGGAGGTTTCGCACCTCGCTCGCGAACTCCCGGTCTTTCATGATCAGGCAGGGGAAGGTTCCGGTCGTGTCTTCGAGTTCGACAAGCCAGTGGCCGCTGGCTGTCGAGCGAATATCCGAGACGAGGCCGATCAGCGCGGCGTCGCTGCCCGGCGACATCTGTTCGATGGTGTCGGTCGGCCGGTGGTTCACTCGGCCGCGGAGTTGCTTTGCGAGTTTCTCGTATCGGTCCTGAAAGACGGAGACGAAGTCGCTGTACTCGCCGGTTCCGATGCTGGGGATGTCTCCGCTAATCTCGATTTCGCGCTGATCGGTCGAGCGTTGGGAGTTTGCTGACTCACTCTCCGCTCCGGCCCGGCCCGACTCGGACTGGCTAACGGGCCCGTCCGCCTGCTGGTCTGTCTTCTCACGGACCGTCCCGGTCGTAGCACCCGCTGTGCGTGTACTCGCCGACTCGGCCGCGCTGTCTGCAGCGGTGCCGTCCGTCTCTGCTGGTGTCTTCTCGTCTACACTCGACTTCTCGGCGGACCCCTCTGTTTCGACTGGAACGCCACCACTCTCGTTTCGTGATTTTTCCTCGTCAGTTCCAGTTGAAACGTGGGGGTCTTTATCATCCGTCTCTTCGCCGGAAACACTCGTCTCAGGCGATTCCTGTGGCGTCGTGTATCCGTCTCCCCTCGGGTCGTTTTCGATTGCTTCCCGGACCTGTTCGGCCGAGAGCACGAGGGTGCTCTCGGGGGCATTTTCGACTGCGCGCTCGATCGCCCGCGCGGGGTCGGATTGGTTGGCGATTAGCGTGACCGCTTCCCGTTCGGCGTTGTATCCCCGGTCGGCAAGTGCGCGGACGATCCGCGCGGGCGTCTCCAGTGGCACACTCGTACATACAGGCAGGTCAGCAAAAGCGTAGCGGACTCGTTGCTGAGTTCGCCGATCAGGCGTCCGGCCGGTGCCTGGTTCGTCGGATCGTGTTGCGCAGACGCGGCAGGTAGTCCGTCAGATCGCTCGTTGTCAGCATTCCCTGTAACTCGTCGTCGTCGATGACCGGCAATCGCTGGACCGAGTGCTCTTTCATCAGCGTCGCTGCCCTGTGGATCTCTTCGTCGCTCGGCACGGAGACCACCGACTGAGTCAGAAAGGTGTCCACCTGCACCGTCCCGATATCTGCACCGGCAGCTACCTGTCGCATGATATCCGATTCGGTGACGATTCCGAGAACCGTCTCAGTCTCGGGGTCGACGACGACCGCCGAACCGATGTTGTTGTCCGCAAACAGTTTCGCAACTGTGCAGGCTGTCGTGTCTGGCGTGATTGTCCGCACCGACGGAGTCATCACGGCACCGACCGACTGTTCAATCATATTATATTTCTCTTCTCAGTGTGCTTATCTCTACCGTATCTCACCAGTCTGTCAGTTCCAGTAGAACGTGTATAACTACATTGGCACACCTACTCCACCGCAATATGCCTACCGAACAACAATCTGGCACCGAACTCGAAACACATCTTCGTCGCGCGCTGAAGACAGCCGAGAACAGCGAGACGAAATACGAACTCCGCGAGGCGCTACAGAAGTGTTACGGCGACCGTTCAGCTAAGGTCGATTCCACTGCGGCGTTCGACGACTGACTCGGCCCAACTGATTGCCTCGTCTAGCACTTCGGTCGGGTCGTCGTCGTACTCGAAGTCACGGATGTGTTCGACGTCGTCGTCTTCGTGACCGCCGATGACGTGGGTCTGCTGGCCCTTCCGATCGGCCGGGACGAGGCGGGCCAGGATGTTGTTGTGCGCTTTTGCAGTTTCGTACTCCGAGAGCCGACGGGTCGGTTCCTCGTCGATGAGAATCGAGAACTTCGAGAGCATCATGTACGTCGCGATGTCGTCCTCGCCGGTGTAGCCCTCGACCCCGGGCAGGTCCCCGGCAAGGCGTGCGTTGTAGCCGTGAATGTCGAGTTCTTCTCGGATCGTCTCGGAGGCTTCACTCTCACCGGCACTGGATTCGAGCACGAGCACCGAGTTGTCGATGGTCTCTAACACCGTATCGAGCGCCCCGGCGAACTCCGCGAGATCCTCGCCCTCCGCACCGAGTTCCTCGAGATAGCCCGAGTCAGCAATCGAGCGAAGCGTCTGGATCTGTGTGCGGAGATTCTCCTGACTCTTCGGCTGTCCCCAGTACTCCTGCATCTTCGGTCGCTTGTCGACCGACTCCACGTCCAGCGGTTCGTCGCTATGTCGGATCGCCTCCAGGGCCGCCTGTGCGCTCTCGATCGTCGAGAAGTAGGTGATCGTCTCCTCGACACAGACCTCCAGAATCTCGCGCTCCCGGGAGAGTACCAGATCGATTTCGCCGGCGTGGAGTGCTTCTTTGATCGCCTCTGTGTCCTCGAAGTCGTCCAGCGTCTTCACGTCGAAGAAGTCCTCGAAGCCAGCGACCGGCATGTCGACGATGGCAGTCCCTTCGAGCGGAATCGCCTTGCCGACACACATCTGTGCTTTCTGGTAGGCCTTGCCGAAAGTGTCGGCGGTGCCCATCACTTCGCCGGTCGATTTCATCTCCGGACCGAGGCGGGGATCACTGCCCGGCAGACGGTCGAACGGCAGGACGACCTCTTTGACGCTGACTTGCTCGGGAATCTGTTCCTCGTAGTCGAGTTCGTCGAGGCTCGCGCCAGCCATCACCTTCGCGGCGATTTTGGCGATCGGAACGCCCGTCGCCTTCGAGACGAACGGAACAGTTCGGGAGGAACGGGGGTTCGCTTCCAGGACGTAGACTTCGCCGTCGCGAACAGCGAGTTGGACGTTGAGCAGTCCGACCGTGTCGAGTTCGCGGGCGATGTCTTCGACGACCTCGCGCACCCGGCGGTTCACGTCACGCCCGAGCGAGCGCGGTGGGATCATACAGGCCGAGTCTCCGGAGTGGACACCCGCGGTCTCGACGTGTTCCATCACGCCGCCGATGAGGACGTTTTCGCCGTCTGAGACCGCGTCCACGTCCAGTTCGACAGCATCGGCGAGGAAGTCGTCGACGAGGATCGGTTTCTCGGGGGAGACGCGGACTGCCTCCTCGATGTAGGTTTCAAGATCCTCGTCGTTGTAGACGACATCCATCGCACGCCCACCGAGCACGTAGGAGGGGCGGACGAGGACGGGGTAGCCGATTTCGTGGGCGAGATCCAGTGCTTCTTCCTTGCTGGTCGCCGTCGCACCCTCGGCCTGTGCGATGCCGAGTTCGTCCATCAGTTTGTTGAAGCGGTCGCGGTCCTCGGCGAGGTCCATCGCCTCGACGGAAGTCCCGAGCACCTCACAATCCAGCTCTCGGCGCTCGATCTCCTTCTCCAGCGGTTCGCCGATATCGACGGAGGTCTGGCCACCGAACTGGACCATCACACCGTCGGCGTTGGTCGACTCGATCACGTCCGCAACTTCCTCCGCTGTGATTGGCTCGAAGAACAGTCCGTCGGAGGTGTCGTAGTCAGTCGACACCGTCTCCGGGTTGTTGTTGACGACGTGGGCGTCGATACCCATCTCGCGCAGCGCGCGGACGGCGTGGACCGAACAGTAGTCGAATTCGACACCTTGGCCGATTCGGATCGGGCCGCCCCCGACCACCACGACGCTCTCGACATCGCGGTCGATCTGGAGTTCGTCACGGTTCAGTCCCGAGATCGGATCCCGGGCGGAGTAGTAGTACGGCGTCGTCGCGACGAACTCGCCGGCGCAGGTGTCGACGAGCTTGAAGTCCCGTTCTGAGGTCTCGGCATCGACGCTGTCGATAGTCACCGATCCCCCGTCAGGCGTCGCCTCGCCCTCTTCGACCTCCTCGTCGGTCAGTCGCTCGGGAAGCCAGGAGGCGTGGGTGTCGTTGAACTCACCGCCCGCGAGTGCGGTGATCTCCTGATCGGTGAAGCCGACATCGGCGGGGGTCTGGAAACTCCCCTCGGTGGCGTCTCGGGCGGCTTCAGCGATGTGTTTGAACCGTTCGAGATACCACGTTCGGATCTCGGTCAGGTCGTTGATTTCCTCGACGCTGTAGCCGCGGTCGAAGGCCTCGAACATCGCGTACGGGCGATCCGGCGTCGGCTTCTCCAAGTATTCGCGTTCGAGTTCCTCGTCGTCGACCGCGCCGAGGTCGTCGGCGGGGTCGTACTCCGAACTCCGCAGGGCTTTCAGCAGCGATTCCTCGAACGTCCGGCCGATTGCCATCGCCTCCCCGGTCGATTTCATCGCCGGACCGAGCTCGAACTCTACGTCGCGGAACTTGTCTTTGGGCCAGCGCGGCACCTTCGTCACGATGTAGTCGATTGCGGGCTCGAATGCGGCGGTCGTCTCGCCGGTGATTTCGTTTTCGATCTCGTGGAGACGCTTGCCAAGTGCGACCTTCGCGGTGACGCGGGCGATCGGGTAACCGGTCGCTTTCGAGGCGAGTGCGGAGGAGCGAGAGACACGGGGGTTGACCTCGACGACGCGGTACTCGCCCTCGGGAGTACCGTCGTCGTGCCAGGCGAACTGGATGTTACAACCGCCCTGAATGCCCAGTTCGCGAATCACCTTCAGCGCCGTATCGCGCATGTCCTGGTGACCTTCGTCGGGGATGACCTGACTGGGGGTGACGACCATCGACTCGCCGGTGTGGATCCCCATCGGATCCAGATTCTCCATGTTACAAATAATGATACAGGAGTCGTCGGCGTCACGCATGACCTCGTATTCGAGTTCGATCCAGCCGTCGATGGATTCGGTGATCATCACGCGGTTGTCCCGGGAGAGGTTGAGTCCTTTCCGCACCGCGTCCTTTAGTTCGTCCATGTCACCGATGACGCCCGATCCAGCGCCACCGAGGGTGTAGGTCGTTCGCATGATGACGGGGAGGCCGCCGACCTGTTCGACTGCCTCCTCGACTTCGTCGATGGACTCGATGGTGACCGACTCGGGAACCGGTTCGTCGATGGATTCCATCCGCTGGCGGAACTGGTCTCGGTCCTCAGTTGCGTAAATCGTATCGAGTGGGGTGCCCATCACGTCGACATCGTGTTCGTCGAGGACGCCTTCCTCGGCGAGTTCAGCGGTGACGTTCAGGCCGGTCTGGCCACCCAGCCCTGCAATCACGCCGTCGGGGTTCTCCTTTCGAATGATCTCGGCGATGGCTTCGGTGTTGATCGGTTCGATATACACCTCGTCTGCCATGTCCGGATCGGTCATGATCGTTGCCGGGTTCGAGTTTACCAGGACGACACGCGCGCCCTCCTCCTGGAGGGCACGACAGGCCTGTGCGCCCGAGTAATCGAACTCGGCTGCCTGTCCGATCTGGATCGGTCCGCTGCCGATGAGCAAAATAGTTCGATCTTCGGCTGTCATTACACGGACGGAGTTCGCACATCGTAATAAGCCCGGCGATGCGGTACGAAACTCGCAGGTGAATTTCGAATATCGTATTGTGGATCAGTCACACGTCAGTCGTTCGCAGACCTCGGGTCAGTTCCCGCGGTGACCGCTCGCGACGGGCGTAGCGTTCTTCACTTCGCTGGTCCGATACCGGGTATGGACGCACCGATTACGGGTGACACGTACTCCTTTGAGCGCACGTTCACGCACGAAGATGTCGAACAGTTCGCAGAGGTCTCACAGGATACGCAGGCCCGCCACACCGAACCCGACGATGACGGCCGCCTCATGGTCCATGGCCTGCTGACGGCGACACTACCTACCAAAATCGGTGGCGACCTCGACGTGCTCGCCGCGTCGATGAATTTCGAGTTCAGACGCCCGGTCTATACCGGTGACCGGATCAACTGTGTCTGTACGGTCGAATCTATCGAGGAACGGTCGGACCGTTACGATCTGACCATCGACACAGTCTGCCGAAACGCGGACGAAACGGTGGTTCTCACCGCGACTATCGACGGGCACATCCTGAAGGAGTAACGCTCTGTGTATGCGCTGTAGTTCAGTGTAAACAACTCCCGCGTGAGCCTCGCTATTCTTCGATCAGTGGTTTCAGTCCAGTGGGTCCGAGGTCGACGTGATCGGCGATCAGATCCCCAGCCCGGTCGTACGGTGACCGCTCGCTGCCCGCTGTACCGCTTTCCGGGCGATTCGATCCCGCGGCCGAAAAGACGCTGTCGAGAAACGCCGACCGGGCGTTATCGTTCTCGAACAGGCCGTGGACGTACGTTCCCAGAACTCGTTCAGTCCCGACACTCTCTCCGCCGAGGGGGCGCTCGACCGGTTCCGTCGGCGTCGACCGGCCCATGTGGATCTCGTAGCCGGAGACTGATCCCGATCTGCCCGACAGCGGGCCGACGCCGGAGAGGGTTCGCGTCGTCTGTTCGAGCCGTTTGTCGGCCGAAAACCGGGTTTCGATCGGCAGGAGTCCGACTCCTTCGACTGTTCCAGAGACCGCTGTACTCTCGATTTCCGCGTTCGTGATACGCTCGCCGAGGATCTGGAAGCCGCCACAGAGGCCAACGACCGGCCCGTCGAACGCTCGAAGTTGTTCGTCGAATCCGGACTCCTGGAGCGCCAGCAGATCGTCGACGGTATTTTTCGAGCCCGGGATCACGACGCCGTCGATGCCCGCAAGCGAGCCATCGGGCGGCAGATAGACGACTCGAACGCCCGGTTCGCGAGCGAGCGGATCGAGATCTGTGAAATTCGAAATTCGCGGCAAGCGAGGGACGCCCACCGCGACTGTCTGTTCCTCTGGGACTCCGTCCTCGCCGAACACGCCGCGCTCGTCACGGTCAGGGATAGAGATGCTGTCTTCGGCGGGGAGACCGGGGTCGTCGTACGGGATGACGCCGAGAATTCGGACTCCTGTCCGTGCTTCGATTTCCGCAATTCCGGCATCGAGCAGGCTCCGGTCGCCGCGGAATTTCGTGATGACCGCGCCAGCGACCTGCTCGCGGAGTCGGTCGGGCAGCAGTTCGAGCGTGCCGTAGAGGCTGGCGAAGGCACCGCCGCGCTCGATATCGACGACGACGACGATTTCGGCGTCGGCGAACTCGGCGGTCTCGACGTTCGCCAGATCGCGGTCGTGAAGGTTGATCTCGGCGATACTGCCGGCTCCTTCGGCGACGATCACCTCGTGGTCGGCCGCGAGTCGGCGGTACGAGTCGACGGCGGCCTCGCGAGCGCGTTCCCAGTGTTCGTCGTAGTAGCTATCGACGCCGACGTGTTCGGTCGCTTCGCCCTGGATCACCAACTGACTCTCGCCGTCGCCTCGGGGTTTGAGGAGGACGGGATTCAGGTCGGTTGTCGGCGTAACCCTCGCCGCGGTGGCCTGGACGTACTGGGCCACGCCGATTTCGCCCCACTCGCCGGACCGGGAGACGACGACGCGGGCGTTGTTACTCATGTTCTGGGCCTTGTAGGGTGCGACCGAGACGCCGTTGCGGGCGAGCACCCGACACAACCCCGCGGCGACGGTGCTCTTTCCGACGTGGCTGGCCGTTCCCGCGATCAGCACTGTCCTCGTCATCCTCTCTGTTACCTCCCGCTCAGTACTCCGTCCCTTTCCGGGCGCTGTGGCCCGCGTCGAAGGGATGTTTCTCCTTGGCAACGTTCGTGACGAGATCAGCCGTCTCGACGACGTATTCCGGCCGGTCGTGGCCGCCGGTCAGGACGAGTTCCAGTCCGTCGGGTTTCGATTCGACCAACTCGACAACCGCTTCGGGGTCGACGAGGCCGCGATTCGCGGCGTAGAGAATCTCGTCCAGGATGAGCATGTGTACTCCGTCTTCCGCGGGGCCGTCGAGCGCGAAAGGCGAATCGAGGTCAGCGTCCCGACAGCCGTCCAGTAACTTCCGGGTTCGTTCGAGCGCGCCGCGGGCCTGTGCGGCGTGGTCGTCGTCGTCAGAGCCGTCTCGGAAGCCGTGCCAGCCGTAGTGGCCGGCGTTCTCGTAACTGAACCCCGGCATTGCGGTGATGGCGTTGTACTCCCCGCGGATCGACTCGACGCTTCCCGCGCCGCCTTTCATGAACTGCAGCATGTGGACGCGGTAGCCGTGGCCGGCCGCCCGGAAGCCCATCCCCATCGCCGCCGTCGTCTTCCCTTTGCCGTCGCCCCACCAGACCTGTGTGAGTCCGAACTCCTCCGGCGCCCCGGGTTCGATTGGCTCTGGCGTCGGTCTGTTCGCGCTGCCCTGTTCTGCGTCTGTCTCGCTTGTTTCGTCTGTCATGGTTCTCGTGGATCGAATACGTCCGCACGCTGGTCGGTTACGACGCCGTATCGCGCCGCGTCGACGGATTCCGGCGGCTCACTATCGGCGTACCGCGCGTCGAAACTCGCCCGAATCGACTCCCGCACGCAAGCCCGCGCCGCCGCGCCGACTTCGGTCGCGCTGCCGCTGAATTCGGACTGCTCGCCGTCTGTGGCGCTCCCAACCACGATAGCGTCCGTCGTCGTCCCAGTGATCCCGGCGATATCGAGCAACGTTGCTGTCTTCGCCTCCGCGACTACACTCACCAGATTCGCCTGTGCCCCGTCGGTCAACGAACGCCTGGTTCCGACGACGATATTGACCGTCCCGACCTCTGGTGGCTCGGCTTCGGACTTATTGCCTTCGTGAGTATCTTCTGGATCTGCCGGGAGCGTCGCCGGATTCGAGAGTCCGACAGTTGCATAGGCGACGACGGGGCCGAGCACAGCGCCTCGGGCGTGTTTCACGTCGACGCCCGTGAGCAGTGTTGGCCCCGGTGTCTCGAATCCCGCCTCGTCTCGCCGTTCGCGGCTGTACTGATCGATATCTTCTCGCTCCCAGCCCTCGGGGACCGTGATGTTGTACGCCGCTGGCGCGCACTCGAAGCCGCCGCTGTAGCCAGTCGAGAGCCACCGGGTGTTCGGGCTGTGCAGTTGCAATACCCCGTCGCTGAGTGTTGGCTCAAACATCGCCGAGCACCTCCAGCAGTCGGTCGTTCTCTTCGGGTAATCGGACGGCAACCCGAACGTGGTTGTCGAGTCCGCGGAATGTCCGTGCGTCTCTGAGGATAACTCCGTGCTCGCTGGCCGTGTTCAACACGTCGTCGACCGATCGGTCCCCCACGTCGAGCAAGAGGAAGGGTGCCGCTGACGGAGCGACATCGAACTCGCCTGAGAGTGCTTCACGCAACCGTTCACGCTCGCGGTCGACTCGCGCCCTCGTCTCGGCGACGAAGGCCGACTGGGTGAGACAGTGCGTGCCGACGGCCAGTGCCGGCGCGGAGAGGTTCCACGTCCGCCGCGTCGCCCGGAGCGCCTCGCTGAACCGCCCGGTCCCGATAGCAAATCCGGTGCGGATTCCCGGCATACCGAAGAGTTTCGTCAACGCTCGCGCGACGACGACGCCGTCGGTCCCGGCCAGCGACGGCTGCTCGGTGAACCCGAGGAAGGCCTCGTCGACGAGTAGTGTCGTCCCTGCCGCTCGACAGTCGGCGGCGAACCCCGCCAACTCGTCGCGGTCGTACAACCTCCCTGTCGGGTTGTTCGGGTTGCAGACAATCACGAGGGCGTGTTCGGCCGGATCGGCGTCCAGCATCTTATCTTCGTCGAGGAAGACTGGCTCCCCGCCCTGCAAGCGGACTTCGCGGGCGTACTCCCCGAAACTCGGTGCGGGGACGAGGACGGAGTCACCAGGGCTGACAGCAAGTTCGATAGTCCGGCGGATGGCGGCGAGTCCGCCCGGCGTCGGCACGACTGAGTCGGGATCACAGCCGATGTACTTCGCGGCCGCCTCACAGTAGCGCTCGGGTGGCTCCGCCGGATAGCTCTGTATCTCCGGAAACGCCTCCCGGTAGACCCGCTCTGTCCCTGGCGGGACCCTCGGATTCGTGTTCGCGCTGAAATCGAGCACGTCTGAGCGGTCGCTGCTGCCGTGGGGCTCCCGACCGACGCGCTGTGCGGCTTCGATCCCACCTGTCGAGCGAGCGGTTTCGGGCGAGCGCTCGCCCAGCAGCGACTCAGCCACCGCAGCATCCTCGGGATAGTTGACGTTCACTGCCAGCCGAGCATCGTATGACAGATACCGATTCTCTCCCCCGTCACCGACGATATTCACTCCCGTCGAAGCGATTGTCTGGCCATCTTCTGTCATCGTCGTCTCGCTACTCACTCCGATCGTTCCTTTGAGGGTATCTGGAACACACACCGAAAGTGAGCCGCTGTCGTAGTGCGCCAGTACCCTGTCGAGTATCTCACCGTCGAGCAGCGGGAGGTCGGCAGCGACTGTCAGCACTGGGCTATCGATCTGATCGAGGGCGTGTCGGAGATCCTCCACGTATCCCTCGCCCGGTGTCTCGACAATCCGCAGGCCGTCGCCCCCTGGTTTCGAGTCGAGATGGCGATGAGTCTTCGGTGTCTGTGGCGAGACAGCCGCATAGACGGTCTCGATTCGACTGCCCGCGAGCGCCGAGAGCACGCGGTCGACCATCGGTTTTCCTGCGATCTCGTACAGCGGCTTTTCGGTGTCGGCGTCGAGGCGGGTGCCGCGGCCGCCACACATCACGAGAGCGTCCACGCCACCACCCCCGCGTGTAGTGCCGCCACCCGGGCGAGTTCGTTCGTTGCGCCGATTACGTCGCCGCTCACACCGCCCAGGTTCCTCCTCGCCCACCAGAAGACGACGACGGAGGTTCCGGCGGCCGCGAGGAGTGCCACTGCGCCCGGGAGCAGTCGTGGCCACGTCAGCGCCGCCGCCGGAATCGCCAGTATCGCCACGACGGCAGCATCTCCCGCGGTTGCGTTTCCGGTCAGCGAGGAGCCAAGTCCCTCGTGTGCCGCCGTCCCGAGACAGACCAGCACCGCCATCGCTCCCTTCGCGGCGACTTCTGCGACGACGACGAGCAGCAGCGCTCTCCTCGGCAGGCTGGCAACACCGACCGCGGCCGTCCCGAGCGCGAAGACGACGAGCGCGACGGCGAGCACGCCGCCAGTTCCGACCTCGGTGTCGGTCATCACCGCGCGCCGGCGCTCCTGACCGCCGTGGACGACTGCCGCGTCACCCAGATCAGCCACGCCGTCGAGGTGGGTGATCCCCGTTAGGCCGTAGAGGAGCGCGACGAAGACGGTGGCGACGGTCACGGCCGGGCCCGGCAGCACGAAGACGGGGGCGAGGAGCGCGCCGATGAGCAGACCGACGAGGGGAAAGGCCGCCGGCGTCCGTCGGAACGCGTTCCAGTCGCGCTCGCTCCCGCCGACCGGGATCCGTGAGAGGAAGCCGACCGCTCCCCGGACGGCGGCGACACTCATGGACTCACCCCCGACAATCCCGCAACGACGCCAGCGAGCAAGAAGGCCAACAGCCCAGCGCCCGCGACGATCCAGGTTCCGCGACGGGCCTCACTCGCTGTGGGCAGTGCCGCGTCGGGATTGAGAACGTACGTCTCGGCTTTCGCCAGCCTGACATCCAGCACCGCTGCGAGCGTGGCCATGGGCCAGCCAGAGTTCGGCGACGGCGGCGCAGCGGCCCACTCGCGTGCCCGAAGCAGCACGCCCGGGTCGCCTGCCGCGACGGCGAGACAGACGGCGCTGATCCGGGCCGGTAGCCACATCACGATATCGTCGAGGCGAGCGCTCGCCCACCCGACGGGCTTGCTCTGATATCCGAGCATCGAATCGAGTGTGTTCACCGCCTTCACCCAGACGGCAGCGCCCACCCCGACCGCGAGCGAGACGTGTACGCCGAGTGCGAACGCCGTCAGCGGTGCCACCACGCCGTCGGCGAGGTTCTCCGCCGCACTCTCGACTGCGGCGCTCCGGAGTTCTCCCGCCGAGAGGGAGTCCGTCTCTCGACCGACCAGCGCGCTGACCGACTCGCGCGCGCCTGCAGAATCAGTTCCGGTCCCGTCGATCACCTCCCTCGCGACCGAGACGAGCATCCGCAGGCTCACCGTCGAAAAGAGTACGAAGCCCGCGAGAATCGCACCGACCATTGGCCCGACTTCCAGCGCTGCCGCAGTCACAGCCGCCCCAAGCAGGCCGGCCCCGAGTGGTAGGGTGAGGGCGACGAGCGTGCCGACGAGTTTCGGGCACCTCCATTTCCGGTCGAACGGGATGACGAGACGGCCGAACAGCGCGACCGGATGGACTCGCTCCGGGGGTTCTTCGAGCAGGAGATCACCCGTCAGCGAGAGGCTGACCGCCCCCATCGCTGTCAATCCCATCGCTCCCCCCACGCGGCGAGCGTGCCGTCGCCGACGATGCAACTCGTTCCGCCGACCGCCGTGATTCCGCCGTCAGTCCGCGGATCGTCGCCGATGTGCAGCAGATCCTCGATTTCGATCCCGAGTTCTTCGGCCACGGCGGCGAAGGCACGTCGATCCGGTTTTCGCCAGCCACAGTCGACACTCGTCACGACGGCCTCGAATGCTGTCGTGTCGATTCCCGCACTCTGGAGAGCGTGCTCGGCGAGTCCCGATACCGCGCAGTTCGAGAGGACGGCGACCGGCCGCCGGCTTGCCAGGGTCTCGATCGTCTGTTCGGCCCCGGGCCGGGGCTCTGCTGGACCCTCGAAGGCGTCGCTGACGGCCGCCTCGACGGTCGGCCGAATCTCCTCACGAACGACTGATTCGTCTCGGCTCGCGAGCGCCGCCGTGACGTGGTCGGGCAGCGGAAGCTCACCCCCCTCTTTCACGTCGAGATGCGGCTCTCGGTACGCGTCCGACCAGTCGTCGGGTATGGTGAGTCCTCGGCTGTCGAGTTCCTGTGCGATTGCTGCGGCGGGGTCGTCCGGCCGCTCGACGCTTACGAGCGTTCCGAACAGATCGAAGGAAACGCCAGCACACCCACGCACCAATTCGGCCGGCGCTCCGTGCTCACCCCGACTCATCACAGAGCACCTCGATGAAGGAGTCGAACGCACCGCTCTCGGGGTGGAGATGACAGTACGTTCCGAGGGTTTTGTGCTCGGTCAGGCCGTCCTGCTCTTCGGTGATTCCGTCGCCTCGCACCATCTCGAAGGCGAACTCTGCGTCAGAATCGACCGTCAGCGAGGAGTAGTGAAACTCGTGACCGCGGCGGTGCTCGCCGCGGCAGGCGGTCAGGGTATCTCGCTGTGCAGCGAGTTCGACGTGGTCGAGCGCCTGATAGCGGTCGTGCATCTGCACCTCGGCGGGCAGGACACCGCTCATTTCGTACTCCGCCCCATCTGTTGTCCGTAATTGCTCACACAGCGCCATCAACCCTCCACATTCGCCGAGGATCGGGACTCCCGCTGTCGCCCTGTCGGCGAGGTCGTCGAGCGCGCCGCTGGATTCCAGCGATTCAGCGTACAGTTCTGGATAGCCGCCGGGGAGATAGACGCCATCACAGATCGGCAACTCGGCGTCGGTCGTCGGCGCGAACGTCACCACGTCGGCGCGACTCCGCAGTCGCTCGATAGTCGCCGGGTAGGCGAAACAGAATGCCTCGTCCTGTGCGACTGCGACGCGAGCGTCGCGCTGTGCTGGCTGCTCGTCCGTCGTCGCGGGTTCTGCGGCCGGCGTGGCAACCTCCTGAATCGCTTCGACGTGGATGTGTTCGCTCGCGGTCTGTAACTGATCTGCGGTGAGTCCGGCCTCCTCGCCCATTTCCAGTCCAAGATGGCGGTCGGGAATTTCCAGGTCTCCGCCCGGTGGAATCCGACCCAAGTACGCCAGTTCGTTCGGCAGTGCCTCGCGGATGCCGTCCTCGTGGCGGCCGCCGTGACAGCGCTGGGCGATGACTCCCGCGACTTCGATATCCCGTCCGGCCTCAGCGGCGTACCGCTGGAATCCCAGTGCCGTGGCCGCGACGCTCTCCATCCCGGCGCTGGCGTCGACGACGAGGACGACCGGCAGATCCAGCGCCTCGGCGACCATCGCGGTGCTCGATCCGTCGCCGTCGTACAGCCCCATCACGCCCTCGACGAGACAGATGTCGCCCTCGCCGCGGTGGTAGTTCCGGCGGAGACCGTCGGTGCCTTCCAGCCAGCAATCCAGCGTTCGAGACGGCCGGTCGAACACCTGCTCGTGGTGGCTCGGGTCGATGAAATCCGGGCCGGCTTTGGCTGGCTGGACCGCGATTCCGGCGTCTTCGAGTGCCGTCCCGACTGCGAGCGTCGCGATGGTCTTTCCCACGCCCGAGTTCGTCCCGCCGAGAACGAGTCCGTTCATGTACGCTCCTCCGTCGGGAATACGTTCTCGTACACCTCGAGTATTCGGGGACGTAGCTGCTCCATCGGCAGGCCGGTGTCTCGACAGCACCCCAGAACCCCTCCCATCCCGACGCCTTCCTTCGCTTCTCCTGCGACGTAGCCGTTCAGTGCCTGATGGTCACGCTCCTCGAATCTGGGGTCGGTAACCGAGAGAGTGAGGCCGAGTTCGTCGGCGAGCGCGTGGATTGCGGCGCTGTCGTCGTCTGCGACGAAGGAGGTCGTCGCCAGCGATAGCTCCGCGTCGACGCCGGCGTGACGGACCAGTGCGCCCGCAGTAGCCAGTTGGGTGCCGCCGGCGAGTGTCACGTCGGTCCCGGATTCGGTGGCACCGATAGTCAGTCCCATGACGGCTGCGAGGACGGGATCACCCATCGTCTCGACTGCGCGGATCGGCTCTCCGGCCGCAGCCCCCTCGGCGAGACCGCTCGCTTCCCGTCCCTCGCTGACGACCCGCTCTTTCAGGCTGACTGGATTCTCGGGTAACGAGGAGGAGACGCTCGCGCGCTCGCCGAGCGCACTCAGGACGCCCAGTGCAGTCGTCGTTCCGCCGGGAATCGTTTCGCCGATCAGCACGCGTTCGTCCGGGAGCGCGCGACCGACTCGCTTCCCGGCGGCGACGATCTCCGCCGCCGAGTGGACTGCTGTCGGCTCCCGGATATCGGCTCCGACTCCCCCACCGAGATCGACCGTCGGAACTGCTGTTTCGCTCGCGAGGCCGGCATCGACGGCGAGCACGTCGAGTCCGAGCAGTTCCCGGGCCGCCCGCGTCATCACTGCAGGGGTCGGACAGCCCGTCGGACTCACAGGTACCGGTCGACCCGCCGACCGACCGTACTCGACGAGTTCGAGATCGACCGCTGGCGTGTGTGCCATCAACTCGGGATCGGCACCGGCGGCGCTGATCCCGTCGATGCGAGCCGTCTCGGTGTTCCCCCCGACGAGTAGCAGCCGCATCGATCAGGACCGCGAACTGCCGTCGCCGTCGGTTGCGACCGGCTGTCGAGTTCGGGCCAGTTCCGCCTCGAAGGGCTCGGGCGCGGACTCGTCGAGTGCTCGCTGCTTTTCGATCTCGGCGTGGATGGCGTCGGTAATCCGGGGATGGCTGCCGAGTGGTCCGGCGTACTCGATCCCGCCGCGGCCGAGTTCGAGTTGTTCGGGAATCCGTTCGGCGGTGGCTTCACTCTCCCCCAAAAAGAGCGGTACTGCGACCACGGCCGGATTACTGACGTTGTATCTGACACACTCGACGGCGGGATTCTGGAGCAGATAACAGCTTACCACCTCCCCGTACTCGGTGCGGTCGCGCAGCCGAGCGGCGTGTTGTTCGGCTGTCTCCCGGTGGTCAGGCTGTGAGTTGCTCCCGAACCCGACCAGCACGAGTGAACTTTCCGGCCGCGGGGTGACCAGCGAGCTGGCCTTCTGTTCGATCACGTCAGTCACGGCATCGCTCGCGCCCGGTGGCTCACAGTAAACCACCTCCCCGGAGATATGCGACAGCGCTGCCGGCACGCCGCGAGTCGTGTCGTGGTTGTGTGCGATCCGCATCGGTACCGCATACACTCTGTCGGCTGATAACCCCCGTAGCTGTTCCCGGAGTTCCTGGACTGGTTCGGTCTCGTAGGTCGCCGTCTCGACGGTGTCGACCCCAGACCGATCGGCGAGCCGTCCCGCGTGTGTCTCGAATAATTCTCCGGCGTCCGACCGCTCCCGGCCGATGAGGACGATTGATTCCGTTGTCATGGGTCGCCTGTTTTCCTCCGGTAGTTCAATCTCATCTTAATTATACCAAATTCGCTTGCTCTAGCCGTCGCCGTGAACTCAAAAATAACTTGTGGTCCTCCCGGCGCAACCGGTAAACTGCTGTCGTGCCTGGTGTGTGTATGGCGAGTTCGACCGGCGGCGGCGATGGCTCTCGACCACTATCTACGACCCGCGGGGCACCCCAATGAACCACGACCGGATCCACGCTCGCGAACCACAGCAGGATTCCGAGCGGTGGGCAAGCGGGCGAATCGACGCACTTCGGGAGAAAGACGGCCACTGCGTCGTCACCGTCACGCCGGACGATTCCGACGGACAGGTCGAACTCACGGTCACGTTCGCCGTCCGGGATCTGTTCGTCAGCCGCCTCCCGATCGACGACGGTGAATCGCCGCTCGGCGAACGGATCTGGTATCGCAAGCGCGGTGGATGACCGATCTCAGTCCGCTCGAACGACGAACACGGAGAGATCCGAGAACGGTGAGTCGTGTTCGGCCTCAGTTGTTCGCTCCGCCAGTTCCGAAAGCGTCGTCCGTGTGATCGACTCTTCTTCGTGTGTCAAGTGTTCGAGAACGAGTGCTTCCAGCGACCCGTCGGCCCCGGTATCGAGTAGATCCGCGGCGATATCTTCGGGCATCCAGTCGTACGGTCTCGGCAAGACGAGCAGGTGTCGATCACCCGCGACCGCCCGGATTCGGTCCAGATCCGTCGAGATGTCACCGCTTTTGTGCAGCGTGACGAATCGGCTGTCTTCCATCGGTGTCCGCGCTCTGCTCGCGGCGATCTGCAGCGATGAAATGCCTGGGATCACCTCGACCGGCCGGTCAACCGCAGCCTCGACCTTGCCGACGAACTGATAGCCGGAGTGGTTCGGATCACCCATCAGGACTGCCGTTCCCTGTTCGCCGTCTGCCACTCGCTCGCCGAAGGTCGACAGCGCCTCGGCTTCGTCGCGATAGCCGCAGGTCAGCGCCTCGGCCTCGACGATGTCGCTCACGAAGTCGACGACCGTCTCGAACCCGACGACGACATCTGCCTCGCTAATTGCTCGCCTGCCGCGCGGGGTCAGGTACTCGGGATTTCCCGGTCCGATCCCGACCGCGGGAACTGCTCGATCAGTGTCGACCGACTCCGGTGTCGCGGCCGCCCGATCGGCCGGATCGGGGCCGCTGTCGAGATCGTACTCACTCATCAAGATCGATCGCCCCGTCGCGTACGTCGCTGGCAACGTGGACGAGTTCGTTGGTCAGGCCGGCGGCGAGTCCGCTCCCGCCGCGGCGGCCGACGTTCGTGATCGCCGGGACGCCGTGGCGCTCTGCAACCTCGCGGAGTCGCTTCCGACTCTCGGCGGCCTTGACGAATCCGACCGGTGTCGCCACGACCACCGCCGGTCGCGTTCCGTCTTCGATGCAATCTGCGAGCGCCAGCGCCGCTGTTGGTGCGTTGCCCACGACGGCAATAGAGCCGTCGTAGACGCCCTCGCGGTCGAGTTCGAGCACAGATGCGGCAGTTCTGGTCATGCCCGTCTCGGCGGCCAGTTCGGCGCCGTTGCCGATGGCTTTCTGAACCGGACAGTCGTGGCCGCGGCCGGTGATTCCCGATTTGACCATCGTGATGTCGGTCACGATCGGCCGCTCGTCGAGGACCGCCCGCGCGCCGGCGCGGATCGGTTCGTCGTCGTCCTCGCCGGTGAAGCGGACGAGATGCTGGAACTCGGGGTCGCCGGTCGCGTGGACGCTCTTCTGTCGGATCCGGTCGGCCAGCGTCTCGTCGGGGACGAGTTCGCGCACGCGATCCATGCTCGTCTCGGCGATTTCCATCGCGTTTTCGGTCGTCGCGCCGAGGTCGGCGTACTCCTCTGTCGGTTCGCTGGCGTCGACACCGCCGTCCGTCTGCGCCGCTTCGCCGTTCTCTTCAGTCGCCATCGCTGGGCACCTCCGTTCGATCCGCGGTGGTGTCACGCGCCTCGATATCGCCGTCGGCCCGGAGGTTGATGTCGCGGAGTCGATCCGCAGTTTCTGAGTCGGCGTCCCACAACCCGCGGTCGATCGCTTCGAGGAGGGTGTCGGTGATGCTCTCCAGCGCCCACGGATTCACCTCGCCCAGCCAGTCCTGTCGATCCTCGTTGAATGCGTACTTCTCGGCGACATCTTCCCAGAGATGGTCGCTGATGACGCCGGTCGTCGCGTCCCAGCCAAGTGCTACATCGACCGTCGTGGAGAGGTCGCCCGCGCCCTTGTAGCCGTGTTCTTCCATCGAATCCAGCCACTCGGGGTTGAGCACGCGCGCCCGCATCGCCTTTCGGACTTTCTCCTCGTTGGTGTAGATATCCACGTTGTCGGGATCGCTCGAATCACCGACGTAGGAGGCTGGTTCCTCGCCGCTCAGCTCCGTCACTGCGGTGATGAACCCGCCGTGGAAGGCGTACCAGTCGGAGCTATCGAACTCATCTTGCTCGGCGGTATCTTCGATTTTCACTGTGGCCTCGACGCTTCCGAGTCGGCGCTCAAAGGCGTCGTGGGCCTCCGATACGTTGCCGCGACTGCCGAGCGCGTAGCCGCCCCACTGGACGTAGACATCTGAGAGGTCGCCGCTGTCCTCCCAGTTGCCCTCGTCGACGGCCTTGTTCGTCCCCGCGCCGTAGCCGCCGGGTCGGGTCGTGAAGACGCGCTGTTTGGCCGCCTTCGTCGGCTTCTCGACACCCTCCGCTTCGAGTTCCTCAGCTTCTTCCTCGACGTGCTTCTTGACGTAGTTCATTTCGTGCGGCTCGTCGAGGTCGACGACTGTGTCGACGGCGTCGTGGATGACGCCAGCGGCCTGCGGGAAGGCGTCCCGGAACAGTCCCGACACTCGGGTCGTCACGTCGATTCGGGGGCGGTCGAGTTCGTCCAGCGGGATCGGATGCACGTCGTCGATCCGGCCGGCATCGGTCCACTCCGGTTCGACGCCCATCAGCGCGAGCACCTGTGCGATAGTCTCCCCGCGGGTCCGAACCGTCGGCGTCCCCCACGCGACGACACCGATCTCCTCGGGGTACTCACCGTGATCATCCCAGTGACGGGCAACCGTTCCAGCGGCCACTTCGCTGCCGATCTCCCAGGCGCTCTTTGCGGGCACTTTCCGAGGATCGAGCGTGTAGAAGTTCCGCCCCGTCGGGAGCAGGTCGACGCCGCCGCGGGTCGGCGCGCCGCTGCCGCCCGGCGGGACGTACTCACCATCGAGCGCGTCCGCTGTCTGGGGGATCTCTTCGCTCGCCTCCTCGACCCGCGGTGCGACCTCCTCGCAGATGAACGACAGCGCGTCTCGGAGGTCGTCGTGCGTGCCGCCCGCGACGCGTGCGTCGCCGAGTGGGTCGATATCGACGATTAAGAGATTCATGTTCACCTCCTGCTCGGGGCCGGCGTCGACCTCCGAGGTCGGAATGTCGAACTCGTGTTCCGCGAGCGTTTCGACGAGTTCGAGGCTCGTCTCGTAGACTTCGTCGGCGGCTTCCGAGTAGGTCATCCCGAGTTCTTCGTCGTAGACACCGGGTTCGTCGAGCATGCGCTGGTAGTCGACGCCGAGCACGCCCGCGACGCTCTCCCGGAGGCTCGGTCCGCCCGGATTTTCGAGGCGAGTGAGTGCGACGAGATACTCGACGAGTCGGTCGTCGGCCGGCGGTTCGCCCATCGTGTGCAGGCCGAGTCTGATCTGGGTCGTCTTCACGTCGGTCAGGTACTCGTGAACCCGCTCGACGAGGTCGTCGATTTCGAGGTTGTCGCCGTCGATCGCGCCCTCGGCGAGACTCGTTCCCGCTTCGTCTCGCGGGTCGCTTCGCTCCCCGCTCGACCGTTCCGAGGCGCGTTGCGCCTCGCGCTCCGGCCCGCGTACGTCCGCTTTCTCGTCGATTTCGCCAGAAATTCCGAGTTCGACCGCCAGGTCGATATCGTCGATCTTCGCCCGCAGCAGATCTTCGAGGTGCTCGCCGTCGTCGGTCCGGGCGTCCTCCATCCCGGCCTCGCGGTACTGGTCGGCCAGCGATTCCAGTTCTGCGAGGTCGTCGTAGGTCCCGGCGTTGCCCATCACCGGCGTCAAGTAGTCGACGATGGCGGCGTAGGAGCGTCGCTTCGCCTGCGTTCCCTCGCCGGGATTGTTGATGATGTAGGGATAGACGTTCGGCAGCGCGCCGACGAGTTGGTCGGGAGCGCTCTCGCCGTTCAGACCCACGGTCTTGCCGGGGAGCCACTCCAGACTGCCGTGGGTGCCGAGATGGACCACCGCGTCGGCCTCGAAGGAGTTGCGTAGCCACTTGTAGAAGGCGACGTAGTCGTGCGGTGGCTGGAGGTCGGAGTCGTGGTACACCTTCGAGGGGTCCATGCCGAACCCACGCGGGGGCTGGACCGTCACGAGCACGTTGCCGAACTCGACGCCCGGAATCGCAAAGGGTCGGCCGGGAGCCTCGCCCCACTCCTCGACGATGTTTTCCTGAAAGCGCTCGTCGGTCGACTCGAACCACTCCCGGTACTGATCTGGTCCAACCGTATCGACGCTCAACTCTCGCACGTCCTCGGGCGCGACCCAGCGGTCGTCCAGCGTCAGTTGTGCGGTGAGGCGGTCGATCAAGTCCTGCCCATCCTCTACGTAGCTACCGCCGAGATCGTAGCTGCGCGCATCCAATTCGTCGAGCAGGTTGACCGTCGACTCCGGCGAGTCGAGGCCGAAGGCCGTCCCGATGCCGTCGTCGCTCGGCGGGTAGTTGTGCAGGACGACTGCGACCTGTTTGTCCTCGTTGGGCGTGTGGCGGAGATTCGCCCAGTTGACTGCGAGTTCGGCGGCGTGTTCGACGCGGTCCTCGATGGGGAAGTGCTGTTTCGGCGCGGTTCCGATGCCGGCCTCGTCCTCGGTTCGCTCTTTCCCGCTGATCGGGTGGGTGATGACGTTGCCGTCGAACTCCGGCAGTGCAACGGAGAGCGCCAACTCGAAGCCCATCACGCCCGTGTCGCTGGACTCGTAGCGCGACCGCGAGCGCATCGTCGTGACGGTCTGGATAACCGGGACGCCGAGACGATCCAGAAAGACATCCGTCGCACCGTCGCCCTCGTCGTCGGCCGAGCGACCGCGTTCGTCCATCGACAGTGAGAACATAAACGAGGAGAGCACACCGTCGACGACTGGTTCGCCGTCGTCGAGCAGCCACTCCTCGGTGACGCGCTCGGCGTCCCACTGCTCGTCCGTGTCCGTCGCGGGATTGCAGAAGATCGGTAAGGCGTTCGCGCCCTGCGCTTCGAGCGCGCGGACTTGCGCGTCGACGTATCTGGTGTTTTCGTGGGTCCAGTGTGATTCGTAGAACCAGACTGCAACGGTCGGCTTGACGGGATCGAAGGTCGCCCGCAGTTCCTCGTAGGAGATTCCCGGATGATCGGGGTGATAGACGCCTTCGGTCGGCAGCGTCACCGGGTCGTCGTACTCGAACGCGCCGTCGCTGTACTCGTCGACGAGAAAGCGCAGACAGTTGGCGACGTTGCTCGTCCCGCCCTTCTCCAGATACTCGTAGACCTGCTCGCGGTCTTCGGCCGTCGTCGACGTATCTTCGATTGCGTAGCCGTCACCGGTCGATTTGACGACCAACGGCACCCTCTCCTCGTCGAGTCGCTCGACGGCGTGGTCGTACCCCGGCATGCTCTCCTCGGCCCCGTGCAGCCAGAACACTGCCGCCGTCGCATCCGCAATCTCGTCGAGGAAGGCCTCGACGTCTTCCTGCCCGTCGAAATCACTCTCCGAGCGGACGAGCAGATCGATATCAACCTCGGCGGCGGCCCGCTGGACGGCCCCGAGTTCATTTTCGGTCGCTGTGTAGAGTCCAACCTTTGGCATAATGTTTTAAACCTCTGTTTGTTTAATACAAGTATGTTTGAATACGGGCAGGCTGAAAAAACTTCGCACGAGCGGGGTTCGGGGCCCTCGTTTGCGGATATTACCGGTCAGCGGGAACTCAAGCAGGCTTTACTGGCCGTCGGCGCGAACGACGACCTCGACGGGTTGTTGATCCAAGGCGAGAAGGGGACGGCGAAATCGACGGCAGTGCGGGCGCTGGGAGAGATGCTCGGCGAGCAGCGCGCCGTCGCGGACTGTCAGTACGGCTGTCCGCCGGACGATCCGACGCGGCAGTGTGCTGATTGTCGGGACCGGACTGATCCGCCGGTCGACCGTCGACCGGTGCCGCTGGTGACGCTGCCCCTGGGTGCGACCCGCGAACGCGTCGTCGGGACGCTCTCGGTCGCGGACGCGCTGTCCGGTGAGTACGAGTTCGATCCCGGACTGCTCGCCCGCGCCAACCGGGGAATCCTCTATGTCGACGAGGTGAACCTGCTCGACGACCACCTCGTGGATGTCCTGCTCGACGCCGCTGCGAGCGGTCGAAATTGCGTCGAGCGCGACGGGATCAGCGTCTCCCATCCCGCTGAATTTACTCTGATCGGGACGATGAACCCGGAGGAGGGTGACCTCCGGCCGCAACTGCGCGACCGGTTCGCGCTTCAGGCGACCGTCACTGCCTGCGAAGAGATCGAGGACCGCGTCGAGATCATCGACCACGCGCTCGGGACAGCAGATACCGAGGGGAAACCGGACGATAGCCCGGCACAGCGACTCGAAGCTGCCCGCGACTCGCTCGAAGACGTTGCTCTGCCCCGTGAGTTCAAGACCGAAATCGCGGAGCTGTGTCGAGACGCTGGCATCGACGGCCATCGCGGCGATATTGCCACTGCTCGCGCCGCACGCACTCTCGCCGCGCTCGACGCCCGCTCGAAAGTCACCGAGAGCGATGTCCGGCAAGCGGCCGAATTTGCCCTCCCGCATCGACTCCAGTCCCGGCCGTTCGAGGACCCCCCTGATCTCGATGATCTCCTCGACGAACAGTTCGACTCCGAGGGTGAGGATACCGAGGAGAACACTGAAGAGGTGGAAAATTCGGAGGGTGCTGAAGACAGGGATGGCGATGAGCAGCACGACGGGGGAGACGAACAGTCTGGGTCAGACGACCCAGATAGCGAAGTTGGTCCGGAACCCGACGCCGAGGATGCGGACGGCGGCCCCGACGCTGGGTCTGAATCAGACTCTCGAAATAAGGACGACGAGGCGGACTCGGGAGAATCTAGTCCCCCTTCTCCCGCGCCGACTGACGGCGATGGCGGCGAGGCTGAAACCAACGATGAGAGAGACGAGCCGCCGGCTGCCGAGGAAGAAGAGACAGAGGGCCGCCCCCTGATGCCGGGGCAGTCCTGCGAGGCGGTCGGTGAGGCGACAGCCCCGGATGTCGAGATGCCCGACGCCCTCGAAGCGACCGCCGGCAGTTCGACAGGGGGTGGCTCCACCCGAACGGCACCGACGACCGACGGCACGGGCAGTCGTGTGCGCTCGACACCGGCCGACGGGAGCGACGGGATCGATCCGGCGGCCTCGGTCCGCGCCGCCGCTGCTCGCGGTGACGACAGCGTTCAGTCGCGTGATCTCCGCCAGTCAGTACGGGTGAGCGAGACTGCCGCACTGGTGCTGTTCGTCGTCGATGCGAGTGCGTCGATGCGGCCCGCGATGCGCGCCGCGAAGGGAACGGTGCTCAATCTGCTCGACGATGCCTACCAGCACCGCGACGAGGTTGGCTTCGTCGCCTTCGCTGGCGACGATGCAGAGGTTCTGCTCCCGCCGACCGACAGCGTGACACTCGCCGCGCGACACCTCAAAGAACTCCCGACCGGTGACCGGACGCCGCTTCCCGAGGGACTGCGCACTGCCGGAAGCCTCCTTGAACGCGCCGATCCAGCCACCAGCGTCGTCGTCCTCGTCACCGACGGCAAGGCGAACGTCGCCGACGGGAGTCCGGTCGCAGAAACTCGCCGCGCAGCACGCCGACTCGCGACACTCGATCCGCACGTACTCGTCGTCGACGCCGGAACTGAAGACGAGACTGGCCTCGTCGGGTCGATTGTCGAAGAGACCGACGGCGAACGCGTCCCACTCGCCGCGCTGTCTGCAGAGCGAATCGACGCCACTGTCGACGGTGCGTTCCAAAGCTGAGTTTCTCGAACCCACAAGTTTTACAATCTAGCTTGTACTCTATCAACTGTGGTTTCAGATGTCGACAACTGAGACAGTCCACGACCGGATCGAACAGGCGGGCACCGAGTTGACCCCGACACAGACCGCAGTCGGACTCGCGATGGCGGCGTCGCTGGGATTCGTGCTCATGTTCATGCAAGATCCGATGGTCCACGACGCGATGCATAGCTTCAGACACGGCGCTGGGATCACCTGTCACTGATGTGGCCAACACTGAAACGCGGTGTCGCCGCTGGGGCGGTCGTTGGGCTGATCTATGGCCTCTTTACGGCACTCGTAGTCCACCCGCTGACGGCCTCGCTCGTGGAGATGGCTCACCACGGCGCACACGGACACGAAGCGGGCGCGCATAGCCACGCCGTCCCCGAGACGACGACGGCGGTCGTCAGCACCGGTAGCGGTGTTCTCTGGGGAATCTTTCTTGGCGGCGTGTTCGGCCTCCTCTATTATTTTCTCGAACCAGCGATCCCTGGCACTGCCGCGATCAGACCGTACGTCCTCGCCGGCGCTGGCTTTCTGACCGTCTCTGTCAGTCCGTGGCTCGTCCTGCCGCCGGTGGCCCCCGGGATGGAGCATCAACTCGCCGCGTCGACCAGAATCTGGCTCTATGCGGGGATGATGCTCGCCGGTGCGGCGCTGTCAGTCCTCGCGGTTGCGCTGTATCGACGGATCGGCTCTGACTGGAGACGCGGTGCGGCCGCCGGACTCGCTCCGGTCGCCGCTGCCGTTGTCTTCGTCCCACTGCTCGCCCCTGCGACCGCGACTGCCGGCGGCCTGCCGACGGATCTCGTCGTCGCCTACCGCAGTCTCGTGATCTTCGGGCAGGCGGGGCTGTGGGTCGGACTCGCAACCGCCTATCGCTGGCTCGGTGCGTTCTCGACTGACCGCGTCACGCTCGCCCATGAAACACAGATCTGAACAGCAGCGTGAGCGACTCAACGCCCACGTCTTCGTCTGTACGAACGACCGCGAGGAACACGATTGTTGTGCCGGCGCAGGCGGCGAGGAAGTGACGACCGCAGTCAAACAGTGGCTCCGGGATCGCGACGCCTTCTGGACCGCAGTGTCGGTGAGCACGACCGACTGTCTGGGGCTGTGTAGCGCCGACGGCGCGGCGCTGACGATCCAACCCAGAAACGAGTGGTACTCCGATGTCACTCCCGAAGACGTTCCCGACCTGCTCGCTGCGGAGTTCGGACCCGCGGCTGAACAGGTTGCAGATCAGGTCACTTCTCCGGCTGACGACTGACCCATCGACCGACGGTGATTCTCCTACGGCTTCGGTGGATTACCGCCGTAGGCATCCATGTCGCCGTAGAAATTCAACAGCCCGAATTTCAACTTCTCCGGATCCATATCGATCATCTCTGCGCGCTCTTCCGCCGGGAAACTCCCCCGGACGGCGTAGGAGGGCATCTCCATCTCGGCGCGTTCGGTGTAGCGAGCGTCGAGCAGAATCCGCGCGCCGAAATCCTCCGGTGAGCGAATGACGCGACCCAGTGCCTGCCGGGTTTTCCGAATCGTCGGAATCTCGACGGCGTACCGCCAGCCAGCGCTGTCTTCGCCGCGACCGGTTCCGCTGTCTTCGTCGCCGAAACTTTCCTCGTAGGCATCTTGAACGGCCTGCATCCGTTCATCCAGATGTGGGTACGGCACGCCGACGACGATGACACTCCGGGCGTCGTCGCCGTCGTAGCTCACGCCTTCACCCAGTGTGCCCCACATCGACGTGTAGAGGACGCCATTGTCGTCGTCAGCGAATCGCTCGCGCAGGTCGTGGGCCGACGTGCCGGGTTCGTCGAGATAGGTCGTCCCCTCGGCGACTCGCTCGCTGTATCGCTCGGCCTCGCCGTAACTCGGGAAGAAGACGAGCGTGTTGCCGGGGGTCATCCGCGCGGTGTCTTCGATGATTTCGGTGATCGTCCCCTGTACCTCGGGTTCGTCGCGCTTGCTCGCAAAGAGCGCCGGGCCGTCGACCGTGTAGGTTCGTCGTCGCTCTTCTGGGAACTGCGCACCGTAGGCCATCGTCTCGACTTCGTCGAGACCGAGTACGTCCTCGGTCACGTCGAACGGTCGCAGGGTGGCGCTCATCAGCACGCTCGCGTGCAGATCCTCGAACAACGCTCGGGTCACTTGATTCGGGATGCAGGTGTACAGCTCCGCCCGCCCGTAAATATCGCCGTCCTCGGCCGGTTCGGTCCCCGTATCCAGTGTCTCTGCTGTGGACTGATCGTCCCGTTCCTGCTCGCGGCGGACGCTGACAACGGGATAGGTCCCCATCGCGCCGCTCTCGTCGAGCCACTGGGCGATGAACTCGGCGGCCTGCTGGGTCTGACACTCCTTGCGGACGCTTCGCTCGCCGTTTTTGTACTCCTGCTCGTAGCGCTTGTCGAGTTCGTTCCCGAGTTCCAGCGCGGCGTCGATTTCGCTCTGGTAGCCCGGCCCGACGTAGGTCTGCAGGAAGGCCAGCGTCACGTCGTCGCGCCTGTCCTCGTTGTCGATGGCCAGATCGTACCAGTTCTCGCCGACTTTCGACCGCTCGCCAAAGTCGAAGCCTTCCTCGTAGCCCTCTCTGAGCGCGCCGAGGAAGGTTTCGAGGATGTTCTCGGCGTTCTCGGTGCGGGCGTCCTCGACGCCAGATAACTCGTCGAGCGCGCTCTCGATGGTGTTCTCGGTCAGCGTGCGGCGGGCGTGATCCCGCGCTGCCGATTCGACGTTGTGGGCCTCGTCGAAGATAGCGATCACGTCCTCCGGATCCCGGCCAAGCCACCGGAAGAACTGCTCGCGGATCATCGGACTCAGCAGATGATGGTAGTTGCAGACGACCAGATCGACCCCCTCGACGCCTTCCTTGAGCAGTTCGTAGCCGCAGAGGCCGCGGTCGTGGGCGTACTCGTAGATCTCGTCGGGAGTGCGCACGTCTTCGTACAGCCACGCGAAAAAGTCGGTCGTGTCGGCGGTCAGATTCCGGTAGTAGTGATCGCAGGTCGCTCGCTCCGAGAGGTCTTCGAGTTCTTCCTCGACGGATTCGAGTTCGTCCATCACGGAACTGCGCGCCGCCGCCGCGTCACCGTTGCCGGCCTGACTCTGATCGAGGAGTTCGCCCTGTTTGCGTTCGAGTTCGGCCTGCTCCTGTTCGGTGTCGACCAGATCCCGGGTCGTATCGCGCAGGGCCTGACACTCCTGATAACCCACGTCGATATGGCACATCGACCCCTTGCCGCGAAAGACCACTGCACGAATATCCTCCGTCTCGGCGATGGCGCTGGCATCTCTGCGGAACTGGCGCATCTGCTGGTGGACGTTCGTCGTAATGACGACCGTCTTGTCGTGTTCGCGGGCGTACTCCAGGGCAGGGACCAGTGAGGCGAGGGTCTTGCCCGTCCCGGTCGCGCCTTCGAACAGAATATCGGACTCGTCGTCGAGGGCGTCGTAGATCTGGGTCATCGCCTCCCGCTGGTGGTCGTAGGGCTCGCTGTAGGGGAAATATCGGAGATACGACGCCTGTGACACGGGCGGGAATAGACCCTTCTGGAATAAAACGCTGGCCCCTCGGTGTGTTATTCGGTCCCGAGCCGACCCCACTCGCCCTCGAAGAATGTCAGGGCCTCCTTGTCTTCGAGTTGCTCGGCGGCTTCGACGCTGCCGATGTAGATGGTGTGATCGCCGGCCTCGACGGCTTCGTGGATCGAGCAGTCGACGTAGCCCAGCGACTCGGTAAAGATCGGTGCGCCGGTTTCGGCAGTCATCGTCGGGAACTCGGTGAACGGATCGATCTCTTCCTCGGCCATGTCGGCGAAGTGCTCGCCGAGGATCTGCTGGTCGGCAGCGAGGATGTTGACACAGTAGCCGTCGGCGTCACCGCTCTGGAGTTGTTCGTGTGCCTCGGTGTTGTGATCGAGACAGACCAGCACCAGCGGTGGGTCCAGCGAGACGCTGCTGAAGGCGTTGACCGTGATCCCGTGTGGCTGCTCGCCGTTCAGTGTTACCGCAGTGACGCCGGTTGCAAATTCGCCCATCACGCTCCGCAGGTCGATCTCTGACATGGCTTCTGATTGGGTCCACCGACAGATGAAGATTCGTCTTTCGGGTCGGTATCAGTGCTGATAGCATCGGGATAAAGCCTTTCGTACTGGGGGCTAACCGACTGAGTATGTCAGAGGGTGCGCTAACGATGGACGACCCGGGGATATACGGGCAGTTCGAGGCCGCCGAACGGCGCTGGATTCAGGCGCTGTACGAACTCCCGCTGCCGGTCGTCGTCGCCGACGAGGAGAGCGAGATCGTACTGTTCAACCCCGCGATGCAAGAGCTAATGGCACTGGACCCGAACCGGATTCCTGAACTCGAACCGTGGGAAATCTTCCGGACCTACGAGACCCACGGAACGAAGACCACGATGGCCGAGCGAACGCGGGAGGCCGGCGAACCGATCCGTGGCATCGAGACCGAACTCCTCGATCACGACAATACCGAGCACGACGTCGTCATTTCGAGCACGCCGATGTACGACGCGAGCGGCGAGATTACCGGCACGGTCACGGCGATGCGGGACGTGACCGAACTCCGGGAGAAAGAACGGGAACTGACTGCGACTCACGAGCAGGTCGCGGATCAACTCGCGGATATCGTCGAACGACTGAACGACATCTCACAGGAGGTCGCCTCGAACGCCGAACAGATCGAAGACGATGCTGTCGAGCAGGATTCCAAACTGCAGGACGCTCTCTCGGAGATCGAATCAGTCAGCGCCAGTATGGAGGAAATTGCGGCGACGACCGACCAGATCACCGAGACGGTCGACGATGCCCGTGAACTGGCGACCGAAGGCCAGGAGGCCGGCGAACAGGCGGGTGAGGCCGCCGATGGCATGCTCGACGCCAGCGAGCAGCTCACCGAGACCATCACCGAACTCGCCGACCGGATGGACGACATCGACGAGATCACCGAGGTGATCGCCGAAATCGCCGATCAGACGAACATGCTCGCGCTGAACGCCAACATCGAGGCCGCCCGCGCCGATCAGGGCGGAGAAGGATTCGCGGTCGTTGCCGACGAGGTCAAATCCTTAGCTAACGAGACACAGGAGTACACCGACGAGATCAGCACCGAGGTCCAGGAGATCCAGGACAGCAGCCGGACGGCAGTCTCGGAGGTCGAACAGGCCTACGACCAGGCAGCCACTGCCGCCGAACAGGTCGAATCGGCGCTCGATTCGCTCTCGGACATCGTCGACGCCGTCGAGGATGCGGCCGCGAGCACCGACGAAATCGCATCGGCGAACGACCAGCAGGCCACTCGGGTCGAATCTGTCGCCGCGACGATCAACGACGCGGCGGAGCAGGCCGAAACCGTCCGGGAAGGCGCACAGGATACCGCCGAACTGGCCGAGACACAGACCGACATCGTCGACGACGTACAGCGAACCGTCGACGACCTCGCCGAGGACCTCGACGAGGAGTGAGATGGAATACGAGTCACGGGGACAGGTGTACCGCAACTGACTGTGCTCTTCCTCACAGACCCGCCAACTATTCTGTCCAGTGACACCCCTCTGTGTTCTTTCAGTCTCTGAACCTGCTATAAAGGGCCGAAGACCGTCTTAACGGACTCGTTTCTAATACCCTGGGAATCAGTTCTGATAACCATATGTCCACAGACGGTACCGTGATGTATGTCGTTATATTCAGATCATGATTCTGTCCGGAGTGCCGAGTGGCTCTCGGACAATCTCGACCTGTTCAGGACCGACGATCCCGAGTATCGACTCGTCGAGGTCGACATGGACCCGAAGGTATACGACGAGTGGCATATTCCCGGCGCGGTACAGATCGACTGGGAAGAAGATATCATCGATGGCCTCGGTGGCAACGTCGTCGGGGTAGCGGAGTTCGAGGAGTTGCTCGGCGACCTCGGAATCACCGACGAAACGACAGTCGTCGTCTACGGCGACAAGGCGAACTGGTTCGCCGGACACGCATACTGGGTACTGAACTACTACTGCCACGACGACGTTCAGTTGCTCGACGGTGGCCGCCGGTACTGGTCGATGCAGGGGTACGAGACGACGACTGCGGTCCCCGAGTACACCACCCGGGAGTACTCCATCTCGGGCACCGACGAGAGCGTCAGAGCCTACGAGGAGGAGGTTGCGGACGCGATAGAGACCGACACGGCGCTCATCGATGTCCGCAACCCACAGGAGTACCGCGGCGAGAAGCCCCCCGCGGAGATTCCGAACACGACCGACCGCGAGGGACACATTCCGAGCGCCGAGAACATTCCGTGGGGACAGGCAGTCGACATGGACGGGACGTTCAAACACCCGGAGGAACTCCGCGAGATTTACGGCAACTACGTCGGCGACGAGGCAATCGCGTACTGCCGCATCGGCGAGCGGTCGTCGATCACGTGGTTCGTCCTCTCGGAACTGCTCGATGTCGACGCCCGTAACTACGACGGGTCGTGGACCGAGTGGGGCGCGGACGAGGACAAACCGATCGAGACAGTTGAACCAGCCGCTCCGACTGGAGGCGATCACTCATGACAACAATGCAAACGACGGACAGCGACGTGCGCGGAGTACAGGTAAACGTCTGCATCGACGGCGTCATGTCGGTCTTCCAGAGCCGAATGCGCGATATTCTGGACGACCACGGCATCGAGAAGCCGGATCCCCACCCCGACGAGTGGTACCCGCTCGAGGACTTCCTCGAAGTGCTCGAAGTCGTCGAACTCGATGTCGGCGAGAACGCACTGACGAAAATCGGGGAAGCGACCCCGCAGTTCGTCGAATGGCCGACCAGTCCAACGACGCCAGCAGATGCACTCGAACACGTGGTCGAAATCTTCGAGCAGAACCACCGGAACGTCTCCGGGGAGTACCACTTCGAGCAGACCGGCGACAGCACGGGCCGGATCACCTCGACGACGCCGTATCCGGCGGCGTGGGAGGCTGGCTTCCTCAAAGGGGTGACCGAGATTCACGGCTCGGAGTACGCCCGGGTGAAGACAGTCGACGACTCGGCGGAGGGCGAGACTGTCTTCGAGATTCGGTGGGAGTGAGCGGTTGGAGCAGTATCGAAGGGAAGATTTGTACCCCCGGCCCGCCAACCGAGGGATAATGGAGGGGCCACTCTGGACTGAACGGCACGCGCCGGAGCTTTCTGATCTGCCGCAGGCGGAGGTCCGCGACCACTTCGAGCGGGCACTCGAAGAGCCGATGAACCTCGTCGTCCACGGCCCGGAGGGAAGTGGCAAGACCGCCGCGGTCCGGGCACTGACCCGCGCCGCCCACGAGAATCCCGACGCCGACCGCATCGAGATCAACGTCGCCGACTTCTTCAACTCGACGAAAAAAGAGATCGCCGACGACCCCCGATTCAGCCGGTTTATCGACGCCAAGCGCCGGCGTAACTCCTCGAAGGCCGATCTGATCAACCACGTCCTCAAGGAATCGGCCAGCTATTCGCCCGCCACCGGCGAGTACAAGACCGTCGTGCTGGACAACGCGGAAGCGATGCGCGAGGACTTCCAGCAGGCGCTCCGTCGGGTGATGGAGCAGTACTACGAGGCCAGCCAGTTCGTGATCACCACTCGCCAGCCCTCTGCGCTCATCTCGCCGATTCGCTCGCGGTGTTTCCCGATTCCAGTCCGCTCCCCTACCCAAGAGGAGATCATCGGCGTGCTCGAAGAGATTGCCGAGGCTGAGGACGCGGCGTACGACGACGAAGGGCTGGAGTACATCGCCGGTGCGGCCAGCGGCGACCTGCGGGAGGCCATTTTGAACGCGCAGACGACCTACGAGCAGGAAGGCGAGATCACGATGAACACCGCCTACGAGACGCTGTCGGCGGTCGGCATCGACGAGCGGGTCCAGGAGATGATCGCCGACGCCGAGGCCGGCGAGTTCACCGACGCCCGCTCGACACTCGACGAGTTGCTCGTCGACGAGGGCTACAGCGGCAGCGAAGTACTCGAAGATATTCTCGACGTGGCGCGGTCGCGGTACTCCGGGGCAGAACTCGCAGAACTCCACCGACTCGCGGGCGAAATCGACATGGATCTGCACGACGGCACGAACGACCGCCTGCACGTTTCGCATCTGCTCGCGAATCTCGCGGACGCCTGACGTTTCACATCGGCACGTCCGCGCCGAACTGCTCCCTGTACTCCTCGACGGTCATCTCGTGGGTCTGGAGATGTGAGTAGGTGATCGCATCGTAGGTGTTCCCGCAGACCCGACATCGAACGTCGCTGTCCGCTGTCTCAGTCAGTGCGTTTGCGGGGTCGACGTTCTCCCCAAGTCGCTGCTGGAGGTCGCTGTACTGGTCGAGTTGTCTCGAAAGCCGTTCGATCTGATCGCTGATATCCGTCGCGATGTCGTCGCTTTGAGTCGCCTGTGCTTCGAGCTGTTCGGCCGTCGTGGTGAGCTGGTCTTCGAGACGGCGGTTGATATTCAGAAAGACGGTGAGCTGTTCGGCACCTCGGGTAAGCGCCTCCGTCTCGGTCTCCTCGTAGGTTTCCTCGATGGTTTCGTAGAGCTGATCGTGTTCTGTCTGCAGTTCGTCGAATAGCACGTCGACAGTCTCGCTGAGGTCGTCGAGTGCGTCGTCTTCGGTGAGAGCGGCGAGGCGCAGCGACTGCTGGATTGACCCGCGGCTCAGTTCGAGCAGTTGTCGCCCGGCTTGCTCGCCCGCGGCCAGTCCCTCATCGGAGAGGTCCTCTCGAATCGTCCGCGGCACTTGCAGGAGATCCGCACCGCGTTTGAGCGTCTCCCGCTGTAACTCGAAGAGCGGCCCGATGGGCGTCTGATACTCACTCATTGCGCTCGTTATTCAGACATCTCTGAGTACGTAGGAAATGCTGTCGGTTCCGCGGTTAGAACGGCTCGACATCCCGGCGCATGTTGAGCGCGCTGGTGAAATCGCCCCGGGAGATCAACCCGATGGGTCGGCCATCCCACTCGACGAGTGCCACGCCCGCCTCGTTGCCAGCCAGTTCGTACAACCCGTCGACGGCGTCCATTCGACCGTCCAGCCGTGGCAGATCTGTCGTCGCGACCGACCCGACGGGGGTCGTCGAGAACTGGTCGGTCGGGACGCTCCGGAGTTTCTCGGTCGTCACGACGCCGACGATATCGCCGTCGTCGTCGACGACCGGGAGTTCGCTCCGTCGGCTGGCGAACAGGCGATCCAGCGCCGCCTCGACGGTGCTGTCGGCGGGCAGCGGTTCCTGTTCGTTGATCAGATCCGCGACCGTCAGATCGGAGAGCAGTCCCGCGATGACGACCGACCGGGACTCGTTGCTCGCCGCGACGTAGATGAACAGCGCGAGGATCAACAGGAGTGGGCTGAACGTGTAGATGCCGAGCCCCAGGAATAGCAGCGCGAACACCGTCCCGACGCTCGCAGCGGTCCGAGTCGCGCTGACGTAGGAGCGATTGCGCGCGAGCAGTGCTCGCAACACGCGTCCGCCGTCCATCGGGAAGGCCGGGAGCATGTTGAACACGGCGAGAAAGACGTTCATGACGGCGAGAAAGCCAAGACAGTAGATGAGCAGCGTCGCCGAAGTCGGGACGACAACCAGCGCGGCCAGCCCACCGGCCGCCAGCAGGAGACTCGACGCCGGCCCGGCGATGGCGATCCAGAACTCCCGGTTCCACTCCTCGGGCATGCTGGACAGGCTGGCGAGGCCACCGAGCAGCCACAGCGTGATCGACTCGACCTCGATGTCGTACCGCATCGCGGCCCACGCGTGGCCGAGTTCGTGGAAGGTTACGCTGCCAAAGAGTGCAAACGCCGAAATCGCCCCGATCAGCCACCTGTCTTCCGGTCCCGACAGCGCCGCTGGATCGACCGTCGCCGGCGTCAGGGCCGTGATGAGCGAGGAGTACGCTCCGATCTGTTCGCCGCTCCCGATCAGAAAGGCCAAAATTGGGAGAAAGACCAGAAGCGAGATATTGATCCTGATGGGGATTCCCCAGATGTGCAAGATCGTATAGTTGTACGACGACATACCGGCTAGTCGAGTGGATCGAAAGTAGGCCTTGGGATCATCTCACTCGATCATCGGTTCGACTGCGTCCATCGTGAACTCCTTGTCTTCCTGGCTCATTCCGCTGACGAAACCGAGTCGGATCGCGTCGACACCCGCTATCTCGACGAAGGTTTCGAGCCGCGACCGAACCTCCTCGGGTGTCCCGACGGCGGCGACCGAATCGAGGAGGTCGTCTGGCAGGGCGTCGGCCATCGCCGCCGTGTCTCGGTCTTCCCACAGGTCGCGGATCTCCGCGACGGTGTCCTCGTAGCCCTGCTCGGCGACGGAGTTGCCGTAGAAGGGACCGTACGCGCCGATCAAGAACGAAAGCATCTGTTTGGCGATGGACCGTGCGCGCTCGGGGTCGTCGCTGGCGAAGGTCCGAATCAGCGGACTCACCCGAACTTCGTCGGTCGAGCGCTCGCCGAGGTCTGCACCGCGTGCCAGGTCTTCGAGTCGATCCTCCAGCCCCTCGACGGTGAACAACTGTGGCACCCAGCCGTCGGCGAACCGTCCCGCCAGTTCCGTGCCCTTCGGCCCGAGCGCGGCGACGTCGATTGCCGGCGGTTCGTCCGGGACGCTGCGGTCGTAACTCAGTCCGCCGAGGTCGTAGATCTCGCCGTCGTAGACGACCGAACCGCCCTCGTAGACTTCGTGGACGATATCGATGGTCTCCCGGAGTCGGCGCAGCGGGCGGTCGAACTCGCCGCTGTGCCAGCGCTCGGCCAGCGCGGGCGAACTCGTCCCAAGTCCGAGTCGGAACCGGCCGTCAGTGATCTCGTCCATCGTCAGTGCGGTCTGGCCGTAGACGGTCGGTGCTCGCGCGTACGGCGAGAGCACGTCGTCGGTGATCCCGATCTCCTCGGTTCGCTCGGCGATGACTGTGAGCACCGGAATAATGTTCCAGCCGGTCGTCTCGCCCATCGTCACGTTCGCGAAGCCGTGTGCTTCGGCTCGCTGGGCTTGCTCGGCGATCGCGTCGATCTCGCTGTGGTCGTCGGTCATCAGTACCAGGTCGAACGGAGCGTCTGTCATCTGTTGTCGCTGACACAGCCGCTGTACAAAAAACGTGGGCGCGCTAGCCCGGTCGACAGACCAAATCCGAGGGCTCCCGAAGGTCTAACACCCGACCGCCCGAAGCGCCGCTATGCGCGTGCTCGTGCTCGGGTCGGGCGGCAACACGCCGATCCCGACCCCGACCTGCTCCTGTCCCGTCTGTGAACAGGCCCGCTCGGACGGCCCGCCGTACAGCCGCGGCGGTAACTCGCTGTATCTCCCCGACCTGGCGGCGATGGTCGACGCCCCCGAGTTCGCCTTCCGGGCGCTCAACCGCGAAGGCGTCGAGGACCTCGACTATATCTTCCTCACGCACTGGCACCCCGACCATGTCAACGGCCTTCGACTGGTCCAGTCGCGGGACCTGAGCGCTCACGACGGCCTGCTTGATGCGATTGCTGGCGGCGGCCCCACACTGGTCACAACCGAGACTGTCTACGAGCGAACCCGCGACGTTTTCGGTCAACTCGATCACTTCCGCCAGCAGGGCTTTCTCGACGTGCAGTTCCTCGACGACAAGCCCCTCACTATCGACGACACGACGATCCGCTCGATTCCCTACGCCCTCGAAGACGACGAACTCGACGCGACGGCCTTCGAGATCACTCGCGACGACCAGACACTGCTGATCGCAGCCGACGATTCCCGGTATCTCGACGAAGACGCACTGCCCGCCGAGATCGATCTCGCGGTCTTCGAGTGTGGCTACTTCGAGCACGGTCCCGACGGCGAGCGAATTCTGACCGACGCCGACCTGAACTTCCTCGCCGACGAACTCACCCACCAAGAAGTCGTGGATCGAATCGACCGCCTCGATCCGGACCGCGCGCTGCTCACGGAGATCGAACACTTCACCGCCCGCAGCCACGACCACTTCGAGACGCTCGCAGCGAGCGATGCCTACGAAGGTATCGAATTCGCACACGACGGGCTGGAGATCGAGATCTGATGGTCCAGATTTCTCACACACCGGACGGCCGTCGGCTGGAAGTCGCCCGACAGATCGACACCGAGCCAGCGGCGGCATGGAGGCTGCTGACCACGCCGGAGCGCTGGCCGGAGTGGGGGCCCAGCGTCAGGACTGTCGACTGTGCCGACGAGCGGATCAGCGAGGGCACGACTGGTCGGGTCCGGATTCCCGGCGGCCTGTGGATTCCTTTCGAGATTACGACCTGCCGGGAGCCGACAGCGTCTCGTCCCGGGCGGTGGGGATGGCGTGTGGCGAAGATACCGGCGACGGGACATCGGGTGGAATCCGTCGGGGAGGACTGTCGAGTCGTCTTCGAGATTCCGCTGGCTGCGGCGGGCTATGCGCCGGTCTGCTCGCGGGCGCTGGATCGGATCGAGGAACTGCTCGTAGAGAACTGACGACTCGTCTCCACGCGTCGACATGATCTTTCTCGGGAGTCAGAAAAACTAATTCTGCCTGTCTCGCGTCGTGCCGACTGATCGAGAGTACCCTCTGTAGAGATGGGTCGTCTGAAATAGTGAGACTGGATTACGTCGTTACGTTCACAAAATATATTTATTTTCCCCAGATATTGCTGGTATATTTAGGATGTGCGCTCCTGATCCAAACGACGAGTCATCCACCCCCGACCGGAGTTACCTCACGAAAGATAGCGGCTCTCGCTGGATCGAAACGACCGATACTCGCTGGCTGTTGGCTGGGGTGCTGATTGTAGGTGTTGTTATTGGTGCACTGTTTGCTGGTGGATCGCCGTCTTTCGATGGACCGCCACCCGACCCGGAGATCGAGTCGGTCGAGATTGTCGAGGCAGGGTGTCACGATGACGTGCGTCCGCGATCAGGGGGGAGTACTGACGGGTGGTGGGTCGGGACAATAAATAACACCTCGACGCACACCGAGGTGTCTGCACAGATCCGTCGAGTGTCGCCGCCGGGCGCGACGGTCGCCGATTATCGAGTACATGCAGAGACGCACAACACAACAATCGAGTCCGGCGAGTGTCCCGGCCGGATCGTCTACCGTGTCGAGTACGACGCCCCTCACCTCGATGCTGCGGAGGTGATGCGGATGGAAGAGTATCTGAACGGCGAACTCAAGAGTTGTGGGAGTTCCTCTAGCGGTCCAGATGCGGGATGTGCCACGCTGCATGAAAGTCGACCGACTCATTACTCGAACGGGACGGTCAGAGACGAATAACTCTGAATCGGCAGAAGAATTCAGCTCCTGCTATCTTTTACTCCACAGTACGTCACTCGGGGTGTTTCGCGGCCAGCACGTCGACTTCTCCGATCTGTGGCTCCTCGGCGAGCAGTTCGTCGGCATTGGCCATCAGTTGCTCGGCGATTTCGCCGTCGAGGTGGGCCTGTCGACCGTCCTCGTCTGGGAAGGTGTCGAAGATACCGAAGGTCGTGTCGTCGAATCGGAGGGCGAACCACGTCGTCGTCTTTTCCTCTGCTTCGGCCATCGGCAGGGCAGATTCGAGAAACTCTTCGACTTCGTCGGCCTTCTCTGGCTTGGCTTCGAGCGTCGCCTGGAGCGCGTACTCTGAGTCGGACATTCCATATTTGTATACGTCCGACCGGCCTGTAAAGTCAGAACCTACCGAGGGTGGGACGTGGCTGCCGACTCAGTTCTGTGCCGGCGGTACTGCCGAACGAGCAGACCGACACTCACGAGCAGCGTCGCGCCGAGCAGCCAGAAGGCGGTGACGAAGTCGGTCATCTCCGCGACCAGTCCGACGAAGCCGGGACCGAGTGCGTTCGCCGTCAGAAAGACCGCCCGCGAGGCCCCGACGGCACTTCCCATGCTCCCGTCGGGGGCGGCCTCCATCACGACCGTATCCGCGATGGGAAAGCCGGACTTGTAGCCCAGCGCGGTCAGAATCGTCCCGACCGCAATCACTGGCAGCGAGGGAGCGATCAGCACCAAGACGGTACCCACGAGGGCAACGAGCAGGCCACAGATTCCGACGACCAGTCGGGAGAACCGATCCGAGAGATCACCCGCGATCGGTTTGGCGAAGATGCCGGCCGCAAAGAGGAGCGCGAAACTCGCGCCCGCGACCGTCTCGGAGAAGCCACCGGCGACCAGCAGCGTCGGGAAGAAGTTCGTCAGCCCGCCGACGAAGAAATAGAAGATAGAGAAGGCGATCAGCGTCTCCCGTTGATCGCGGGTCGCGACGAGTTGGCCGGCCGTCTCTCCCGGTGAGAGTTCGACAGCGGACCACTCGTAGGGCTCACGATTCCAGACGACGTACAGCAGG
Organism: Halovenus anhuiensis; assembly: GCF_037080055.1. Classification (NCBI taxonomy): domain Archaea; kingdom Methanobacteriati; phylum Methanobacteriota; class Halobacteria; order Halobacteriales; family Haloarculaceae; genus Halovenus; species Halovenus anhuiensis. Next base: position 109,688 of record NZ_JBAOJI010000002.1, read on the forward strand.
CCGACCGCCGCGAGGACGACGATCACCGGCAGAAACGCCACCTGCCACGCGGTCGTCGCGAGGACGAGGACGGCCAGTCCAGAAGCGATTACACCGCCCACGTCCGTCCCGGCGGAGTAGATGCCGAGTGCGCGCCCGCGGCGGGCCGTGAACAGATCACCGAGCAGCGCGCGGGAGGGACTGGCGAACAGGCCCTTGCCGACACCCAGCAGGATGACTGCGCCGACGAACAGCGCCGCAGTTACGGACAGCGCAATCGCCACGAAGCCGGCGACGAGCACGACGAATCCCGGGACGATCAGCGTCACCCGTGAGAGTTCGTCGGAGTAGGTGCCGCTGGGGTACTGGACTACGGCATAGACCAGCCCGAAGGCGGTCAGTGCTGCGCCGATTCCCGCCGGAGAGAAGGCGAGTGTCTCGGTGATTCGGGGCAAAAGCGGCGGCAACAGAAACCGCCCACACTGCAGTGTCGCCCAGCCGAGCGCGAGAACGAGCAGGATCCGATTGTTGTGGCTGAGACGGCCCGTCACAGCGCGTCTGCAATCGCCGGCGCGACGCTCACTTCGCTGACGCCCCGTTCGATGGTGTCGGTGCCGTAGATGGCCTCGACGCCGGCCCGGGCCAGTTTCAGCCGGGCGTTGCGAACCAACAGCGGGTGGACGCAGGTCACGAAGACGCGGGTGGCGTCGCGGTCGTTCAACACGTCGACGGACTGGCTCATCGTCGATCCGGTCGCGATGATGTCGTCGACAAGCACCACGTCACGGCCGGTGACGGCGGCCTCGCTGGGCTCGATTTCGACCTCGCTGCCGGAGTGGCGGGTCTTCTCGAAGTGATCGACGCTCCCGCGACCGTAGGCCTCTCGAACCGTCTCGGCGAGGCCGATCGCGCCCTCGTCGGGTGAGAGAAAGAGCGGATCGGTCAGGTCGCCGAGTGGCTCGGCGAGTCGACCGGCGGCGTCGACTGGTTCGCTCGGTACGTCGAAAAAGTCACAGACGGCGGTTTCGTGGGGGTTAACGGTCAGAACCCGGTCGCTTCCGGTGGAGATGGCCCGGGCCATCGCACGGGCCGAAACCGGCTCGCCCGCCTCGAAGGCGCTGTCCTGCCGGGCGTATCCCATATACGGCAGGACAGTCGTCACGTCTTCGACTCCCGATTCGGCCAGCGCGTCCTGCAACTGGAGCAGTTCGACCCAATCTCCATCCGAAACCGTCGAGGCGACGACGACTGCACGATCAGCCTCGCCGGTGATCTGGACGACGCGCTCCCCGTCCGGGAACTGTTCGTAGGAGACGGCAGCGAGTTCCTCGCCCGTCTCGGCGGCGAGTTCGGCCGCCAGCCCCTGTGTGGCCGACCCTGCAACGATCATGTTGGGCCAGTCGCCGCCCGCGGTAAACCCCCTTTCGATTTCTGACCGAACGCTGTTGGCCCGCACTGTATCCACATAAATATCCGGACGATTCCTGCGCCAGAGAGAGCGTGATGTGTGTATATCCCGATCCGGCACAAAGATTGCATAACGTGAATTGAGCGTTTCGGCTGTCGAAATTACCGTTTGGGCAAATGATACAACAGGGATACGTCTTCGTCTTCATCCTCACTGGTGTGATCTGTCTACTCGGGGGTGCCAGCGTCCGGAATCTCTCCTATCCGGCGGTCCGTCGCAGCCTCGTTGGGCTGCTCGCGTTCAACGGCATCTGGTCGCTTCTGGTGGCGGCGCAGTTGGTCACGACGGCCCCGTCGATCGTCCGGGCCATTCACATCGCTGCGCTGATCTTCGGCATCGCAACTGTCTTCGTGTGGCTTGCGTTCGCTTCCGCCTACTCCGGCCGAGAGTACCATCGCCATCGCTCGCTCCGAACTGCTGCTCTGGTTGTCTTTCTGGGGATCGTTACGGTCAAACTGACCAATCCGATCCACGGGTTCTATTTCAGTACCTCGGCCGTCTCCGAGCCGTTCGTCCACACCGCGATCACGTATCACAGTCCGCACTGGTTCGTCACCGGGTTTTCCTACACCACGGCTAGTGTCGGCTTCCTCTGGCTGTTCGAGTCGTTCAACCGACGCGGCGACGAGTCTCTCCGCCCGACACTGCTCTACGCGCTCGTGTTTGCCACCGCCCTTCCCATCATCCCCTACGGGCTGTCGTCGTACGCTGACTTTCTGATCCGGACGAACTACGAGCCACTCGGCGTTGCGGTGTTCGCCCTCGGTGTCTCCTCGTACGCGCGCACAGAGTTCACTCACCACAGTTCCCCCGGCCAGTCGACGCTGGTCGACAGTCTCTCCGATGCGGGGCTTCTCCTCGACGACTCCGGCGTTGTCCTCAATCACAACGAGCGTGCCGAGGAGATTCTGGATCGACCACACATCCCTCGTGTCCCGCTCGAACAGATCGACCCGGAGCTCGCGGCACTGGAGCCGGGAGAGACGACGCGGTTCACCTACGACCTGTCCGGCCAGAGCCGTGTCTACGAGGCCAGCCGGTCGTCTGTCGAAGACTCGCTCATCGCCAGCGAGATCATCTCGCTCAAAAACGTCACGCGGGTGACGCGGCTCGAACAACTGACGAGCATCCATCAGGAACTCGGCGATGCGCTGGTCAACGCGACCGACCCGGACAAACTCGTCCAGACGATTCCCCGGCAGTTCGCCGAGATCGACGCCTACGAACTGGTCTGGCTCTCTCCGGCCTCTGAACAGGACGAAACGGCACTGTCGAGCGACCGTAACCCGTCGTCGAGAGCCACCGACGCGCCGGGGGCCGTCGTCTGTGGACCGTCTGCCTACACCGACTGGACGACCTCGAACGCAGCGCCGACCGAACCGGTTCTGCGGGCGGCGCGGGACCGGGAGACGACCCGCGCTGACATCGAATCGAGTACGGCGGAGTGGAGCGACCGACTCGGGGATCACGGTGTTACCGACAGCCTCGCCGTCCCGTTTTCGGCCACCGACGATCAGAGCTACGTCCTCGGGATCTACACCACTGCCGCCGATGGATTCGACGCCGCCGAACGCCAGTTGATCGAGGAGATCTGTCGGCGGATTCCCGAGACGATCCAGCGAATGGCCGCCCACCGGGAAGCACTCCAGTACAAAGAAGCGATCACGCACGCGGGAACGGCTGTTTTTATTACGGACCCCGACGGGACGATCCAGTACGTCAACCCGGCGTTCGAGCGACTCACCGGCTACTCCGCGGCGGAGGCTGTCGGCGAGACCCCACACATTCTCACTTCCGGCGAGATGAGCGACGAGCATTACGACAAGCTCTGGGAGACGATCACCGCCGGAAACGTCTTCGAGGAACGCATCGTCAACAAGACCAAAAGCGGGGACCGGTACATCGCCGAGCAGACCATCTCTCCGGTACTCAACGACGGTGAGCCGGTCGCTTTCGTCGCGATCCAGTTCGAGGTGACCGACAAGATTCTCCGCGAACAACGGCTGTCGGTGCTCCGCAGAGTCCTGCGACACAACCTCCGGACGGAACTCAACGTCATCGACGGCCACGCGACGCTGCTCGAAGACCGCCTGACAGACCGGCTCGGCTCTGGCACCCTCCCCGACGACGTTTCCGAATCGATCGAGACGATCCGGACGCACGCGGCCGAACTCGCCAGCCAGTCGGATACGGCCAGAGAGATCGAACAGGCGCTCTCCCGCGACGAGACTGGTCGGGTCCGCGTCTCGACGACGGAACTCGCCAAGACTGCCGAAGAAACCGCCGAGTTTCTCGGCGGTACCTGTGCGGTTTCGGTCGCCGAGGATGTCACCCAGTGGCAGGTCGACGTGGAACTGACTCGTGTGGTCAAGGAACTCATCGAAAACGCCATCGTTCACAGCGAGTGCGACCCGTCGACGGTCGATGTCCAATTCAGTCTCGAACGGCAGGACAGCGATCTGGTACTCACCGTCGAAGACGACGGGCCCGGAATGTCCGAGCAGGAACTCATCTTCGTCGAGGAGGGTGAGGAGGACCCCCTCCGCCACGGCAGTGGACTGGATCTGTGGCTGGTCTACTGGCTCACCGTCTCGGTTGGCGGGTCGATCAGTGCCTCGACCGGTGACGAAGGGACGATCATCCGCGTGACCGTCCCGCTTCGGGCCGGGTCTGACGCCGATTCACGGGCGCAATCTGCCGTCAGTGATTGACTCCCTACTCCCGCAGTGCGAGAAAACTCGTCACGTCGCGCAGTCCAATAGCCTGTGACCGCCAGCCACCGTGGCCGTCGTGGGTCACGCCGGGATCCGCCGCGACGTGGACCGTTCCCTCGGTGTCGATCACTGCCAGCGTCTGCCCGTACGCGAGCAGGTGTGGCTCCGTACCCGGCAGGGAGAGTTCGGTCCACCCCTCACCATCGCGTTCGAGGAGTCGTCCGTCGACGACTGCGTGCGCTCGCTCGCCGTCCGCGACGACGGCCGTGGCGTCGCCCTCGTACACACGCTCCCAGTCGCCCTCGCGGTTCTCGTAGATTCCGTCTGCCGCCGCGGCCAGTGCGCCGTCGGGAGAGAGATCACGCACGTCGCTCAGGCCAACTGCTTCGAGATCCTCGCCGACCCGGAGAAGTTCCGCCGCGGCCAGCAGGTTCCCCACGAAGCGCTGCGGATCGTCTACACTCCCGACCGTCTCCCAGTCCTCGGCGGTTGCATCGGCGAGTCCGCCGGTTCGGTCCAGTCGGGCAACTCGCTCGGAATCCGCCGCGTAGACCCATTTGCCGTCGATGCCGACGGCCGCGGCGGGGCCGAATCTGAGCGACTGGAGTCCGTCGCCAGTTCTGCGCGAGACAGCTTCGTCGGTGGCGACGATCACTGTCTGCCCGTCGGTGGCGAGTCCGTGGACCGTCCCGCGGTCGAGCAGCGAGAACTGACCGACCTGTGCGGCGGCCACGTCGATCCGAGTCACGCCGAGACCGCTGCCAGCCAGCAGCGTCGTCTCCTCGCGCTTCTCGCCGAACAGCATCCGCTCGTCGTCTGCGTTGTCGCCCTCTACCTCGTCTCCGTCGTCGTCTGGTTCGAGTTCTGTCATGGCTACAGGACGGCCTTGTACGCTTCCAGCGCCGTCTCGATATCCGACTCTGTATGCGCGTCACAGATAAATTGTGACTCGAACTGGTTCGCTGTGAGAAAGACCCCCGCATCTTTCATACCCTGCCAGAACAGCCGCTCCCAGCGGTCTGTCTCGGTCTGTTTCACGTCCATGCCGTTTTTGGGACAGTGATCGTACCGCGGGCAGGATTCCCGCTGCTTACAGCCTGCCTCGCAGTGACCGTCGCGGCTGTCGGGTCCTTCTCGGGTGAAGACAGTCTTGAACATGCTGTCCGTCCCGACGACGGTGTAGTTCGGTGCCTGGTCTTCGATGATGTCCGTCAGCCCCGACCGCAGTTTTCGGCCGAGTTCGTTGACGTGGTCGTAGACGTCGTTCTCGGCGGCGTACCGCAGCGTTTCGAGTCCAGCGGCCATTGTCACCGGATGACCGGAGAAAGTGCCGGACTGGAAGACATCGCCAGCAGGTGTGAAATTCTCGATGATTTCCGAGCGACCGCCGATAGCGCCGACCGGGAAGCCGCCGCCGACGATTTTTCCGAAGGTCGTGATGTCGGGCGTGACGCCGAGTTTCCCCTGGGCACACTGCAGTCCGCCGACGCGGAAGCCGGTGATGACCTCGTCGAAGATGAGGAGTGAACCGTGCTCTTCTGTCAGATCCCGCAGCGTCTCGTGATAGCCGTCGATGGGGTGGACGATGCCGTAGTTACCGAGAATTGGCTCGGTCATCACCGCCGCGATGTCCTCGCCGTGTTCCTCGAAAACCTCGTGAACTGCTTCTTCGTCGTTGAACGGCACCGTCAGGGTGTGTTCGGCGAAGGAGTCGGGAATGCCGGGACTCGATGGGTGGGTGTTCGTCCCCGAGCCTTCGACGAGGGTTGACTCCTGTGCGCCGTGGTAGCCGCCCTGCATGATGACGATTTTGTCCCGGCCCGTGTAGGCACGGGCGAGTCGGACCGCCGAGACGGTCGCCTCGGTGCCGCTGTTGACGAAGCGAGTCATCTCGACGCTCGGGACGTGACGAGCGACGAACTCGGCGAGTTCGACCTCGACCTCGGTCGGTGCGCCGTACATCGGCCCCTGACTGGCGTGCTGTTGGACCGCCGACTGGACCTGTTCGGGGAGGCTGTGGCCCAAAAGTAGCGGGCCGTAGCCCATCACGAAATCGAGGTACTTGTTGCCGTCAGCGTCGATGACGTGTCCGCCGTCGCCTCGCTCGATGAAGAAGGGATACGGCTGGTTCGCGCGGACTGAGGAATTGACGCCGCCGGGCAGAACGGAGAGCGCGCGGTCGTATAGCGACCGAGACTGCTCGTGGTTCATACTGAGGGATTTGGTCCGGGACAGAAAGAAGCTACCGTCCGCGATTACAGCTCGCAGTCGCTGGCTGGACTCTCCTCACAACTGTAGCTCACGTCGGCAACCTCGACGAGTTCGGTGTACTCGCCCGGATCCTGCTGGATTTCGGGCAGCCCCATGACGACGGGGACGGGCTGGATCGCCTGGTGATCGCAGGCCCGCAACTCGGCGCTGCCGGGACCGACGTTGTACTGCTGGCCTTCGAGCTCATCGATCACTGCGCCGGGGTCGGTGCTGCCCGCCCGTTCGACCGCCGCAGCGTACTGGTACAACTGGACGTAGGCGAGATGTGACAGTGCCGAGGGCATCTCTGGGACGCTCAGGTCGATGGAGAGATTGGCGTCCTGCCAGCTTTCGAGAAACCGGTTCGTGAACGGATCGTCGAGGTTGTGCGTCCACGGGACCGCCCCGAGGACGGGGTTGCCGTCGATAACCAGTGAGTCCCCGGCGTTGCGCAGCAGTTCGCGGGTCATCATCGGAACGATGGCCTGAATGTTGCTCTCCTCGCGCTTCGCTGCGAGGTCAGCGAGGTCCTGCAGCGCGATTGCGCCGTTGAGTCCGGTGAAATTCAGGACGATCACCGACACCTGCGTCTCCAGGACGCGTTCGAGGGTTTCGGTGTAGCTTCCGGCCCCGACCTGCGTCGCAAACGAGCGGTTCTCCCTGAGCCGCGAGTCGCTGCTCAGACCGTCCTCGGCGGCTTCGAGCAACTCTTCGCCGAACTCGCTTTCCGGGTACACCTGCGCGAAGGTACTCTGCTCGTCGGGCAGTTGCTTGGGAACCACCGTCCCGAGTGCGTCGGCGGCCAGCCGGGAGTTCTGGACGCCGTTGAATCCGTACTGCGAACACTGTCCGCCGCCCATCTCGGTGGTCGGCGTAAACCCACCCATGTAGATTGTCTCTTCCTCGCTCGCAACGCGTTGCAAGCCCAGTCCTTCTGCCGGCGAGGCCCCGCCTGCGAGTGCGATGACACCCTCCGAAGCGAGTTCGCTCGCACTCTGGCGGGCTCTCTCCTCCGTCGAGGCAGTGTTTCGGACCTCCAACTCGATGGTCTCACCGAGCAATCCACCGTCGAGTTCGCCGAGTGGGGGCTCGTACTCGCCGTCGGCTACCACCGGTCCGGCACCCTCGTTGATGTGCTGTGTGGCGAGGAGATAGCCGGCCTCCAGCAGTTTCCCCTCGTTCTCCCAGCGACCGTCGTCGGGTAGCCCGATCCCAATGACCGTCTCACGCTCCGACTCTTCGTCGCTATCGCCCGACAACACGCCACAGCCCGCCATCGAAACGGCCCCTGCAGTCCCCACTGCGCCGAGTACCGCCCGCCGCGATACCGACTCGACTCCTGTATTCTGGTCAGTCATTCCTGGCTACTACAACCGTATTACGTCCGTATTAATACCTTTTCCTTCGCTGGAACTGACTTTTTGTTGTAAAATAAAAAACCGCGAGTGACAAAGGAGCCGAAAAACTCAGCAGGGAGCCGCGTTAGACCGCTTCGGTGCCGCGTTTGCCGGTGCGGATCTGGAGTGCGTCCTCGACTGGCATCACGAAGACCTTACCGTCACCAGGCTCACCGGTGCTTGCAGCCTCCGAAATTGCCTTGACCACGTCTTCGGTCGGCACGTCGGCGACGACACACTCGATTTTGACTTTCTGGTGCAGATCGACGCTGTACTCCTCGCCGCGCCACTGGCCTTTCTTGGCTGGCTGTGAGCCACGGCCGGAGACGTTCGTGACCGTCAGCGACGGGGCCTCGGCTTCCGAGAGGCCTTGCTTCACGTCGCCGAGTTTGTCCGGGCGGATGTAGGCGACGACCATCTCGATACCGCTGCCGGCACCGCCGTCGGCTCGGAGGTCGTGGGTGTCGAGACCGCCGTCGGTCGCAACGCTCGGGTCACCGAATTCGGGGTAGGTCTCGACGCCGTGTTCGGCGATATCGAGTCCTTCGCGCTCGTGCTCTTGGGTGACACGAGCCTGGCCGACGGCTTTGAATGCGCCCCAGATGAGCGCCGTCGCGGTGACCGTCCAGATGGTGATCATGAAGACACCGAATGCCTGTGCGATGAACGCGTCGGCAATCGACACGCCTTCAGGAAGGCTCACTGCCACGAACGGGTACGCGAGCGTTCCGAGGACACCTGCGCTCCCGTGGACCGGGAAGACCGCACAGACGTCGTCGATCTTGAGCTTGTGCTGGACGAAGTCGAAGACGATCGGGAGCTGAACGCCGGCAAGCGTACCGACGAGCAGGGCGCCCCACCAAGTCGTCGTGTTCGGGATCGCCGTGATGCCGACGAGGCCGGCGAGCAGACCGTTCGCGACGTACAGGGTGTCGACTTTGCCGTTTTTGAGTACCGAAACCGTTCCGGCACCAACCGCACCCATCGCCATCGCCAGCGTCGTCGTCATCACGACACGACCGAGCGCTTCGCCGTTTGCGGTGATCGCTGCGATCGTCTCACCCTCACCAGGCAGGCCGATTCCTGCGGCCGTCCCGACGTTGAAGCCGTACCAGCCGAAGGCGAGGATGAGCGTTCCCAGCACCGCGAACGTCAGCGAGTGACCCGGGATGATGTTCGCGCTTCCATCGCTATCGTATTTATCCATCCGCGGACCGAGAATCCAGGCTGCCGTCAGCCCGGCAATCCCGCCCATGCCGTGAACGATCATACCGCCTGCGAAGTCAGCAAAACCAGTGCCCGTTACCTCTTCGATGAGGCTTACCTCCGGCGTCCAAGTCATCGCAATGACCATCGGGTAAATGACCGCCGCGAGCAGGAACGTGTACGTAACGTACGCACGAAGCTTCGCACGTCCCGCCACTGCTCCGGAAACGATCGTCGCTGCCGTCATCGCGAACACAGCGCCGTAGACCCAGCTGATGTAATCGACGGCTGCGTCACCCTGGAACGGGGCGCTGAATCCGCCACCGGTAAACGCACTCGCGAGTCCGGCACCGAGCACGAAGAACACTACGACACCGACACTCCAGGTGAGCAGGTTCTTCGTCAACTGGTTGGCGACGTTTTTCGAGCGAACCTGACCCGACTCCAGCATCGCGAAGCCTGCGTGCATGAAGAAGATCAGGAACGACACTGTGAGGACCCACGTCTGGTTGACTGCCGTCGCAACCTCACCCACCGCCGTCTGCGTTTCACCGAGCGATACTCCCGTTTCGAGTAGGACTGACCCTATCATTGTTTGCTAATCTCCGGTTTGTTTGCGAAGCTGTCCAACAAATTCCGATATTGGCACGTGTTTGTAATTCGGATCACGCCAGAGTGTGTGCAATCCCGACATATAAGGGTTGGCTTGACAATGTCGCTATTTCCGCGTATAATTTGGATAAACACTCAGTATTGCCTACGATACAATGTATATAAGGTTATTTACTGTACAGAAATCCGGCCATATGTTCGTTACTTTCGGACGATTGTCTACTCCGATTTCTCCGCAAGTGCCGGTTGAGGGCCGCTCGCGCGCTCCCGCCCGGTTCTATTCACTCACCTGACACAGATAGCAGTGCTCTCCGCCCGGCAGTGAGGACGCAGCGGCCCGCTACTGTCCGAGATTGGCTGCTCTCGCGCGTTATTCGACGTTCGTCCCGCCACTGGGCGCAAAAATGGGTGTGTATTCAGACTGCTTCGGTGCCGCGTTTGCCGGTGCGGATCTGGAGTGCTTCTGTCACGGGCATGACGAAGATCTTGCCGTCTCCGGGCTCGCCAGTCCGTGCCGCGTCGGCGATGGCTTCGACGACATTCTTGGTCGGCACGTCGGCGACGACACACTCGATTTTGACTTTCTGGTGCAGATCGACTGTATACTCTTCACCGCGCCACTGGCCTTTCTTAGCCGGTTGTGAGCCGCGGCCGGAGACGTTGGTGACCGTCAGCGACGGGGCCTCGGCTTCCGAGAGGCCTTGCTTCACGTCGCCGAGTTTGTCCGGGCGGATGTAGGCGACGACCATCTCGATTGGCGTCCCGCCGTCCGGTCGCAGGTCGCAGGTATCCAGTCCGCCGTCTGTAAGGGCTGTCGGGGACTGCCGATTCGTTCTCGTTTGCTGCTGGTCGGCTGTCCTTCGATCGAGGAGCGTCTGACAACCGACTACCGCGAGTACTGTCCAGAGTGTCCCACCGAAAAGCACGGTTCCCAGCACCAGCGGATCCGCTGTCCCAACTCCGCTTATGAGTCGTTGTATCATTGTGTAGTCTCGCTCGTTAGTCTACCGATCTGTTCACTATTTGGTCCTGTTCTCCTCGTTTCATTGTCCTATTCGCGTGATAGTTGTATCTTCCTGTACGCATAAACATTTGCCCGGCCTGTTGCTGTCCGGCGATTTCTGGATGCCAGGGGCGACTCACTCTCGACGCTCCTGTCGACTGGCGTGAAAAGTACTGTATAAGGTCCGTATTATTGAATTGAGGAAACCGTTAAAACAGTATGGAGATTGAAAACGAATACAGGCAAAATCGAGACAATGTTGGCACAATATCCAATCAGTACCGATATTGGTTACTAATCAGTATGCACGATCGTAGTTCAGCGCACATTGACGACTCGGATCGGCGAACGTTGGTGAACGCACAGGGAGCAGTCCAGGTCGTCCGGACGACATCCGAATCGGTCGACGACCGGCTGCAGCGGCTGCTCACTCGCGCGGACGACCAGGAGGGTGAACTGACGGAGGTTGCGGATGCAGTCTCCGAACTGAGCGCCACCATCGAAGAAATCGCGGCCAGTGCCGAACAGGTCGACAACCGCTCGGCAGAGGCCGCAGATCGCGTCTCGGACGGACACGAATCTGCGACGCAGGCGATGGACCGAATGGACGGCATTCAGACGACCATGGCCTCCGTCCAGACGGAACTCGATTCCTTGCTCGATCAGATCGACGAGATCGAATCCGCACTCGCGGGTATCACCCGGATCGCCGAGCAGACGAACATGCTCGCGTTGAACGCCTCGATTGAGGCTGCCCGGGCGGGTGACGACAGCGACGGATTCGCGGTCGTCGCCGACGAGATCGAATCGCTCGCCGCCGAATCACAGGAGCGAGCAGACGAGATCGATGCGATCCTGACCGACGTTCGCTCGGCAGCCGACGCGACCAACTCCGAACTCGATGCCGCACTCTCGGAAGTCACAGAGAGTACGGACGAAGTCGAACACGCTCTCGACCAGCTCGCGGCTGTCGCCGACGCCGTCGACGAAACTGCCAGCGATGTGAGCTCGGTCTCCGATGCGACGGACGAACAGGCCCGCGTCAGCCAGAGCGTCATGGACCGCTGCACGACCGCCGCGGACCAGGCGACCGAGATGACCGAGACCGTCCGCGATATCGACGCCTTCCGCGCCGAACAGACGGTGATGCTCGAAGAGATCGACGGCGCGCTCACCGAGGCGACGCCGACGCTTTCGGTCGAAGAGATCGACCGGATCCCGACCGGTGTCGAGCCCCTCGACGACGCCACCGACGGCGGCCTGCTTACCGGCGGGCAGAGCGTCCTCCAGCACGACACGAACGCTGTCGATGTCGTCGCGACGCTGTGTGGCTCTGCGCTGGCGGCCGGCTACGCCGTCTCGCTGATGCCGCCGGAATCCATGTCCCGCTCGCTGCTCGCCGACGGGCTGGACAGTTACGACGTCTCGCTCTCGCAGGCGCTCGACGGCAACCGCCTGTTCATCCTCGATATGTTCGACGAGTGGCGCGGTTCGTACAACGTCTTCGACGTTCGCTCGCGCTCGCTTGGCGCGGTTAACAGCGAGACAGCGAATCGACGCGACCAGCCGCTTTTGATCGTCGGCAACATCGCCGGCGAGATTGCCGTCCTCGGCGAAGAGGCCGCCCGCGAGGCCCGATACGAGAACGACTCGACGGTGTTTGCACCGTCAGATACGGTCTGTAACGTGGTCGACGAGCGGACCGTCGACGAGACGTTCGGTGCCTTCTACGCCGGTGCCGCCGATCAGGTGCTCGAACTGACCGGCGCCGACGGGAACCGGGAAATTGCCCTTCGCAGTTCGCCGACGGGTTCGACCCCGCCGCGTTCGCTGGCCGCCACCAGCACGGCTGTCTCGAAACTCGGGGACTGATCATGTCCCCGGAATACACACACGACCGGCATCCAGACACCAGTACGGCCAGCGGTGCCTCTGATCGCTTCGGCCACCTCTTCGATCTGATCGGCGACGCCGTCGTCGAGATCGAACTCGTCGACACGACGCCTGTCGTCCGCGCGGTTAATCCGGCCTTCGAGGACATTTTCGGCTACGACGAGCGCACCGTTCTCGGCGAATCACTCAACGAGTTCATCGTTCCCGACAGTCACTCCACCGACGCGGACTCCTTCGACGAACGGACTGCCGCCGGCAAGCCGAACCACGCGATCGTTCGTCGCCAGACCGCGACCGGTGTTCGGGAGTTTCTCTACCGCGGTGTGCCGTACGAGGGACCGAACGACCACCGCTTCGGCTTCGCGATCTACTCCGATATCACCGAACAGCGGACCTACGAGCGGCACATCCAGGTCATCCACCGGATCCTCCGGCACAACCTTCGCAACGAACTCTCGGTGATCATGGGGGCCGCTCAGTTGCTCGAAACCGAGACGAACCGCGAAGACATCGAGCGGCGAGCGGCTCAAATCACTAGGCACGCTCACGAACTCGCAAGTCTCGGCAAGGAAGCACAGACGCTCGAACGCATCCTCACCGAGGATCGCCACCCCGAACCGGTCGATGTCGTCCCGATGTGTGTCGAGGCGGCCGACGCCGTCGCCGAGCGAACGACCGGAACGATCGATCTCGATGTCCCCGAGCAACTCCGAGTCACCGGCGTCCCCGAACTCGTCACGGCGATCGAAGCGCTGGTCGAAAACGGGATCGTTCACAATGACGGTGATCCGGTCGTCTGCGTCGACGCCCACTACGAGCCCAAACGCACAGTCGTCGAAATCGCCGACAACGGCCCCGGAATCCCGGCATCTGAACGCGGGCCGGTCTTCGACCGCGGCGATATCACTCAGCTCCAGCACGGCACCGGGCTCGGCCTCTGGCTCGCTCGCTGTACCGTCGAGGTCTGTGACGGCCGTCTCGAATACGACCGAGCGGATGGCTGGACGGTCGTCCGGATGGTGCTTCGTCCGGCCTGAGCCGCCGATCAGAATAGTTTCCGGACGAACCTGAAGATCCCGTCACGCAGGCGATCCGGGAGGTACCGCGTGTACGCCGAGAGCTTCGCGAACTGGCCGACCGGATACCGCGGTTCCGGGTCGCTGAGCGAGGCGGCGTCGTGGATCACCGTCGCCACCTCCGCCGGTTCGAGCGCGAAGGGCAGCGAGTCGGAGGTCATCGTCGCGTCCTCGATGGCCTCGTAGACCCAGCCGTACTCGCGGGTCTGCGGTAGCTCGTCGAGTTCGGTCTCGGCACGGGAACTGAACTCTGTGGTGACGGGTCCGGGCTGGACGACCACCACGTCGATGCCCAGATCGTCGACTTCCGCCCGCAGGGAGTCACTCATCGCCTCCAGCGCGAACTTCGAGCCCGCATAGGGACCTGCACCGGGCGTCGAAATCTGGCCGTAGACACTGGAAACGTTGACGATGGTGCCGTCCTCCTGGGCGCGCATCATCGGCAGCACTTCGCGGGTGAGCCGATGCGGGCCGAAGACGTTCACGTCGAACTGCTCGCGGACTCGCTTCGTCGAGACATCTTCGAGGGGGCCGTACTGGGCGAAGCCGGCGTTGTTGACTAGACAATCGAGTCGGCCCATCTCCTCGTCGATGCGGTCGACGACCCGTTCGATGTCGTCCGGATTCGTCACGTCGAGTTCGGCCGTGTAACAGCCGGCTTCTTCGAGGTCAGCGATGTCCTCCTCGTCGCGCGCTGTCGCGTAGACCTTCCACTCCTCCTCGCGAAAGGCCTCGGCGCTGGCCCGACCGATCCCGGAGGAACAACCCGTAATGAGTACCGTCTTGTTCGGCATAGTCGGTCGGACGAACGGCAGATAGTTAATTACCTGCCATTTGGGGCTCCCTCTGGTCAACTCACGTCGGCGGCGTACGAATCTGCCAGCCGTGTCGGCTCCGGCAACTTGTACCCCGCCGAGCAGTTCGCGACGATATCCGTCGCCGTCTCGGCGCTCACGCGATGGCCGGGACTGACGTACAGCGGGTTGATGTACTGATTCCCGGAGTCGTACTGTCTGCTCTGGAAGGCGTGACCGATCACCGTCCCGATGGGTGCGGTCACCTCCTCGTCGGCCTCGATTGGGATTCTGGTACCCTCTGGGAGTGGATCGGCGAGCGATTCGGTGGGTCGGCCACAGAGGAGGTTCTTGGCGACGCCGATTGCCGGCACGTCGAGCATGACGCCGATGTGCGTCGCCAGTCCGGCCTCCCGGAAGTGAATTCGGCCGCTGCCGTCGAACAGCACGATGTCGGGATCGGTCTCCAGTTTCTCGAAGGCCGCGAGAATCGCCCCGCCCTCCCGGAAACTCAGCAGGCCGGGAATGTAGGGAATCTCCGTCTCGACGCGTGCATGGACGCGCTCGATGACGCTCTCGCCGCGGGTGACGACGATGGCGCTGGTCGCCATGTCGTCGGAAAAGCCCTGATCGACGCCAGCGACGAGCGTGTGTGGATCGAGCGGATCGATGGCCAGGTCGTCCGAGAAGGTTGCTGTCTCCGCAATCTCCCGCTGGAGGATTTCCATCTCTTCGCGGGAGAGGGACGGATCGGGTGCGAATTCAGGACGAACTGGCTCCATTGTTAGAAGGGACCGCGCCCGCCACCGCGACCGGGGCCACCCGGACCACCGGGGCCGCCCGGACCGCCGCCGCCGCCGAAGCGGACCTGTTGGGGAATCCGTACTCTGTCCTTGACTCGCTTGCCGTAGGCCAGTCCGATGAGCACACCGACGAGGTGGGCCGCGTGAGCAATTCCGTACGCGCCGGGACTACCGATCGCCACGAACAACGCGCTGATGACGACCGTGCCGCCTGTAATTACCCAGATCGGTGCTGGGATGATGAAGTAGAGATAGACGGTCAGATTGGGGTTCATGATCGTCAGCACGCCCATCAGCGCCAGTGCCGCCCCACTTGCCCCGACGACGCCGGGGCCGAGTGGTTCCAGGCCGATTACCGCCGGAGCGATCTGTGCGAGGCCCGCGAGGACACCGCTGCCGAGAAACAGCGCTGCGAACTGTTTGGAGCCGATATACTGCTCGACCAACCGGCCGAAGAAGAAAATAACGAGACTATTGACGAAGATGTGAAGAGCACCGCCGTGTGCGAAAACGGATGTCACCCACGTCCAGACGTAGAAGGGATTCGCCGGCGAGAGGACGAACAGCGTCTCCACAGCGGCCCGACCGGCCACCGCGCCGATGATCACCTGTAGCGCGAAGGTGATCCACATCAAGCCGAGGAAGACGAACGTCATGTTTCCCCGGAAGTACGCGAGCGGTCCCCCCGGACCGGTGTCGATGCCGAGGCGGTCGGCGATGCCGGCGTTGCCGGATTGGCTGCTGTTGACACTCTCCTCGAAGCCGCTGTCGAAGACGGGACCGGACTGCTCCCAGTTGTCCAGTCCCGGACAATCGTGTGATTCGGGCAGGCGGTGATCTCCGCAGTACGTGCCGCCGCAGTGGCGACAGTTGTACGGCATACTCTCTTCCTCGCCGCAGATATCACACTCTGCCATCGGTTGCCCTTCGGACGGCAATTGCAAATGAATTGTGCTTGAGGAGTCGCGGGGCGCGTGGCCTATCCGGTGAACCGATGACTCGCGAGACGAACAGGTCGAAAGTTCTCTGTTCGATTCCCAAACCAACGTTGACGGAAGCGAAAGCACTAACCCGTTTTCTCCCATAATACTGTTCGATGAGTCAGCAATTGCCGGACGTGCAGGCCTCCAGTCCCGAGGTCACTGTTGGACTCAACCGCGTTGGTGTCACAGGCGTCGAGAAACTCGTCAAGGTTGCCCGGCCGGAGAAACGGCCGATCATCCTCATGGCTGAGTTCGAGGTCTTCGTCGACCTCCCATCTTGGCGAAAAGGCGCCGACATGAGTCGCAATATGGAGGTCATCGACGAGACGCTCGAAGAAGCCGTCAGCGAACCGACCTACCGCGTCGAGGATGTCTGTGGGGATACAGCCGAACGACTACTGGACAAACACGATTACACCACCAAAGCCGAGGTGCGGATGGAAGCCGAGTACGTCATCCGAGAGGAGACACCCGAGAGCGGGCGTCCAACCCAGAGTTCGGCCGACATCATCGCCGCTGCGACGGCGACCGAAGAAGAGGGAACGACCGAGAAAATCGGCGCTCGCGTGACGGGGATGACCGTCTGTCCGTGCTCACAGGGGATGTCCGCGAGTCGCGCTCGCGAGACGCTTCGCGGTCTGGATGTCGACGACGAGACCATCGACCAGTTCCTCGAAGAGGCCCCACAACCGGGTCACTCCCAGCGCGGCCACGCCACGCTCACCGTCGAGAGTTCCGGCGCGCCGGAAGTCGACCTCCACGATCTGATCGAGGTCGCCCGTGACTCGATGAGCGCCCGCATCTACAACATGGCCAAACGTCCCGATGAGGACCACATGACCTACCAGTCCCACCAGAACGCCAAGTTCGTCGAGGACTGTGTTCGGGCGATGGCCGAAGGCATCGTCGACGAGTTCCCGGATCTCCCGGACGACGCCGTCGTAACGATGAAACAGTCCAACGACGAGTCGATCCACCAGCACAACGCCCACGCTGAGCGAGTCGCCGAACTCGGGACGCTGCGAACGGAAGTCAACGGCAATACCAACTGACCACGACCGAAGTTGTTTCTGTACTAAAATATTGTGCACTGTTCGCGACTCGGAAGCCGACCCGATCTTTAAGTAGGATAGATAGACAACACTTCCCTACAATGGGTATCTTCCGTCGGTTCAAGATCGGATTCGGGATGGCACGTCGGAGCGGCCGCGTGCTCCGTGCACACCCGAAACTGCTGGTCTTCCCGCTGGTCGGCGGGATTTCGGGTATCGCTTTTCTCGTGACGCTGTTCGGGAGTCTGTTCCTCGCGGACTCGCTGCTGGAAGGGGGGTCGGTGGTCTACGTCGCGCTGTTCGCCGCCTACCTCGTCGAGACGTTCATCGCGTCGTTCTTTACAGCGGCGCTTGTCGCCGCAACGCGCACCGTTTTCGAGGGCGGCGAGCCCTCGATCCGTGGTGCATTAGCAACCGCGTGGGAGCGGAAACTCCCGATTTTAATCTGGTCGGTCATCGCCGCGACCGTGGGGGTACTCATCCGCATGATCGAGTCGCAGGACAACTTCGTCGCACAGATCATCGCGGGCATCTTCGCGGTGGCGTGGAGCGTGATGACCTACTTCGTCGTTCCGGTGATCGTCTTCCGTGATCCGTCTGCGGTGGAGATGCTCAAAGAGAGCGGGCGGACCTTCAAAGACACGTGGGGAGAGTCACTCGGTGCGATGGGTGCGATCGATATTATCACCGTGCTGCTCGCCATCGTCGCAGTCGCCCTCGGTGGCCTCACGTTCGTTGCCACCGCTGGACTCGGGGCGGTCCAACTGCTGGCGACGGTGTTGATCGGCGGGACCGCGCTCATCTTCGCTCTGCTGTTGGGCAAGACACTCAGCGGCATCGCCAAAACCGCGCTGTACGTCTACACGACCGATAGCGCCGCACCGGAGCATTTCGAGGATATGGATTTCAGCACCGTCGGCGGTACCGACTCGGCGTCCACGGGTCGATTTACCGGCGGGAACGGTCGGATCTGACTCCCGCCGCGGCGATCACTATAATCGCCGTTTAACTCTGCACAACAGCAATACCCTGCTGTCCCGACCGCTTGGGTATGCAACGACCGTTCTCCGGCGAGGAAGCCTCGCTGGCGTAATCACAACAGCGCGGGAATTGTGTTTCTGAAGATGTTGAGCGAGATGACGAACAAAAGCGCCACGACGAACCAGTTGAATTTCTCCTCGTCGACTTCGAGTCGACGGAGATACGTTCCGATGAGCAGGCCGACGATGGTCACGACGGCGATGATCGACCCGAGCCACAGCCGATAGGTCGTCAGCAGATCGGTGAACAGCGCCATCTGGACGATCCGGACGGTGAATATCGTCCCCAACACCATCGAGAGGCCGCCGATGTATCGCTCGGTGTCACGCTCGAAGGTGTGGAAATACGCCGGCAGCAGCGGGCCGAGATTGGCAACAGCGAGCAGGAAGCCCTGCAGGAATCCGGCCGTCCCGAGCGCGACGGGATTGTGCGTCTGCTCGACGGTCACGAATCCCTGCCCGACCTGAAACAGCACGTACCCGAAGATCACGACGCCGATCAGAAACGGAACGATCGGACCGGCACTAAACTCGGCGAGAAAGCTGACGCCGAGGACGGACCCGACGACGGCCAACAGCAGAAGCGCCCACTCCTCGCGGACGAAGGCCAGTCCGGTATCGGTCTCGCCGATCTGGAACATGTTGAGCATCCACGGCGGAATTGCCAGCACGACGACGGCGAGGGTCGGATCGATCACCGACGCGAAAATCGGCGTCGTGACGATTGCGTAGCCGAACCCGACCATCCCCTTGATGATCCCCGCGAGGATTGCGACGAGCAAAAAGAGCACGAGGAGCCCACTCGAAATCTCCGACTGGAGGCCCTGGCTCAGATTCCCGAACCCGGGAAAGAAGACGATTGAACTCGCGACGACTGCGACCGTTGCGAAGACCATAATTACCTCTCGATACTGGAACGCAACGAAATTCGAGACGAACTGCGCCGGATCGATCCGTGGCTCTTGTGAACTCATACTCTCCTCTGCGGGGCTTCCATCTTCCACAGCCTACCGGTCCACGGTACATTCGAGTTCTCTTAGCGGCGACAGGGGCGCCCGTCGCAGTCGCTGTTCACTCGCGAAAATCACTCCCTCGCAGCCTCATACCGAGGCATCCAGGGGTATGGCGCTCTCGAAATCGTCACAGGATGGCGCAAATTTCTCCGGTAGATGCGGTGGGTTCTTCACCGCTTTCGATCACAGTTCGAGTTCGGTCGCTTCTTTCCAGCGAGGGTCGAAGGCGTTCTGGACGTTTGCCGCGAACTCGGTGTCTTTGAGGTTGATAATCGCGAACAGTTCCGAGGCGTCGGTCGGGTGGGGGACCTCGATACAGACTTCACCGCGGTCGATCAGTGCGAAAGTCGCGGTGACGTTTCTGCCGACGCGGACCTCGAAGTCCTCGTGGTTCTGGAGGTGATACCGGTACCGTCGCCCGACACTTTCGGGCAGTTGATCGACGACATCCGGATGGAGCAGAATCGAGACGGGAACGCCGCGTTCGATGGCGGCTTCGAGTTCTTCGGCGATCTGTTCGCCGACGATATCGAGGTCGACGTAGGAGGCTGTCGTCGCGGCGACGAAGACGATCCGTTCGTCGGCGGCCTGGATTCGCTCGACGAGTAGTTCGGCGGCCTCGCCCCCGCCCAGCGCGGCCGTCCAGAACGGCTCGTCGACTGGATCGGCCGTTTCGAGTTTGTCCTCCAGTTCCGTCGCGATGTCCTCGTACTGGTCGATTTTCTCTTCGAGTTCCTCGCGCTTGTTTTCGAGCAGGCGATCCAGTGCGGTCTCCGGTTCGACCGCGACGTACTTCTTCGGGCGACTCGCGGTCTGACTGCGGATCAGATTGTGTGTCTCCAGACTGTTGAGCACGTCGTAGATCCGGCCCATCGGCACGTCGCTGGTCCGCGACAACTCCTTGGCCGTTGTCGGGCCGGTCTGCAACAGTGACCGGTAGGCGCGTGATTCGTACTCGGACAGGCCGAGATCCCTGAGACTTGCCATTGTCTACCCTGTTTTTGCCCAGCGTGATAAACGAACCGGCTGTTTATCAAATTCAAAACTCCCTTCCAAGTTGTCTTGCTAACTGTTCGTGTTTCTTCGCGCTCCAGTCGCCGTGGGCTCTCAGTCGGTCAACAACGATTCCAGTTCTGCCGGTGAGTCGGCCGTCCCCTGCTCCTCCCCGTCGACGAGTAGTCGGGCAGTTCCGTCGGCCAGTTCGGCGGCGGCACTCTCGACGTCGGCGTCGGTTCGTGGCGCGACGACGGTTTCGTGATCCGCCAGTCGGAGCGCGGCGCGGTGGAGGTCGCTGCCGGGGTCGGTCCCGACCTCGATCACCTGCGGGCTCTGGAGGCGGGCGGCGGCGGAGGCGAACTCTGCAACTTCGACACCCATCCGGTCGGCCGCGCCGGCGAAGGCCTCGATTGCCTCTCGGGCGGCGGTCTCGTAGCGATCCTCGCCGGTCAACAGTGCCAGATCCAACAATGCCTGTGCTGCGCTGACGTTCGTATCGAGCGGGGACAGCGGGGTATCGAGCAGTGCCACGTCGCTGACCGGACCGTCGTGGAACTCGCCGCTGTCGGCCTGTAGTTGGTCGATCATCCAGTCGGCAACCGCGACGGCCGGGCCGGGTTCGCCCAGCACCGACCACGAGGTAGCCAGCCCCTGCAACACGCGGGCCTGATCGAGGAGCAGTCCCGATTCGCCGGTTTCGTCGTCGGCGACGAAGTGAGTCACCTCGCCATCGTCGACGAGTGTCTCGACGACGTGCTCGCGGGCACGGCGAGCGTACTGGCGGGCCTGTTCGTCGTCGGTGTAGGCGACGTACTGGAGCAGACCGTCGATTGCGACGCCGTTGCGGTCGGCCAGCACCGTCTCGTCGACTGGCGGCCCTTCGGCGTCTTCTCTGGCGGTCGGATCGAGGGTGAAATACTCCTCGTCGCCGCCCTGACTCGCCGCGAAGGCGTCACCAGTCCACAGCGTCGTCGTCAGGTACTCGACGCCTTGCTCGGCGGCCTCGCGGTAGGTCTCGTTGCCTGTATAGCGGTAGCCGTGGGCGAAAGCACGGATGGTCGCGGCGTTCTCGTCGAGCAGTTTCTCTCGTCGAGCAGCGCCCCAGTTTCGGTTGCGCGCCACCCGGTAGAAGCCGCCGTCGTAGGTGTCCAGCAGGTGCGTGTGAATCGCTTCGAGCGTGCGGGTCGCCTGATCGCGGGCGCGGACGAGCGCGAACTCGATGGTTCGGGGCATCGGGAACTTTGCGTCCGTTCCCCACCCGCCGAACTCGTCGTCGTAGGCGCCGAGCAACTGCTCGATCATGTGCTCCTCGATGCGGTCGGTGATCGGTCCGCTGGGCGGCACGTCGTCCCGGACGGCCCGGGGTTTCGAGCCCGCGTCTTCGCCTTTGGTGTCCCACGTCTCTCGAACACTATCGAGAATCCCGCGGAAGCCGTCGACCCCGAGGAGGGTCGCGCCGGTGAGGATATCTCCGCTGGGGGTCAGAAAGACTGTCGAGGGAAAGCCGCCCATGTTGTATCGCTCTCGAACGCGGGGGTGGCGGTCGGCGTCGACGCGGATTGGGACGAAGCCGTCGTTGATATTCGCTGCGATCCGCGGTTCGGCGTAGGTCGTCTCGTCCATCTCCGCACACTCCTCGGCCCAGTCGGTGACCAGCGCGAGGAGGACCGGTTTGCCCGACCGGTCGGCGATATCGAAGGCCTCCTGGCCCCAGTCGTTCCACTCGACTTTCGTCGGGTCCGTACCGTCAGTCATACGCTCGCTTCGGGACTGGCACCTAAAGCCGTTTCAATCCCGGTCGAGGCTCGCACGTGCAAGCCCGAAAGCAGATAAATCACCGTTTCGTACATCAGACTAATGCTGCTGGTCCTGTGTGTCGATCTGGATGACGACCTCGGCCGCAAGACTGGCGTCGAGACGCCCGTTGTCGGCCGCGATGCGGTCAGCGATGCGGCGGTCGATCTCGCCACGGCCGACCCCGAAGACAGCGACGTGAACGTCCTCTTTCAGGGGATCCACCTCGCCGAAGAGATCGACGGAGAGTCCGTCGAAGTCGCTGCGGTGACCGGCGTCGACGGCCGTGAGGTCGAAGCCAACCGCCAGGTCGGCGAGGAGGTCGACCGCGTCCTCGCCGAGCTCGCCACTGGTGAGGATATCCGCGCGGTCGTCGTCACGGATGGCGCACAGGACGAGACGGTCATCCCGGTGATTCGCTCGCGGATCCAGATCGACAGCGTTCGGCGCGTGGTCGTCCGTCAGTCACAGGATTTGGAGTCGATGTACTACACGATCAAGCAGGTGCTCGACGACCCCGAGACCCGGGGGACGCTTCTGGTCCCGCTCGGCATCCTGCTGTTGATCTATCCGCTGACGATCATCGCCAACCTGGTTGGCTTCCCCGGGACTGTCTTCGGCATCGTCTCCGGGATGCTCGGGCTCTACATCCTCGCTCGGGGGCTCGGGGTCGTCGAGTGGGTCGACCGCACCGTCGAGGGGCTCCGAACCGCGCTGTTTACCGGTCGGGTGACACTCATTACTTCGCTAGTCGCGGCGGCGTTGCTTGTCGTCGGCGGCGTCAGCGGCGTCGACACCGTCGAACAGATGCGCGAATCGGGTGGGCTGGATGCCGTCGAAATCGTCGCCGCGTTGATTTTCGGCTCGATTCAGTGGGTCGCGGCCGCCGGCGTGACGAGTAGTTTCGGCCGCGTGACCGACGAGTATCTCTCCGGCGATTTCCACTGGCGATATCTCAACGCCCCCTTCTACGTCGTCGCCATCGCGGGCGTGCTGCACGGCCTGAGCGCCTTCTTTCTCGAACAGGGCTCACTCGAATATCTCGCCTTCATGCTGACTGGTGGCACGCTGCTCGGACTCGCGAGTACGCTCTCCTTTGCCGTGGCGGAGTCGTGGGCCGGTGACCAGATCGAGGCCGCCTGATACTGCCGACTGTGAAATCCACAAGTCTCGGTGCCTGTGAGCGAATCTTGTCACGGCTCACAGCCGGCAGTATGAGAACACAACATGGATATGGGTTGACTCGTACATCTCAGACGAGGGCACGTAGCTCAGTCCGGACTAGAGCGTCGGACTTCTAACGCCGGTACGGCCTGTGGCGGCGGAAGTTATCCGACGGTCGTGGGTTCAAATCCCACCGTGCCCGTGAAGCCGCTGAACGGCAGTGAAGCGCGCTGAACAAACCACGCAGGAGATTTGAACCGCGGCAGACCGAGCGAAGCGAGGTCTGGCATCGGGTGAAACATCCCACCGTGCCCGTCAATTAGTTGACCGGTTCCTACTTTTTCGCTCAGATGCTGATAATTCTCGGCTAACCGCCTCTCTCGCCGGCTCACAAAATAAATCTCAAACTCAAAATCCTGATCCCAACAAGCGGCTGAACGGTCCCCCGCGCCCTCCGTCGAATCCCGGTTCCGGAGGTGGATTCCGGTGACGGGGCCCAATTGGATTCGACACCCACGGGTTTCCGAGCAACAAGGGAAGCGTTGATAATCATCACGCTCGTAACACCGACTGAATGGTCCGACAACGGGTCGACCGTGTCCTCGAAGAGGTCAAGGAGCGGCTGATCACCGCCTTCGTCGAGAAACATACCTCGCACGAAGTCTCGTTTAGCTTCGGCCTCGGCGTGTTCATCACTGCGCTGCCCTCGCTGGGGACAGGCCTGTTCGTCTTCGTCGTCCTCGCATTTCTGTTCGACCGCCTGAGCAAGATCGCGCTGTTCGCGTCGGTGGTCATCCTCAACCCGGTCGTGAAGTGGGGCGTCTACGGAGCGAGCTATTCGCTCGGGCGATTCATTCTCGGGCCCGCGCCGGGAGTAACGTTCAAGACTGCCGATATTTCGCTGTCGGCCGGTCCGGACATGCTTGTCCGGCTCTGGCTCGGCAATCTCATCCTCGCGGCGATCTTTTCGGTCATCGGATACTTGCTCGCGCTGCGGATCGTCAACGAGTTTCGCCGCCGGGTCGATAGCGACGCGCACCCGAACGTGGGCCTCCCGACGGATACGCCAACCTCCGAAGACTAACTCGCTACGAGTCCTCTTCGACCGATTCCGACAGTTGAATGATGTTCTCTTCCTCGCCGGGGAGCAGCCTCGGATAGCCACCGACAGTGACGACGAAATCGCTGCCGAGTTCCACCGCTTCGGTAATGTGCAACACGAGTTCGACTGGACTGCCGTCGAACTGCGCCTCGGCCCGGAATTTGGTCATCGTCGTCTCTTCGCCGTTGATCGTCACGCTCTGTTCTCCCTGCTCTCTCGGATCTGCAACGAGTTCGTACTCCTCTTGAACCATCGCGGCGATCTCTTTCGCAGACATGTCCTCGACGGGATTGAAATCCTGGCCGAGAACGTCGACCTGCGG
This sequence comes from Halovenus anhuiensis, assembly GCF_037080055.1. Classification (NCBI taxonomy): domain Archaea; kingdom Methanobacteriati; phylum Methanobacteriota; class Halobacteria; order Halobacteriales; family Haloarculaceae; genus Halovenus; species Halovenus anhuiensis. The sequence continues at coordinate 134,349 of NZ_JBAOJI010000002.1, forward strand.
TGTGGTCAGTGAGGTAAAAATCGCTGCGTCGGCGTTATCGAGGCCGACCTCGGAGACGCTCACCGATTTACTGTGTTCGGCGAGTTTGTTCGTCACGATCACGTCCCTGCTCTCCCCACCGGCCTCGAACGTCCGCTCGACCTCTTGATCCGAGACGCCGTCGCGCTCGTACCCCGTCTCGTCGAGGACGCTCTGTGGAACGCGGGAAGGGCTGGCCTCGAACTCCGCGGCCCCACCGGTGATGAAGTCGAGACAGCCAGAGAGTCCGGCGACTGCCGTTGCTGCTGCACCTGCGCCCGCCAGATACGTCCGTCGTGAGTACTGCTGCCCGCTCTCGTTCCCAGTCATGTCTGTGAGAGTGAGGGCGAGCCAAATATCCCTTGTGGGCTAGTGATCAACAGCGAGTATTTTTTATCTGGCAGTGCAACCGCCCGGTATGACCCGGCAGTTCTCTCTCGTCGACGTCTTCGCCTGCGAGCGCTACGCTGGCAACCAACTCGCCGTAATCACGGACGCGACCGATCTCGATACCGAGGAGATGCAGGCCATTGCTGCGGAGATGGACTACTCCGAGACGACTTTTGTCACCGGCGAGCAGCGCGACGGTGCGTGGCCGGTTCGCATCTTCACGCCGACTGACGAGGTGCCCTTCGCCGGCCATCCGACGCTTGGTACCGCCGCCGTGATCCGCGACCGACTCGCCGACGGTGACCCCGAGGAGGTCGTTCTCGACCTGCAGGTCGGCCACGTCCCCGTCGGCAGGGAGAGCGACCAACTCTGGATGCACCAACAACCCCCCGAGTTCGGCGACCGACTCGCCCACGACGACCTCGCCGCAGTGCTCGGACTGGGTCTCGACCAACTCGATCCCGACTATCCCGTGCAGGTGGTCTCCACTGGCCTGCCAACGATCATCGTCCCGCTCCGTGACCGGGATGCCCTCACCGGCATCGATCTGAACCTCGACGCCTACGATGACTTCGTCGAGAATCGAGAGGCAAAACTGATCCACGCCTTCTGTCCCGACCCGCGGGAACCCGAGGACGACATCGCCGCACGGATGTTCGCGCCCGCACTCGGCGTCCGCGAGGATCCCGCCACTGGCTCCGCGAACGGCTGTCTCGCTGCTTATCTCTCCGCCGAGGAGTATTTCGGCTCGCCGACCGTCGAGGCCCGCGTCGAACAGGGATACGAACTCGGCCGACCTTCGCTGCTCCAACTCCGCGCGAATCCGGACGGGGAGTCGATTGCCGTCGAGGTTGGCGGACAGGTCGTCCCGGTTGCCCGCGGGGAGTTGCTCTGAGTCCACCGACGGATCTTTGTTCGCGTCGGCCAACTGTGGGGTGATGACAGTCACGCTCGGGCCGGAAGTTCTCTTTCAGTACTACCGCTTTTCGCTGTACAACTCTCCGTTTACCGCCCACGACGAGGGCTGTGCGATCGATCTCTACCCCGAGTCTGAGACTGCGCCCTCGCCCGTCGCCGGGGAGGTCATCGAGACGAAAACCGTCGAAGCGCCGTCGAAACCCTACGCCGCCGAGCACGACCATCTCATCCTCATCGACACCGGCGAGTACGTCGCCCGCACGCTCCACGTCGATCCGTCGGTCGAAGCGGGCGACACAGTAGCAGTCGGCGACCCGCTCGGCGACCTCGTCCGTGCGGGCTTTTTCGCCCCGTGGGTCCCCAATCACATCCACCTCGGCTTCCGAACTCACGAGGACAACCCCTACCGGGCTTCGGGATCGCTGCCGATCAGCGTCGAGGCCGAACTGAGCGCCGTCCCGTGGGACGGCACCGGCACCGTCACCGACGCGGGGAAGACGTGGGTCCGCCTCGACGCACCGGGTCATCCCGACCCCGGGAACCGGTTCGCGGGCGTCGAGAGCGGTGGCGGAGTACTCGACGGTGGATTCCCCCATTACGACGGCGGGGGTGTGCTCGCTGGCGGGACTTGCGCCGAACTCGCCGATCGAGCGATCGGCACACTATCGGATCGGACCGTCTCCTGGACGGAGTGTACCGTGCTCGCAAATGGGACGCCGATCACCGGCGTTGCCCTGTTCTGCGGTCGGGATCGGCTGGGTGTGAAACTCGTCGATTACGAGATGGATCTCTCCGTCGGTGAGGAAGTCACACTCTCCATCGAAGAGGAGTCGTAGCGCCCGAACGGCCGCTTACGTATCGGTTCCTACGAGGGCAAACTCGGTACCGATCTCGTTCTCTGTTGCGTGCTCGTAGATGACGTGTGCCGCGGCTACGTCCTGAATGGCGAGTCCCGTCGAGTCGAACAGCGTCACACTCTCGGGATCGGGTTCGTCGACGCGGCCCGTCACGACATCGCCGAGTTCGCCGTGAATATCGTCGTCGTCGAGTTTCCCTGCGCTCCACGGGACGTTGATCTCTCCCGAGTGGGTGCACTGCTCGTAATCGTCGATTACGATGGTCGCATCTTCGACGACGTCGAAGGCGATTTCGTTTTTGTCCGGCGCATCCGCGCCCATCGCGTTGATGTGCGTGTGCTCGCCGACAGCCTCGACAATTGGGTCGGTGACCGGCGTCGTCGTCGAGACGATATCACACGACGCGGCCTCGGTGATCGACCCCTCTCGAACGTCGAATTCCTCGCCGAACTCGGCGATGAACTCCTCGATGGCTTCCTCCCGGAGGTCGCTGATGAGGACCGTCTGGATGTCTCGGACCTGCGCGATTGCCTCCAGTTGCGTGTACGCCTGGATGCCCGCGCCGACCAGTCCGAGCGAGGTGGCGTTCTCGGGGGCGAGATACCGGGTCGCGACGGCGGCGGCCGCGCCCGTCCGCAGGCGCGTGAGGCCGGTCCCGTCCAGCATCGCCAGCGGGAAGGCCGTCTCGGGGTCGGAGTAGATCATCGTCCCCATCACCGTCGGAAGGTCGTGGTTTTTGGGGTTGTCGGCGTGGGAGTTGACCCACTTCACGCCGGCGGCCTCCCAGTCGTCGGCATCGATGTAGGCGGGCATCGAGCGGAAATCGCCGTTGTGCTGGGGCAGGTCGATGTAGGATTTGGCGGGCATCTGCGTGTCGCCGTCGGCGTAGGCCGCGAAGGCGGCCTCGACGGCGTCGATTACCTCTCCCATCTCCGTACTCGCCGTGACATCATCGGGATCGAGAAGTACCGTCTCCATAGCGTGAGGTTCCGCTGGCACGTACTTATAGCTGTGTTGCGGTTTCAGCCCGCGTCACACTGCTCGCTCGATACCCTCGATTGCGCGGTCGATATCGTCGTCGGTCACGTCCCAGTGCGTACAGAAGCGGATCGTGTGCTCGGCGAAGGGCACGCCAAGGACGCTTTCGTCCTCGCAGTCGTCCAGCACTGCCTCAGCGGGGCGGTCGGTGTGGACCAGCACGATGTTCGTCTCGGGGTCGTCGACCTGCAAGCCGTCGATTCGGGCGAGTCCCGCGGCGAGTCGCTCCGCTCGCCGGTGGTCTTCGCTCAGACGCTCCCGGTTGGCAAGTGCCTCCAGCCCCGGTGCGGCGATCATCCCGGCCTGTCGCATCCCGCCGCCGAGGAGTTTCCGGACGCGGTGGCCCTCCTCGATCAGTTCCTCGGGACCGGCGAGCATCGAGCCGACGGGCGCACCCAGCCCCTTCGAGAGACAGCACATCACGGTGTCGACCGGCTCGACGAAGTCGGCGGCGGGGCAGTTGTGGGCGGCCGCGGCGTTGAACAGCCGTGCGCCGTCGAGGTGGACTGTCAGCCCGAGGTCGTGGGCGGCCTCGGCAGCGGCGGTGACCTTTTTTGGAGCGATCGCGGTCCCGCCGCGGCTGTTGTGGGTGTTTTCGAGAGCCAGCGCGTCGGTGCCGGGCCGGTGGCCGCTCGCTCCGACGTAGCCCTCTCGGACCTGTTCGGGCTCGATGACCCCGCGCGGGCCGGCGTCGATCGTTCTGGGCTGGACTTCGGCGTGCTGGGCGAGTCCGGCGAGTTCCCACTTGTAGATGTGGCTCTCTCGTTCACAGAGCAGTTCCGCGCCGCGCTCGGTGTGGATCCGGCCGGCGATCTGATTGCCCATCGTTCCCGAGGGGACGTACAGCGCGTCGTCGGTGCCGAGAATCTCTGCTGTGCGTGCCTCGAGTTCGTTGATCGTCGGATCTTCGCCGTACACGTCGTCACCGACATCGGCATCGCGGGCTGCCTCGCGCATCTCCTCGCTCGGTTTCGTTACCGTATCGCTCCGTAGATCGATCATACGCTCTGTACCGCTTCGACGACTAAAAAGCCGGGCGCAGCACGCACAGCCGTCGATGAGTCACAGACGGCGGGCTCTCGGCCGATCTCGCTCTCGAAGCGTCTGCTGTCGGCGAGAACGGGGGAAACGTACAACTGTTCGCCCTTCGCAGAGGGGGACATGTACGACAACATCCTGCTGCCGACCGACGGCAGTTCCGCGACGACGGAGGCACTCGACCACGCGCTGACGATCGCAATCGACAAAGACGCGACCGTCCACCCGCTGTATATCGTCGACAAACGCCACCTTCGGGCGGCAGACGACGACACGACCGAAGAGGTCCGGCGCTCGCTCGAAGAGGAAGCGACCCACGCGCTCGACGACGCGCAGGTCCGAATCGAAGACGAGGGGGCGGAGGTCGAAACCGCACAACGAGAAGGGACGCCACACCGGGCGATTCTCGACTACGCCGAGGAGGCGGATATCGACCTGATCGTGATGGGGACCCACGGCAAGAACGGCCGCGAACGACTCGCCCAACTCGGGAGTACAACCGAGCGAGTCGTCAAGAATGCGGACTTGCCGGTGCTGGTCGTCGAGATTGGTGATTGACATGCGTATGCCCGCCGTCTGACGCAGTTTTAATTGGATAGGGTGGCAGGTTTCAGGACAAGCATGCCACGCCTGACGGTGACAATCAGCGACGAACACGAGCGGATTCTCGAACGCCAGGCGGACGGCGGAGGCGCATATCGGTCGAAATCCGAGGTGGTTCGGGAGTGTATCGAGGCCCACGAGCGCGTCGAGGACCTCTCGGAGCAACTGGCCTGTCTCGAAGCCGAAGTCGAGTTGTTGCGCGAGCAGCGGGCTAAACTGAAAGAGAAAGCCGCCCGCGTCGACGAACTCGAATCACAGCTTTGCCAGCTCCAGACCGCCTACCACCAGGCGATCAGCGAGGGGAAATCCCCACAGGAACTGGAACCGATCACCGACCAACCGGTCGAACCCGGTCCATCTGCGGAGGCACTCATCGAAGAAGCGGAATCGACGCCGTCCGACACCACCCAAACGACCGTCGAACCCTCGCCGGAGCCCCAAGCAATCGAAGCGGCCGAACCGGTGGAATCCTCGACGGAGTCGGAACCGGCTACGAAGACGGTCGGCTCGGCCGATCCGAAAACGACAGCTGCACCGACGCCGAACTCAGCAGAAACGACAGCGAAATCGGGCGATTCCGGAAGGAAATCGGCTCCAGCGGCGACGGCCACCGTGTCTGGTGGCTCCGCAAAGAGCACCGACCAGGCCGAATCGGCGACCGACGGCGGTGTCGAAATCGACGAAGAACTGCTCTATCAGTCGCCAGGTGTCGGCTCGCGGCTCAAATCAGCCCTATTCGGTGGACCCGGCGGTAGTCGGTGACTCGACCGCATCGACCAGTTCCGCGTGGTCGTTGGCGGGGTCGTTGACCGCCGTCGAAACGGGATAGGCATGCATTGCGTCGGCGGAGTACGGTTCGAGGAGATTTTCGGCGTTCTCTGCTGGTTCGGTGAGCCACGCCTCCTGCTGCTCGTCGGGCAGGATCACGGCCATCCGGTGATGGAGGTCCGCCACGAGGTCGTTCGGCTCCGTGGTGACGATGGTGAAGGTATCTATCGGGTCGGCCTGTGGCTCAGAACTGCCCTCAGTAAACGCGTCGAGTCCCGTCTGTGTCGTCGGCGGTTGCCAGCGCGTCCACAGCCCCGCCATCAGGAAGGGGCGGCCGTCCGCGAAGGTGACTCTGTACGGCTGTGTCCCCTCTTCTGTCTCGACCCACTCGTAGAAGCCGTCGGCGGGGACGAGACAGCGGCCGCCGCCCTCGATCGACCCCTCGAAGGCGTCGGCGAAACTCGACTTCTCGGTGAGTGTTTCCGCGCGAGCGTTGATGTGTCCGCCGTCGCTTTTCGTCTCGGCCCACTCCGGGATCAGCCCCCATTCGAGTCGGCGGAGTCGGTCGGGTTCGTTGTCGGTGATGATCGGTAACTGCTGGCCCGGGGCGGCATTGTAGGTCGGTTCGTAGGCCTCGACATCGACGCCGAACCGATCTGACAGCGTCTCGGGGGCGACGAAGAGTGTGTAGCGGCCGCACATACTCCCACGAGGGACCGATCTTCCAAAAGGAATCCGGTGGAGCGAACAGAATACTTAGGGATCGAGAGGTCACAGCATTACCAAATGGGGTTGTTTCGGTCGAGCGAACTGCTCGGGATCGCTGAGGAAACACTGGAGTTCATTCTCTCGGCCTCCGAGCAGACCCACCCGAACGAGTACATGGGATTTCTCCGGGCCGACAGCGCGAGCAGACTCGACCTCGATCGGGATGGCAAGGTCATCACGGATATTCTGATCATCCCCGGAACCGAATCCGGGCCGACCAGCGCCTCGGTCAAGGAGATGATGAAACCGAACGACGTGAGTTCCGTCGGGTCGGTCCACTCACACCCCAACGGCGTGCTCCGACCCAGCGATGCTGACCTGCAGACGTTCACCAGCGGCGAGGTCCACATCATCGTCGGAGCGCCGTACGGCCGCGACGACTGGCAGGCCTTCGACAATCAGGGCCAACCGACCGAACTGGACGTGCTCGACGTGGCGCTGCCCGACGACGAGTTTTTTGAGTTGACACAGGAGGGACTGGAAGACGAACATCTCGAACAGTCGCGCGGAGATACTGATGAGGATACCAACAGTGGCGGCTTCCTCTCGTGGTTTCGGTAATCAGGCCTGTTCGGCTTCAGCCTCGGCCTCGCGTTCGAGTTCGCGGTCGATTTCGTCTTTGACGTTGTCGACTGACTCGACAGTGAGAACGTTTCCGCCGCCGGGATCGACGACAATCACTTCTGTTCCTTCGGCGAGATTGTCGTCGAAACTGCGGGCTTCGTAGTACGGATTGAAGCCGCCCTCGTCGAGTTTGACCTGCCCGTCGGTCGGCGTGACGCGCTCGGTGACACGGCCGGATTTACCACGGAGTGAGTCCGAATCGCTCGTTTTCCCTTTCCCCTTGCCGCCGTAGAGATCGAGTTCGCGGTAGGCGTACAGCGTGCCGACGGAGGTCACTAACACGGTGATCGCCATGATCGTGAGGATGATGGGGGCCGGGATGACCGAGGGGAGGAGCACGCCGACGATGCCGGCGGCAAGAATACCGGTCCCGGCGACGAAGAAGTGCGCTCCCGGCGCGAACGCTTCGGCGATGATGAGTCCCGCACCGGCGACGAGCATGAACAGCGCGACGCTGCCCATGAGCGACTCCAAGACCATACCAGATGTTGGGCTGGAATAATGATAACAGTTCGGGCTGGTTTCGAGTCGGGAAACGAGTGAGAGCAGACGGCGGTGCTGTCGGCCGATGCCGGGAAAGCCGAGTTGTTTATGCACGCAGCCACTGACTCACATGTATGGACGTGAAGTCGCGTCACCATCTCCGGTCGGATGCAATCGGGGCGATCCAAGAGGGTATCGAGGCCGAACTCGGCGTCACGGTCGATGCCGACTCTTTCGAGAAGGTCGAGTTCGACGACAGCGACTGGAACGTCGTCCTCGTCGACGGCGACCCGCTGGTGCTCTACGTGGATGACGAAGAGGAAGAGCCGTTTCTGACGGTCCGCGGCGCGAACGAGTACCCGCCGACCAAGCGCATCGTCACCGTTGACGCCGGCGCAATCCAGTTCGTATCCAACGGTGCCGACGTGATGCGGCCAGGCATCGTCGAGGCCGACGATGTCATCGAGGATGGCGATCTGGTGGTCATCAACGAGGAAGGCCACGGCAAGTTCCTCGCCATCGGGCGCGCGCTCACCGACGGCTCCGATATGGTCGGTGACGAAGGTCGCGTGGTCGAATCGGTCCACCACGTCGGCGACGATCTCTACGAGATGACGATCTGACTCGTCGTTACTTTTGAGTGATAGCTATCGTCTGACGTAAAGCCTAAACGGTCGGCGGCCGCCTGCTGTTGTATGGGACTCATGAGCAAGATACTCGGTGGATCGGGTGGAACCCGACAGACCGAGGATTACGTGGAACTCAGCGCCGACGACCTGGCCGGCGAAGATGTCGAAGCCGACACAGAGGTCAAAATCGCCAAAATCGCCGACAAGTCGGATGTCATCGACATCAAAGACGAGGTCTACGACGGCAACATCGTCATCGCCGACATTACCCGCCACAGCACGCAGGACCGGACGATGGAACACATCACGGACGAACTCAAACAGGTCGCCAAGGAGGTCCGTGGCGATATCGTCCAGAAAGACGACGACCAACTTATCATCACGCCGACCGGCGCGCGGATCAGTCGCGAACGGATCGGGCACTAAGAAGCGACCACCGTTTTCCCGCTCGGGTTGCTCGCTGCGCTCGCAACCACTCGCGGCAAAAACGTGGATCAAAAAGGCCGCTCACTCGCGATTACTGCAGCGCATCTAACTTGAACTCGAACGCAGCTACCGGCAACTCCAGATCGTGCTCGACGAGCACCTTCGGATGGATCTCACCGACCACACCGGCGGACTCACCGTCGAGGACGACCTCTGCGGTCCGACCCGGAATGAAGGTCGGATGCTCGGTCGGCGGCGTCTCCAGTTCGACATCGAAGGCCTGTGCGAGCGCTTGCAGGCGACCGCGGGCATCCTCGTAGGAGGCCTCGGTGTCTGCGAGCACGGCCGCGACGGTCTGGTGTTCGGCGACGCCCGTGTTCTCGCTGTCGTCCAGTTGGGCCGCCAGTCCAATCTCGGAGAGATGCTGCGGATACTCGCGGTGGGTGTTGTTCTCCAAGACGAGTAGCAGCGAGGGCAGCGCCCACGTCCGGAGAATCTCGTAGGCCTCGCTGTACGGCTCCCGGATCGTCACTGGTTTGCCGCCGCCCAGCACGTCCGTGCCGGGGTCGACGCCCAGTCGGTCGAAGTTCTCCTCGGTGGAGATCATGTGGAAGTTCAGCAGGTCCTCGAAGCCCAGACCGACGAGCGCGTCCCGGGCCGCGTCTTCGAGTCGAGAGCGTTCGTGTCGCCCACCGACGGTCGAGACATCGGGATAGCGCGGTTCGAGGTCGTTGAATCCGTAGGCCCGACCGATGTCGTCGATCACGTCCAGCGGATGCAACACGTCGACGCGGTACGGCGGAATCTCCACCTCGTAGGTGATTGCCTCGGCATCCTCGTCCTCGATTGTGCCGTCGAGGCCGGCGCGTTCGAGGCAGTCGAGCACCGTGCCGCTGTCGAGGTCGACGCCGATGATACTCTCGATTCGCTCGTGGGCAACAGTCTTCGTCTTGACCGAGAAGTCCGGGCGATCCAGCGTCCGGCCAGCGTACTCGCCGGGGGTGTCCTCAGTGTACTCGACGTTGACGCGCTCGACCGTGCCGCCGCGGGCCGACAGCGCGTAGCAGACGATGTTGCACATGTGATCGACCGTCCACTGGTCGGTGCCGGTCATCTCGATCAGCAGGTCCCGAGAGTCCTCGGAGACTTCGGTCCGGCGGCCGTTGATCACCGGCGGGAACGAGAACAGTCCGATGTCGTCGTAGATGGCCGGGTACTCCTCGAAGCCTTCGACGAGGTCGGCGTACTGCGAGCCCATGTGATGGGATTCGGTCACTTCTCGTGGGGTCATGCCCTCGTCGCTTTCAAGTGGGACGAACCGCTCCTCGTCGGGATCCATCGACGTGTAGCGGATCGTCTTCCCGCCGCCGGTCCCGCCAGTGCCTTTCAGCGCCACGAGGTCGTGGACACCGATTGCGCCCTTCGCGCGCTGACGCCCCATCGTCGCGTGCAGTTTCTCCTGAATCTGGATCAGCGAGTCCAGCGAATCCTCGTTGAACTCCAACCCGCGAACGACCGCACCCGTCACGTACGGGCGCTCCGCGGGCGGGCCGTCGACCTCGATGGTCCACTCGGCGTTGTTCGTGTTCGGGATGTAGACGCCGCGGTCGATGCCGTATTGATACCGCAGCGACCGAGCGATTCCTTCGACGGAAAGACGGTCGAGGCGGTCCGGCGCGAACTCTAGTTGGAACTCGTCGTCTTCGGTCCAGCCCTCGAACTCCAGTCCGAGCGCGAACAGATCCTCTCGGAGTTCGTCGTCGTCTTTCTCCGTACCGACGAGTTGTCGGAGTTCGTTGGGATCGACGTCGACGACGGGCATCAGTACACCACCTCCACGTCCCGCAGCAGTTCAAGATCACACAGCGTCCCGTGCACGTCGCGGATGTCCTCGAATCCGTACATAAGCATGAGTAGTCGTTCCAGTGAGAGTCCCCAGGCCATCACGTCGGCCTCGACACCCAGTGGTTCCAGTACTTCGGCCCGGAAGATGCCCGAGTTGCCGACTTCGACGATTTCGCCGGTTTCGGGATGGGTCCCGAATAGCTCGAAGGACGGCTCGGTGTAGGGGTTGTAATGCGGTTTGAAGTCCAGATCGGTGATGCCGAACTGCTCGTAGAACTCGGTGAAGGTGCCCATCAGATCCCGCGCGGAGAGATCCTCGGCGAGCACCCACCCCTCGATCTGGAAGAATTCGAGCAGGTGCGTCGGGTCGAGGGTGTCGTTGCGGTAGACTTTCTCGACGCTGAAGTACCGCTCCGGCGGTTCGAGGTCGCCCTCAGCAAATCCGGAGAGATGGCGCATCGACAGCGAGGTCGTATGTCCACGGAGGTCGAGCGATCGGGCGACGCTTTCCTCCCACGGCGAGTGATAGCCTTCGCCGTCCTCACCGACGCCGTTGAGATGGGCTGACTTGACTCGCTCGACCAGTTCGTCCGGCAGATTGTGAATCTCGTCGGGCGACTCCAGATCGAACTGGTCCCAGTGGGTGCGCGCGGGGTGGTCCTGGGGCATGAACAGACAGTCGTTGATCCAGAACTGGGCGTCGACGTGGGGCCCTTCCATCTCCTTGAATCCCATCCCCACCAACACGTCTTTCACGCGGTTTGCGGTCTGGCGGAGGATGTGCTCTTTCCCGTGAGCGGGCTCCTCGGCTTCGGCTTCGACGTTGTACTCGGCGAATTCGACATTCTCCCACTCGCCGCTGGTGATCAGTTCCGGCGTCACCTGCCCGACCGTCTCGGCGACTTCGACGCCCTCCATCAGCGCCGTCACGCCGTCGTCGGAGACGGAGACCAGTCGGGTCGTCGATTCCTGTCGGTCGATGAGTCCGCGACTTTCGAGTTGGTCGAGCAGATCCCCGTCCTCGACTGCCTCGTCAGCGTCGAGAGATTCGAGCGCACGGAGTTCTTCGTCGGCATCTGGCTGGGCGTCGGGGTCGGCAGAGACATCGCCGCTGTCGACGGAGCCGTAGCCTTTCCGGGCGAAGTTCGCGAGAGCGATATCGACCGCAGGACCTTCGAGGCCGGCGTCGCCGAGCAGTCGACCCAGCGAGACGGGATCGTCGTCGGCACCGGCTTCCAGTGCGGTCTTGTAGAGACGGAGTTCGGGCAGGCCCTGCTCGACGTATTTGCGACCCTCGTCGGTGAGTATCGTCGTCTCTTCGTCGCGCTCAGTGATCGAGACGAGCCCTTCCTCTTCGAGCGCGAGCGCTGCGCCGGTGGCGGTCTCGACTTTGAGATCAGCCACCTCCGCAATGTCGGTTATCGGGCGATCCGTGTCGGCGTCGGCGGTCTTGAGGACCGCGACCTGTGCTTCGGGGAGTTGCATGATTCGTTGGTGAATACACCGCGGGTTAGTCAGTTAACGGTTCTCACTCGCGCACGGACGGTTTCACCGGCCACGCCGGATTTCACCCGGATTCTGGTCGGCTCCGCCATCCGCATCAAAAGAAGTGAAAGCCCCACAGCAGCGGCTGTTCGCGGACGAACCGTCGCCTGCGGGGATCGGACGCCATACGCGAATGATTGACGCTCGCCCACAAAAATATTCTGGGTCCAGTCAGGCCTGCTCGATAGCCTCGACCATCCCGTCGAGCAGGGACTCGGCCCGCTCTTGCTCACGGGCTTCCGCGTAGACGCGAATCATCGGCTCGGTCCCGCTCGGCCGGGCGAGCACCCACGCGTCGCCGTAATCGAGGCGGTAGCCGTCGATGGTGTCGGCCTCGATATCGGCCGCTGCGGCGTACTGTTCGATTGCGTCGACCATCGCCGTTCGTTCGGCGTCAGTCTCGTATTCGAGATTCGTCCGCGTCTGGTGGTAGCCGCCGTACGGCTCCAGCACTACACTCGCTGGCTGGTCGGCGAGCAGTTCGCAGAACTTCGCGGCGGTGTACGCGCCGTCGCGTGCGACCCGGTAGTCGGGGAACATGATCCCACCGTTGCCTTCGCCCGCGATGGGAACGCGCTCGCCGCGGCCCTGCAACTTGGTAATCGCCGTGATGAGATAGGTGCTCCCGATGGGGGTGAGATGCAGACCTGCACCGACCTCGTCGACGACATCGACGAGTCGTTGCGAGCAGTTGACCGCCGAGACAACGGTGTCGCCAGCCTCCAGTTGTGTCGCCGCCAGCGCCGCGAGGACGGCATCACCTTCGACGAGCGTTCCGGTTTCGTCGACGATCATCGCCCGGTCGGCGTCGCCGTCGTGGGCGATTCCCACATCAGCCTCGCTCGCGGCGACGAGCGCTTCGAGATCACCGAGGTGTTCTTTGACTGGTTCGGGGTCCCGGCCCGGGAACCGGCCGTCTGGCTGGCCGTTGACCGTCAGCACGCGACAGCCGAGTTCGCGGAACAACTGCGGGTTGGTGAGCGCGCCGGCCCCGTGGGCAGGGTCGAGCGCGACGGTCAGATTCGCGTCGGCGATCCGGTCGCGGTCGACCGCCGCCAGCAGTTCCTCGCGGTAGGCCCGGTTCGCGCCGTCGACGTGGTTGGAGTGGCCGCTTTTCTGCCAGTCGACGGTGTCGTAGCCGTCGTGAAAGCGGCGTTCGATCTCTTCGAGAACGTCCCTGGTCAGTTCGACGCCGCTGCTCCCACAGAGTTTGATCCCGTTGAACTCCGGCGGGTTGTGTGAGGCCGTCACCATCACGCCCGGCACACCCTCGCGCTCGCAGTAGGCTTGCAGACTCGGCGTCGGGACGACACCGAGGCGGTCGACGCGACAGCCAACGCTCGCGAGTCCACTCGCGACGGCGTCGGCGAACATGCCCCCGGTTTCGCGCGTGTCGCGACCGAGTGCGGCGCGGTCGTGATTCTCCGCGAAGACGCTGCCCGCCGCCCCAGCGAGGTCGAGCGCGTACTCCGGCGTCAGTGTCTCCAGTGCAACGCCGCGCACACCACTCGATCCGAATTCCTCCATTCAGGTGGAGTTGTGAACCCAGGGCCAATAGTGGTTGTGTTCGGGAGGGGGAGTCTCAGTTGGTTACCGAATAGTTTCGTTTTCGGAGAACCAGAAAGCCCCGAGGCTCTCGACTCGGGGGCCTCGCCCCTTTCAGTCCCACCCGTGGTGGCCTGTGACACAAGCAATAGGGCGGGACTGAAAGCGGACGGGGGCTTTCTGGTTGTTCGCCCGCTCGAAACACCACTTACCGATAAACCAAACACACCAACACATAATCGGCAGAGCCAAGGAATCGCGGGGCCACCGCCGTGATATGGACACGCAGTCGCTCATCGATCTGTTGCGCGAAGCCGACGCAGTACGGTTCGGCGAGTTCGAACTCTCCCACGGCGGGACGAGCAACTACTACGTCGACAAGTACGTCTTCGAGACCGATCCTGCCTGTCTCGATGCAATCGCTTCGGCCTTCGCCGAGCGGGTCGACAGGAAACTCGCCGGCGTCGCCCTCGGTGCCGTACCGCTCGCCGCCGCGACGAGTGTCGCCGCCGACCAGCCGTACCTGATCGTCCGGAAATCCGCCAAGGAATACGGCACCGGCAACCGGATCGAAGGCGAGTTCGAGGAAGGTGAGGAGGTCGTCGTCCTCGAAGATATCGCGACGACGGGCCAGAGTGCAATCGACGCCGTCGAAGCGTTGCGGGAGGCTGGCGCAGTCGTCGACCGCGTACTGGTCGTCGTCGACCGGGAGGAAGGCGCACGCGAGAACCTCGCCGAGCACGATATCGAACTGGAGTCGTTGTTGACCGCCTCGGAGTTGCTCGCCGATACCGACTACGACCCCGAATAGCTCACGTCAGCGGGCCGCACGCTCCGAAACACCCACAAAGCCACCCATCGTACGCCCTCGTATGGACATCGCCGGAACAAAAAAGAAGATTCAGCGGGTGGTCAAAGTCGGTGAGGAGACCTACAAGAAGATCAACGAGGTCATGGAAAAGATCGAGCAACTGCAGAAGGATCTCGCCCAAACGAGCGAGCAGGTCGATCACATCGAGCGCGAACAGGCCGAACAGCGCGCGCTGCTCGAAGCGCTGGCCGAAGAGCAGAACCTCGACGTGGAAGAGATTCTCGCAGATGTCGAGTATCCCGAGCGACTGACGGAGGACCCCGAAGATGTGGAGTCAGACGCCTCCGATACGACAGAGATGGCGACCAGTCGCCCGTCCGCAGCGGAGGAGTGACCACCCGCCGTGACGCGGATTCACGATCCGAGGGCCGACCGCTGGCGGTTTCTCGTCACGACGAATCGCGGTCTCGAACCGATCGCCCAGAGCGAACTGCGCGACCTCGGCGCGAGCGATCTGTCGACACTGTATCCGGGGATGATCGAGTGTGCGGGTCCGGAAGCGTTGATTCCGCGACTGCACGCCCGCGGGCGAACGGTGCATCGCCTGCTGCTCGAAGTTGCCCGCAGCGAGTGTTCCACGCTCGCGGAGATCACCGCACTGATCGACGAACTCGACTGGCCGCGGTATCTCGGCGCCGAGCAGTCTGTTGCCGTCCGGGCACAGCGCCGCGGTGACCAACCGTTCGGAAGTCCGGATGTCGAGTCTGCGGTCGGCCAAGCGATTCTCGACAACTATCGGGCTACAGAGCGAACGCGGCCGCCGGTCGATCTGGACGACCCGGATCTCATCGTCAGAGTGTTGGTCCGTGAGCAGCGTGTAATCGTCACAATCGACACGACCGGCCAGCGGTCGCTCCATCGACGTCGCTATCGGGTGGCCGAACACGAGGCACCGATCCGGCCGACGATGGCCGCAGCGATGTATCGGCTGGCGGAATGCCAGCCAGGTGATCGGGTCGTCGATCCGATGTGTGGCTGTGGAACGATTCCGATCGAAGCCGCGGCGACGACGCTGGACTGGCCACCCGAAATCGAATCAGATCTGGCGTTCGGAGCGTTCCAGTTTCTCGACACCGACGGAGTTGATCTCGACCGCTCCCGCCGCTCAACCGAAGATCTCTCGCTGGATATCCACGGCTCTGATATCGATGCGCAGGCGGTCGCGGATGCACGCGAGAATACAGCACATGCTGGACTCGGTGATGCCATCGCCTTCGAGACGGCAGATCTCCGGGGCCACTCCCTCGATGCCGACATCGTGCTCACGGACATGCCCTTCGGCATCCGGACCGGCGGCGATATTCACTCGCTCTATCGGGAGTTTGCGGATCGGCTGGCCGACGCCGACTGTCGGCGTGCCGTCGTCCATACGGCGCGTGATGACCTGCTCGGATTGGAGCCGACGAAACGACTGGAGATGCGTCGTGGTCGACTGGAGACAGTGCTGCTCGTTATCGAGTGATTCAGGGAACGATGGTGTAGTCTGTCTCTGGCCGGGTGAGATCGAAGCCGAGTTCGTCGAGTTCTCGGGTTGCGTGCGCGACAGGTGCAGGCGATGTCTCCGCCAGCGGATCGGCCTGTTCGACCGCGCGAATCTCCCAGTCGCCGTCGATCACGACCGTCGCTCTGGCGGGGATGTGCCGGTGGCCCTCCCAGTCGTCGAGCAAGAGGTCGTACTGATCGGCGATGCCAGCGTGGAAATCGGAGATGATCGGGAATGGGATTTCGTACTGATCGGCGTAGGCGGCGTGACTGAACAGGCTGTCGCCAGTGAGTCCGAGGACAGCCAGCCCCTGTGTGTCGTGCCAGCCAGCCTCCCGAACGGCGGCCCACTCCGCAGTACAGGGGCCGACGAAATCCGCCGGCGAGAACAGCAGGACGACCGCCTCGTGGGCGTCGATCTCGGAGACCAGTTCGACAATTTCGCCACCGTCACCGACGAAGGTCGGCGCTCTGAAATCTGGGGCCTGTTGGCCGACTGTAACCATGAGAGAACGAACGACAGCCAGGCAAAAAGGGATACCGCTCCGCCGACCTGTTCAGGCGGTTCCGGGCAGTTGCATCGTGACGCTGCGGTCCTCTTCGACGGTGACGATACCGTCGAACAGTTGCTTGAGCGTATTGAGCGTCTCGGCGTCGTGGGCCGTCGATTCGAGCACGTGAATCCCGATGGCGTCGGCGTCCTCGATACGGCTGGTGAGCACGTGCATGAATCGGAAGACGGTCTGGAGATCGGAGTACATCAGCAGTGTCGACAGCGAGTCGACGGCGACCCGATTGCGCTTGACCCCGCGGTCGGTGTAGAACTCCTCGACGAACTCTGAGAATTTGATCCCGATGCCAGTCATGTCCACCGGCGAGGAGGTGTATTTGACCTGCGCGGTGTCGTTTGCGGATCGACCCTGATGTTTCGTTACGCAGTCGACGATGCCGAGATGCGTCTCGTCAGGGTCGGTTAGTAGCGACTGGAAATCCGTCAGGACCCGATCTGAACTGTCTCGTGTCGTGACGATAACGCTGCCCTCCCCGTTGTTTCCCCCGTGAGCGAGCGCCTCGAACGCCAGCCGACGCTTACCGCTCAGTGCCGGACCGGAAATGAGAAGATTCGTCCCCGGTTCGAGCGTGTTATCGTCGAATTCTGGTCCAAGCTCGTACATTGTAAATTCGTGACACACGGGGCGGCGGTCCCGCCCGTCGCCGTCTGTTACTTGTTATCTCTCTTGTCCAGCTTATATATATGAGTTTTCGTTATCGGCACATCTCGGGTCCGGGTTCGAACCGGGGAGTTTTTATTCCGACGTTGGTTTGTAGAAGATGCCGGGCGCTTAGCTCAGCTTGGACAGAGCACTTGGCTTCGGACCAAGATGCCGCGGGTTCAAATCCTGCAGCGCCCATAGCAAATTTTGCCTGTAAATCAGCAGACGACAGCACTTTCTAGGTATCTGTACCAGAGGCGCATCGTTCGTGTCTCGAACGATTCTGAATTGTGACCGTTCTGTGCCACTGCTCGCTACATCTCCATCGGAACGAACGCCAGAATTGGTTCGTCGTATCTGAGTTTAGACCCTCACGAACTTCTTGTTGTGCCCGTCTCGTCTTTCCTCAACCTCTGGAAGTGTTGCTAACCACGTAGCAACTGTACTACTTCGCCGGGAGACACTGGAGTCCGAGAGCCTTGTTTCGACTTTCAGGACCTCTCGAAGTTCATCGTACGTCAACTCCTCTGATCGCTCAAGTTCGGCATAGACTCGTCGTACAATCTCCACATTGCGTATTGCTTCGATAAGTCGATCTGTAGCTGCGTCTGTATTCCCTTGATCGTGTAACGTGAGGTATTCGACGCCATCACGTGTGAGCCCCCAACATCGGACGCTACGTCCGTTTACTTCCTTCGGCGTGTCCTTGTGGACAAATCCGAGCAACCACCCAGCAATGCCGTAGAGGTCGGAGTGTCTCGGAGCAAACTCCTGTTGTAGCTCATCCGCGACATACTGCTGTATCTCGTGTTTGGATCCGTCCGTTGCCTCGATGCCGCGGAGAAATAGCCGAAGCGTGTCGAACCGATCAGCCAAAGGGACTTCTTTCGATGGAACGAGATCATTGTCGGTTGGTTTTTCGAACGCCTGCCAGAATTCGTCGTCAATCTCGTACGTATTTCCCGTTTTTTCGACGCCGATCTGCCGGTCTACCATTCCCTGCGAGAGTGTGGTTCCGTCGACGAGACAGATCTGTAGATCGTCAGCGGTCTCGACAGCGGGTCCAGTAAACGAACTCGATGTGATATAGGTCCCAACCTGATGGTTGCCCTGCGTCAGAGCCCCGTGAAACCGCTGAATGTAGTTGTTGCTAACCGTATTCCCCTCTGCGTATTGTTTGACCTGAACGCCTAGGTATGCCCTGATAATTCCCTCGTCGATAACACCCTCAATATCTATCCCATCGTCTTGTCGAAACGCGGTTACCTGCAGTGCCGGCGTCTCAAGTCGCCGAATGAGAACCATCTTGCAGAGAACCTCGAATTCCTCCGGCGTGATCTCGAACATTCGATCTTGGAGGTGGTCCTGCATCGCTGCGGCATGCATACCAAATTGCTTCTTCGGGCAGAGCATAAAATCCCGTCACGGTTTCCGGGTTTGTCCTTTCTGAACCAAACCGTTATTACACAACACACGAATTATGTAATATGTCGAAAGCAGCCGGAGACCCCGAACGCGCGATCAATGGGCTCATGTCAGTCGCGCAGTTGCTCGAAGAGCCACGGCTGGCACGTCTCTACACGTATATCCTCCGTGAAGACGAGGTGACCATCGACGAAATCGTCGCCGGGTTAGAGATGCCCCGGACGACCGCGTATTCGGACACGAGCACGCTCGTTGATCTCGGCGTCCTAGCGCGAGATGAATCTCAGAAGACACACACGTATACAGCAGTTCCAATCTCGCTCACCGCAAATCTCGATGGCGACGAGTACACGATTACTCCAACCCTCCTCGAAGCATTCGGGCGGTCGCCACGGGATCAGGATCTCGACTTGCTCATCGAACGTCATGGGCTCGGAAAGCTTGCCGCTGCGCTCACCTATGCCGTCCCGTATGCAGAAGGCGAAATCTCGGAACGAGTTGCAGGTCGGGAACTCGACCTGCAACACGCATTTGCCATTGCCGTGTTGCAGGCCCTCCGGGATGTCGTCCACGAAATGAGAGAGATAGACCCGTACTTCGAGGATATTCGGAACGCGCGAAACCAGCCACCGAAAACTGGAGAGTGACACAGCAGGGATGACCGATCCGTTTGATCCTTACGACGATTCAGTCGCGTGGGTCGCAGACACCGGCCTGTTCATCGCCTGTGGTCGCCAGCAGAACAACAAGTACACTGCGCTCAAACGCTTTGCCCAGCGCAACGAACTCACTTTTATCGTCCTACCGCGTGTCTACGACGAACTCGGTGGTGCGCCTGATCGGAGTACGCCGGGGCAGACACCAATCAACAGTGCGATTGATGCTGGCTGGGTGACGGTTGCCGATGAACCGGATTACACGAACAGTACTATTGCACAGGTAATGGACGACGTACAGCGGTTTATTGCTCATTCATCAAACCGGGATGAAGATCAAATTGAGAAGGCTGATGCTGCTCTTGCTGCCATCGCTGTCGAACATCTTGGCAGTGGACCCGCGGATTACGCATGTGTCGTAACGACCGATAGAGACGCTGGTGAGGGGACCGTTACTGCACTTGAAGCGAATGGGTTTGAGAACAGAATCCAGTTCAAAGACGGATTTGAGTTGATTGATGAGATAGCCGGATAGAAATCGTCGGCTGGGATGACTTCGATATACTGGAACAGCAGGTCAGTGAACTGTTCTACTCGGTCCGGGTCCATCCCAGATTTCTCCACGATCAGCTCTTCGTAGTTTTCGATCTCGTCGTAGACGAACGCGGGTGTCAGGAGATTTGGTTCGAGCGTGACGATGAGCTCTCGCGTTTTCGAATCAGCGATGAGTGCGGAGATGACGATGTTTGCGTCGATGACCAACTTCATCAGTTGTGTCTACGCTGATTCCTCGTCAACGTGCTTGCGTCCACTCTCGTTGATTTTATCAGCAATTTCCTGCACGTCGCTCTCCGTGAGTTCGCTCTCGCTAGTGAGTTCGTCCATAACTTCGAGCGCTTCGATTTTTTCCTCGATGGCCTGCCGCGTGACCTCACTCCAGTTGATTTCGGGGTGCTTCTCCATGCGCTCTTTCAGGTTGTCATCCACATTGACTGTGATAGTCGGCATGCGAAAAACTATGCACACACAGTATACTGTGTCTTTCGGTGTCTTTAGTACTCGCTGATTTCAGCTACCTCACGCCCTAACAGTGGATTCGTTCGACAGTCGGGCCAGCGCCTGCAGCGCCCATGTCAGTTATTCTCCAAAAATTGGCTTACGTAGGTCCTGTTATGAGGTTTTAGAGATCTGGACGAAGAGTTTGCTTTCGTTCGATTGGCGGGCGGGTGACATCTACAGGAGTTTGCGTACGTATCCATTGGTGCCGACAGTGACACTCAATAGCCGATCAACGCAATATTTTACTTTTTGATAGGTTTCAGGTGCTGAATACAGAGCGTCTAGTCAACACAGCGTCCTTGTTTCAGACTATACCCACTGACCGGCTATCGGGGCAAGTCCGTATATTGAATGACTGCGGTGACTGGATACAGTACGCCGGCTGTTCTGCAGTACCCTGGGCGTCACTTTATGCCGTGATATCTCACAGGACGACATCGTGGAAATATTCGGGTATTCTCACGATGTCGGGTCCACAGCTTTAATTCGCCGAATCTGCTAAATACGACCATGTCTGCGACTGGAATCGATACCGAACCCTCGTCGAGTCCGCTTCAGTCACTCACAGCGCTGCACCTGATCGGCATTGTTTTGGCTGTGATCACTGGAGGAATCCATTTGTGGCTAGGTGTCGTGGAGAGTTCACCCGCTCTTTTTATTGCTGGAGTCGGCTTTGCCATCGGGACCGTCGCTGTCGCCGCTAACATCCGGCGCTTGACGGTCGTCAAGCTCGGAATTCCATTCACTGGGACACAGACCGTGTACTATCTTGCGACACACTTTGATCAAATCACGCTGATAAGCGCCACAGACAAACTCGTTCAACTCGGACTGATTGGGGTTCTGTTTCTGATTGCCCGCCGCAACTGATACGAATGCTTCCAGCAACCGACTAGTACAAGTAGTCCAAATCGGAGTCCACCGCGGTGCTACACTCGCGCCCTCTATTCAGCATGGGCGCAAACGTATATAAATGGGAGTCCATTTCCCCCGTTCTCAAACACTAGATTTCGGCCGCCTCGCGCCCTGAAATGGGATTTATCCGTCGTGCGAGCGAGCGCCTGCAGCGCCCATAGCAGATTTCACGGGCCAAATCGCAAGACGACGGTCGGTTTCGCAATATACGTTTAGATTACATTCGTTCACTTCCTGAACGATTCTGAAACCCGCCGTTTCCATCCCATGGTTCGCTACATCTACGCAACCGTTCAGTCCGTCTAATCAGTGGGTAATTGAAAAGGATGGATAATTGGACGATACCGAATAAGGATACTCGATGGCAGCCGATCAGTCGCTCTCGACTATTCAGACAGTCGTTTATTGACTTTTCCATTCACCTGATGAAGCAAGTCAAGCAGTTCGCTGTCGCTGTCGACACGATATCGCTCAGGGGAGGAATCTTCGACCGGTTCGAGGACGCCCAGAACCAGCAACAGATCTAGATGCGTGTACACCGACTGGCGGCTGACACCTGCTTCGGTTGCAAGCTCTGATTTCGTGAACTCTGAACCCGGAAGCGCATCCATCAGTGCGTCAAGAATGTAGCCGATACTCTCGTTTTGGACGAGAATCCGCCAGCCGCTTGGATACTCGTCACGCAGGTCGTCCATCGAGAGATCATCGGCCGAGTTCGGTGGTGATTTTTGACTTGACATAGAGTTTCACGCTGATTGTGTCTCAGTCTAGCGTCTATGCCGTGTTAAATCCATTGGACATATGTGACTATTCAATTTGAATAGATACAATTATACGCGGTACGAAGCACAGGAAAATGTCGGATGCAGCGGCGAGATTCGTCTGGAAACTTGCTCGTCGTCATTCGTGGGGGTCACCGATTCCAGCCGAAGAGTTGATTCGACTGGTCGCAAGGACGGAGGACTACGACGAGATGGAACGCGTTCTCGAAGAAGAGGTACTTGAACTTCCGTTCATCGTGCAGTCTCCAGATGGCATACATATTCCGAACGGACAGGACGCCCACGTCGAGGCTGCAGACTGGTTGCAAGAGCAGACTGGAATAGACGATTTCAAAATCAAGGCAACATTGTCGCGTCTGCCAGATACCTGGCCGACTGATGAGTGAACTGGTGGCTGTCTGGAATCGTCGGGACCGGTACCTGATTATCTGATCTACGGAGCTTTTCGGCTATGGGCGTTCCACATTCAGCAACTACTAGTAGTCGCCAAGGTTGCTAAAATCGACAGTCAGAGTCCGAATAATCGCATAGAATTTTCTGGTCACTTCTAACAACCAATTAAATGAGGGATTTTAATGAGATGGACCGAATAGCATTTAACGACATGGCTGTCCGGAGTGTTGCTTGTCCCTACTGCAGCGTTCAAACCTCGGTCACAATACCTAGGGGTGCAGAGATCTCTAAGGTACTCAAAGAGGGGTCTGCAAGTACGGAAGGCAGCGATGCAGGATGTCCAAACGGTCACCGGTTCAAAGTCATATATTCGAGAACACAGTAAAATTTAGTCTAATGAATCGATTATCGAGTTTTTGTTAGTACAGTTCTGAATCGCTTTTTCAAGTGTTACTCCAGTATCAATCTCAAAGTCGTTTATGCATTTAATTCTCTGAACAAACCTGTCTCCAATTTCGCTATCATAAATAAGGTATAATTCAGCCCCAAATTTTCTATCCCGCTCGATCTGTCCTAATTGGTTTATCGCCTCGGAAAAGTAGAAACTTGTAGTTCCAGAGTCGGGATATCCTAATTTTACGGTTCCCTTGTACAACTCTGCATCTCCCGACCCGGGGTCATCACATCTGGAAAGTGGAACTACAACTGGTCGGAAACACGGTCCATCTACCTCCCAAGCCGGTCGATAGTTTCCTTTACTATCCGTTACATAGGGTTGGCAACTAACCCTGAAGTTCTTAGCCCGCCCTCTTCCTTGGTTCGAGATATTGATTTTGACGGTGTCCCCCTCTGTCAAAGTATCCTTGACTATGACATCTGGCGTAAATGAGGCGGCCATAATTTTACTCTGTATATCCATGATATCTGTTTGTGACTGCTGAATTTCATTTTGGCTTTTTTGAACACGATACATCCTCCAATAAATAAGAACAAGAAGTGCTGAGAGAATTGAGGAAGCAAGGACTCCGATCAATTCAACTCCCCACGCGGGGGGTTGATCAAGAAGAGACTGTTGAAGAATTCTAACTATATTGTACATAGAACACACCTCCACAATTTGTACACCCGCATTGCTCACACTGATCCGTTTCGACCAAATTTCGGTGTACCAGTCCTAACCTCGCATCTACAGGTATCATCGCGAATGTTTCTCTACCGCAATAAGGACATCCAACTTTCACTACCTGCATAGATCTGATATAATTTCTCCGGGAAGAGGCTTCAATTTCAGGGAGAGGTGATCAAGACGCCGCGAGTTCGCATTCAGTAACCACTAGCAGTTCTCAGGTATCGTGACTGCACGGCAGCCAAATACTATCACTTTCCTGTTAGAGTGTCTCTGAAGAATAACTACTATTCCGACTAGTTATCATCGTCCGATTGCGGTCGCTTGGAGAGTCGATCAAATCGACTTTGTGCTGACTCCAGTCGCTCTTCTGTCTCGCTCGCCTCGTAGCGTGCCTCAACCACCTCCTCGCCCCGAACCTCAATATTCAGCACTGCATCGGCGTGCTGGCCATCCTCGGGCAACTCTGCTGGCTCGACGAGCAATTCGTAGGCGTCTGTCCCATTCTCTTCGAGGAGCACGGCTGCGAGGCCATTTTCGATCCGGTCAACCACAGCCGTATATTGTCCGTCGGGAATCATGAGTAGTCCTCCATCAGTACACGTTCACCATCACTAGTTCTCACAATAACAGTATCGCCGCTGTTGTTCCAGACTGGACTGCCAGCGTCCCAGTAGAGATCGGTCGATGTATCATCTCCACTCCCAGTCCGCAACGTCACTGTCGCCCCTGGATCCAGTGTGAACGCGGCTGGGAACGTGTACTGTTTGCCCGCTTCGTCTGCGACCGTCCAGCCACCCAGTGCCAGCGACTCGTCACCAGTGTTCTCGAAGACCACGTACTCGTCGTTGAGGTTCTCCCGGTCGTCACCCTCTGCATCGGCATTGATTGTCTCTATGGTAAATTCACCACCACCCCCCGCGTCACTGTCGTCGTCAGAGTCGGTGCCCGTATCTGTCGAGTCCTCGCTCGGGTCAGCACCAATCTGTTCGCGTTCACTCACTGCACTGTCCGTGCCTGGTTCGATTGGCTCGCCATCATGCAGCGACAGCGCGTCAGTCGGCGCTGTCTGCTGTGTACGAATCGAGACGCCCTCGCCATTCGAGATGAAGACGACATCGCCGTGCGTGGCCGTCCAGTAGGTCGCGATCGACCGGTCGGCGAAGTTCTGGAGAACTTCGTCGTGCGGGTGTCCGTACTGGGAGTTATAGGCACTGGAGATGATCGCCGCCCGCGAGTCCACTGCGTCCAGCAGTTCGTCGCTACTGGAACTGCTACTGCCGTGATGTCCCGCCTTATAGATTGTCGAATCCAGCGCTGACTCGTATTCTTCGACGAGGTACGATTCCTGTGCCTCCTCAGCATCGCCCGTGTAGAGAAAGCTCGTCTGTCCGTACGCAAACCGGAGGACGATGCTGTTGTCGTTGCGATTCTCACCACTGAGATACTCTTCTGGTGGACCGAGGACCTGGACATCAACATTCTCAAGCGGGATGGAATCGCCATCCTGTGTTCTGATCAGTTGCACACCGTGTTCTTCGACGGCGTCAAGGTACTCGTCGTAGGTGTTCGTATTGGCTGCAATCCCTGGGTCGTAGACTGTGCCAACACCATCAGCTTCGGTCTCGAAATATTCGATGACGGCGGCATTCCCACCGATATGATCAGCATCGTTGTGGGAAGTCACGAGATAGTCAATCCGATTGATGTCGTGGCGTTGCAGATAGGAAAGTACGTACTCACCGTCATCGTTGAAATGACCGGTATCAACTAACATTGTCTCGCCAGTCGGCCCAACGACTAACGTCGAGACTGACTGGCCGACGTTGATATTATGGACAGCAACAGTGCCATTGGCCTCGAAATCATTCTTGCCGGGGTTTGTTTCGGGGGCTTCAGTGTCATTAACAGTATCACTCGGCAACCCAGCACAACCAGATAGTACGAGGAGGAAAGCGAAACCGCAGACCGCAAGCCATCGTGAGCGCGTCATATCTGGCCCAGGGCAGCCATCCGTTTAGATATACTGGCTCGGAGGCCATACAACAACTGTTCTGGAGAGATGAGTAAACTTAGGAGCTGATTTATTGACCAAACGTCACTCAATCAAGCTGACTATGCTCCAGTGAGATATTGAGTTTGAATATATTTTGTCGGTAGGCAGACTCAATGAGATCGTAGTTCGGATGAAGATAGTCATCGATCGAGTCTGGAAAATCATCGAGGGGCTGGACGCGATCGCCGCGCATGTACTGAACGTGTTCCCGCTCCAGGCCCTCGACGAGCCGCCAGTATGAACTGAACCAGTGGCGGCCATAGTGACTCGTGATCGGGGCGGAGTCATCCGTCTCCGCATATTTTGGATGGAACGCTTCTTTCCATTCCTTATTCACTCCTTGTGGTACCATTTTCGTGAAAGTCCGTTTCGAGAGAAACACCCAGGGTTCGTCAACTTGCGGACGCGTCAGTAGATGCCGTAGCAAGAGCCAACGTAGTTCTTCATCGATGGGTAGAAGCCGAGGATTCGAGGATTTGTTGCCATCTCGGTCATGAGGAATGTATAGGACATCTTTCTTGTCTCCGATTGCTGGATGTGTACCGAGTTCTGGGTATTGCTTTTGCAATTCTTGATGACTAATATGGATCTCAGAAATGCGAAGGTTGCATTCCTCTCCTGCTCGGAGCCCCTCTTTTAACTGCGCACCAATAATGGCTCGACGGCGTATATTGGTGATGTGGCTAAATTGCAATTGGAGTTCTGAGAGAGACAGGTCATGGTAGTCTTTGTTGCTATTCTCACCAAGAGTTGTCTCTTTTCGCCCGAGTTCAATTGGGTTCCAGTCTGGCGGGTGTGGGAACATCGACTTCTGTTGCCAGTATTCATAGGCTTGAGAGAGCCGCGAGAGTTTTCCCTTGATCGTTTGCCGACTATTCCCGTGGATGTCACGCCTCCATTCGATAAATCGTTGGACGTGTTTCGGTGTCGGGCACGCTGGATGACGGCCGTCAGTAATTGCATCAACGTGTTCACGCCATTGGTCGTATGTTCGTCGATAGTGGAGAAGTGTGTCATCGTCGGTGATGCTGCCCCGGTTATGAAGGACGTTTGTGATGAAAAACTCAAACGGATCAGGAAGCCGCTGAAACTTCTTGCTGTATTGACCGAGTGGGTCGGTTTGTTTGTCAAACGCGGCCGCATACTGTTTCTCAACTTCTTCAGGATCTACTGTCTCTTGCCCGGGATCTGTCTCGTTCAAGTCGTTACTCACGCGAGACCACCTCCGGACGAGCATCAACCCGGTACATCCAGAGGTTGCGTGCGGTTTCGTACTCAATCGCCGCAAGTAGTAACGGATTGTAAAGATGTGGGTGCTGGTGGTTTTGTTTAAGATAATCGTAGAATTGGTATACTCGAACGTAGTATTGCTCGTAGCAGGTTCGGCGGACACGGTCTCCATCAAGCAGCTTTTCACACCACAAGTTTGCATCAAGAGGAGTTGCCAAAGCGTGGTGCCGGCCCTGTTTCTCCATATGGCTTAGCCACGAGTCGCCTGCTTTCCGAGCTACTTTCCGCATGTGCTTTGAGTCATATTCTTCAAGCAGTATCTCGCTGCAGTACCGATCCCAGGTGTCTTGGGCTTGATATTGTCCTGTATAGGTTTCCAACCGATAGCGTGGTGGAATCTCACTATACTGCTGAAAAGCTCCCGCGAACTGTTCTGGCTTTGTTCCTTTTCTCCGGCTCATGATTGTAGGGAGTGTCCAAAGAGAGAATCCTGAGGACTACCCATCACTCTCATCAAGGTAGTACCCATCAGCTTGTTGCTTGATTAGTTCTCCTTCAAGCGCGTCAAGATGGCTGGCTACACGTCCCGGGACAGTGTCAGCCACTGTCTGCGTTATCTCTGGCATCCGGGCACCTGGATTATCCTCAATGTAGGAGACGATCTTTGACCGCGAGGTATGCTGGAGCTGTCGTTCCAGATCTTGGATGCGCTGTTCTTTCCGCTGTATTTCTCGTTTGAGGTCTGCTTTCTGTTGTAGAAGTTCGCGGATGGATTCAGATGAAGCATCATCCATACTGATATTCTGCCTACCAGCTTCTACCATTCTGATCATATACTGGCTAATGGCCATATCGAGACCATCCGCATGGTTTGACCACTGCTCGTAGAGTGATTCAGGGGGGTAAGTAACCGCGGTTGTTTTGTTGGGGCCAAGATCGGGCATTTTTATTGGATAGAGTGTCGCGTGTAGAGGTCGTAATCAATCACCGCTTGAGGTTTGGAGAGTCAGCTGGCTTGTTGCCTTGTCAATGCGATACTCAACGAGTGCAGAATCACTCTTTTCAATATCAACACTGAGGGAGCGGAGATCAGCAGTGGTGAGAAATAGACACACACCAAGTTGATCTCCATCGTATGTTGATATCCGAGCACATCGTGGCGTTTCGATTAAGTTCGTGTCACCAGAGCTTCCGTCATTTTTCAGCGAGTCCGACATCAGAACTTGGTTAGCGAATGGTCAAGGTGAATTCGCGGCCGCCCTCCCCATCCAAGAAAAATATAAGTGTATTCGTTTTCGCAAAACCGCGGCACTCTATCAAAGAGGAGCTAAGTTACTCAAGCTCAGACATACTTCCAGAGATTCGGTCGTGTATTTCGTGCTGTCCTTGCTGGTCAGTTATCACTTGAGCAATAGCACGGTGCACAAACTCAATACCTCTGTCTTCAAACATCGAAAATCCAATAACGTATCCTAGATCCGTCAGGGACCACTCGGGATTTACTCTGCCACCTCCTTCTTTCACAAGAGGTGGCTCGTTTTTCCATTTTTCAGAGGTCGGATTGCTACCGAGATTATTCATTATTTCGGTAACTTGTTTTTTGCTTGTATTGCATGCCTGCTTGATACTGTCTCGGTCTACAGAGTAATTGTTCTTTTTCCAGACCTCGCGAAATACGTCTTCAGCGGACAAATTCCCACTCCGGCTATCATGAATAAGAGAGGTGTGTCTCTGAACTTGCGAAGTCAATTTTCCGGCTTTTTTGAGGGTGTCAGGAGAAGCAGTAAGGACGCTATCAAGCACGTCAGCATATTCTAGTCGATTAGCAATAGCGTTAACCTCAGCAATATCACGATCGGCGATAGCGTTAACCTCAGCAATATCTTGTCTAACCCTGCGGACCCTTTTGTCAATAGGATTATTATATTCAAGAGGTCTTCCAGAGCGATAGCGACCAAGATCCTCTTCAATAGACTCCATTTCGACTGTTTCGTTCATCTCTGGAGACTGTTGTCTACTCTTCTTCTGGGAGAGTCGTTCTGTCATATTATTCAAAAAGTCAGACGTCTTCTGGTACTCCCTATCAAAACCAGATCTGGATTCCCCAAAGATTCCTAATATAAACCCCCACCCCAGATCATCGTAATCAACATCTGCGCCTGCCACCGAACCAAGCGAGCGCAGCATCTGGCCTACTGTATAGCCAAGACGAACTTCGTCGTCAAGTTGGGTATTGGGCATCCAAGTATGAGGGTCTACAAATTCGGAGTCTCGTTCCAATTGCATTCGAGGTTGGATATCAAGGATTTCGTCCCATCCCTCTGACCAGTGTTCAGAATTAAGATAACCCCCCGC
Organism: Halovenus anhuiensis; assembly: GCF_037080055.1. Classification (NCBI taxonomy): domain Archaea; kingdom Methanobacteriati; phylum Methanobacteriota; class Halobacteria; order Halobacteriales; family Haloarculaceae; genus Halovenus; species Halovenus anhuiensis. Next base: position 163,408 of record NZ_JBAOJI010000002.1, read on the forward strand.
ACACAATAGTGCAACATCATCTACAAGCGCTTGTATCCGCTGCGGAAGGTTTGGAAGGCGTGTATTGATAATATTACGACGAGCTCTATTTTTTGTTTGCTGGTCAAGATCGGTCTCGTGAGGGGGGCCTGCCAGTAGCTTCCGCTCATTTTTATAGAGCTGAGATTTTTGCAGGTTTCGATTCTCTTCTAGGTCCATATTCTATCATAATATGCAGGAAATATGGAAATTGGGGTGGGGTGAATATTGGGGCGATATGGAAATTTATAAAATTTTTCTCCACCCCCCTTCCGAGCCTGAACTCTCAGTAACCGTTCACTGAATATCAGTCGAAGATGATTTCGCGTGACAGTAAGCGAAGGATCAAAACGAGCCACCATCTGCTTCCGCCCGCAATTCCACAGTGGAGTCTACCAATACGGGACAGAAAGGTAGGTCAACACGATCTAACTAACCAATTTAAGAAGGACACATTGACAGCGCACATTTTGAGCCTGTACAGAGTACTTAAAATAGCACTGGACAGCAAAGGCATAATTCGGTACTTGAAAGAGCACATCGATTTAGTACAGGAGAAACGAGAAGCAATCCGACCTCACAAGGCCCTGATTGTGATGTGCGAAAAATCTGTAATCGACCCTCATAGAAACAACATTCAATCATCTATCTCAGTCGGTCGTCCAGAACAGTCTACCCCAAATCGTCTCAGAAATCTTTGGGGTAGAGTCGGTTTTCGCCTCACCGAGAACCTCCTCGTCCGAGGTGACTCACTATGAGTGATACGGACACACCAATCGTTCGACGAAAGTTCACACTTCCTGAGTCTCTTGACGACCAACTCACGGAATATGCAAAAAAGTACTATACCGGCAACCGAAGCGAGTTCCTCCGTTGTGCAATACAGGATCACATCCGCACACGCGAGGGATACGACGAGTTTGCAATCGAGAAGGTCCAAACAACACTTGAAGACCTCATTGAAAGAGTTGACGAGCTTGAAGAGACAACCAAAGAGAACGCCGCCCCACAACCTCTCCACACAACACCGGACGCCCGACAACCTGCCGCGACAGAGTCATCGGAGACTCTTGGTGACATGGACGCTCAACGAACTGTACATCAGTGTCTGCTAAATGCTGAGCCGAAGGGTCTCACCTTCTCAGAGGTAAACGACCGGCTTGATGCAGATTCAATGGCCATCCAAGCAGCTATTGACGAACTACTCAGTAAAGAGTTCATCGAGCAAAAGAACAGCGAACAGCCGACGAAATACCAGATCGATAACAGAACGTAGAAATTATGTCTAATAACTCATCCGAGAACAGAACGCTTGACGAATTCGTCGAGCAAAGCAAGTCGTCAGACACAGAAACACGCACAGCCTCCGACTCACACGACACTTCTGCTGAAACGTCATCAGCAAATACTCGGTCTAGCTCTTCTACGGAGACAACAACCAACCGACCCGCGTTGCAAACCGGCCATCCCCTGTGTGACAAATATCTGCACACAGTCGCCGGCGTTGAGATACAGGACTCATCAGCGGAGCGCTACGCAACCGCGCTTCGATCCTTTGTACAATATCTCACGGATAAAAAAAGTGATGTACTCGTCGTTAAGGTCGGGGATGTCAAAGAGTATCTGCGACATCGGACGCGAATCAGACTCGCAAAAAACACGCTAAAGACGGATCTCACCGCGATTAATAACCTCTACAAATTCATTCGACTTGACACTACTAATGAGACGGAGATTGATCTTTTTGCGCTGAGTGAACTCAACGTGGAAAAATTCCAAGCGCGCGAATCAGTCGAAATCGAACCGCTTGAGCCAGCTGAAGTTGAGAAGTTAGCCGCTGCTGTTAATAACCCGCGGGATCGACTCATGATTCTCGTGTGCGTCGAAACGGGAGCGAGAAACGAGAGCCTCCGCTTACTGAGTATCAATGATATCGATCTAAATGAAAATAAGGTTGAGTTACATAATACTAAGACAGGTGGCACCTATACGGCGCCTATCAGTAACGAATTAGGACTGGAACTTGAACGATGGATATACGTTGAGCGAGGAGGCTGTGCTCCTAGCGCAGATGATGGATACCTCTTCCCAAGTTCACAACAAGAGAAGATCTCAGGCAACGAGTTAAATACAATAGTAAAGTCAGCAGCAAAGAGAGCCGGGATTCAAGAGGTTCTCGTGGAGCGGGAACCAACGCCAGCCGAAAAAGAGAACGGCGTCTCCGCTGAGTCTGTGAAACAGCGCCGTGTCACGACTCATACCCTGCGACACACGTTCAGTTATATGCTAGAAAAAGCAGGAGCCCCGACAGAAGTCCGATCTGCTGCACTTGACCATGATTCAATCAAGACGACAAAACAGAGCTACTCGTACGAGGGGGTTGATTACGAAGATTTTGTCCGCCAATTTGTCCATGGTAATGCCGATGCTGATAGCGATAAGTGGAATACGTAAGGGTGTATTGAATATTAGATGGCTTTGCACCCCAAATCAGTGGGCACTCAGTTCCCATCTTGGTTGCAAGACACCGACTTCTTGCATCTGGAATGGGTACTCAGTGACCACTATGCCATTTTAAATCTCGATATAGGGATGCTGTTGGGAGTTGTTGCTGGGGAAGGAGCGAGAATTATCGAGGTGGTTCGAACTGATCGCGCACAGCAGCGAACTCCTCTTCTTGCCCATGTGAATAGCTCTGAGTTGTCGATGGGTCAGTATGATTAGCGACTAATTGCCGATACTGGAGCGGGACCCCGTCTTGTTTCATCAACGTTAGGCACGAATGCCTTAACGTGTGCACGGTCACGCGATGCCACTGACGACGCTCTTGGTTTGTGTTGAGTGCTTCTTGTTGTGCTGGAGTTAATTCCGACTCATCAATGACTGCTTGAATTCCAGCATCGTCAGCTGCCGATTTGATGATCTGATTAAGGCCACCATTTGTTTTGAGTTTCGGCGCTGTCTGTCCAGGGAATAAATACTCGCTTTCGTAGCCCCCACCATATGCGGGCTGATATTCGTCACACCAGATTTCAAGCTCAAGTCCTAATGCACGACTGATCGGGACATCATATGGCTTGGTGTTTTTGGGATCACGGACGTGAATCAGGAGAGTATCAAACGCCACGTCCTGCATACGTAATTCACGCAGGTCGGAATTCCGTAGTCCAGTCTCAACGGCGACAACTGCCAGCAATCGATTTCGGTAACTGTCCATTGCGTCATACAACCGGCGGACTTCTTCACGACTAAGAGGCTCCCGCTGGATTTTTGGCGGCGTGTTGTACTTGCTAAGGTCGATTGTTTCGAGTTCTAATGGGTCTAAGACAAGGGCTTCGTCGGCTTCTGTGCGGAGGTGGATGAACTTGTAGAATTCCGTGATCGTAGTGAGTTTCCCTTCAATTGTAGACCGTCGATTACCACGTTCAACACACCATTCAATATACTCAATGATATCCGTCAGTTCAGCGGTGAGAACCGTAACTGAGTGCCCTTCAAGGTACACTATGAATTCGCGCAAGTGATGCTGATACGTATCCACAGACGATAAACAGAGTCGTATCTCAGCGTGAGTATCCAAGTATGCACTTGCTAGCGGGCTTGAGAGATCGAAGCGGTCAGCATTCGCCCGCGGTGGAACAAAGTCCGCTTCATCGGGATCTGCAAAGCGTTCAACCAGCGGTTGTAAGCGCTTCGTGAGACCAGTGAATGGAATCTTCGACATTCTCGTGTTACCTCTTTGTTTGGGTCTTGTCGGAGCTGTTAGGGGCCGTCATACAGGCGCGGTAATACCGTGATGGGTCGTCATTGGTAGAGAATACTTGGCCTTGGTCAATGAGATCACCGAGTGATTGCCGGACGACTATTGGTCTCAGGTTAGCGCGCTCGTTTATATCTGCAACTCGGAGGGGTCTGTCTGCGTTCTTGAGGATGCCGAGAATTTGACCGGTATCAGGGGCAATCTGCTGACCCTGTGCTGTCGCGGACGCAGACCCAGATTGGCAGGGTGCCTGGGACTGCCTTTGATCTATCAGGGTTTCGACTTCCTTCGATAGGTCGGCTACGTCATCCTGCACTTGCTGAAGAGCCTGTAAGAGTTGTTTCAGCGTCAGGCGCCCGTTACCATTGAGCGTCTCTCTATGATCGGTGATTGCTTGTCGAAGGCATAGACTCACGTTGCCCTGATAGTGGTCATCCGCAATTCGCTTGAGGTCGTCGTCAAGGGTATCGGTAATCGTGAACTTGCGACGCGTGAAATCGTGGTCGGAATCAGAATTAGTTCCCATGCGTATCACCTATAATTGAGAGCCGTAGAGAGCATCTTCCGGGACCAGCGGACCTAATTCGGCACGCAATTCCCAGAGGCTCTTTACGACAGACTCCCCATCGACTCTATTTTCGTCCGTCTGCCAGTCGAACCCATCTTCAGCGAAGTCTACCTTGTGGTCGTTTATTGCTGAGGTTTCAACGTACTCAGAAAGTAACTCGTCAAGTGCAATATGCCGGAATCCCCGAAAAGTCGGCTGGGAGATCGCGTCCGTGGTTAGAAACCGGGCTCGGAGAAAGGAGAGCGTTTTCTGAGTCGGTGTGATGAGCGTGCTGTCTTGATATCGGCGCGTATCCAATGCCTTACCTAATCCCACCAACAACTCCTCCTCACCGTCAACGTCAGTAACCTCGTATTGGTTACTGCCGAGGAAGTGATCGGCGTTCCCGTCACCAAGTGCCCATGCTGCGGCGTACAATCTGCCCCCCTCTTTTTCAACTTCATCAACTACGAGAAAACTCCACGCTCTGCGGGACGTCTCCAATTCGTTCCATCTATTCATCGTGTTCACCTCCCGTGAGATTATGCTGTTCCGCGGGTGGGGGGCCACTCAACGGGGCCGGTGTGTCTTCTGACAGGCAGGAAGGACAGAGTGGTGTGTCGCAATCATCTGTGACTTCAATTTTGGCCCACTGATATGTCGTCTCACATCTTGCACACTGCCAGTCGTAGACTTCAAAAGTACCCGCTAACTTGGGATAACAGTGTGCTAAAGTCGGCGTGAGCTCCGCATCTTCATGACTGTTCAGGTATTCTTCGACTTTTTCCCGCGGGTACTCCGCGTACCCCGGAATGAATCCGACTGGCCCAATGTCCTCGTGCGCTGTATCAGCTTTCCCGCATCGGGTCCTGAACGAGCAGAAGTCACACTCCCACTCGGCTTCTGGATCAGCTGGCGGAAGCGTCTCATTCAGTCGATATTTATTGTGTGTCGCCGCCCACTTGGCGATTACGTCACGCCAGAAGAACGGATCAAATTCAATATGAAATGCGCGAATATCCAGTGTTGTCCGACTTCCGTACAGGATAATCGCGTCGGTGATATTCCGCTCGTATTTCTCTGACAAGCCTTTCAGATACGCGTGTGCTTGGGCTTTGTGGTGCCTGCTTGATGACTCGACAGACTCGATTGACCGCTTGGTTTTGATCTCTGTCAGGAGTAGGGGCCTTGCGTCAGCGTCAACAACGACCGGGTCTGTCTCACCCTTAATGCATAGTTCACCTTCATCGGTCTCAACGGTGAAATCCACCCAGATAGAGTTCGTAATGTACTCGTCATCTCCAACCACTGCGTCCCGTAAAAACGGTACAGCGATGTCTGTTTCAAACTTTGACCCAACCCAGAAGATACCCTCTGGGTCCGCCGACTCTTCAGGTGCGTTCAGTTGCTTGTATGCTATCTTTCGATGACATTGGAGAAGACTACTCGGGCTGAGTCGTTGAGGTGACTTGACCGATGCTGGCCCATTAAAATACGGCGTTCCCTCCCTGATATTCCGTGCAAACTCGCGCTCACAATGCCATGTTTCGAAAGTCTCTGCCGACACCGTTTCTATGAGCTCGTCAACTAGCGAGCCAGAGTTATTGTGATCAGTAGTCTCAATTGGATTCGCTAGCGCTTGGTCTCTTGTCTCGTCAGACATCACCGCCACCCCCAAGCCCGTATCCGGCTATGTGCCGAGACGACGTATTGAACAACTGAGAGTAACGCTCTTCGGGTACGCTGTGAATGTTTGACTGCCATCGTTTACCCACAGAATGGCGAACTATATCGTCAATCGTTGATTGAGTCTGAGCGTGAACGGGTGCCATTAACGTGTAATCTAGCCACAGCATCATGGAACAGTAGTTGCGCCACTGGGGACGTGATTGCAGCAACTATAGACAAGGCAGGGAGATTCTGATCTGGTGTGATTGTCTTCCGGTTAGAATTATACTCAATAGCACCTACGTCATCTAGCTTTGGTAAATGGGTCTGGATTAGTGCCGTGTAGACATTATGGTAGGGTTCGCCCGTCGCCTTCTCAACAGACACTTCCTCCTCAACCGAGACGATCTCTCTTGCGAGTTGCCGGACTGATACAAGAACCTCCTCATTCTGGGATTGGGACTTAGTTGGTGTTTCAGTTGTTTCTATTGGAGTTGAGGAAATTGCCTCGTGAGCGATGAACCCAATTGCCAATCTCCGTCGAGAAGCCTGCAACGTATGATGTATCGTAGAAATAGAACAATCAGTATAGGACGCGACTGAATCTGGAATCTCAACCATAGTACCCCTGCCTGAGGTTCCGCCCCGTAGCTGACTCCCTAACCGGCATGCCTTTGCATTGAGTCGAACCTGATTCTCGGACTGACATATGTTAACAATCAACTTTTTCCGTATTAATTCTTCTGGAAGAACTAGTTCTTCTCAACGAGTGAATTTCTATCCCGCTGGCTCTGTCATTCCCGATAGATGGGTGGTCCCGGTCGCAAACCGCGAGTCTCCGATGACGATATCCTTGAAGTCTTCCGACAAGCATCTGATCCAGTGCTAACGACAGCAGAAGTAGCCGATGGAGTCGATATCGGCCATCGAGGAACCTACGACCGACTACAAAAACTCGCCGATAAAGGGGTCATAGAGATGAAAAAAGTCGGAGACAGCGGCGCTGTGTGGTGGTATCCAAATAAACTCAGAAGTTGATCTATTCTGATAACAAGTTTCTATGAACTAGAACAGGGTTCCAGCTAATCGCTGGCAACAATGTTGCTCGTCTGACTTTTCTCATTACGCTCCAACTTGAATTGTGGGGAGATATCCAGACCGTCGAGTTCAGGTTCGATAGCGAACAGGAGAACCTGCCGGTCAGCCTGTTGGATCACCTCAAACACTTTTTCTCTAATTTCGACATCAACCCGGGCGAACATCGAGTCCCCAATCAGCGGTGGGGAAGCAGGCATCAGTTCACCTGCGACAACGGCTGCAGCCTGAGAGATGAGATTCTTCTCTCCCGCAGCAAGGCTCTGGATTTCTCCACCGGATTCCGATTCAGCTGGACGGCCTACTAAGCTGTCCTGCCTTTCTTCGACCACGTATCGACCGTCGATACTGGCCAGTAGGTCGTTGATCCGGCTGAGCATTTCATCGCCAAGTTCGTAGTCGTTGGCGAAGTACTCCGGCAGATCAATACCTCGGGCGGAGGATTGCCGGGCTGCGGCGTCTCCCAGATCGGCTACGAGTTCGCTCCAACTAGTTCCTCCCCAGGCATCCTCTATCCCCAGAGAGGATTCGGCGTCCAGCTTGCAGAAAGTGAATGCTGGAAGTGGAAAGGCGGTATTAACGGCGTCAGCTGACCCTGTGTCGACCCATTGACCATCTTTTTCTTTCTGGACTTGGAGCGAGTCTACCGAGTTAACGGGTCCTCGGCGCGTTTCCGAGGTCTGGAATTTGCGCGAGAATCGGTATCGTTGGCCCAGATTGTTGTTCGAGATCGTCATCGATACTTTCGCGGATACTTCGTCGCCGGGCGACAGTTCGTCAACTAACTCGTAGGCGACAAGAGGTGCTTCGTCTTCAAACTCGCCTGTAAGACAGAGACCGATTGAGTCGGCTAAGGTGGTCTTCCCTGAACCGTTGGCTCCGCAGACGACGTCGATGCTGGCTTCCTCGTTTTTTCCGAAGTCCAGCTTGTGCTCGCCACGGAAGCGTCGGAGGTTCTCTACGCTGAGAGACTCGATACGAATAGCCACTATTGTAACAGTTGAGTTGAAGTATTATCAAGCTTTCTGGGCCATGCTATACCTTTCCAGGGGGTTCGGAGGCGGAGATTATTGGGTGATTGCGTCCAGCATGTTCTGGTATCGGCTGAGTTGTTTTTCGACGACAGGGCTTCGGCATCTGACTGCTAGGGTGTCTGATTCCCATTCGTCCGGTTCCTTTCTCGGCCAGACTCCGTAGAGATCAACTTTTGGCAGCTCCAGTATGCCGAACTGGACGGCGTGAAGGTAGAGGGCTGTCGCTGCGTCCTGCCATGTGACATCTTTCCTCCGTGGCAGTGTTTCAGGGAAATCGACAAGGACGGACGGTAATCCGCGATCTCGTCCTGCGGAGATGAATCCGGAGTCGTTGCTGAATAGTATGAGGTCAAATCCGCTGTTCTCACAGGCCGCGGTGATGGCGTTGTCGCCGGTGTCTGAGGGTATTTTCTCAGTGTAGAGCTCTTTCTGAAGCCGTGACCAGTACTGTCTTCCGAGACGGAGCTGCCTTGGTGTTCCTTTGGGCTGATTAAATAGTTCGCCAAATTCGCCGCCGAAGGCGTCTTCGAGGGCTCTCGTGTTGTTGATTTTCTCGTCGCCTTCGTAGTCCATCAGTTCGTCTCTGACTCCGGTGATGACGGCGTACCCGTTCAAGCCTTGTTCGAGTTCAGGGGCTACTCCAAGTTGTCGTGCAGGCCAGTACTGTATCAGATTAGTGTCGAAGACGGCGAGTGCAGCGGTGTTACTGTGTTGGATACGGCGGTTTCGGAATGGATCGATTTGGTCGGAGATTTCGTCTTGGTTTTCGAACTCCAAGATGCTGGATGTCATTGCTCCAATAAAAGATCGGGCGCTAGGTAGTTCTGAACGAGGCTGCTTTCCGTACTGTCTTCGAACTTCGTCTCTTTCCTGCTTGTATTGGTCGAAGTCAGTTGTGAATCGGATGGAAGCAGGGTTGCCGCGGTCCAGCTCTATTTTGTAGAGTGTAGAGACGAGGGGAGATTTGTGGTCGACTGAGATCGTCTTGTTTCCGGTGCTGTAGAGAGCGTTGAACAGGAGCGGTAGCTGCTGGCGGGTTATCTTGTAGGCTTTGTCGGAGGATTGCTTGTCTCCGGGACTGGTTAGATCTAGATCTGAGTTCTCTTGGAAGTCTATCAGACTCATTTGGGGACGTGGAATCATGGGATAAAAAGTGGATTCCAGTTCGGCCTGGTCGGGGCCTTCTAACGTGTAGAGGTGATCGAGCTTTTCGCTGGCTGCGATCAGACAGGCGTTGATGAGTCTGGATCCGCTGGAGATGCTAACAGCTTTCGTGTCTTCGTCACTTCTGTCCCGGAGTTCTTCCACTACGTGTTGGGAGGCTTCCTGGGGTTTGAATATCGACGGAGTCGCTGTAAACTCAATATCCGAGTCTATCTCGTACTCCTGACAGACCTTCTCGACTAGTTCCTTGATGGAGTTGACTACCTCTCCGTCATTCTTCGGTACGAATACGAGAATGTTGTCGGGAGTCGAGCCGCTTTCAATCGATGCTATGAGGGAGTTCAGTAGGGGGGTGGGTCGGCTATCTGTAACACCGATCCAAGTATCAGCCATTGTATAGCAAGATGTAGCGGTACCAAATATAATTGATTGAGTCCAGACTGTAGCTGCTGCTCGGTCAGGTCATGTTGATATTTTAAACATAGCCCGACACACACTTTGAAATACTATGTGGAAAACTGGGCGATGCGGACTACAGTTTTGATTTCGACGGCCTCGTGAACTTTGACTACGACTCTCTGGATGCTGAGGAGTTTGTGGATACGGAGTACAGGACGTGGATCAACGTGTTCGAAGAGGAGTTCCTTGACTCGGATCTGTACTATCCGGAGCCGGGCGAGTATCATATGTGGTGTTTCTTCAGTCCGATATCAATTATCCGACCGCTACCGGGGATTTATACAGACCTCGGTTCAAGATTACTAGTACCAGAGGTATCACAAGTGACTGTATCAGGGAACACCGTAGGGTCTAGATTGGATGAGCTTGACCTTCCACCGGTTATTGAGACTTCTGAGACAGATTTCATACACGATTTCTATAATCCTATTCTGTCGCGGGCGATTGAATACAAAAGGGGTGTAGGTTACTTTACCAGTGGGTGGTTGAAGAACGCTGCCAGGGGTATAGCTGGTCTGGCCTCTAATGGCGGAAAAGCGAAGTGGATTATCAGTCCGATCTTGGAGGAAGATGACTGGGAGGCATTCAAGAAAGGTGAGGAAGGCCGTAGGAACGAAGTCATCTACGAATCGCTTGAGCGAGGTATTGATGAGTTAGAGGAGGGGCTGGAGGAGGATACTTTGAATACTGTTGCTTGGATGATTGCTGATGGTCTCCTGGAGATCAAATTTGCAGTTCCGGATGGCCGCAATATCTATGGTGACTTTCACGATAAGTGGGGTATTGTCACAGGCATCTACGGCGGTAAAATGGCGTTTCACGGGTCTCAAAATGATAGCCAGAAAGGGTTCTACAATTACGAGTCGTACGATGTTTTTTGTGATTGGGCGTGTGATCGGGATGCTGAAAGAATAAAGAAACACGAGGAGCGGTTTGATGATCTGTGGAATGATAGGAAAGAGGATATCTCTGTGTATTCTCTTCCTGAAGGAGTAAGCGAAGATATAGCTGAATTGAGAGAGACGGACGACGCCCCTTATGACAGTGATCGGTCAGGTGGTAGTCCGATGAGTGCGAGAGATCATGAGATCACGCTGCGTGATTATCAGCAGGAGGCGGTGAACCAGTGGCGGTATAATGGTCGGCACGGCCTTTTTGAGATGGCTACGGGCACTGGGAAAACCTACACGGCTATCGGTGCTATGGATCAGACCTTTGCGAAGCAGGGGCATCCGATGGTTGTGGTTATTGCTGTACCTAACACTCACTTGGCTTTTCAGTGGAGAGATGACTTGGAGGACTGGGGGTATTATGAAGAAGTCTACATGATATTCGGCAGTGTCAACACTAACTGGAAGTCGGATATGGGAAGAGTTCTTGACGATATCCGGATTGAGATGCAGGATATAGCGATTTTGCTTACTACTCACGATACTCTTTCAGATGAGCACTTCAGATCGGAGATTGAGCAGCTAAACTGTGACAGGTTGTTGATTGCTGATGAAGTTCACGGATCTGGGTCTGAAGAAAGAAAGAAGGGCTTGCTGGAAGATTACAATTACAGGATCGGGCTTTCTGCTACGCCTCAGAGATACTTTGATGAGGAAGGTACTGACTTCTTGATGGATTATTTCAACGGGGTTGTTTACGAGCTCACGTTGGGTGAGGCGATTCCTGAACACTTGACGCCGTACGAGTACAAGCCGTACTTTGTGGAGATGACGCCAGACGAGCTTCACGACTACGAAGAGATAAGCAGTGATTTGGGATGGATGGCTGCGAGTGATGATGTTGAGGACGAAATTGTAAAGAATATGAGGATGGAGCGGGCTGATTTGATCAAGAAGGCGGAGAACAAGTACAGCAAGCTTCATGAGATTTTGGAGGGGATTGATGAGCCGGATCATCTCTTAGTCTATACTAACGATGAGCAGATTGATCAAGCACAGCAGATTTTGGATGAGCACGGTATTTTCCATCACAAGTTCACTCAGGCAGAGAAAGCAAGTGAACGTCCAGAATTGCTGGAGCAATTTGACAGAGGGAATTACGATGCTTTGGTTGCGATGAAGTGTTTGGATGAAGGGGTGGACGTGCCGTCAACTCGGGAAGCCATTTTAATGTCAAGTACTGGTAACCCCAAGCAGTTTATTCAGCGGAGAGGGCGTGTTCTCCGGCATTATGAGGGGAAAGAGAAAGCTACAATACATGACATTATTGTGGTACCATCTCTATCAGACGACTTGAATCCTGAGATCAAAGAAATTGAAAAAAGGATCTTATTGAAGGAACTGGACAGGTTTGATGAGTTCGCATCAAATGCTGACAACGAAATTGAGGCGAGGAACGCCATTGAAACAGTCCGAACAATATATGAGGTGTAGCGCGTGATCATTACTCTATCCGCAGAACTAGCAGTTGAATGGAATATTTCAGGCAACAAAAAGAGGACTTACCATGGATAAACCAGAAGTCAACCGTCTAATCACGGACAAAGTCGATGAAATAGATGATGAGGACCAGAAAGCGTTCATCAAGCAAATTTTGAAATTCGAGAGGGATAATCTTGACCAGCCTATGCCTCGGTACAGTGACGACTACAAAGACATGCTTGACGATATTGTCTTAGAAGATGAGTAGAATACAGATTCACTCTGTGGAGGTAAAAGACTACAGGCAGTTTCACGGAAAGCAACGTATTGAGCTTGAAACCGACGATAAGAAGAATATCAATGTTATAGAGGGAGAAAACGGCTCTGGGAAGTCGAATCTTCTGAATGCCATCACTTTCTGTCTTTACGATACCGAAGAACATCTTGAGGAGTCGAAAGAAGAAGGATTGAGCGTATATCCGTACGGTAACCGGGACAAGTTGGAAGATTTAGATGAAGGCGAGGAACTGAATGGGTACGTGGAGGTCCGGTTTGGTCGAGACAGGCCGGAGTACAGGTTCAAACGGTCTTTTACGACGGTTAAGAAAGGAGAAAACCAATTTAGCGACGCTTCTGAGGATCTGACACTGCAGCGGAAGGAGAGAACTGATTGGGATATCAAGGACGACCCTATCGCCCATCTAAATCAGATTATGCCTGTTGATGTCCGTGATTACTATCTTTTTGACGGTGAACGGCTTGACACGTTTTTTGAAGAGGAGTATTCGGAGAATGTGAAGAAAGGTATTGTCGACGTTTCTCATATTGATCTTCTGGAGAGATCGAAGAAGCACCTGAAGAGGGTTCGTGACCAGATACAGGACAAGGATGATTTCTCCGGGAAGGAAGATGAAATCCGGGAAGAGTTGAATAAGAGGAAAGACGAACTGGATGATTTGAAAGAGGAAAAGAAAAAAATCGTCTCTAACCTCAACGAGACCAGGCGACTGATCAAAGAAAAGGAATCGAAGCTTGAGGATAGTGATGACAAATACATCCGGAGCAAGCAGGAGCAACGTAGTAAGGCGAAGGATCGTTTAAAGAGCCTCCGGAGTCGGAAGGAAGATCTTCAGAACAGGTCTGGGGATGTCCTAGCTGAGGCAGCTCCTATTGTGTACTGTTACGATGCTCTTGATTTCACTTTAGAGCAGATCAACGAGCTTCATGAAAAAGGGAAACTGCCTCCGAGGATTCAGGACTACTTTATCCGAGATCTCTTGGATGAGGGTGAGTGTATCTGTGGAGAGCCGATAGACGAGGAACACGAGCACGAGCTCAACGAACTTCTTGAGGAGGTGGAGCAGGGTCTTGATGAAGATGAAAACTTGGAGGGGAAAAGTGAGATTCCGCGTATCCAGGATGTTGGTACTGAGAAGGTAAGCCAGCTTCTGGATTTGAGGCAGCAGATCCGTGATGTCGAGGAAGAAATTGATGACACAGAGACTGAGATCAACGAAATTAAAGAGAAGTTGAAGCAGTTCGATACCTCGGACGAAGATATCGACGTTGATGCCATAGAAGATCAGCTTGATGAGTTAGAAGATCGTGAGGAGACGTTGGAAGACAATAAAGAGAATATTGTGAAGGATATCGCGTTGAAGCAGGATGAGGTCGATGAGAAAGATAAGGAGTTGACTGAGGAATTAAAAAAGAAGGAGAAGCACCAGGACCTCGTGAAGAAACTGGAGTTCTTGGAACAGTCGATTGAACACGTTAATGATATTCAACAGACAGTCCTTGCTGAGATCCGTAGTCAGGCTCAGGAGAAAATAGAGGAGTACTTCAACCAGCTGATCTGGAAAGATGAAGAGTACGAGATTGTCTTGGAGGAGGATTATACTATCCGAGTTCTAGACGAGTTCGGAATGGACAAGATTGGTTCTCTCTCTGCTGGGGAAAAGCAGGTCTTGGCGTTGTCGTTCATGTCAGCACTCACCAGTATAAGCGGATTCGAGGCTCCAATCGTTATTGACACTCCTTTGGGCAGGATATCCAGTGAACCACGGAAAAGAATTGCCGAAAATATCCCGGACTATATAGAGGGTACGCAACTGACTTTCCTGATGACAGACTCAGAGTACACTACGCAGGTTGAAAGTAGAATGAAGGATAGTATATCTAATGAGTACCTGTTGAACAATAGCGGGTTAAAAACTGAGGTGGTTGAAAGATGATCGACGAGATTGAGGAGACAGAGATCCCACGCGACCTTGTTATTGAGAAAGATAAGCGTGACCGCTACAAAGAATTGATTGACGAGGACAGTGGGTCGCCTTTTGCAGGTCAGCAGATGAGCAAGGTGTTCATGGTGTCGCTGGGTATCGGGTATGATCAGGGGCTTCAGAAATCTCTTGACTCAAGGAAGGGGACCATTCCTTGGAGTGCCTTGACTAAAAACGAGCAGTGGATCGTCAAGTCTGTTGCAGCGAAGGAAGCTGATGATGCTGAGATTCTGAAGGATGGCAGTCAGGTAGCACAAATAGTTCAGGAATATGCAAATGGTGGTTTTGAGTACATCGACGACCTAGTCCGTGGGCCAAAAGATACTCTCTCAACACTCCGGACTGAAGTGGTTACGATGCACCAGAACCATCGACCGGATGCTGAAGTAACGGATGATGACGACTGAAGCCTGATTGGATTCACTGGATGTCGGCTTTGACGAGGTACTTGTGATCGTGTTCCTCCAGCATTTCTAATTCTCTGTCAAGAGTGTTTTCGGCGTCCTCCAGTTTATTGGGTGGGAGGTAGAACGTCATTGTGTCTTCGTCTCTGGTGACGTGGATGTCGTCTTCCATTACACCGAGTTCGTCAACGATCTTGCCTTGGAGCTGTTGTATCTGGGTCATGGGTTTAGAAGGTGAGGTTGCGGAGCCTGTTGACTATATTAATGATTTCGTCGGTAGCGTACTCGATTTCCTCTTTGGTGTTGTCTTTGCCGAGGCCGATGCGGATGGTGTTGTGCCACCTGTCTTTGTCGTCGGTAATGGCCTGGAGGACGTGGGAGGCTTCGACCTGTCCGGTGGTGCAGGCTGATCCCGCTGAGACTGCTATATCGGGTTGCAGATTTTTTACGAGAGCCTTGTTCTCGACGCCAGTGAAGCTGATGTTCAGGTTGTTGGGTATCCGCTCGTCGGGATGGCCGTTCAGGATGATATCATCCAGCTCGTCGTCGAGACGTTCCCACATATAGGAAGAGAGTTCGTCGACGTGGCTGGTGCGTTCCTCCATGTTTTTGTCAGCTAGTTCTACGGCTTTTGAGAAGCCCATGATGGAGGGGACATTGAGGGTGCCGGAGCGCCATCCTCGTTCGTGGCCGCCGCCGTGAAGCAGTGGTTCAAGCTTGACTTTCGGGTTTCTGCGGCGTACGTAGAGTGCTCCGATACCTTTCGGCCCATAGATTTTGTGGCCTGAGATAGACATGAGGTCAATCCCCATTTCTTCGACGTTGATAGAGAGGTAGCCGAGGGCCTGTACTGCGTCTGTGTGGAAGAAGACATCGTTGTCCTTGGCTACTTTTCCGATTTCCTTGAGTGGTGCTGTGGTGCCGATCTCGTTGTTGGCGGCCATGATAGAGATCAGCACGGTATCGTCTCGAATGGCGTCTTCTACGTCACTGGGGTCGACTGTGCCCTGTTCGTCTACGGGTAGGTACGTAGCGTCGAACCCTTTCTCTTCCAGTGCTTCGCAGGCTTCAAGTACAGCTTCGTGTTCGGTAACAACTGTAATAAGGTGGCTGCCTTCGTCGTGTTTCGCTGCGTACTCTGCTGCTCCCTTGATGGCCAGGTTATCTGACTCGGTGGCTCCGCTGGTGAAGATGATTTCTTCAGGACGGCAGTTTACCGTCTCTGAAATCCGTTCTCTGGCTTCATTGACCGCTTTCTTGGCCTTGGCCCCGTAGATGTGATCCTCACTCGCAGGATTCCCGTAGTTCTCCGTGAAGTATGGTTTCATCTCCTTGACAACGTCTTCGTCTACGGGAGTGGTAGCGTGATGGTCAAGATAGATTGGCGTTTCCACGTCAGAAGTCATGTTATCTTTTCTGTTGGGCGGCCTTCCCTTTCACTTCTCCGGGTACCAGATCTTCGAGATCGGTTAGGTCTCTGACGTTCCCGTGGACTCTGATTACTCCTCTGTTGAGGTGTGCGACGAACTCGTCGTACAGGTCTTCTTCAGGATCTTTGTTTTCCTGGATCAGTCGTTCCTTGAGGAGAGCCATATAGAGGGCGTCGTGTTCCCCAAGGAGTGTGTACCGGTTAAAGGTCTGGCCGTCGTTGTCGTATTGCTCTGGATTAGGTGGGCGAGGTTCGCTCAGGGAGTAGCAGAACCCGATGCGGCACAGGTAGTTCGGGGTCATACCGGTGTTGGCTTGCAGCATTTTCAACCGGTTGGTTGCGTCTTCTCCAATTGTGATGCGGTTAAAATTCTGGCTCATGAAGTGATTTCCTCCAGGGATTTTTGATCTTCGTCATCGTTCTCCCAAAAGTAGCCTTCTGAGGCTACTGTCTTGCCTTCTGTTTCGTCGTATTCGAGGTGGTAAGCGTTGGAGATGTAGCCTTCGAGTTTCTGGTACTGGCTGTCGTCGATCTCGGTGTCGGTGGACAGGATAATGACTTGGTGCGCTGCTTCTGGGAAGAAGTGGGTGATGAGGTTGTCCCGGTGATCGTTGTCGAGGCGTCCGAGAGGAGTGTCGACAATGAACGGGAGCGGACGGTCGGAGATCTCTGCCAGTGCCCAGAGTAGGGAGGTTGCGAAAATCTGTCGCTCACCGGCTGAAAGCTCGGTGTGCGGCTTCTTGTTACCGTGAATAGTTTTAATAGAGATATCGAGCGTTTCTTCGTCTATCTCAATCTTGTCGTAGAACTCGCCTTTGTTGGAGAGTGTGATATAGCGTTCACTAAGTTTGGTTTCAAGCTTCCGGAGTTTCCTTTTAGCGATTTCTTCCCGGAAGTCTTGAACCGCGTCACGTACGTCTGTAGCTAGGTTTGCCCGTTCCGAGACATCTTCCACACGTGCTTTCTTTTCCAGCTTATTCTCGATCTCGTTTTCCTTGCGTTCGAGCTTGGTCTGGGCCTTGCTGATTTCCTCTTCGAGCTCTTCCAGCCGGGACTTGATCGCACCTCTTTCTTCAGTCAGCTCGTTCAGATCCTCGATAAGTGGGGAGATCAGTTCTTTATCAGGTGCTTTGCCGAGACCAGCTTCCACCTCTTGAAGTTCCCGAGTCTCCTCTTCCAGTTGTTCGCTTGCCTCTGACAGCTGCTCTGGGACTTCGTTCAAGGCCTTGTCGACGAGTGAGTATATTTCCTGTTGTTGTGCTTCGGAGAACTGGTGGGCAAGCTCTGGTTTTTCCTCGTCGATTTCGAGACGGCCTTGGAGCTTTTGTTGGATGCGTTCAGTGACTTCCCCGACCTGGTCATTAGGGACATCGGTTTCCTGCCAGACTTCGTCATCATCAAGAACGTCGTTGAGTTCGTCAGTGAGTTCGTCCCTGGCGGTTACCTTGTTCTGCCTTTCTGTCTCGGTTTTAAGCCTGTCGACGACTGCTTCACACAGATCCGGTGCCAGAGTGAACGGGTACGCGCCCATAGCGATTTCCCGGATCTGGTCTTTGTGTTGTTCGATGCTGGCGTTGAGTTCTGCCCGACGCTCCTTCAGTTCTTCTCGCTTGTCAGCGTATGAACCGCCTTCTTGAGCTAGTTCGGACTCCTTGCTGTCGATTTGGGAATCCAGTTCCTGTAGTCTTTCTTCCTTCTCCTCCTTTTCCTGTTTTAGATCCTTGAGTTCCTGATTGAACTCGTCTCGTTCATCTCGGAGTTCCTCAATTTCCTTTTTGATTCCTTCGACTCCGCTTTCATCCAGTTTGCGCGATATGTAGATGGAAAGGTCGGTGTCAAGTCGTTCGATTAGATCTAATCCAAGGAGGGAGTACATAGAGTCCTCGAAGTCGGCATCGGATTCAACTGCGGATGCCAGTTCCTGGATTTTCTCGCCGTCGAAGAAGAACAGCTGTGAGACTCCAGGTGGGACGAGTTCTTTTAGGAAGTCCTGCCACTGATCTTCGTTTAGTTCGGAGGGGACCTGTCCATTTCTCCGAACCTCCAATTCTTCTGCGATGCTCTTGCCTCTGTCCCGCCATGAGCGTTCGACTGAGTAGTGGTCGACTTCGCCCATGTGGGCATACTCGAACTCCAGGCGGACTGATGCTTCGTCTGCCTTGCCGTCCGGGTATTCGTGTAGTTTGCTTCGGATGGCTTGTTCGTACTCCTTTCTGGCAGTTCGGCGGCCAAGAGCGGACTTTCCGTGTAAGCAGAATCCTATGGCCTCGAACAGTGTGGTCTTCCCTGCACCGTTTTTTCCACCGAATAGGACGATGGGGGAGTCGTCACTTGATGTAAGCGTGATTTTGTTGCTTCGACGATAAGGTCCAAAGTCGGTGATTACCAGCTTGTTTATTTTCATAGAGTCTCGTTATGTTCCGCCAATACCGTCGTACTGCCAGTCTTCTATCCGATCCTCTCCTTCGATTTCTGCTACGATTTCTTCCATGTTACGCCAGTCCTCTTTCATGACTTTGTCTATCTCGCTGTAGATGGAGGCCCGGCGTTTCATGCCGTGGTGTTGGAACTCGGTGTCGAGCAGGCGTTTGATGAGTTCTGGCTGTACGTCGTGGTCTTCACAGACCTCTTTGAGAACTTCTGCCTCAAACTCTCCGAAGGAGCCGAGGTCGTCAGTGACCCAGTCCAGGTCGTCATCCATTACCTCGCTGTAGATCTTAGGGACAGAGTCAGCCCAGTCTGCACGTTCTTCACGCCAGAGCCTCCTTATTTCTCGAAGTTCTTCCTCTCGGATCAGATCCATCTCCTCATCTTCAGGGAGGCTTTCGTTGACTTTTTTCTGAGTTTCCAGCAGCTTCCGAAGCAGGTCTTTGCAGAACTCGAACTTGTGGGCACGGGGGATGATGCCGTCACTGCCGTTGGTCTTTTCTTTTACGTAGCCGTGTTGACGGCCTTTCACCATCCGGAAGCTCGGTTTCTTTTCCGGGTCTTGGGTTTCTTTGAGGAAGTCCCGGAACTCCAGCAAGGGTTCCATCCAGTCCTCGCCTTCGTCGATCATGTTTTGCATCGCCTTGTCCTCGGAAACGACGGTGCAGGTCCAGCAACCGAACCGGCTGTTCCCACAGGATGGTGTCTTCGTGTCAATCACCATTGGGCACTCATCGTCAGCTTCCTGATAGAGAGCGGCGAGATCTCGGTTGTTCTTGCCCCACGGGTTTTCGACGGCCTGGATAAGGTATGTCCAGACGTCGTCGACGATCCAGTCCTCGATAGGGGTATAGACGAAGGCGTTAGCGAACTTGTTGTGGCGGGAGAGCACGCTGCCGTCGATGCTGTGCATCTCCATTACCTGTTCACGGGTGGCGGATTCCGCTTTCCGTGCCCCGAGTACGACAACCACTTCACCGTGTTCAGAGACCTGTTCTTCGATGAAACGGTCAGCGGGATCGATTTTGAGACGTTCAGTACACCAGCGGAAGTTCTGGTTCGGTGCTGGGTAGCCTCTGCCGATTAGGTTCACCCAGAATGAGTCGTCAAACTTGGGAGTGACTTTGTGAGCGGTGAAAGGTAGGTTTTTCTTTTCTGCGTATTCGTTGATATTTTCGAGAGTAGAGACGATATGGTTGACAATCTTCGGAGTCTCGACTAAAGTATCACTTGAGATAACATGGATCGGCTTGTCTCGTTTTTCTTCTGGAAGATCCTCAATAGCGTACCAAATTAGCTGGAGGGCAGTGGTAGAATCTTTACCACCGCTGTATCCGATGACCCAGGGACGGTCGTCTGCAAGATAGGTTTCCTGTATTTCTCCGTAGATATCGTCAAGTGAGCGACTGTCGAAAACGGATTCTCCTTTTTCTTGTCCAGTTTTCGCAACTTTTAGGTTATCTGTACTCATTCTATAGTCTCTTATTAGTGTTACCAAGTGGAAGCCACTTGTAATTTCCTCTATTAGCTGGTTTTTCTCCCCCGGACTCCGCCACGGTCACCGAGGTTTCCATGCCAACTCCTCCTCTGTGACCTCCGATTTTTCAATACTGACAGCGCCTTGCTCTATGGCCTGCTTTTTCGATAGTTTGTTTTTTATGACAATAACTTCGTGTTGTCTTTTTTCTTTTCTCATAACTGAGTTTCTTAGTATGTTGCTTGAGTCTGATTTCTTATCTACGACAACGCAGTATGCATCAACGCTGTCCGCCACTTCCAGCTTGTAGTAGTACTTTTCAAGTACCTGTCTTACTTGTTCGAGGTCGTCTTCTGGTATCTCGAACCGGTATTTGTCCTCGTTGTAGTATTTCTCCAGTTGTTTGAACAGCTGGTTTTCGTCGAAATACTGCTTGAAGATGTATGTGCCTCCTATCTCGAATACTGTTATCTCCTCCGTTTCGATATCGAAGGTGGGCATGTATTTTTTGCCTCACTGTTGTTGCTCTACTATGCTATTTTTCAGCGATCGACAAAAACCCGACCCATCCAGGGTGAAAGTATAAACCGGGGACGGCTGCCGTACGATCATTCCGACGGCGGTTAGGGGGGAATCCGGCTCAGTCATTGTTTTATCTTAATATTGAAATAGCTACCTGAGAGTGTAACTCCGGTGATGGATGCGAAGGTGAAAACGTAACTGAGTTTTGACACTATCCGGTCGATTCCGGTTCTCGACGGGTTGAACTGGTAGTATATCCAGAAGAGAATGAATGGTCCGCCCCAGAAGATGAACTTGAAGACAGCTTGTTTGAGGCACTTCGTATGCCGTGGATCTTGTGATCTCAATTTCTGTATTAAAATGGGTTAGAGATATTTAGAGCTCCAGTAATCGGTATGTTGGTGAATTCGGGGGAAGAAGTTTTGTCGAACTGGCGTGACGGTCAGGACTTGCTGGAGAGAAAGAGGTATCTGGAAAGAGGAATTGACAAGATAGAATTAGTACTGGATCTTGATCTCAATGAATGAATATGCAAAGAGAATCTGATTCTCCGGTAGTTTCAAGAAACAGATCCACCAACGAGAAAAATAATGCCTCATGTCCAATCAGAATATCTAGACAGATTAGGCCAAGATGAGACTATTTATCGCTACATGGACTTCGCTAAGTTTACTAATCTTCTCCAGGCTGGAAAGCTCCATTTTCACCAGGCAGCGGATTTCGGAGATCGGTTTGAGGGGAGCGTTCCGGAGATCATCGAAGAGGCGAGAGAGTTGGAATATCAGAGAGCTGTTGATGCGGGAGAGATGCGGCCTGAAGGACACCAAATACACGCCGAGATCAACAAGTGTCTACGGCGGTTTACTTACCTGAGTTGCTGGCACCTGAAAGACGATGAGTCCGTTGCAATGTGGGACAGATACGGAGGATCTGATCGAGCTGTTGCTATCCGGACAACAGTCGGTGACTTTGCACGGGCGTTGACAGGCGACGAGAATGATTATGACATCTATTTTGCGGAGGTAGATTATCGGCCCTACAGTAGCGAGCATGAGTCTGCACCAGATATAGATGACATTGATATCGAAGATGATCTGGACGACCGGTTTTTTATTACACGAGAGGCACATTCCCTGGTTCCATTTGTTTACAAGAGGAAAGGCTTCGAATACGAAGAGGAGATGAGAGCAATCATTCAGGACCCTCCTATCGATGAAGACTTAGACCATACCTTGGTCGAGATCGGAGAGAAGACCTATGAGATTGATTTCCAGATACATACAGAGGACGGGCCAAAATACCTGGATACAACGAAGGAAAACCCGAATAAGGGAGTTGATGTCCGAGTCTGGCTTGACATGTTAATCGACACTGTTCATGTCGCACCTGACGCCGGAGGTTGGTTCAAACAGACTGTTGAAGGCGTGATTAGACAGTGTGACGAATTGATGGAAGAGAATGATCCAGATGACTTACTCGAGGAATCTATCTTAGATCATAGTCGGGAACCATCGTTTTAATCCCCGGATTGGATACGGCCATCGTCTTCCCTCTGGGGTATTTGAGTGAGGTCATCCGCAATTTGATCAATCTTGTCTTCCCAGAAGTCGTCGAGTTCATCGATCCGATCTCCGACATCAATCTCTTTATCCTGCTTCCATTCCTGGCGGATGATCCCAACACCTTTGTCAGCGTGTGCTACTACGAGATCCCAGACATCTTCAGGAACTGATCCATCATCTTGTTCCAGTTCTGACGCGAGTTCAATGGCGATAACACGGTCAATGAGTTCGATAGTATATGCGTGATCTTCGTTGTTCTTCAGTACCTCTTGAAGATCGAAGAATGGATGATAAGATGTGTCGCCACCCTGATCGTTTTGGTCGTCTTCAGATTCCTCCTCACTGCTCTCTAATCGCTCAGCCTCTTCCTCTATCAACTCACCATCATCGTTGATATATCCAACTGCAAGGCCAGCGGAGAACAATTCAAACCCTGCTTCAAATGGGTATTCATCGGAAGCATCTCGATCACCGATGTTTGGAGTTAGCTCTTCGTAAGCATCGAACTGTTCTGTTTTGAGAGTCCGTGTAGGTCTTCGGATATCAGTCATCGGCGGTCACCGTCCTTTGGAAGTTAGATGGGTCGTGATCAACGATGGTAGAGACTGCAGCGTCATCTGCTTGAATAATGTCGTAATGTCCAGCGATTTCGTCGTCTTCTCTGAGTAGATCTATGTCGTCTTCGGTAAGTTCGTTGGGTTGGTAGAAGACAATCACCTGGTCGACGAAATCAGGCAGGTTTTCGATAAGACTGGCTTTGTGACCCGGATCAAGACGTGCAATAGGCGTGTCTATGAGAATTGGCGCGTCCCTTGACGAGAACTGTGCAAGACCGGCGATGAATGCGTAGGCGATAATCTGCCGAGCACCCCGACTTGGGTCCTGATCTGCGATGGTGAATACACCTTCGTTGGTTTTTATCCGCAGCTGGTAGTCCGTGTGAATACTGAGACCTTCGTAGATATCATTCTTATTCGTCATGTTCCTGAACAGATCTGAGGCCTTAGCCTGGACAGATTCACGTCGCTTCTCAACGTATTCATCTTTCGCGTCTTTAAACGCTGCTTGCGCCTGTTCTGAGACCTCAATTAATTCACTGTACCTCTCTTCTTCATCACTCGCTCCTTCCATCCCGTCAAGTTCTCTCTCAAGTTCTTCAACCAAGTCTTCTTGATCGTCAATCTCCTCTTCCAGACTCTCCAATTCGGCTTCAAGCCTTCCTTCTTGACGTTTGAGTTCGTTCAGCCTATCGCGGATCTCGTCAACCTCGTCCTTTCCGAACTCCGCATTCTCGATGATATCTTCAAGACGTTCGATCCTTCTTTCTCGTTTTGAAATGTCCTGAGCTAAATCGGAAATTTCCTGAGTAAGGTACTGGAATTGGGCTTTTTGATGCCCTGAGTCGTATTCGTCTCCTTCTGTTTCCCCTCTCAGTCCTTCCGCAAGTTGGTCAATGTACCGGGCTTCCTCTGTTGATTCGTTCGTCGCCTCATCCAACCGGTCTACTAATTCGTCTCGTGAGATTCCCTCCAAGCTTTGATCGCAGACATAGCAGTCCTCTGGGCGTTCATCCAGTGTTTGTCGGAGAACTTCTACGAGCCCTCCTGGTGAATCGAGAGCAACAGTAGATCCGATTTTCTCAGCTGCAACAGCCCCGGCTATCGGGCCGAAGTATCGATAGATTTCCTGGCGCTCCTTACGTTTGTTTGCTAATTGCTGTAGCAGACAGGGAGTCAACTCGTCAATTCTATCCTTGTCAAGATATTCTTCGGCCTTTTCGACCTCTTCAGGGCCGTATAGTTCAACTCTTGTTTCAATGAGTTTTTTGTACTTTTCTTCGACCTCGCCCGCGTCCGCCAGACGTTCCTCTTCCTCGCTTTTTTCTTCGCGCTTAGATTCTAACTTTTCCTCCTTTTTTTCGTACCTAGATTCGAGTGACTCAAGTTCCTCACGCGCGGCGTCCACCTGATTTTTCTTTTCTCGGTAGTCTTCTGCGTCCGACTGGGCTTCCTGAAAGAGTTCACGGTAGTGGTCAATACCATGTTCCTGGAGGTCATCAATCGCTTTCCGTAATTCCTCTATTCCAAGAACCAATTCAATGGCTTCTCGAACATCGGTGTCTCGTTTACCGAATTGCTGGGCATATTCATCAATCTGCTCTCCGTCGAAAATGAAGAACTGAGAGGCGTTCTCGGGGAGAATCCCATCTCTGAACTCCCTGTAGTCGGTTATATTGTCTTCTTCGCGGGTATCAATGTAGGGTTCATCATTGTAGTCTACTTCGACTGTCACGTAGTGGTTCTCGGCTTCACGGGCAGTTTGGTTGTCAACTTCGGAAAATTCGAGCACACGTTTGATCGTGTACTCTCCTCCATTGTGGTCGAAATTGAGGGAAACGAAGGTTTCGCCGTCATCCTCGGTGACGGCTTTCCGGTTGATACACTGATCCCTTTTTTGTTCCCGGCTGCCCTCATCGTCGCTCGTAAAATCGTAGAGACAGAATTTTATGGCCTCCAAGAACGCTGTTTTTCCTCGGTCGTTTTTTGCGCCGAAGAGAGTGACTCCTCTCTCGTCTTCAAAACGTATAGGATTCTCCTGGTGGAACGGCTTGAAGTTCTTGAGAGTAACTGAGTTAAGATGCATCGTTCTCGTCCGCGTAATTCTCTAAAATTGATTGGATTCCATCCTGAATACCATGCCGCCGGTCCAAAGTTGATAGTTCGTCCTCCAGATTGTATATTTCCAGAACTAGATCTTCAGTGATAGCATCGCGGTCTTCAGTTTCCTCTCTGAGCAGTGTC
This sequence comes from Halovenus anhuiensis, assembly GCF_037080055.1. Lineage (NCBI taxonomy): Archaea > Methanobacteriati > Methanobacteriota > Halobacteria > Halobacteriales > Haloarculaceae > Halovenus > Halovenus anhuiensis. Next base: position 188,429 of record NZ_JBAOJI010000002.1, read on the forward strand.
CTGATTTGGTCTTCCTCCTCTTCGTCCTCTGTTCCCATAGTGATCGTGAACAAACCAACGGCAGAAAATGATTATGATGAAAGTCACTGAGTGACAAATATCAGCGGTAGTTCGGAGCTCAGCCGCCATACTATTCTTTAATTTTTGGCACCGAAAAACTCACTAGGCGGACGTACGTGTTGCTTTCTGCCTATGCTTGGCACAAAAGGTGTGGCCTCGGCACTCATGGGCCTAGTCATCGCTAGACTACTAGTAGTTTTCAGCTATGGGCGTTCCACAGGCTCCTCTTCCCGACGCGATCAATTGCTGAATCCCACGCTCTGTCTTCAGTACGGATTTGGTGTCTGACTAGATTTAACCATATTTGCCGATATTGTTCCCTTCGATATCGACCGCCTCACGCCCTAAAAATGGATTCGTTCGTCACGCGAGCGAGTGCCTGCAGCGCCCATAGTCGATTCACCTTCCGAAATCTGGGTTTTCAAACCCTGTTTCTGCTTTTAGCTTTCTCCGATTGCAATGTATTTGCTTTCGTTCGATAGTCGGTCGGGTGGTGTCGCTGGAACTTCGCATACGTCGACAACAGTGAGAACGGAGAAAAATCGATGGCTGAGTGCCACGCTGACGACTTATTCGTCTTCGAGGGCGTCGTAGATGTCCCGATTCGCATTCCGGTCTTCAGTCGCAACCCGCCGAACCAACTCCCGACGGATGTCTTCCATCACCTCGTCAAGTGGAGACGCCGTGTCCGTTCCTTCTTCCGTTGCCATATCTGAATTGACGCTCTGAATGATGTTCGTCGTTCGGGTCCGACGATTCGTCGGTCAGTTGCTCTAGACCGTACTGGATCAGGTCGTCTCGTCACTCCTCGATTTCACCAGCTAAATCCAGTTTTTCAGTGTTGGATCGGAGATACTCGACGGTTTCCCCACGATTTCTGTACCAACAGTTCCCGAAGCGTTTTGTTGGTCTCCGAACTACATGGCAGTATGGCGAAAGCTGACGCTGGCGACTCAGACACATCTCGTCGTGAGATTCGTCTTGTCGAAGAGGAAGGCGGCGAGTGGTCAGCAATCGATGAAGAAACCGGTGTGGCGAGTCAGGGAGAAACGCGCTCGGAGGCACTCGTAAATTTAGACGAAGCCGTCGCCCTACACAAAGGAGAGATTGGTGAACCCGTAACTGACGCCGACCTTCGTGACTTAGGGATCGACCCGGATTCTGTTCCGGACGAACCACGCGAACCTGATGCACCTTGGTTTTCGGAGTAACTGTGCCTGCGCCGTATTCATCACGTGAACTGGTGAGTGCCCTTACCGAGATGGGTTACCAGCCCGTTGACCGGGCAGGGAGTCATCTGAAGCTTCGATACGTTCACCCAGAAACCGACGAGATTCGGAACGTAACGGTTCCGATGGGTAAGGAAATTAGCGGTGGTACATTACGCAATATCGCCAAGCAATGTGGAGCGGAGGATTTCCAATCGTGGTGTGACTGGATTGACGAACTGCTGTAATCTCGTTCGACTCTGGATGGGAAATCTCTGTCAAGCACCACCAATCTGAACAGGCCCGTTTCGCCTGCTTCACGCCCTGAAAGTGGATTCGCTCGTCACGCGAGCAAGCGCCCGCAGCGCCCATAGCAGTTCTCTCCAGAAGATAGCAGACTTAGGCCCTGTCATGGTGTCTTAGAGGGTTGGACAGAGAGTTTGCTTTCGTTCGATTGGCGGTCAGGTGGCAGTTACCGGAGTTCGCGTACATCCACATTCGTGCCGACAGTGAAACGCAATGGCCGATTAGCACAATATCGTCACTTTTTGAGAGATTTCGGGTGATGAATACAGAGAATCTACGCAACACAAATTCGCGTGTATGTCGTGTTTCCTTAGTGTATTGTGTTCTCGCGGATAGCGTTCCGTCGTCTCACCGAAGTCAGGAGAAACTCGTCTACCAACACACCTGATTGTAATATCTTCCTTGCTTCTGCTTTCGATACAACGTCTGTGGCCGTAATTCACATTGTATTCATAACCGCAATCGACGTGAACGGGGCCACCGTATATGCCAACATGGACCATATACTCCGCAAGCGACGTGGGGCACAACTCCTCGCAATTGCTGCGCTGCTCGTGATACTCGTGATTGCGTTCAGCGGGCCTGCCCTCGCCCACAGCGGCGACGACGGGTTCCATCATCACGACGACTGGATGGGGTCCCACGGTGGGACCTTCGGATTCCTGTGGATGACGCTCTGGATGGTCGTCCTGATTGGGATTCCGCTCGGTCTCGGGTACCTGTTTCTCACCCGCCGCGACGCCAGTGGTAGGACAACCGACGACGCACTGACCGTCCTGCGGCGTCGCTATGCCGAGGGTGAAATCGACGAGGAGGAGTTCGACGCACGCCGTCGCAAACTGCAAGGCGGTGAGTGACCCGTGGACGACGACCACGCTCACCACGGAGGGCACAGCGGTCACGACGACAGTCACGGAGAGCATGGCGGCGGCCACGAAGGCCACGGCGGTATGCATGCGGGCCACGAGCAGATGTTCCGCCGCAGATTTTTCGTCTCGACGCTGCTCTCGATTCCCGTCCTCCTCTACAGCGAAACCCTCCAGTCGTGGCTGGGCTTTTCTGTGCCCGCGTTCCCCGGCAGCGAGTGGATAACCCCCGTCTTCGCGGTGGTCGTCTTCGCCTACGGTGGCGTGCCGTTCCTCCAGATGGCCGTCCCGGAACTGAAAGACCGGGAACCGGGGATGATGACGCTCATCTCGATGGCCATCAGCGTCGCGTTCGTCTACAGTCTGGCAAGCGTCGTCTTCCCCACTTCCTCAGCCTTTTTCTGGGAACTGGTGACGCTTATCGACATCATGTTACTGGGCCACTGGATAGAGATGCGCTCGGTTCGACGCGCTTCCAGCGCACTCGACGAACTGGCGAAACTCATGCCCGACACCGCCGAGCGCATCACCGACGACGGCAGCGCGGGACAGAGTCCCGCGGGCAACCGGACGCAGTCCGGTGACACCGAAGAAGTCCCGGTCAGCGACCTCACGGAGGGTGACCTCGTGCTGGTTCGACCGGGCGCGAGCGTGCCTGCCGACGGCGTCGTCGAAGAAGGCGACTCGGACGTGAACGAGGCGATGATTACCGGCGAGTCCAAGCCCGTCTCGAAAGAGTCGGGGGACGAGGTCATCGGCGGGACGGTCAACGGCGACGGCAGCCTCCGCGTGCGTATCGGCGCGACTGGTGACGACACCACCCTTGCGGGCATCATGCGGCTGGTCGAACAGGCTCAATCCAGCAAGTCGAAGACGCAAGTGCTGGCCGACCGGGCGGCGGGGTGGCTGTTCTACGTCGCCGTCGGTGCTGCAGTCGTGACTGCCATCGCGTGGACAGTCGCGGTGTCGTTCAACGCAACGGTCATCGAGCGCGTTGTGACGGTCTTGGTCATCGCCTGCCCGCACGCGCTTGGACTCGCCATCCCGCTCGTCGTAGCCATCAACACGTCACTGGCCGCCCGCAACGGGATGCTTGTTCGGGATCGCATCGCCATGGAGCAAGCCCGCAATCTCGACACCATCATCTTCGACAAGACTGGGACGCTCACCGAGGGCGAACACGGCGTCGTCAGGATGGAGACGGTCGAGGGCGTCGACGAAGGCGACGCGCTTGCACTCGCTGCGGCCGTCGAAAGTGACTCCGAACACATGATTGCTCGTGCCATCCGCGAGGCAGCCAGCGAGCGCGGCGTGACCGTCCCCGACGCGAGCGGCTTCGAGGCGATGAAAGGCCGTGGCGTCAGAGCGACAGTGGGCGGTCAGGAAATCTACGTCGGCGGGCCGAACCTGCTGACCCATCTCGATAGTGAAGTGCCCGAGACACTCACCGATTTCGCCGACGAGGCCGGCGAGAACGCACATACCGTCGTCTACCTCGTTCGAGACGGAAATCTCGTTGCTGCCTTCGCCATGGCCGATGTCATCAGAGACGAGAGTTACCGCGTCGTCGAGGCGCTTCACGATCTCGACATCGAGGTGGCGATGCTGACTGGCGATTCGGAGGACGTGGCCAACGCTGTCGCCGAGGAACTGGGCATTGACACCGTCTTCGCCGAAGTACTCCCGGAAGACAAGGATACGAAAGTGCAGGAACTCCAGGACGAGGGCAAACTCGTGGCGATGGTCGGCGACGGTGTCAACGACGCCCCCGCACTCACCCGTGCGGACGTCGGCATTGCCATCGGCAGCGGAACCGACGTAGCCGTCCAGTCGGCGGATGTCATCCTCGTTCAGAACAACCCGATGGACGTGGTTCGATTAGTGAAACTCAGCAAAGCAAGCTACCGGAAGATGCAGGAGAACATCGTCTGGGCGGCAGGGTACAACGTCTTCGCCATCCCTTTGGCTGCGGGCGTCCTCGCCCCCATCGGCATCTTGCTATCACCCGCGGTTGGGGCTCTATTGATGTCGCTCAGTACGGTCATCGTGGCTATCAACGCACAACTGCTACGTCGGGTGGACCTCTCTGTCCCGAGTTTGCCTGGGTTGCAACCCTCAGATGGCGCAGAGCCAGCTGACTGACGGGTACTACCCCTTTCTTCTGCATCCAATAGAGGAGGATTTGCACCACTGGCTCCCCACCACGATGTAGAAATGTGGTGCAATCTCGGTATTCTTCTGCAGACGGCCGGCCTGCTGGATATGCGCTCTGTATTCAGCACGGGCGCAAATTTTATGCCAATCAAAACGTGTGTCTTCCCGGTTCTCAAACACCCGATTTCGGCCGCGTCACGCCCTAAAAGTGGGTTCGTTCGACAGTCGGGCCAGCGCCTGCAGCGCCCATAGCAGTCATTCTCCCGAAATTAGTATACTTAGGCCCTGTTATGGGGTTTTAGGGATCTGGACGAAGAGTTTGCTTTCGTTCGATTGGCGGTCGGGTGGCATCTACGGGAGTTCGCGTACATCCAGACTGGTGGCGAAAGAGAACATCAATCGTCGATTCAGCACTGACGACTTATTCGTCTTCGAGGGCGTCGTAGATGTCCCGATTCGCATTCCGGTCTTCAGTCGCAACCCGCCGAACCAACTCCCGACGGATGTCTTCCATCACCTCGTCAAGTGGAGACGCCGTGTCCGTTCCTTCTTCCGTTGCCATATCTGAATTGACGCTCTGAATGATGTTCGTCGTTCGGGTCCGACGATTCGTCGGTCAGTTGCTCTAGACCGTACTGGATCAGGTCGTCTCGTCACTCCTCGATTTCACCAGCTAAATCCAGTTTTTCAGTGTTGGATCGGAGATACTCGACGGTTTCTTCCGTATCGATGGCCGCCTCATCTGTGCCGAACTGTTTCAATATCGTCCTGATTTCCGCATCGTATTCGAAGCGATAGCCATTGAGAAAGTAGAAGACGACCACTGTGTTGAGAGCAGTACGTTTGTTCGCGTCGACGAAGGGGTGGTTGGCGACGAGGAGTCGGAGAAGGTGATACGACTTCTCGTGAACCGTCTCCGGTGCCGAGTCGAAACTTCCCTCTTCGATGTAGTTCAGCGCGAACTATGTGTTTCCTTGATTCTTGACACCGGAAGGAATATTAGGGTATTCCGAAACGATATCGTCGTGGATAGCGAGAACATCCTCAACGGACGGATACCACAACGATTTCGACATTCGCTCTTATGTCGATGTCGGTCAAGTGTATGTCTGGCTATGGACCAAACGGACGAATCAAGCGTTTTGAATTCAAATACCAGTCGTGATTTTCCACGAATCGACGATCACTCCGTCAGCGCCGATCTCCTGTAATCGGCGGACTTCCGTCGCGGTTGGCACCGTCCACGCGTTGACCGAGAGCCCCGTTCGCTGTGCGCGCTGAATTGCTTCCTCGTCAATGATCGTGTAACGAGGGTGGAGAGATTCACAGCCCAGTTCGAGCGCGGTCTCGACTCCCGCTTCGACGGACTCAGCACAGACCAACGCAGTTGCAACATCAACATCCCGGAATGGATGGAGCGCGGCGGGATCGAACGCCGAGATGAGTACCTCGTGAGAGTGAGACGAGAGGATATCGAGCACCGCTTCGTGCAGTCCGGGCTCTTTGAGTTCGATGTTGAGTCCCAGTTCACTTGGGAGGTCATCGCAGACATCCCCGAGTTTCGGGATCGGTTCGGCGCTGTCGCCGATAGTTAGTCTCGAAAGCTCTTGATACTCGTATTGGCTAACTGCTCCGGTTGCATCGGTCAGCCGGTCGAGGTCGCTGTCGTGGAAGACGACAAGTTCTCCAGATCCACAGCGACGGACGTCTATTTCAACCATATCAACGTGCGGTGCACAACCTCGGACTGCCGCCAGTGTGTTTTCCGGGAACTCCTTCGCACACCCACGGTGTCCAATAACGGTCATCACTGTCTCCGAATAAGGACCAGGCACATAGCTGCGTTTCGCACTGACGTGCCGGCGCGGATTCCCGGCGCGTTTGAACGCCAGCGTCCTGTCGACAGCAGACAACAGCTCACAGACATGTGGGAAGAGTAAAAATTCACTCCGTTAGGTAGCGTTTTCGGAGTTCCGTGCGACTTGTTCGATACCGATCTCCGCGATGTTCGCGCCGTATTCTGCCGTCCGGCGAAGACTGTCGAGTATGAGGCCGACGACGTACGCTTCTGCTGGATCTTCGTGGGTGTACAGTTGCTTATCGAGATCACCACTTTCCGTTTGCAATTTGTCTCGCGCGGTGAGGGCGTCGAGCGCTCCCTCGAAGTCACCATTCGCGAGAATCACATCTGCGGCTGTGTCGATGATGTGTCTCGAACGCGATGCGAGTGCTTCGATCTCCTCTCGAATATCAGTCGGAATCGTCACCTCAGAATCGAGCGTAAACTGTGAAATCTTTTCTGCGTGGTCAGCGATCCGCTCGAACTGTCGACTAATATAGTAGTACTCGAACAGTTCGTCGCGGCTGGATTCGAGTTTTTCGACCTCCTGAAGGTCAGTCAGCGCCCGTCGGAAGTGGCGAGTAACCATCGCGAACAGCTTATCAGCCTCCCGTTCGCGGTCGATAACACGTTTCGCCAGCGTCTCGTCGTCGTTCAGCACTGCTGTCACGGCGTCGCGATGCATCCCGAGGACAACCAGACGCAACCGGAGTGTTGATTTTCGCACATCGACGTTATCGGCATCGATAAGATTTGTTAGCCGAGTCCTGGTGTCCCCAGCTTCCAACATCTCGAATCCGGACAGCCCCGTGAGTGACTCCTCAACGACACTACGCTGTTCGGAGGAGTGCCCTGCCCTGTCCAGCAGTGTTACTTCGTCGAATCCAACAGCGTGGAAGGCACGGATTCGTTGTCGGATTGCATGGTCTGAATCTGTCGAAATATCCACCGTCGTTGTTCGCTGTTCGACTGACCGATCTGTCTGCGTCTCGACCAGCAACGATCCGTCGCCGTTGGGGTACAACCGGAGCGTGGAACCTGCCTCGATACTGTGTTCCTGTGCCCAAGACTTTGGGAGGGAGATCGTATACGTGGTTCCACCGGAGAGTTGAACCTTGCGCGTCTCCATACGCAGGCTCGATGTATCAGTCCGGTATGTTATTTTATATGAATGGTCTGTCCCCGTAGGGAGCAGTTCATATCCGTACGTCGTGGCTTTGCGGTCGGTTTCGTCCGAGAGTAGAGAGGAGCGTCAGAACGCTACATAGCAGTCCGGACAATCTGTGGACCACTGCTATCACGGGGTGGACAGATCACATAATATGTCTCGTCGCACGTGGCAGCGCTCGCTGATCGCGGGCCAGCACGGTCGTGACGCAACCAGGGCACAGGTCGTCGAAGCGATCGACCGGACTGCGCCCAAAACGAAAGCAGAACTGGCACAGACTGTTGGCCTCTCCGAACAGTACCTTTCGGAGCTACTGCAAGAACTCAAAGCGGAGAACGTAATCAAAAAAGGCTACGTTGTCGATGATTCCGTACTGTACGAGAGTTCCGAACGCATCTCGAACCTCTCGACGTCGGAGACAGATACCGAACACCGCGGGACGGCCGTAGTACAGCTTCTCGACCGACTAGAGTCGGTAACGACACAGCAGTACGACGCCGCCCGAGCGGCGTTCATGGGCGAGGATGTCGAGCCATCTGCCGCCACCTTAGAATCGCTCACCAACGAGCGGTACTCGGCGGTACTCACCGAACTCAAATCCTACACGCTGACGACGGACTGGCCAGGGAATCGGATCGCTTCGGATCTCTCGACGATTGCGACGAACCTCGAAATCGTCGGTGATCGCGCCTGTTTCATCGCCGACGTGGTCGAAACCGAAGAGATGACCGCCACCGGTGTCGTCAGCGACCGGATGGCTGACATCTTCGCCTCGGGGGCACAGATCAATACGCACTTCTGTGAAATTATGTTCGACTGTGAGCTGGGCGTTCACGAACAGCTTCGTGAGGAGGAAGAACGGGTCCACCGAGAGTTGAACGAACTATTCGAGCTGGTAACGGCCTACGATCCAGAGATATACGGCTACCTCGCCTCGATCACTCGCGCCCTCGAACGCGCGATCTACTACTGGGTCGACGCCGCTGAACTGGCGGTCCAGCTACACTCGGGCGTCCGACCTGACCACACGACGATCTGACCACGCCGCCGGACGATCTCTTCGAGACAGTGGTCTTGCCGGTCGGTGAAGGACTCGCCGTCTCCGTCCGGACGGACTAACAGTGGTGGTGGAAGCAGTAGCAATACGGGACGTCAGTCGACCGCGGACGGGTCGGCCCGTTCCGGCGCGTACCGATCGAGAAACGTCTTAAGATCTCTGAACGCCTCCAACCGCTCCGTGAGCGTCGCGTGGTCCCAGTGCCACCACTCGGTCGCTTCGATGCGGGCGGCGACAGCTTCGGGAAACCGCCGGCGGATCGGTTCGGCAGGGACTCCGGCGACAATGGTGTAGGGCGGAACGTCCTCGGTGACGACGGCACCGGCACCGACGGCGGCACCGTTGCCGATTGTCACGCCCGGAAGCACGATCGCACCGTGGCCGATCCACACGTCGTGCCCGACCTCGACCGGCTGGTCGGCACGCCACTCGAAGACGGCGTCGTCGTCTGTGCCCAAGTCGTACTGTGCTGCGCGATACGTGAAGTGATGGGCAGTCGGACGCTCGATCGGATGATTCGTCGGGCCGAGTCTGGCAGCAGCGGCAACGCTGCCGAACTTCCCGATTGTAGTGTAATCCAACTGCACACGCTCCATCAGGTAGGTGAAGTCACCGACCGTCGATTCGTTCACTCGCGTGTGGGGACGGAGCTCCGTCCACGCGCCGAGTTCGCTGTCGGTGATCCAGACCGGGTCGTGCAGCGTCGGTTCCGGGGTGAGATCCTGACCCCGATCAGGGCCGTAGTCCTCGTAGTAGGTCATCGTCAGCGCCGACCCATCGTCGAACGAATGATGTTTCCGGGGGCGTTGATGAACGCTTCGAGGATGCCGGATTTCTCGACATTGTCGTCCTCGCGCAGCATCGACCGGACTCGCTGGCTGAGGAGTTCGACGGAGCCGGCAAGCAGGAAGATGAGGATGATACAGGCCATCATCTCCGTGTAGTTGAACGTCTGTCGCTGGACGTACAGTTCGAGTCCGAGTCCGCCGGCACCGATGATTCCCAGACCGATTGCGGCCCGGACGTTGTGTTCGAGGTCGAAGGCGATCCACGCGATGAACTGCCGGAACACCTGACTCAGCATACCGAAAGTGACGATCTGTGAACTGCTCGCGCCGGTCGACCGGATTCCTTCGATTGGTCCGTCTTCGATCTCTTCGAGTTCGTCGGTGAAGAGCCGACCGAGATAGCCGGTCGTGTCGACCATGATCGCTAGAGCACCGGTAAAAGGTGTAACGCCCGCCAGCGGAATGAGGATCAGGAACCAGACGAGCCCCGGAATCGCGCGGATGAGGCTCATCGTCCCTCGGAAGAGGAAGTTGAACGGATACGGAATCACTCGTTCGCTGGACATCACACCGAAAAACAGCGCCAGCGGGAGACCGAGTACCGTTCCGGCGAAGGCGACACCCATCGTGATGAACATCGCACCCCAGACGATCTGGCCGCCCTCAACCGCGAGGATGAGGTTCTCCGCCCTGATGAAACTCCAGTACGCACCGACGTCGACGAAGGGGATTCCGAAGTACGTCGTCGGCGGGAAATACTCTGTCATCGCCTCGACAAACTGATCGAACTGTCCGACGAGTTCGGACAGCCTGAACTCGATAAGGAGGAGACTCCAGTAAAACAGGGCCCACGTGGCGACGAGCCCCAGGAGTGTCCAGAGCCGCCGTTTGGTCTTGCGGCGCTTCATATCCTGCAGCTTCTGTTCGGCCGGCGAATCACCAATTTCGCCGAAGCCGAAATAGGCCGCGAGCGAGTTACCCTTCGATGGCGGCGTACTCATGCTTCGATCTCCTGTTCGATATCGGCAGGCTCGGCTCTCTCTTGCTGGCCGTTCTGTTTGGGGTCGGGTTTGCTCGCCTGCTTGGCGAGGCTGACCGTCTCGACGCTGCCGTAGAGGTCATCGATCAGTTCCGGAGTGAGTTCTCCGCGCCCGACATCGAACAGCTTCTGGCCCTCACGCAGTCCGATAAAGCGGTCACCGAAGTGGGCCGCGACGTTCACCTGATGGAGGCTCACGAGTGCCGTCACGTCGTGTTCCGAGGCAGCCTTCCGGAGATAGCCCATTACCGATTCGGCACTGGAGGGATCCAGACTCGCAACCGGTTCGTCAGCGAGCAACAACCGTGGATCCTGCACGAGTGCTCTCGCAATCCCGACACGCTGTTGTTGGCCACCGGACATCCGGGAGACCTTCTGGTGTGCCTCGTCGAGCAGACCGACCGTCTCGAGCGCTTCGAGCGCGCGGACCTTGTCCTCTTGAGACTGCCACTGGAGCATACTCCGGAGCATCGAGACGCGGTTGAGCGAGCCCGTAAGCGCGTTGAGATACGCCGAGACGCCCTCGACGAGGTTGTGCTGCTGGAAGATCATCCCGATGTCCGTCTGCGAGCCCGAGATATCCTCGCCGTCGAGGGTGATCGATCCCTCGGTCGGTTCGGTGAGGCCGTTGACACACCGCAGCAGCGTCGACTTTCCAGCGCCCGATTCTCCGAGCAGGACGACGAACTCGTCTTCGATCTCGAAGGAAACGTCTTCGAGTGCGACCACGTCCCCGTACTGTTTCGATAGATTCTCGACTTTGAGTGTACTCATTGTCGTAATTAAGCACTGGGGTCGATGCCGACTGCTTTCATCCGTTTGATGATTGGCTGGTAATCGTCAATCGACGTGTCGGTGAGCGTCGTGAACGGGAGTTCGTCTTCGTTGTAATCGTCGGGATAGTGCTGTTCGATCTGGTCTTGCGTGGAGCCTCGAAGCACTTCTCCGACCTCCGTTTTCACGTCAGACTCCCAGGTTTTGCGGGCGTACATCGGCTGTTTCGGAATCGGGAACGACCACCAGACGGCCTTGAACTCCGGCGATTCGGTTCCCATCGTCTCCAAGAAAGAACTATTTTCCTCGACACGGTCAGGAACCTCCGTCCCCTCGGGGAGATGAGGAATCCCGTTGCCGCCCCAGGTCGTCGCCCCGTCGGCTTGGCCTTCTGCAACCCGCTGGAGCGCTTGGTCGTGGTCAGTCCAGCTACCCTCGAAGTCGACCGGGTCCTCCTTCGGCGCACCACCGATGTCGAGTCCGGCTTCTTGGATAGCGTACAGCGCAAAGATAGAACCGCTGGTCGAGAGACGGTCGGCGAACGCCCAGGTCTTCCCCTCGACGTCTGCAGGTCCCTGAATATCATTTGTTTCTGGCGGGACGACCATCAGCGAAAAGTAGAACGCCGAGCCGCCAGTCACGGTCGTGCCGTAGATGTCCATCTTGTCCGGGTTCGCAAGCACTGTCACGTCGTCCATGCCGATTTCGGCCTGCTCGCTGTCGAGGGCCGGAAGGATTGCGGAGTAGTCCGTCGGGACCTGCATCTCGAATTCGGCACCGTCGATTTCTGCGTTGAGGAGGTTCTGAACTGGTTTGTACCGGCGGCGAGCGTCTGCGGGTGTCCCCGGTGTCAACAACATTGTGACGACGTTGCCGTCCTCGCTGCCGCCGAGAACGCCGCCACAGCCCGCGAGACTCACCGACGCGGCGGTCGCTGCGCCGCCAGCGATGAATCCGCGACGACTGACGGAACGAGCCGTCTGGTCAGCGTTCTGTGTCGATACCTCGGAGCGGGCGTCGCTCGTCTTGTCTGACATCAACTGGACTCAATAAAACAGACCAGATAACAATTGAGTGGGGAGAGTCCGAAGGCTTCGTTCGTGCCCGTCGTCGGTTCGGATCACACCAGCGACTGGCAACCGAGGTCCGGACTAGTATGGACTCGAATCTGTAGTGGGTAGGAGAAACCCACACGACAGCCGGCACATAGAGAGTACCGAGTGAAGCCTTATGGAGTCGCTGTCGCGTGTTTCGGCTGCGTGTATGGCTGATCCACACGACAGATCTGACCGGTTCGAATTGATCGCCGCCTGCGAGGAAGCGACACTCGCCAGGTTTGCGAACGACATCCTCGAAGACGACCCACCCTTGTCGATCCGACAGGAACCCAAGCCGCAACTGTTGATGCAGCAGGTGCGGGAACCCGTCGAACACCGCCCGTTCAACCTCGGTGAGGTGCTCGTCACGCCCGCCGAAGTAGAACTGGCAGAGACCCGCGGGTTCGCGATGACTCCTGGCAAGACAGAACGTGCCGCGCTGTCGGGGGCAATCGTCGATGCGGCCGTGGCTGCCGGGCACGAACTGACGCCGGATATCGTCGAGGCACTGGCGGCAACGGAGGCCCGGACGCGCGAACAGCGCCGTCGGGAGTGGGCCGAAAGCAAGCACACCGCCGTGGAATTCGAGACGATGGAGGACCAGCAGTGAGAGCCCTCGGAATCGATCCAGTCCACGACACACGCCGGACCTTCGACGGACTGCTCGATGCGATGAGTCGACCGGGAACGGTCCAGACGGTCCCCGCCCCCGCTGACCACGGAGTGATCGCCACACTCGTCGACCACGAGGTGACAGTTGCCACCGACGACGGGACAGTTCGAGACGCGCTCTCGGGACAGGGTCGCCTCGACCCCGCAGCCCCAGCGGAAGCAGACATCGTCCACGTGCGCGAGCACACGAAGGTAGATGTCCGGGAGTGCAAGCGTGGGACACTCGTCGAACCCAGCGACGGCGCAACGGTCGTCTACCGGGTCGAGCGACTCTTCGAGGGGGAGACCGATGCAACGACGGTAGTGCTGTCGGGTCCCGGGGTCGACGGCACGGCTGTTCTGTCTGTCTCCCTTCCCGAATCGACTCTCTCTGCGCTGTCTGCGGCTCAGTCTGACTACCCCCGCGGCATCGACGCCGTCTTCGCGGCCGAGGATCGTCTCGCCGCCATCCCACGATCAGTGACGATGGAGGTGGTCTAGATGGGGTACGTTGCAGTCACCGCCGGCGAGGAGGTTATCGAACGGGCCGAGCAGTTGTTCGAGAAACAGCGCCTCGCGGGTGATTCCGAAGCGCTGGACGTCGACCAACTTGACGACCAACTCGGACGACTGACCGACCAGGCGATGAGCGAGGGGGGCCTCTACGCACCGCGACTGGCCGCACTGGCAGTCAAACAGGCACAGGGGGACACCGTCGAAGCCGCCTTCTTGCTTCGAGCGTACCGCTCGACACTGGAACGCTTCGACGAGACATCCACCGTCGAACCGGGTGAGATGATCGCGAGTCGGCGTGTCTCGCCGGCATTCAAAGACGTTCCCGGGGGACAGATCCTCGGTGCGACGAAAGACTACACGCAGCGACTGCTCGATTTCGACGATGTCGACGACTCGGGGGATCCGACCGAGGAGTGGGATCTGGAGGACGAAGGCGACCCCGAACGACTCACGAACGTCACGGAACTGCTCCGTGAGGAAGGTCTGTTGCACGAACCCAACGAGCCCGATATCACGGAGCCGTCGGATACGACCCGGCAATCGGTCACCCATCCGCCAGACCGCGACGAAGTGCTTCAGGAACTCGCCCGCGGGGAGACCGGTGCTGTCACGGCGCTCGGGTATTCGGCGTTGCGTGGGTACGGGCAGGTCCACCCGACGCTCGCTGAGGTCCGCGTCGGTCGGCTCCCCGTCCGGATCGAGCACCCATACACTGGTGAGGGGGTGACGGTCACGCACACCGACGTGACCGAGTCCGAAGCCGTCGTGCCGGTCTACGAGAAGCGTGACGATCCGCAGTTCGCCTTCGGCTACGGACTGACCTTCGGCCGTAACGAGCGCAAGGCCATCGGAATGACGGTACTGGACGCGTCGATCCAACTCGACAGCGACGAGGAACCGGCTGAGAACCCCGAGTTCGTTCTCGACACGGTCGACGGAATGGACTCCTTTGGGTTCATCGAGCACCTCAAACTCCCACACTACGTCACGTTCCAGTCGATTCTCGACCGAATCCGGTCGATCCGCGAGCGCCAGGATACGGGCGAGGAGGAACCGAAGGACGCGGACGAACCGGAGACCACGCCCGTCGCGGGGGTGAACGACGATGACTGAGCAACATCGCAACGGGACCGACGGCGGAACGCCCGTCACGACCGAGTCGGTTTCAGCAGCGCTGGCGGATGTCGAGACAGATGGCCTGACAGGGTACAACTACGCCTATCTCGACGAGCATACGAAACGCGAGGTTCGCCGGTCGATGCTGAAGGCCGTTGCGATCCCCGGCCACCAGGTGCCGTACGCTTCGCGGCCGATGCCGCTGGCCCGGGGCTGGGGAACCGGCGGTATCCAGGCCTCACTCTCGATTCTGGGGCCGACAGACACGCTCAAAGTGATCGATCAGGGTGCGGACGAAAGCGTCAACGCCGCGAACATCCGCCGACTCGCCGAGAATACCGCCGACGTACCGACAACGACCGACACGACGGAGGCGGATCTGATCCAGAGCCGCCACCGCATTCCCGAGGAGGTACTGACGGCGGAGCAACGGCTCGTGTTACAGGTTCCGATCACCGACGCGCTCCGGAAGGTCGACCCATCCGACGCGGCCAACCGCCGCCGGCACGCCCACAAGAACTACGGGAAGATGTGGGTCCATCTCTACGAGAACGTCGTCGAATACGGCGAGATCAACATCGCCTCTCGCTATCCAACGATGGTCGCGGGACGGTACCTGATGGATCCATCCCCCATCCCTCGCTGGGACGTGCCGAAACTCGACAATGCGGAACATTTGACGATTCTCGCTGCAGGACGGGAGGCGCGCATCTACGCAGTGCCGCCGCACACCTCGGTCGAACCGCTGGCCTTCGAGGACCGCGAGTTCACAGTCGAGCGATTCCCCGAAAAGGAGTGCCACGCTTGTGGATCGACCGATACGTACCTCGTCGAAGTCTCCGAAGAGTCCGCTCCCGCGTCCGGTGACGACGGCGAGGGATTCGAGACTCGCTACGCCTGCAACGATTCGAGCTTCTGTGCCAAGCGCCGTGAGGATCCGACACTCCCGAAAGACCACCACCTCGACAGGTCGGGCGTCGACTGGGGGCCTGCGATGTCAGAGACCGGGGGTGACGAGGCGTGACGCTGCTCGAAGCCTCCGATATCGAGGTTGTGTACGGTCCGGGCTGTTCGAGATGTCTCGACGCAACCGGCGACCACGTCGGAACGAATCAGTGCCCGCACTGTGGCAGCGTCGTCGCCTGCGCGGAGGCCGATCTCAGCGTCGAATCCGGTGAAGTGCTGGGTATCGTCGGCGAATCTGGTTCGGGCAAATCGAGTCTGGCAGAGGCGCTGGCACTGGAGCGCGATCCCGAAGCCTCGGTCGACGGCGAGGTGAGCTACGCAGATCACGATGGCAACCTCCTCTCGGTCGACTACCAGACCCGCCACGACATCCGGACGGGCGAAATCGCCTTCGTCCACCAGCACATCCGCGACGGACTCGACCTCGACTTTACCGGCGGCGGAAACGTCGCCGAAAAACTCCTCTCGGCTGGCTGGCGTTCCTACGAAGACGTTCGCGACCGTGTTCGAGAGCTGTTCGAAGAGACGGAAGTTCCCGTCTCGCGGATGGACGATCCGACGCGGACCTACTCCGGCGGCATGCAGCGACGAGTCCAGATTGCTCGCGCACTGGCGACCGATCCCGATCTGATCGTCCTCGACGAGCCAACTACCGGGCTAGACGTGAGCGTCCAGGCCCGCGTGCTCGATACCTTCCGGCGCGTCCAGCGCGAGGAGGGGGTCGCTGCCATCGTCGTCTCTCACGATCTCAGCGTCGTCCGCTTGTTGGCCGACCGAACTGTCGTGATGCGTCACGGACGCATCGTCGAATCCGGTCTGACCGACCGCATCATGGAAGATCCACACCACGAATACACGCAAACACTTATCAATTCAGTCATATGACGGTCCTATCAATCGAAGGGCTGAGCAAGACCTTCGACATGCACGTGCTCGGTGACACGGAAGTCGTCGGGCTCGACGACGTATCGTTCGACGTCCACGAGGGGGAGTTCCTCGCCATCGTCGGGGAATCCGGTAGTGGCAAATCCTCGCTGTTGAAATGTCTCTACCGGACGTACGACCCGACCGCGGGCCGTGTCCTCTACCACGACGGCACCAACGAAATCGACCTCGCGTCGTGTGACGACCGCACCGTGATGGCGCTCCGTGAGGACACTGTCGGCTACACCTCGCAGTTCCTCGACGAAATCCCACGAGTACCCGCCGTCGACGTCGTTGCTCGTCCGCTGGTCGAGCAGGGCATGGCCACAGCGGATGCTCGCGAGCAGGCACGAGAGTTGCTCGACGCTCTTCACGTTCCCGAGGAACTCTGGGAGGCCTATCCGGCAACCTTCTCCGGCGGTGAGCGCCAGCGAGTCAATCTCGCGCAGGCGCTGGCTCCGAAGCCCGATCTGCTGTTGCTCGACGAACCGACGAGTGCGCTCGACCCCGAGACACGGCAGGCAGCTATCGAGCTGTTGGACTCGTATCTCGACGACGAAACGACCGTCATCGGTGTCTTCCACAACACCGACGTCGTCGAAACCGTCGCCGACCGCGTGGTTGCACTCGATAACGGACAACTCCAGGCGGTCGTTCCAGTCGCGGAGTACGATGGAGGTGTCGTCTCGTGAGCTCGACGACACAGACTGCGGAGACGACGATTGCAGTCGTCGGTGGCCGTCTCGTCACGCCCGATTCCGTCCTCGAGGGCGGGGTCCGGATCGAAGGGGGACAGATCACCGAGATCGGTGAGATCGACGCCGATGCGGATACCGTTATCGACGCCGATGGACGGCTGGTGTTGCCCGGACTCGTCGACCTCCACGGTGACGATATCGAGCAGCATCTTCAGCCACGGTCGGGGGCGCGAATGGACGCAGCGATGGCGCTGGCGTCGGCCGATCGGGCGAACGTCGCGGCTGGCATCACTACGAAGTTCCATGCAATTTCTTTCGAGTTGGACGAGGAGGCTGACCGCTCGCCCGAACTTGCGGCGACGATGAGTGACGCAATCGTCGACGCGACGGATCTCCTCGTCGACCACCGGCTTCACGCTCGCTGTGAGGTAACACAGAAGCGGTGTGTCGAGGCTGTCCTCGATGTCCTCGACAACGGGGACGCCGATCTGGTGTCGGTGATGAGTCACATCCCCGGGAAAGGCCAGTTCAACGATATCGAGGCTTTCCGGTCGTACTACGAGAATTCGTCCAATCACACTGCCGAGGAAGCTCGGGAAATGATCGAGGAACGCATGTCGATTCCGATGGAGACGATTCGGGATCGGATCGATCGGATCCTCGATCGTGCCCACGAGTGTGGGGCGGTAACCGCTTCACACGACGACGAGAATCCACGGGAAGTCGAACGCCTCGCCGAGTCAGGGGTCGATATTACCGAATACCCCATCACGCTCGAAACCGCGAAACGAGCGACCGAAGTCGGGATGACAACCGCGATGGGCGCGCCGAACCTCGTCCGCGGGGAGAGCCAGTGGGGCAACCTCGCAACTGCCGAGGGGATCGAGGCCGGCGTCATCGATACGCTGGTCGCCGATTATCACCCGCCCTCGCTTCTCGCTGGCGTGTTCGTCGACACCGGAGAACCGCTCCCAGAACGGGTCAAACGCGCGAGCGCTGCGCCGGCCGATGCCGTCGGCGTCACCGACAGAGGCCGAATCGAACCCGGCAAACGCGGGGATCTCATCGTCGTCGACCCCGAGCCCACACCGATGGTGACGAATGCGATCGTCGGCGGCAAGCCGGTTTACCGTGCTGACGCGACGATGGAGGTGTCCCGATGAGTCCCCCACAACTCGGGGCGGCGATGGATATCCGATTCGGCGCGACCGTCGAGGAGTTCATGCGCTACATTACCGAGCTGGGGCTGAACCACGTCGAATTCAAACGCGAGTACCTCGCTGGCCATCCGCAGACACCGGATCCCGAAACGGTCCGCGAACTGTCCGAGGCCTACGACGTCACCGTCACCTATCACGCCCCGTTTCGGGACTGGAACCCGGGGAGCTACGACGAGACCGTCCGTCGGGATTCCGTCGAGCGTGTCAAGCGGACGCTCGACGACGCAGCAGCAGCCGGTGCGACCGGCGTCGTCGTCCACGGCGGGTCCGTCCCGAACCGGTACCCGGACTGGGTGCGCGACAGCGCCCGCGAGAGTGCCGCTCGCTCTCTCGCAGAGTGTGCCGAGTACGCTCAACTTGTCGGCGTCCCGCTGTGCTTGGAGAACCAGCCGATCGACGGGCAGAAGCGCCGATACACGACCACGCCGACAGATCTCGCCGAATTGATCGACACTGTCGACGTCCCACCACAGTACCTCGGCGTCACACTGGATATCGGACACGCGAAGGTCAACGACTACGACTGGCGTGCCTTCGTCGAGGAGTTCGGCCATCGAATCCGCGTCTGTCACCTCCACGACAACGACGGCACCGCTGACCAGCACGAACCGTTCCCGGAGTACGAATCAGTCGTCGACTCGATTCCGGCGGATTACTTCGTCTTCGAGATGAAATCTGTCGACGACGTTGCGGCCTGCCTCGGTGCTCAGAGTACCCCCCCGAAAACGGAGTTGACTACCAGTGAGTAACGAGTACGAAGCCGTCATTCTCGACAACGACGGTGTGTTAGTGGAACCGACCGACACCGACGTGATCGTCGACGCTGTCGTCGAGTCTTTCGAGGCGTTCGATGTAGAAATTGATCGCTCGCTCGCCCGCCAGACAGTCGACGAGGACACCGTTCCGGTCGACCTCGCCCGAGAACACGGCATCGATCCGGAAGCACTCTGGCACTACCGCGAACTGAACGCGAGTCTCGCCCAGCAGACACACGTCCAAGATGGCGGGAAATCGGTGTACGAAGACGTATCCGCACTCCGCAGGCTAGCTGTTCCGCTCGGCATCGTCAGCAACAACCAACACGCGACGATCGAATTCCTGCTCGCTCACCACGACCTCCCCGCTGTGGAGACGGCACGCGGGCGTCGACCGACACTCGCCGGCGCGGCCGACCGCAAGCCCGAACCGACGTATATCGAACAGGCACTGGCTGATCTCGGTGCCGAACGGGCACTGTACGTCGGCGATTCGGAGAAAGACATCGTCGCCGCAGACCGCGCTGGGATCGACTCGGCGTTTCTCCGACGGGATCACGTTGCCGATGTCGAACTCTCGATCGAACCGACGTTCGAGGTGACGGACTTCCGCGAACTGGTCACACGACTGACTGCTGTCGAACAAACGAAGGAGAGATAACTCGGGTGAGTCCGGACTTTCCGGACGATACATCGAGGGAACAGAGACACACAATCGAACTATGTACCGACGGACTGTCCTCGGGACGCTCGCCGTGAGTTTCGGGGTCGTACTTGGCGGCTGTGCCCGCTCGAGCGTCGATGGAACTGTGGCATCGAACGAGACACCACTCGTGTTTTCCCACGAGTCCGCGACGCAGGCGACCTCCGCTGGAGTTCGAATCGTTATTGAGGTGACTATCGAACATGACGGGACCGAGCCGATTACGCTGGAGGAGCGTGTCCCGCGAATCACCTGCGCCTTCCTCAACGACTCGGGTGAGACCCTCTACCAGTCAGGACGAAAACTTGTCGATCCCATCGAGGTAGGTGACACGACCACAATGGAGTTTTCGCTCGCAGTCAACGTCGACGACGTGACGCGATACGAACTCCGGAGCAAGTGGGCCGATGAGTAGCAATCGTCTGCCGCCGCACGTCATAGCCTCCTGTCTCGACTCCGTAATCGGCCGTCCTGCCGTGGAGAGAAATACGGCGTTTTGCAATCGATCAAAATCACGACAATGACACGAACCGAGACGATTCTCGAGACTGCGATTACCGCGGCGACTGCCGGTGGAACAGTGGCACTGGATAATTTCGATACGGACCTTGCAGTGGATAACAAGGGCGACCCGAACGAAGCCATGGGGCCGGCGGATGTGGTGACCGAAGCCGATCGGGAGACACAGCGGCGTGTCGTTTCGGTGCTAACCGAAGCCGATCCAACAGCGACCATCGTCGGCGAGGAGAATGATGCACAGAAGACGGTTCCAGAGACCGGTCGTGCATGGGTGATCGATCCCATCGACGGGACCTTCAACTTCATTCGTGGCGTCCACTACTGGACGACCAGTGTTGCAGCGACTGTCGACGGCGAGCCAGTCGCAGCATGCAATTTTTTACCAGCCCTCGACAGAACGTATACCGCAGACGACAGCGATGCATTCGTCGATGGCACTCCGATCTCAGTTAGCAACCGATCAGCCTGGAAAGCAACGACAGTTGCACCGATTATCCCGCCATCGTACGGAGAACGGTCCGCCTACAGTGGTGGTGTGGGTGAACTCGTCGAGCAGTTCGGATCGACTGTCAGGTACTGCAGCGCACAGGTGACACTAGCCTTGCTCGCCCGCGGAGCACTCGATGGGGCAGTGACACCTCAACGCCCCAACCCGTGGGATAGTCTCGCCGGAGTACAGTTGATCCGACAGGCCGGTGGGGTCGTCACCGATCTCGACGGCGAACGCTGGACCGTGAACAGCGACAGTATGGTCGCATCGAACGGTCAGATTCACGAGCAACTGCTCGAAGCAGCACAGGAACTTCGGTAGTGTGAGTAGTATGGATCGGACAGTGAACGCAGATCATCCGCGAGCGAGTGGGACAGAGAGTATCGAATGACGAGTGGATTCGTGCTGTCGATAGCCGCAGCGCTCGTCCTCGGGAGCTATCTCGTCGGCGTCAAACGGTATTTCAGTCACTATCCACCGACGCTGCTCGTCGCGCTGACCTACAGCGTCGCGGTGGCGTGGTACCTGCCCGCCGTTGCACTTGCTGTTCCGGTGGATCAACTGGTTTTTTGGGTGGGCCTCCGTGGCGGAGCGGTACTCGTCGGAACGGCCGGGTTCACTGCCCTCGCGCTGTTCGCGTTCTACCGCTCGCTGGCTCTGGGCGACGTGTCCTACGTTGCCCCGATAAGCAAGATTGTCCCCGTTTTCGTCCTTCCGCTGGAAGTTCTGCTCCTCGGCCAGCAGTTGTCGGTCCTCCAAGTCGGAGGGGTCTGCGTCGCCACCGTGGCTGTCTACGTCGCGAACTACCAGAACGACTCCTTGCTCGCACCCGTACGGCAGTTGGTCCGGAGCAAAGCGGGGCTGTTTGCGCTTGCCAGCGCGGCCGCGTTCGGTGTCGTCGACGTCGGGAAGCGAATCAGTATGCAAGAGATTGGCGTCTCTCCGGAAGGGTTCGTGGTCACGATGCTCGTCCTCGTGACGCTGTTTTTGGCACCGTCGGCTGTCAGAAACCGCCGCACTGTCGACTGGTGGGGTGATCGTTATTTGTTGGTTGTTGCCGGGCTAGTGCTCGTCGTCGGTCAACACCTCGTCGCAGTCGCCTTCCAGACACTGCCGGCAAGCGTTGTCTCTCCGGTAGTCAATACACAGGGCGTCGTGGCGGTGTTCCTCGGCAGTGTCCTGCTCGGGGAGCCACACGTCCGAGTTCGCCTCACCGCTGCGGGCTTGGCGGTGGTCGGGATCGTTTTAATATCGGTTGGTTAACTATTCTCACGGCGCCCACGAAATCGGACACCTATACAGCGAGACTGTCATCAACCTCGACGAGGAGACCATCGAGGCGTACGTAGACGACTGTTGCATTCGTGTGCCGTTTTCATTTCCATATAGACAAATTATAAGAGTACAAATGATTTTGTGCCCCTTACCTATTCGATGGGTCGAGATACCGTAGAAATCGTCCTGACGAATGACGACGGCATTGATGCCCCCGGACTAAGGGAGGTATACGAGCAGTTGACCGAGGTTGGAGAGGTAACTGCTGTTGCTCCATCGACAGACAACAGCGGGGTCGGGCGTGTCCTTTCGATGGGTCGTTCGAGTCCGCTCACCTTCGGCGATGACTCCCAGTCAATCGATTTCAGCCCACCCGAGTACTCGTGGGAGGTCCCGTTCCGTCCTCACGAACTGGGCTACGAAGTTGTCGGCACCCCCGCAGACTGTGTCATCGCTGCTGTCTCCGCCCTCGATATCGACCCGGATATCGTCGTCTCCGGCTGTAATCCGGGTCCAAACGTCGGGATGGGTGTGCTTGGACGCTCCGGAACAGTCTCCGCAGCAGCGGAGGCGGCCCACCTCGGTGTTCCCGGGATTGCCGTCTCCAGTTCGCGTCTCGAAGCCGACCAGGGCGACTTTTCGGTCGAATCGGATTTCACCGGCCAACTCGTCCAGTACTCGTTGGAGACCGACCTATTCGATACGATCGATTATGTGAACGCGCTGGTGCCGCCGTCCCTTCCCGAGCGGGTCGTCGTGACTGAACCCTCTGAATCGAGCAACGTCACTGCCAATATCGATACGTCGAATAACCAATTCACATTCACCCACACGTACTTCAAAAAATTACAGAACGGACACGAAAATCAGGAGTTACCCGGGACGGACCGTCACGCTGTCGAACAGAACGAAGCGAGTCTCTCCCCGTTGACCATCCGTGATGGGCCAGTCGAAAGCGACCTTCTGCAAACGTTCGCAGATCAGTATCACCCTCAGTCAACGCGATGAGTGGTCTCCGTGAGTTCAGGGAGGCGATTCCCGCTACAGACGATGTCACGTACCTGAGCACCGGGTCGAGCAGCCCGAACAGCCTCGATGTCGTCGAATCGATGCAGGAGTTTTTGAGTATCATGGGTACATGTCGCCCACCGAACAATCGGGTATGTATCCGCCGGTGTACGATGCCTTCGAGAAAACACGGCAAGACGTGGCCGAGTTCCTGAACGCCAGATCTGAGGAGATTGCGCTCACACAGAGTACGGGTGATGGTATGAGTCGAGTCGCAAACGCCATTTCGTGGGATCCCGGTGACACGGTCGTCAGAACCGACCTCGAACATCCTGCGAGTGTCGTTCTGTAGGTTGCCCCGGACCGACGCGATGTGCACACGCCTGTTATCGAGACGACCGACGGCCACGTTGCACTGGGCGATGTGAAGGATGCCGTCAGGGACGCACGACTGGTCTGTGTGAGTTCCATCTCGCGGAACTACGGGACGAAACACTCGGTCGACAAAATCACCGAAATCGCTCACGATGCAGGAGCGTCGATTCTCGTCGATGCCGTCCAGTCGGTCGGCCAGATTCCGATCGACGTGACAGAGTGTGGGGCGGAGTACGTCGCCGCGGCGAGTCACAAGTGGCTCGTCGGACCCTGGGGTGCCGGATTTCTGTACGTCTCCGAGGATGTCGTCTCCGGGTTGGGACCCAGGCACGTGAGCTATCGCGGCGTCGATAGAGACTCACCGACGCTCGAGCCACGTCCCGACGCCCGCCGTTTCGAGGCCGGCACGACATCGGCAGCACCGTACCTGGGCCTCCGAACGGCCCTCGAACAGATATCGTCGGTCGGCGTGGATCATATCGAAGCCCGGATCGACTCACTGACCACGCTTCTCAAAGACGAACTCCCGGCGGCACTGCTCTTGTCGCCGCGAGAAATCGAGTCCGGCCTGATTGCTATCGACGACGATGCCCCCGAACGATCCGTCGAGCAGTTGGCGGCATACGACATCCAGATACGATCGATGGCCGAACCGGATGCGGTCCGCCTCTCGATTCACGCGTTCAATACTGAATCTGATATCCGACGGTTTCTCTCGGTCTACGACGATATCCGAAAGAGTCGGTAGTCACCGGAACGATCGTATCTGAGCTCACACACTTCTTCGGAGACGTAAATTTACAGTCCGATGCCGGCTCCCTCCACGTTGTTTCCGCTAGCGGAGCTAACCCGGTTGCTCGGTTTCAGTTAATCTGCCACGTCAGGCTGCGTTTCGGTCCGTAGTCCGGTTCCGGCGGTCATCCAGAGGAAATATACTCCACACACTCCGAACAGTGCACCAGCCCCGAGTGTCGCCATCGCGAGTGCGTAGCCGCCGGCATCGAGTGCAGCACCGAACAGGACGGGTGAGACGACGCCCGGAAGTGTCCCTAGGAACGCCTGAAGAGAGAGGGCGGTCCCGAGTTGCTCGTCGTCGACGACGAGCGTAATAGCCGTCGAGGTCGGGGCACTGTCCATTGTGAGTACGATCCCGTATCCAAGCACGACGCCTGCAAGTACCACCAGTGACTCCCAGACGAGACCACCGAGCAGGAGAGTAATCGTGCCACTGGCAGCGAGGGCAACGACAATTACCCGGAGGCGACCGACGCGGTCGCTTAGCCAGCTGCCGACAAGGTTTCCGACGCCGCCGACGGCCGTTACCAGACCGGCCAGCAGTCCGGCCGTTGCGACCGGTGTCGCCGTCGCGCTGACGGCCGCTGTCGACACGAGGAAGGCCGGAAGCCAGTTCTGAATCCCGAACAGCTCCCAGTTGTGAGCGCTGTAGACGCCGACGCCGGCGAGAAACGATCGGTTCCGAAGCAGCGACAGATCGAACCCGCCCTCGGTAGACTCCCGGCTGGGGTCGTCACGGCCGAACAGAAGCATAATCGGACCAGCACAGAGTGCGAGCAAACTCGTGACGACGATGCCACTCCGCCAGCCAAATCCAGATGCGACCCACGATGTTAGCGCGAAGGAGAGCCCGCCACTCACCGAGAAGGTGCCGACGTACACACCGATCGCTGTCCCGCGACGTGCCGACTCGAACCACTCGCTGACGAGCTGCATCCCCGGAATGTAGACCGCTGCCATCCCGATACCACCGAGAAAGCGGAGTGCAGTTCCGACGAGCACCCCGTTGGCAACCACGCCGAACGCGAGGCTGGCGGCTGCCGCTCCGGTCGCGCCAATGGCGATGACAAGCCGTGATGTATACCTGCCGGCAAGTACTCCGAACGGGATCACGGCGAGGAGATAACCCGCTTGGAAGGCGCCGTAGACGACACCGGCATGAACGCCGCTCAGGTCCCACCGCTCGACGATCGTGGGCAACACCGCAGAGTAATTGACCCAGAGCAACCCTGACAACAACAGGGTGGCGCTGGCGACTGCCAGCATCCGCACGTTTGACTGTCTACTCCATCCGTCGCCCGACCCGTCTTCGTGTGCCGGCATCGGTCGTGATCGTCAGGGCCGTGTTGTCGGTTTTCGAGCCTCGATGGTCGCGCTAACGA
The DNA here is from genome assembly GCF_037080055.1 of Halovenus anhuiensis. Taxonomy (NCBI): domain Archaea; kingdom Methanobacteriati; phylum Methanobacteriota; class Halobacteria; order Halobacteriales; family Haloarculaceae; genus Halovenus; species Halovenus anhuiensis. The sequence continues at coordinate 214,179 of NZ_JBAOJI010000002.1, forward strand.
TATACTCGCTCAGATCGCGCTGGTCGTCCCACTCGCTAATGAATTCGTCGCTGTCATCTTTCGGCTCGATCTGAATGTCGACGAACCCGGCGTCGTCGAGCATCTGTTCGATCGACTCGACCGTCGACGCACCGGCAACACAGGCCGCAATGGAGTCCGGATCGCCTGCGACGGAGTCGGGCAGTGGCGCAGTCAGCACGACATCCGAGACAGCGAGTCGACCGTCTGGAACGAGGGCACGGAACGCCTCCGCGAAGACCTGCGCCTTCGCCGGCGAGAGGTTGATCACACAGTTGGAGATGATGACATCGACAGACTCGTCGGCTACGGGAAGGTGTTCGATTTCACCGAGGCGAAACTCGACGTTCCCCGCGTCGTTCTTTTCGACGTTCTCGCGGGCCTTCTCGATCATTTCGGGAGTCATGTCCACGCCGATGACCTGGCCATCGTCTCCAACCTCACGCGCAGCGAGGAAACAGTCGAAGCCAGCACCGGAACCTAAATCGAGGACCGACTCGCCCGGGTCGAGATCTGCAATCGCTTTCGGGTTCCCACAGCCGAGGCCGAGATCAGCCCCGTCGGCAACTGCTTCGATGTCGTCCTGGGAGTATCCGAGTTGTTCGCTTTCCGCCCCGGTCGAGTCGTCACAACAACTCGTCTCTTCTCCTAGTGTGCTCTTACAGCAGGAGTGTCGGTCGTCTTCGGTTGCGATCTCAGCATAGCGCTCTCTGACGATTTGGTGCTGGTCGTTCACAGTGCGCGAAGAGTCATCGGTGGGGGATGGTTCACTCATTGTTGGCCCTGATGTCGTCGAGTGTGTCCAGAAGGTGTGCAGCGTCCTCTGTCAGTCCGTAATACCGCCAGGACCCGTCCTTCCGACGAGTGATGAGTCCCGCCGAGTAGAGACGTGATAACGCCTGACTAACGCCGCTTTGACTGATACCGACCGCCGATTCGAGATCACAAACACAGACGTCATCCTCAGCACCGGCGATACGACGAACCAGTTCGTATCGGGTGTCGTTACCGAGCGCCGAAAGTATCTGCACATCGGCGACCACTGCATCTTCGTCGATCTCCGGAATCGCTGTACAGCACACGCTCTCAGCCGACTCGTCCGGTTGATCGGACTGTGACTTCGTTCTGGAGTCGTTTTCAACCATTTTAGCAAATAGTAATATAAGAGTCTACTAATATATCTGTTTCGACGAGAGCCGCTGCAGTGGGAGCAGTCAGGGTGTCATGGGGCCGTTGATCTCCTCGCTCTCTCGGGAACTGATCGATATTCTTGTCGCGCCGCAATCGTCGGGACTCCTGGAATCGCCGTCCTGCCAGCTAGGTGTGGTTCGAGCGTAATTTCGGGGTCGATCGGCTCGAGACTCGTGGCTCCGTCGGTGCGAACTCACCGATCAGAGCCACCGATTTCAGGCTGCCGAATTCGTTTGTTTCAGACCCAGCAAGAGACGTCGTTCACCGGCTGAGCGCAAGCCTGCAGCGCCCATCGCAGATTTCTCTTGTCCAAATCGCAAGATTGCGCTTGGTCTCGACGAACGTGTCCAGATTACGTTCGTTCAATTGCTGAACGATTCTGAATAGCAGCGGTTCTGTCCCGTGCTCTCTCTGAGTCGCTGTCCTGTCGCTCTAATCATTCGTCCATTGAACGTATATCGGTAATTGACATCTCAAATAATTCCAGACCAATTAGATCACCTACAGCAGCGAAATATTTTTCACAATATGCAACTACTTGCACAATATGCAAAAACAGGCAAAAGTGCTCCTCGATTTCCCGTTTCCGGAGGAGCGAATCTTCCGGTACCAGGCGATGCAGGACATTCTCCACCACCTTGCGAACAATCCTCTCGAAGAGTTCACACAGCAGGAACTCGCGTCGATTACGGGCGCGGACGTATCCTCGATTTCACGTTCGGTCGAACTCCTCGAAAAGGTGGGGGTACTCGCAGTGAGTGAACAGCGTCCCGCTCGCATTACGATCGATATGGATCACCTGCAACGACCGGATCCTGTCTTCATGATTTCTCAGTCTGAATTCCGCAAGCCAGTCCAAGCCTATCTCGACAAACTTGAGGCACGCATTCAGAAGAGCGAGGAACTCGACGAACTCGTCGGGGTCGTTCTCTTTGGGAGCGTCGCTCGCGGAACAGCCGACCGCCGCAGTGACATCGACCTCCTCGTCATCGTTGACGGAGACCTCACTCACGGACGGCGTATTTGCACGTCCCTCGCACGTGACATCGAGGAGGAATCGTTCGACGGCCACCGGTACGAGTTCGAGATTCTCGTCGAAACGCCGGACACTGCTGTCTCTCATGGCGGAGATCTGAAAGAGATATTCGACGAAGGGCTAGTACTCGACCGTTCTGACCACCTACAGGAGCTACGTCAGAACATCTACGCGTCGTCAGGAGGCGGTGCGTAGCAATGCCGATCAATCACGACGATATTGAACCGGAACTGTCGAACGCACAGGAATCGTTCCGTCGCGGTGGGCAAACTGCCGAGGAGGGATTAGATGTCTCGAGTGCTGACCTCGTCCAACTTCGGAAGGCGTGTCGGCTTCTCTCCGGGGCAGAACGATTGCTCGAGGACGGCTATTATACACTCACGATCGAAGCTGCCTTCACGTCGATCGAACGAACGTTGCTCTTCTGGTTGATTACAGAGGGGCATCACGATCCATCTCAGCCGCCGAAATCACACACGACCGCGATCAATCGAAGCGCCGAAGTTGGCTTCATCACTGACGAGGTTGCGACGGACTTCGAAGATCTCTGGAACGAAAACCGTGCACAGACGTACTACCAAGATGGGATGGCCACGGACAAACGAGCGAATGCGATGGTCGCGCTCGCCGACGAGATCCATTCACAGATCATCAATCTCGTCGGACAATCTCACGAATGTATCTGTGAGTGATGGCGGCAAAAATACAGTATGGGGAGAATCAGTTACTGACCGATGCGATCAGAGTATCGTATTATAACCTATCTGTGTAATCTCGCCGTTGCTCCATCTTTGCTTTCTCCGAACGCTGGTCGTAGTGCATTTCGAGTACCTGCTCAGAGACGTTAGCCCGATCGCTCACAGCCTTCATCGGCCACTCCTCAGACAGAGCGTGCGTAATTCCACCGCGCCGTAATGCGTGGGGACTCACGCTTGAGGGACACTTCGAGGCATTATCGCGTTCTGTCGCTGAACAGTCCTCAATATCACGTCCGTGTGGACACTGTCCAGTCGAAATACACGGACGGGTGTACCGATAACAATCCCTGCGTAACGTAGATCGGTGGACTCGTCCATGAGAAGTTGAAACCAGCGGCTCACGGCCGTGGCTCGTCGTCTTTTCCGGACGGCGCTGGTCGATCCAGTCGTCCAGCACCATGCACACCTCGTCAGAGAGAGCAACGAACCGTTCGCCGTCGAGGCCGTTCTTGATTCGCGTCCCTGACTCGGGACGATTGACTACCTGTATGGATTGTTCTTCGGAGTTGTAGTCCTCAATATCGAGGGCACGAATCGCGCCAACACGCATCATCGTATGCCACATTAGCGTAAGGACGGCGTGTGGACGAGTCGCATATTCGTACCGGCGGAGGTACTCCAGTAACTCTTCCGCACGGTCTTCCTCCAGCATCACGTCACGCACGTTGTCGCCGCCAGTGAGATTTGGCGAACGGACTTTGACGTGCAGATCCTCAGATGCGCCATCGATGGATTCCACCCAGCGAATGAATACCCGTAGTGTATCCATCTGGGTCTTCTCCGCGGCAGGTGAAAGATCGCCTTCGTCGCGTCGCCACAAGCGGTACTCGTGGAGTTGCCGTCCAGTCAGATTGTTCAGGTTCGAGATTCCCTGTTCGTCGCACCACCGGACGAAATGCCCTAATCGGGAGCGGTGCGAGTAGATCGTCGCCTCTGTTACATTGTTTTCCCTGTCTGCCAGGTATAGTTCGAGCGCAGTGTCGGGGTTGATTGGTTCGAGACTCATGGCTCTGTAGGTGCGAACTCGTAGGTCAGAACCACCGATTTCAGATGCCCGATTTACGCCGGTGTAGGGCCAGCAAGAGACGTCGTTCACCAGCTGAATACAAGCCTGCAGCGCCCATGATTTTGCGACGAACAAAGTGTGGAGTCAAACCTGGGTCGTGAAGGATTTGAAATAGACGACGAGCGAGCGGAGCGGGTGAGTCGGCGTGGTTGATCATCCTCCAGCGCCCATAGTCGAATTATATTCCGAAATCAGGGCTTTCAAGCTTTTTTCGCTGTTTAGGTTTCTTCGATTGCAATGTGTTTGTTTTCGTTCGACGAGTAACTCAGCAAGCGGTGCCCACGGGAGTTTGCGTACGTCCACATGAGTAATAACAGAGAAAATCAATGGCCGGTTGACACACCAGCCTTACTTTTGTAAGAATTCCGTACTGGATACAGAGGATGTATACCCCACAGCGTGGACGGTGACACTAACGGAGGGCCTGTCTGAGTCTATTTATTTGGATACTGATGCCAATAATCGATTGCTCGGTAGAGGACGTACAAGAATACGTTGAACACGCCAGTGAGGGCGATCACTCCCCCAATCTGTGGCCCTAATGTCTCGAAGAGACTGCCTGTTCCGCCGATCTCACTTACACCATACGTAAAAAATGCAGCAATGACTCCCCAAATAAGGAGAATTGCCGCAATTCGTGCACCATCTTCGATGTAGTCTGTTACTGACCGAGGTTCTGGAATAGCGGACACATTAGATGCTTCCACCCGGTTCATATAATCTCCCGGAAGACTGAAAACGGTCTTTTATTTTTCATATCCAGCAGAGACACCATTTGTGAGACTTATTCTCTGCATCTTCCAGAGTCGGGATAATTTTCCGAAGATTTGTCAAATGCCGCGTGATGGATAGAGAGGATCAAGTCAGCACAGCGGTCCTGTTATCAGAGACGCCTACCACCCGCACACGATTCTTGTAGATGGGCGGTACCTCTGACTGAGGCCGATGGACAGACGAGGTGTTCTCTTAGCCGATGAGTGAAAACAAGGCATAGGACCCCACGAGCGACAGCATCGGCGTGATTACCCAGAGTGTTACGACGCGAGCTGCCGCTGCTTGGTGGAACAGACCGTCAGCGGACAGTTCCTCCGGATCTACCTCGCCAACACTAGACACTCCATCCCCGGATGTGTGCTGCCTGTCCGGATCAGGAGTTCTGTCTTCAGCGAGTTCGCCTACAGTCGGGCCCGCAGCGACTTCCTTTTTGCCTTCAATTGGGTGTAGTTTGAGTGCACCAGTTGTAAATTGTGGAGCAGATTCATCCGCAGGAGACCGTGTGACTATCTCGACAAGCGTCCGCGCTCGGCTTGCACGGCCCCATCCGAGGCCAATGATACAACTGGTTGTACTCACGGCGAGACTGGCCGGAATTCCAAGCCACGAGAGGACGGTGATAATCGTCGCACCCACAGTCGAAACAATGAGCGCAGCCAGAATCGGCATCTCAGTAATATCGTTGCCAACGGTCGCCAGCGTCCGCCGGGCAATCGTGAAGCCGCCCACGCTGATGGCCCCGACTGCGAGGAGAATCGCCGGGCTGGGGTCGAGGGAGCCGTTGCCGACAAGCGGGGCGACTGCGTTCGCCGCGTTCGAGGCTCCAGCACTGAACCCCATGTAGCAGGCAATTGCCACCACAAGCGCCGATCCGATTAGATCCCGAGGTGAGACGGTATCGTTGATCGATAGCCGCGGGAGCAGTCCCTGGGTATCGATTGCGATTAACGGGTTCGTGAGGCGACCAAACTCGAATCTGGCGTCAAGATGCGGGTACAGATATCTGCCGATGAACGCACCTGTGAAGACGGCGATCAGCGGGGCGACAATCCATGCCGACAGGATAGTAAACATCAGGCCGGTGTTGAGCGTCCCCGTTGCCAACCCGAGTCCGACAATTGCTGCGACGGCTGTCATCGAGGTCGACGCCGGGACCCCGTAGAGGTTCGATATCAGGAGTGCGAGTCCAGTGAAAAAGAGGACGCCGACGCTCGCTTCGGGTGTAAAGGCTGTTGTATCGACGATTTCGGTACTCATTGTCGTGATGACCTTCCGCCCAATTGTCCACGCTCCGAGGAACGCAAACACGGTAAACAGTGCCCCGGCAGTGACTTTTCTCACAGCTCGGCTGCCAACTGCCGGACCGAAGGCGACACCGGTTGATGACCCGCCGATATTGTACCCGACGAACACCGCCACCAGTAATCCCACGAGAATTAGGATTTCTGCCACGTATGTGTGGTCGGGTCGCACGCGAAAAATAGTGCCGTTTCGCTGCTACATTGTCGGATACGACCGATAGAGGCAGTAAAGCGAATATTTAGCACTTCACAACTGAAGCTCCACTGTTCTCTACAGATTCGTCTCCATACGGACTGCTCAAAGATCAGTGACCGATACGCGCGTTCCATTCAGCACCGTCAAACTCTTTTACCCAGTTGCTGTCACAAACAAGGTGCTGAATATCGGCCGACGAGTGGTCGACGAGGTGTCCTTTCTATCAGGAGTTCATCAGACGTGGCGAACAAGAGACAGAGTGTGTACTCTAGTTGACCATCAGTAATTTACGCCGTTACGGATGAATCACCTGGTCGCAAATATGTCGGTTGATCAAATGGATTTTTAGTCTCCCGATGTGTTGAACACCAGCAGACAGCCAAGGATATGGACCGTCGTACGCTTCTCGGCACACTTCCAACGGCAGCACTGGCCGGGTGTTCCGTTCTCAGCTCAGATTCGTTTCAACGTCGCACTGTACGCATCACTGCGACTGACTCAGTACCAGACGATGTTCCAGTCACACTCGCTGTTCGCACAATCCGGCCAGATGCGATTCCAGCACATCCTGCACGATTTGAACTCACACTCACATATGACGGCTCTGAAACAAGAGAGTTGGTGTGGGGGCCGCTCCCAGTTGCGAATTTTATGGGAATACGGTCAACGCCCGATAGCTACATTCTCTACCACGCGAGCGATTGGGGTGCTGACGACCGACAGTCAAATTGTTGGCGACAAAACGAATATGCCATCGGTGGTGGATACGCATCAGATGAATTGGGGCCTGAGGACACAATCAGTGGTGAAGCTGACCTCTTCGATGAGAGTGAAGAAGGCATCTGTTGGCCAACAGGGACATATCGATTCGAAAGAGCAGACGCTGTCGTTGAATTGGACAACGAGGCCTCCGATACAACCAAGTATCATTTTAATTGGGGATTCGAATTTCGCGTGACTGCACACTCGTAGGCATGCCACCCTGAACGTTGAATTCAGGTGTGGGAGTGGTTGATTTGAGCAGGTATAACTCACAGTAAAGTGACCTCACAGGGCGTATCTCACCCCAAAAGGAACAGTCGGAGTAGCTGTTCTCTCAGGGTGCTCGAATCAAGACAAAGAGAGTACTGTCTGTGAACTCCTCAGTTCTAAAACTAATACTCGACGAAAGGGAGATTAGGAACTATCACGACGCGACGGCGAGTAGAAGCCGTCATAGATAATCCCCATCATAGTCGTGAAAAACAGTATGATCACTGCGATCTTGAGTTGGGGGATCCTCTGCATCCACATTGACCATCGGAGCAGGCCAATCAGCCAGAGCAGTGGCGAAATGACGAAAATAGCAGATCCTGTGAGGAGGACACTCGGAATAATCACGTTCGATTTCATGTAGCTGCCCGCTCCGACGATAGCGAGTGCTACCCCACCGACAATCCGTGAAACAAAGAGAAGGAAACCATCCACAGCCCCACCAAGTGGTCCGGGTCCCATAATTGTCAATCTGTAGAGCTTGTCATCTTTGCAGATATACTGGCCCAGCTCAGGATCTCCCCGCCCCTGATCGCTGGGAGCAACATCCCCGGCGACGACGGAGAATTCCGGTGGCGTCGCTCGCTTGATTGTCGTCTCGCGATACTCGCTCTCTAGCGTTTCTGCAAAGAATGCCCGCCCACGCGGAGAGAGATCGTCGAATTCGTACGCCTCGGTGGGACTGTTTTCACAACTGTTCCCAGCATCGAATACGGAGTAGGTGTACGGCCCGGACGGGTCGGTGGCTCCCGTAACCGCGATCGTACAGAACAACAGCCCGACAACCACTAAACAGAGAGCAGGAAGACGTTTTCGAGGAGGGACAGAAATCATACATCAACGTGCGTAGATCCGAATAAATGTCTCGTGTCGGAAGGTCTGAATCGGTCAATAAGCATCGTTACTTACTGATTCAAGGTTTATCGATGAAGCGATCAATACAGAGGTTGTATACAGCAAACCAACGTGTTTTCTTCTGAGATATTTGGACAGGGACATCTGATCAGTTGTACTGCAGATAGGCCGGTTCCGGGTCCAAAGAGAAGAACACTGCGCCCCAACCAACAAGCACTTTCGAGACAATCGTCTAATAAGATATGACACTCATCGCCGAGTACACGCTGCAGACTCCCCTTCTGCTCGAAGCCTTGGAATCGACCCCGGAGATGATGATACAGATTGAAACACTGCACACGGACTCGGGGGGTGCCTCGAAGGTGATGTTCTGGGCTTGGGGTGATGATTTTCAAACGTTTGAACGGAGTATGGCCGCTGATTCAATCATTAGCGAGTATAATTGTCTGACCGAATTCAACGATCAACGTCTCTACCGTATTATTCCGAGTGAACAGGGAGAAAAAGTGTTCACGTACCGTATCATGGCCGAACACGATATCGTTTCGTTGCACGAGATCGGCAATTACGAAGGGTTAACCATTCGCGCTCGGTTCCCGGGACGCAATGCCTTGACGGCGTATCGTGACTTCTGTCAGGAGCAGGAACTCACATTTCAGCTTCAAAATATCTATCCAGAGGAACAGCACGACGCTGATGGAGAAATCCACGATCTACACGGACTCACACCCTCACAACGCGAGGTGCTTCAGACGTGCCTCAAACAGGGCTACTTTGCCATCCCACGACAGATTACGCTAGAGGAGATCGCCGACGAACTTGACGTCTCAGTCCAAGCCGTCTCAACACGGCTTCGTCGCGCACTCCAAAGACTCCTGCAAAATACAATCGACCAGTAGATGATACTTAAAACATTGATACAGTAAATCCGGGTGGCTTTGCGTATACACCTTAATACAGTGTTAATGTCAACACAAAGTTACCCTGGGTCAGCCTCCTCTGGGTATATCACCAGCAAAGAAGATGGGCAACCGATCAGCCAGACAGTTCTCGAAGCCGTTGCAGAACTGTCGGGTCGAGCCGTTATCCCGGACGCTTCACCCCCCAAAGACGATGAGAGCAGGCCTCTGCCACCGCTATATGAGGCGATCGATCCTGACGCACTGAATACGATTAGTCAGTCAGCTACTGACGAGACAGAGATAACAGTCACGTTCACATATTGTGGATTTGAAGTGACTATCAAAAATGGAGATGAAGTAATAGTTTGTGAGAAGTAATGGGTGACATCCAGGTGAAATTCTATTATGGATCAGTTATCAGAGTCGGTCTGAAAAAAGCCCGGTAGGTGCCATGCAGTACTGATCCGGTAGAGACGAGTATTTAAATAGATTCACTGCCCGCTGAGAGGTCTGTCAGTTTCGGCGGAGGCTCGAACCGCGACTCTCAGTTAACTCTGCACTCCTTTTGAAGCCAACGACAGAGGGAGGCTAATAACGAGGATTGTATACCATGCTTTAGTTTCAATCATGTGGGATAGTCACATATTACTATGATTAGTACACAGGAACGTGCTCCTGATTTCTGCTTACCGGGCACAGAACGAAGGGATCTCTCAAAATATCAGTTGGATGAATACACGAACGAAGGGGCAGTTGTTCTCGTGTTCTACCCATTCGACTTCAGCCCGGTGTGTACCGAGGTGTTGTGTCCATTTTGTGATTCCGAGTTTCTCTCCTTCACCGAGAATATCGATGTGTTCGGGATTTCGCTTGACCGCTGTTATGCCCACCAGAAATTCATTCACGAGTATGATCTCGCATTTCTACTCTTGAGTGATACGAAAGGACACGTCACCGAGCAATGTGACCTCGCATACGATGAGTGGGAACACCACGAAGGCGTTCCAAAACGTGCGCTTGTGACGATCGGTGACTCCAACACGATCCGATATATTTGGCATACCGAAGATGCATATGAGAGTCCAAGTCTGGAAGAACTCCACGAGACCATTCAGCCCCTGACTGCCGAGAATTAGTATGACCCTGTACTGTTTTCCACTGAGAGAGAGCCTAGCTCATACAGTCGCGAACAGTGGTCAGTGTGCCCTTGGTCACGGTGGATCTCCCGCTGGCGCTGCGGTGGCGAAAACCGATGAGCGTATCCTCCAATCATGACTATCGCAGTCGAACTCGTCTACGCACTGGCAGAGGCAAGCGGCGTCGAGCCAGGCGAACTAGAGTATACCGTCCCGGATCATATCGAGACAGATGCAATCGAGGCGCTAGCTCGCCACGAAGCAGAGACATGGAGACTCTCGTTCGAACTGCCAGACCAGATAGTCATCCTCACCGGTGGAGAGAAGACAACTATCGAATGCATCCCGAAAGTCGGCTTGGAAAGCCAGCAACTGGAGGCGGGGGCTGAGATTCTCGGGCTCTGTCCCCGGTGCGGTGAGAAGTTCAAACGCGACAGCGAGAGACACGGATATACTCTTCTGGAAGACGAGGCTGAACTCTCGGTGATTCAGTGTGAGAGGTGTAGTACGGAAGTATCGGCTCCAATGATTGTCCGCGGTTCCCAATCAATCTGTCCGCAGTAGCACCACTACCGAGAGATTAGATGCGAGAATCGAATGGGCGCGTAACGTGGTTCACGCATTCTAAGACAGACGTTCGGCCGAGTATTCTCGAACGCGACGGGAGCGTTCCGGCGACTGTCCGGTTTACGACACGTCCGAAAGACGGGTCCGTCTTCGTCGTACGCAAATACCGACCCGAATCCGAGGACCCGGTACCGATCTCCACCGTGAAAACAGAAGCTGAAGCCGTCGAGGTGGTGTACGAAACGATAGCTGCCGTGACGTCAGAATAGTCGCCCCTGCTGCTACCGATGACGAGTAACTGATCTTCGATTGTAGTGCGTTTCGACCATCAGAACACTCCTCGTTCCGTTTCCATCAGACGATCATCTCCGTCGCGCTCCTTCCGGACAGCCGTGCTCAACTGAGGAACTCGATTCCGGTAATCTCGAACCGCGCCCCGCCAGTTTGTGCGTCAGAGGCACTAATGTCCCAACCGTGAGCGTTGACAATCGTCCGGACGACTGAGAGGCCGTACCCGTGACCATCGTCTCTGGTGGTGAATCCGTGATCGAAGACTTCCGTTTTGTGTCCGTCAGCGATCCCCGATCCGTCGTCTTCGACGTAGAATCCGGTGTCGAGCGGGCCAACCCGAACTGTTACCTCGTTCCCGCCGTGTTCGACGGCATTTCGGAAGAGGTTCTCGAACAACTCACAGAGTCTGTCGGGATCACTGCTCACTGACCCGACGGTTTCGTAGTGGAGGGTCGGGCCGGAGTCGCCGGCCAGGCCCTCCCAGGCTGTTTCGATAACGTCACCGATGTCGGTTGGCTCTGGATCGGTGACCACGTCCCCCTGTCGCGCTACCCGAAGCAGATCCTCGACAAGTCGTGCCATCCGGTCGGTCGTTTCGTCGATCGTTTCGAGGTGATCTCCGTCCCCGGTTTCTTCGTACAGACTCAGGTGGCCATCGATAACGTTCAGTGGATTTCTGAGGTCGTGGGCGAGAATATCGGTGAACTCCTTGAGGCGGTCGTTCTGGCGTTCCAGCATTCGCTCGTACTCTTTGGTCGTCGTCGTATCCTGACTGATCGCCGCGTACCCGTGAAACGTGCCGTTCCACAACGGCGACAGCGTGAGCGTCCCCCAGAAGATTGCCTCGTCCGCACGCCGATGCCAGTGCTCGACTTCGACGGTCTCGGCTTCCGGCTCCTCGAAGAACTCATCAGGCAGCGAATCGGAGTCTGTGCTATCTTTATCGGCAAACAGGACACTCACGTGCTGTCCGAGAATCGATTCGGCGTCGTGTCCATAGAGCGCTTCCGCCGGGGCTGGCCACGTGACAATATCCCCGTCGGAATCGAGCTGGAATAGCGCATGCGTCGAAATGTTCTCGACCAGCCGGTGAGCGACAGTTTCTCTCGATTCAGACCTCTCAGTCGGAGAATCAAAAGTACCGGGAGAATCTGCCATACGAAGTAATCGGCATGCATTGCGCAACACATTTGGGGATGGTCTAACATGGTATTTAAAACGACACCGCCAGTGCGCCCCTTCAGGCGTCACTCAGCCAGTTCGATGACCATGACTTCCGTGTCTGAATTCGCCTCGTCAGTGCGATATTCCCACGTCCCCCACGGATCGATGTCGTTCTGGAGGGCGGTGAGAATCACCTGACCGAGAGCTGCCTCGAAGTCCGCTGTACTCGACATCTCGTCGTCGGAATTGAAATCAGCTGTCATAGTGTGATTTACACTCGACTGCGATACGCCGCTGTGGCAGTGTCTGAATCACCGCCACACCAACAGGAATGGCAACAGTCGCGTGCCTCTGTCTCTATTGCTATGCCTTCCCGGGGGATAACACTACCGAAAAGCATGGTACACCAAGCCTCTCGTTTCGCCGGGAGACTCCCTCTGCCGAGACTTTAGGGCAGTTGGGACACAACGGGTACGTATCTCATGAGTGTTATCGTTGAGTTAACTATCCCATCTGATGCGTTCGAACTCGGGCAGATTCTCCGGGTCGAGGGGACGACGCAAATCTCAGTCGAAACGATGGTGCCACTGGGAGGGAAACCCACACCGTTCATTCGAGTCCGGGACGACGAACGAGAACTGTTCGAACAGGCTGTCCGAGAGCACCCGTCAGTCGATGAAATTTCCCTCGTCAATACGCACGAGGACGAAACACTGTATTCGATGGATTGGGAACTGTCCGAAGGCTCCTTGTTCCAGAGAATTCTCGACTTAGATGCGGTCTTATTAGATGCGAGCGGAACTGCCGACACGTGGGAATTCGAACTCAGATTCCCGACTCACGACGCGCTTTCGACCTTTCAGGACTACTACACCGAGGAGAACATTCAGGTGTCCATCAAGCGGATCTACAACCCCACGCGACCGGACGCGGGGCCGTGGTACGGATTGACGCCCCCACAGCGCGAAATGCTCACGTACGCGGTGGAGTCCGGGTATTATTCGCTGCCGCGGCAAATCTCGACTCAAGAACTCGCGGATACGTTCGACATTTCTGACCAAGCCGTGACCGAACGCCTCCGGCGAGGCATCAACTCTCTGGTGATGAACACACTGTTGGTTGGCGAACAAGAAGACTGATATCGAGTAGCGTCGTTTTCAACTGTCCTCAGTTACCACGCTGACAGTCTGTATTGTGCCGGCAGTCGAACTGAGGCACGACATGGTTATGCCTGTCCAGTGAGAAGTATATAGGATGAAGCCCTCTACTTCTACTACTGAGCGACAGCTGATCGACAAGGCAACGCTCTATTGTCCCGAATGCAGTCACGAGAATCACATCAACGGAGACTGGATTATCCGCGTCCTCGCCGATTCACTCACCTACGAATGTCCACAGTGTGAAGCTGTAATCGATTCCCGCAGAGATCGACAGGAGTTGACCGCCGGGAGCCACGGATCGTTGCAGTTTGCGGGAGGGACTCACCCTTCGTAGGACACGGGTTTCCAGACATTGCGGTGAATTGCTTCATCGAAGCCAGGCGGACTGTGCAGTAACCGACGAGTTAGCGTATCCGCTCACAACTTCAGAGCACCGCCGTCTTTCGCATTCTGTGCATCTACAGTGGCGGTGATTGCACTACATTCCAGCCACGGATGTCTGAAAGTGCACCAGTGACAGCGTGGTCTGAAACACCCGTGGGGAACTCGTCTCGGGAGTATTGAAACTCAGAATGCATCTGTCATATGAGACTGGAGTCGGCTGACTCGATCAGAATCGTACGTCCATAGCCCACGCCAGACGTTGTTGTCAATTTCGACTGCGACCAATGCGACTGGGCCATCCCGAGCGTTATCAGTGTGGTTGCCATCTCGCGGCTGAAAGAGAACAACCCACGATCGGCGATACGCCGTCGATAACCCTTCATGTACTGTGACATCGATATCTTCGATTACAGATGGATCATCTCGAATGCCATAGACATGTGTCTCGACTCCGCTCTCACCGAGGCGTTTATAGATCTGTTGTGTCCCGTATTCATCGTCAAGCCGGGACAACCGCTGGAACGTCGCATGAAAGCCCCCTGCTTCGGATTCGAGCGCCCGATACTCGATGAACCGGGAGATGAGTACTAGCAACAGCTTTTCTTTGTTTGACTGTGGGAAGCCACGAACGGTAAATTCGACCTCATCGAGACCGGTTAGTACAGCCGGAAAGTCATCAACTCCTGACTGATTGGCTCCCGTGCGGTAGAGATCAGAATTGATCATCAAAAAGCTCCGCTCAAGTGCCCGGAACGGTGATATTTCGGTCACCATCCCGTCATCAATGAGACAGACAAGATCCTCGCCACCTTCCGGTATGTGCTGTTCTGCTACTGTGACTGACTGGTTCTCAAACGCTTGTGAGAGGAGATCAGCCATCGGCTCTGGTCTGTTCCGATTATGCAACAGGAGTGTCTTTCCGGAAGAATCCACCTCATCGATGAAATCTGCAAGTGAATCTGGAATCTGAAGAGCCATATGTATTCTATTGATCTCAGATAGGAAACGGATGTTACCTGATACACCAAGCTACCGTTTATTCACCGAAGATGCTGACTCGTTGGCTATCTTGATTCGGCGAGAGAATCGCGCCGTTCCGAGCGTTGAGGATGTTACGCGTCCAAAACTGTCCATGCTGAATAGGCGCGCTCCATCTTGCACAAGGGGCCGGAAGTATAATTAACCCGCCAGGTCTGTCATTTTGAAACCATCGAATTTGGCCGCCAGTCTTCTCGAAGGAGACGATTCAACCCCGGCCAGTCCAAGTCCTGCAACGAGACGGCTCTTGAGGACCGTTCGCCGAGTCGATTGTCCCGCCCGAATAGCCGTACCAATCTCGGGCTGAGAGTCGTCACCCGCTGTGATTTCGTGCTGTCGCGAGCACCAGCGCAAACAGCGGGCAACCTCCGTCGCGTGAGCGTTTGCCGGGAGTGTTGATTCCAAAATATCCCGCTGGGGGCTTCGAACGCTGACCGTCTCACACGATTGACTTCGCGGGGAGATTTCTCGTCTACGCACCAGTCACCGACTGCCACTCGCCGACGGGGGGCCGGCGATTCACCTGAGAAATGAGACGAGCAGCACGCCTAAGCCACACGCTAGCGCGACCGATTCGACGATATGCACCTGCGTGAGGGATAAATCGCTCAGTTGATACAGAAATCCCTCGATGAGCACGCCGAATGTAATGAATCCAAATCCGATCGTGGCATCGCGAAGGTATCGTGTCTGCTGGCGGCGGTAGGCGCGGAAACTGATCGCAGTCGTCGTGAGGCCCAACCCGAGCAGGAGAACGCGTACGCCAATCAAGACAACTTCCCAGTTCCCGATCATGGGTGTTCTTCTTCGTCCATCGTCTGAGACATTGGTCCGTACAGTGAGTACAGAATAACGATCATACCGAGCGCGACGACGCCAGTCTGGATGGTTCCCGCCAGAAAGATCGACAACCCGACGACATCGAAGAGAACGCCCTCGATGACGGCGCCGACGCTGATGAACAGAAATCCGATCGCCACGTAGAGCATCGGTTCGCTGCCGTACGTTCTGTATCCTTTGTACGCCTGATACGTGATCAGGACGCCCAGTCCGACTGTGATGAGTTTGGCTATGACGAGTTCGATGTGCATGGTTAGGTCCCCCGGATGTCGTTCCAGATGCGCGAGAAGCGCTGGGCCGCGTCTTCACGGACGTGAACGCTGACCTCGATCATCCCGTCTTCGATTTCGATATCGAGATGGTCAACGTTTGCTTCGTAGACGCTGTGGTGACTGCCGTCTGAT
Organism: Halovenus anhuiensis; assembly: GCF_037080055.1. Taxonomy (NCBI): domain Archaea; kingdom Methanobacteriati; phylum Methanobacteriota; class Halobacteria; order Halobacteriales; family Haloarculaceae; genus Halovenus; species Halovenus anhuiensis. Next base: position 230,292 of record NZ_JBAOJI010000002.1, read on the forward strand.
TCGATTTCTGTCTGTTCGACGAGTAGATTCTGTTCGACCATGTCCTCAGTTCGGCGGTAGATCGTCGAGAGAGCGACATCGCATTCGTCGCTCAGCTCCTTTGCTGAGCGTGGCTCCCGACTTGTCGCCGCCAGAATCTGGCGAACCCGCTTCTCACCGAGAAGCTCGAGGAGTTCTTCCGAACTGATGTTGGTGGACACGGCTGTTGCTCGCAGTAACGAGTAGTCTGGACCGATACTTAAGTGTAAGATCGTTTTGCGTCGCGCGCAAAACAGCGCGCTCGTCTATACTCCCTGTTCTCGTAGCTTCGAGTGTGAGGTGACCGATACTATGAACAAACCACAGCCGACACGTCGACAGATACTCCAGTTGTCCGGCAGCGGGGCAATCATGGGACTCGCGGGATGTACGGACCTCCTCTCCGAGGATGAACAGTCGGGCACGGATCCGACCAACACGACTGACGACCACGATGAGGAGGAGGCCAGCCACGACGATGGGCATAATGAGGAGGAGGGCGGTCACGACGATGGACACGATGAGGAGGAGAGTGGCCACGACGATGCCGAGGGAGAAGACGAGCACGGGCACAACCACGACGAAGGGAGCCCAGAAGAACCGTCAGCCACAGCGGAGGTGAGCCTCCAGACAGAGGGCGACCAGCACCACTTCGCGCCACACATGGTCTGGGTCGAACCCGGGGGTACTGTCACCTGGGTGAGCGAGAGCGGCCAACACGACGCGGTCGCGTACCATCCCGACAATGGGGACAAGCCGCTCCGGATACCCGAGGGAGCAGAGTCCTGGGATAGCGGATTACTGACAGAGGCGGGCGAGACGTTCAGTCACACCTTCGAGACTGAGGGTGTCTACGACTACTTCTGTACGCCCCACGAAGCAGTCGGGATGGTCGGTACCGTCATCGTCGGCGAACCTGACGCGCACGGACAGCCGGCGCTCGAAGAGCCCCAAGAGTCTCTGCCCGACGGGGCCAGAACCGAACTCGAAGACCTCGGCCAGAGCGTCAACGAAGCACTCGGCCACACCCACTGACGGCGCAATCTCTGACCGTTCGAGGGAGTCTTCGCGCTCAGATTGCGAGGCCCGCTACGTTTGCGGGATCGTTTGGAGGCGTGCCGGTCCGGGCTCCGTCCGACAGCACACCCCAGTTATCCCGGTCCGAGTTCCGCGATATCGGCCCCGACCGTGGCCCGGGCATCGGCCGGGTTGGGGTCGCTGTCGGCCAGATGGGTCCACTCGTGGGCGGGGAGTGTGGCGAGGTGGGCGGTGATCGCTGGACTGTACGGCGTGATCGACTCCGCACGCTCCTCGACCCCCCAGATGTCCTCGATTACGGTCATCGAGTCGATCCGGATCTCGACCGACGACGGCTCGTATCGGCGAGTGAGTGCGTCGAGACCGAGCTGCAGCGCGGCGTACTCGGCGGTGTTGTTGTCCGTTTGGGCGCCGACTGGCCGCCCGAGTTTCGCGAGTGTCGTCTCCTCCGTCTGGAGCACTGCGCCCGCCCCGGCAGGTCCGGGGTTACCCCGGGAACTGCCGTCGACGTAGAGGACGATGTGCGAGCAGTCGTCGACTGCGGTCGATTCTGACGGTACCGGCGAGCCAGCAGCGAGCACCTCGTCGAGTGCTGTCCGCAGTTCACTGTCGGTCGTCTCCGGATCGAACAATCCACCGTAGCCGGCGACAGCGGTGTCGATTGCATCGATCGCTGGCGTCATCTCGTACCCGTACAGCGCCAGCACCTCGTCGACGCGGGCGGCCAGCGGCGAGAGTGTTTCCGCTGGCAATCGATCCGGGTCACCCACGGAAACCCCTCCGGCGGTGTCGACCTGTCATTGTACTACTTGTTGGCCGGGAGCGAACAAAAAGGGTGTGAGCGGCCGCGCGCGAACAGAGGACATTTGAGCGAAAGTCCGCAAAAGCGGGTATGTCAGAGGACGACGGCGGATTCGAGGATGTCCGGGAAACACTGGACGGACATCCAATCCGGAGTCTGCTCGCGTACGCCCGGCCGTACTGGCTCCGCCTGACGGTCGGCGTTCTCATGTCTTTCTGTACGCGATTTGCACGGCTCGTCCCGCCGATCATCGTCGCGACGGCCATCGATCGCGTCATCCTCCAGTCGGGCAACCCCGGCCTCCTCTCCGAGGCCGGCCTCGTCCCCGCCGGAGCGATCACCGGCGAGGCCGCCCGCATCGCGTTACTCGAACGGCTGGTCGTCATCGCGGTGCTCGCGTACATGATTCGCTCGGTCGCACGCTTTGCCTCCCGATATCTGCTCCAGTCGACCGCTCAGAAGGTTCAGCGAGACCTCCGCAACGACACCTACGATCACCTCCAGCACCTCTCGATGGACTTTTTCGTTTCTCACCAGACCGGCGGCATGATGTCGATTCTCAACAGCGACATCAACCGCCTCGAACAGTTTCTCAACACCGAGTTCCGCCAACTGATCCGCGTCGTCGCCACGGTCGGCGGCATCTCGATCGTGCTGTGGACCTACTCGCCGAAACTGACGCTGATCGCCCTCGCGCCGGTCCCGGTCATCGGCCTGGCGAGCGGGCTCTTTCTCAACTGGATCGAGCCCCGCTACAAGTCGATCCGTGAGACGGTTGCCCGACTGAACACGCGCCTCGAAAACAACCTCGGCGGCACGGCGGTCATCAAGACCTTCAACCGCCACGTCTTCGAGCGCGACCGAGTTGCGGATCAGAGCCAGTCCTATCACGACGAAAAGGTGGCAGCACTGCGGATCCGGCGGGCCTTCTTCGCCGCCCTCCGTCTGACGACCGGCGTCGTCTTCGTGCTCGTCCTCTACGTCGGCGGGACCGACATCATCCTCGACAATGCGGGGGCGCTGTCGGCCGGTGCGTTCGCGCTGTTTTTCCTCTATCTCCGCCGGCTGTACTCCCCGATGCGCCGCGTCGGGAAGTCGGCCAACAAGTACCAACTCGCGAAATCCAGCGCCGAGCGCGTCTTCGGCCTGCTCGGCCGGGAGCCGACGGTCGCCGAACCGGCGGACCCACACACTCCCGAGAGTGTGGACGGCGACGTTGCCTTCGAGAACGTCACGTTCGGCTACGGCGACCGCGAGCCCGTGATTCGGGACATTTCGCTCGACGTACCGGCTGGAACGACTGTCGGCCTCGCGGGTCCGACTGGGGCGGGCAAGTCGACGCTTTTGAAGCTGCTACCGCGGTTTCACGACGTTAATTCGGGATCGGTCACGGTCGACGGTGTCGACGTCGGGGAGTACAGTCTGGAAGCACTGCGCTCTGAAATCGCAATCGTCGAGCAGAATCCCTACCTGTTCTCCGGGACGGTCGCCGAGAACATTGCCTACGGTGATCGGTCGGTGCTGAAAGCCGAGTGGACGGACGACTCCGACGAGGGCGTCGGGCGTACGGAGGTCGTCGAGGCAGCCAAAGCCGCGGAGGCGCACGAGTTCATCGATGACCTCCCGGACGGGTACGATACGCTCGTCGGTGAGCGCGGCGTCAAACTCTCCGGCGGCCAGCGCCAACGACTCGCCATCGCCCGCGCGCTGCTCAACGATCCGTCGATTATCGTCTTCGACGAGGCGACTTCCGACGTAGATACCGAGACGGAGGAACTCATCCAGGAGAGTCTCGACCGACTCATCGAGGACCGGACCGCCTTCGTCATCGCGCACCGACTCTCGACGATCCAGTCGGCCGACCGAATCGTCGTCATGGACGACGGTGAAATCGTCGAGTCGGGCAGCCACGACGAACTGATCGAGGGAGACGGCGAGTACGCCGCCCTCTGGCAGGCACAGGTCGATTCGACGACCGACGCGCCCGTCCGAACCGACTGAGCGAGCACGGACGCCGGCCCCGTGAGATCACTCTGCCGCGTCCCGCCACGACCGCGTCGGCTCCCAGTCCAGCATCTCCGTGGCCTTCGCCGTCGAATACGCCGAGTTGTCGCCCTCGATATTGCACTCGTCCGGCAGGCCGCCGTAATGCTTTTCGAACAACTCGGCGAGCGGTCGGCCGAGGGCGTTGTCCGGGCCGACGCAGTTGAACGCCTCGTGGCCGTCGAAATCGGCGGCCAGTGCCGCCTCCGCGAGATCCACGACATCCCGAACGTCGACGTACGACCAGTAGTTGCCAGCCCCGGCGCTCAGATCCTCGACGTAGCCGGGGTCACGACACAGATACTCCCCAGGGAACTGGATCCACGACGGTCGTAGCGAGGCCACGGAGACACCGGCGCTTCGGGCGACGGCTTTGCCGATCTCCTCGGTGACGACCTTCGAGAGGCCGTAGGGGTCCTCTGGTCGCAGCGCGTGCGATTCGGGAATCGGCAACCTGTCGGGGATGGGCGTCTCGTCGGCAAAAAAGAAGCCGTACGCGCCGTCGGAGGACGCCTGGACGATATCCGCATCCACTCTGCCGGCCGCGGTGAGGACGTTGTAGGCGGCGAGGGTGTTGTTCCGGTACAGGTCGACGCCCGGGTGCTCGCCGGCGACGGGGATCGCCGCCCAGTGGACGACTGCGTCCGGGTCGACTTCGGTCATCACGTCGAAGACGCCGCCGGGATCGGTCAGATCGAGCGTTCGGTAGTCAACGCTCTCGCGGCCGTCGTCGGGGCGGTCACGGTCGAGGCAGACGACATTGTGTGTCCCTGCCAACCGGTCCAGAAGCCACGTGCCGGAGGTGCCTACCCCTCCGGTGAGGACGATATTCACATCACAACGGCGGGCGCCAGCGTGCAAAACGTATCGGTTCGCGCTGGGTTGCTGCGCTCGTTCAATTGATTGTCGTAATAAACTCCGAACAGGCCTCGTTGAACGCTTCAGGATTGTCCTGGTTGACTAGATGGGCGGCGTCGGAAATCTCCAGTCGTTGCCCGTGGGGAGTCTGTTCGGCGAGTTGTCGCCCCTGTCGTTTGATCGAGGGAGCTTCGTGGTCGCCGTAGAGCACGAGCAGCGGCGTCTCGACGTGTGAGAGACTGACCGGTTCGTGCTCGTAAAGCGCCCGAAAGATCTTCGTGTACTCCGCTTTCGGAACTGCGCCGGCGGCGGTGATCGCCTGCGCTCGCACGTCGGAATCGAGGCTCAGCCACGACCCACCGTTGGTCGCCTGCATCGAGTTGACGAGCGTGCGAAAGGTAGCCGCGGAGCCGAGCGTCGAGACCATCTGTGAGACACCCTGCACCGGCGAGAAGAAGGGGTTCAGATCGGTCGCGAAATCGGTCCCCATCATCGACTGGAACGGGCCGCCGATGACCGCGCCACGGACGCTCTCGGGGTGGCGAGCCAGAAAGGCCCTGGTGATCATTCCGCCGACAGACATCCCAGCGAGGATCGGCTGTTCGACCTCGAGGACGGAGAGGAGCGTTTCGAGATCGTCGGCGAACAGATCGATCGAGTACTCCGTCGCACCGGTCGCGCCGGTCCGTCCGTGCCCGCGGATGTCGTAGGTAATCACGCGGTAATCGTCGGCGAAATACTCGATCTGGCGCTTCCAGGAAGCGGAATCCTGCCAGCCGCCGTGGATCAACACGAGCGGCGGGCCGCTTCCCCGTTGTTCGTAGTGGAGGGAGCCGTCTGTGACCGAGACTGTAGGCATCTCCAATAGCCTTGCGCCTCCGGACGTGTAAATCTCTCCGCTTGCGTTACTCGTTACTCGTTTCCGCTCCCCTGCATGAGTTCCTGCACGTCCTGCTGCTGGGAGACGGTTTGCGGATCGCCGGACCTGAAGATCTCGCCGCGCTCGATGACGTACAGTTCGTCGACTATCTCGGGGACGTGCTGAACGTTCGACTCCGCGATGAGGACCGCGATCCCGCGGTCGTTGATCTCCTCGATGTACTCCTTCAGCCGCTCGACGATGATCGGGGCCAGTCCTTCGAGCGGTTCGTCGAGGATGAGCAGGTCCGGCTTGAGCGCGAGCGCGCGCCCGATGGAGACCATCTTCGCCTGGCCACCACTGAGGTTCTCGACGTTCGCGTCCCGGCGGTCGGACAGTTCCTCGAAGATGTCGTAGACGTCCTCGACGGCCTCGTCCTCGTCGTCGATGCCGCGCTCGTCGCCCAGCGTCCAGATCGGCATCCGGAAGTTCTCGTCGATGGTCATGCCGGTGAACAGTTTTCGGTCCTCGGGCTGGTAACCGATGCCGTGTTTTGGGATCTGCTCGGGCCGCAGGTCGGTGAGTTCCGTGCCGCGGAACTCGACCGACCCGCCGAGGATATCGGCCAGCCCCATCACGCTGCGGAATGTCGTCGTCTTGCCCGCGCCGTTGCGGCCGACGTAGCCGACGGCTTTGCCCTCACCGACATCGAAGTCGACGTCGTGAGTGACCTGAAAGCCCTCGACAGCAGCGTCGAGGTCTCGCACCCTGAGGAGTTGCCCGCCGCTCATTCTTCCACCCCCAGGAGGAGTCGACGGAGGTCCTGATCCGTTTCGAGCATCGTCGGCGGCCCCTCGCCGTGAACCGATCCCTGGTGGAGCGCGATCACGCGGTCGGCGTAGTTTTTGACGATGTCCATGTCGTGTTCGATCGTTACCGTCGTAACGTTCTGTTGCTCACTCACGTCGACGATCGTCTCGATGACGTAGTCGGTCTCCTGTGCGGAGACGCCCGAAGTCGGTTCGTCCAGCAGGAGATAGTTCGGGTCCAGCGCGAACGACATCGCCACGTCGAGGAGTTTCCGGTCACCGTGGGGGAGTTTCTCCGCGAGCGTGTGCTCGATGTCTTCGAGCGCGAACTGTTCGAGGAGGTCGTCGATGGTCCGCTCGATCTCCTCGTGTTCGTCGTCCAGCGAGAACAGTCCCTGGAGCATCTTCCGCGGGCGGAGTCCGCCGGTCTTCTTGCGTTTGATGAGCAGCGCCGTCCGGATGTTCTCCCGGACGGTCATCTCCTCGAACACCTTGACGACCTGGAACGAGCGGACCAATCCCTGATGGACGCGCTGGTCCGCACGCATGTCGGTGATCTCCTCGCCGTTCAGCGTCACCGTCCCCTCGTCGGGTTCGAGCAGGCCGGTCAACAGGTTCACGAGCGTCGACTTGCCCGCCCCGTTCGGGCCGACGATGAAGACCATCTCGCCCTCGGTTTTGCCGAACTCGACCGATACGCCGTCCGTCGCGCGGATTTTGCCGAATGATTTCTTGAGTCCGTCTGCTTGCAACATCTCAGTTCACCCCGAAGAGGAGATACCGGACGTTTTCCGCCGACCGCCTCGCTGCCTCGACCGTCCGTCGTCCGAACTTCTTCGTCCACGGACCGACGACGGTGGGATCGTTCTTGAACGTCCGCGCCCCCTCGAAGACGCGTCCGCCGGGCTTCAGTGAGCCGACGATTCCCTCCGGGAAGGCGAAGACGATGATGAGCAGGACGACGCCGGTGATGAGCCGTCCCATCTGGGTCTCGCCGGCCGGTCCAGTGAAGATCACTTCCTGTGCCAGGTTCGACAGCGTCTCGAAGACGACGCCGCCGATGAGCGGTCCGGTGAGCGTCCCAAACCCGCCGAGGATGGCGATATAGAGGATGTCGCCGGAGACGAACACCTGTAGCGTCGCACCGGGATTGACCCCGCGGAAGTACAGCGCGTACAGCGCGCCCGCGATTCCGCCGTAGATTCCCGAGATGATGAAGGCGGCCCAGACGTACCGTCTGACCGGCAGTCCGAGAAAGCGCGCGCGGGTCCGTTCCTGGCCGACGGCGTCAAGCGCCCGACCGAAGGGCGATTTCACGATCCGGTACATGACCAGCATCGAGAGGATGACCAGCGCGAGCGTGAACCACAGCAGGATGGTGTTGGGTAGCTCCTGACCGGTCAACGAGATTCCGAACAGCGTTGGGAACTGTTCGAGGATCGGGACGCCCTGTTCGCCGGTCCGAACGGTCAGTCCGTCTGTCCCGCCGAGGGCGGACTGTCCCTCGACGATCGAGAACAGCAACTGACCGAACGCCAGCGTGATAAGCGCGAAATACAGCCCGGTGTGATGCAGCGTGAAGTAGCCGATCAGCGCCGCCATCAGCGTCGCAGTGACGACGCCGATGACCAGCAAGACGAGTGCGGACTGTATCTGGAACCAGTTGATCGCAATCGCGACAGCGTAGGCGCTCGTCCCGAAGAAGGCCGCGTGGCCGAAAGAGACCAGATCGGAGTGGCGGAGGAGGACATTCAGCCCGACGGCCGCGAGACCCAGCACGAGTCCGCGGTAGACCGGCCGCTGGCGAATCGGAAGGCCGGGGATATTCGTGAGCGTCGGGATGTTGAACAGCAACACCAGCGCGGCGATCAGCGCCAGCAGTTGCCGCGGTGTCAGCTCTAAGCCCTTCATGATGCGGATTCTGAGCGAGCCGTCCTCGCGGCTGATTCCTGGTGTCATGTCCGCTCACCCCACGTCCCGAACAGCCCTTCGGGCTTGACGAGCAGTACGAGCACCATCACCACGAACGGGGCCGCCGTCTCCAGTGACGGCTCGACGACGACCATCCAGTTCTGGAGGACGCCGATGATGAGCGAACCGACGACTGCGCCCCGGAGACTCCCGAGGCCGCCGACGACGATGACGACGAAAGAGAGCACGAGTGCATCCTCGCCCATGCCCGCCTGCGCGCTCGTCCGGACGAGTTCCATCGCGCCGCCGAAGCCGGCCAGAAAGGCACCGAGCGCGAACACGAGCGTGAACGTCCGGTCCGGGCTGACGCCCAGCGCCGTCGCCATCTCGCGGTCGATGGCCGTCGCGCGGATGATCCGGCCAGTCTTGGTCTTGCTGAAAAACCAGAACAGGAGCACGCCGACGGCGAGACTGACGACCATCACCAGCGCCACGAGCGTCGGAACCCCGGAGATGCCGAGCAGGCTGAACGACGGGATGTCGTTGACGGCGGTCTTCGTCGACAGGTCGAGGCTCTGTGGGTTCGGGCCCCAGATGAACTCGATGAGGTTCGCGATGATCAACAGCAGGGCGAAGGTCAATACGAGCTGGTAGACCTGATCGCGCTCGTAGATCGGTCTGACGAACACCGTCTCGATGATCACCCCAATCGGGACGAGTATCAGCGCCGTGATGAGCGCGACGAGCACTAACACCCCGACGAACGCGAAGGAGGTGACGGGATCGAACGAGGTCGGCGGTGCCATGATCGCGCCGGCACCCTCGCCGACGAGAAAGCCGCCGACCGACGCGGCGATGTACGCGCCCAGCGCGTAGAGTTCGCCGTGGGCCAGGTTCAACACGTCGAGGATCCCGAGGATGACCGTCAGCCCGGCGGCGATGAGAAAGAGGATGAACCCGAGGCGCAACCCGTTGATTGTCTGTACTACGAATGTGTCGGGTTGCAGGAGCCGCTGGAACCCGTCGATGACGCCGCCCTGCAACAGGACAGTGCTTAGTTTGAGGAACGTACCGGTTGAGAACATCGTATCTGAGTTGTTGTGTTATTAGATACCGAGTGGGTCGGCTTACAACGAGTTGACCCAGTCCAGTCCGGTCTGCTCGTTCTGTGAGAGTGTCGCCCCGGTCGGTGACGGTGAGATCTCCGTCGCTGCGAAGGTGTTCACGTCCGTGAGAATCGGCGCGTCGAGATCGCTGCTCCACTCCATGACCCCCGCGTAGCCGTTGGACCGGCACTGGTGGTCGACGTTCATGACGTGGTAGCCGGCCGGCGTGTAGAAGCCGTGGCCCTCGAGCGTCGCCGCGATCTGTTCCTGTGAGGGGAACTCACCGAGGATCTCGATGGCCGCCTCGACGGCGGTCGCCCACGCCGCGACGGCACCGAATCCGCTCATGTAGTGAGCGGTCGGGACCGTGATCCCCTCCTGTTCGGTCGCCTCCTGGAACAACTGATCGCTGTCGGGGGAGGTCCCCGGACTCGGCACGCCCCAGTAGTAGTTCCGTGAACCGGCGAGAATCGTGCCCCGGTCGACGCCTTCGACGACATCCTGAGAAATAGCGTCGGCTGAACCGTAGAAAACCGGGCCGACGACCGCCTCGACGTTGTCGAACATATCTCGCTGGAAGGCCTGATCGAGGAACGTGGAAGCGTCACCGCCCCACAGGCTCGAAAAGACCAGGTCCGGCTCCTCGCTGTTGATCGAAGAGATGTGCGAGGCGTAATCGCCCGCGCCCAGGTCCGGGAACCCGGAGTAGACGGTCTCTGCTCCCATGAGCTGTTCGGCCGCGCTCTCGAAGACTTCCATCTCGTCCTGGCCGAAGGAGTAGCCCGGATTGACTCCGGCCACGGTGTCGATGTTGTCGGCGCCGATTCGCTCGATGGCTTCGCGCGTCGAGGCCATCACTTCCATCACGTCGTAGTTCTGGAAGCGGAAGGAGTACTGCGGATCCTCGCCCTCGTACAGCGTCGTCACGGTTCCGTCGGTGCCGACGTTGACGACCTGGTTGGCTTCGATCTCCTGGAACATCGACTCGTGCGTCCCGCTGGAAATCGGGCCGAAAGTCACGTCCTTCCCGTTGTCGATGAACTGGTTGTACTGGTCGATAGGCTCCGAGCCCTCGTCGACGGTCTCGAGGGACATCTCGGCCTGTCCGGCGATTCCGCCGGCCCCGTTGATCCACTCGACGGCCTTCTCTGCGCCGCGCTGGGCCTGCTGACCCAGCACCGCTGCCGCCCCCTCGGTGAACGTCAACAGTCCGGCCTCTACTTCCCCCTGATCGATCGTCGTGCCGTCGTCGCTGTCGGCGCCCTCCAAAAACGACAGGCAGCCGGCGAGTGCGGCCGTCGCGGCACCGACGGCACCCCCTTTGAGTACGTCCCGTCGGGAGGTCCCCTCGTTAATCACGCTCGCGCGCGCCTCTGTTCCCGCGTTATCTTCGGTCGATTCCCCTGTGTGATCTCCGGTCGATTGGTTTGGATCGGTAGTCATTGTTGTAACCTATCTGTTACGTGGTGCTGTTGCACACGACGAGATCAATCTTCCCCGGTCCCGGTGACCGTACGGCTATCTATAACAGTCTCCTGGATCGAATGAATAACCCGTGGTTAATATATCAAGATTACATCCGTGATATCAGTAGAAATCAGCTCGCAGACCTTTATTTCAAAATATATAGTAGTAGAATATATCTCACAAATTACGGCCACTTCGAGAAATCGGCGGATAAGGAGGTAATACCCGTCGAGATGACCGGTCTGAAGAATCAGAGTTCTCCCGTTTGAGCGCGGGCCAGCGGAGATGGGAACGGCCCGCACACTCGCCGTTCTGGCGGCGTTCGGGTTGTCGTTGACGACGGGGTCACGGTCGGCGTGCCCGCGCTGGAGGGGGTGACCCACGCCGATTACTATCATCCTCGCTCTCAGGGCGGCGGCGCTTTTGTATCTCGTGACTGAGGAACTGCTGGTCGAGGCCCAGACAGTGCCCGGGACGCCGGTCTCGACGACGCTGCTTTTCGTTGGCTTCCTCTCGACTTTCCTGCTGGATTTGCCCCGAAAACGACGGCGGAGCCGCTTATTTGTCGGCCCGCTCGGCGGCGGTTTTGGGCGAGAGCTTCGCGACGAGTAGACAGAACACACCGCCAGCGCTGCCGACGATTGCTGCGCCGATACCGGAGAGTCTGAGTGCAGTCCGAAAGCCGACCCGCGGTTCCGCCATTCCGATGGCAGCACCCATCAGTATCGGTGTCAGCGTGGCGACGAGTCGACCGTTGGCCTCTGCCAGACTGACGACACCTGCGCGGAGTTCCTGCGGTGCCAGACTGGTGACGATACTCCGGTACAGCGACAGCGCGGTCCCGAACCCGGCGCCGCTGAGAACGATTCCAGCGCCAGCGATCACGACACCGGGAGCGTACAGCACGACAACGAACCCGGCGGCGAGGCCGGCGTGTGCGGCGATCAGCGGGACGAATCGGCTGTCGACCAGCGCCGTGATCCGCCCGGCTTGACTGGCCGCGGCCGCGTAGGCGAGACTACCCAGCGCGACGAGCAGGCCGGCCTCGCCGGGTGTGCCGCCCTGAATCTGGACGACGATGATCGAATTGTACGTCAGGAAGGCAATCCAGACGACGATCGGAAGGCCGCGAGCGAGAACGAGCGACAGGACACGCGGCGTTCGGACGAGCGCGAACAGTTCGCGGGCGTACGAACCCTCGCGCTCGTCGGTTGTCGTCTCCGTCTCGGTCGGTCTCGCGGGCTCTTCGAATCGCAGTGCGACGAGCAGTGCAACCGGGAACGCCATCGCGTAGATGAGAAATGGCAGTTGCCAGGCCAGTGTGACGACCAGTCCGGCGAGCAGTGGGAAGGCGGTCTGGGCCAGCCCAGATCCGGTAAAACGCAGCCCCTGAGCCGTTGCCTCCCGCGTCCCGGCGTAGAGATCACCGATACTGGTGATGATGACCGGCGTCAGCCCGCCGAATGCGGCACCCTGCAGCAGTCGCAGACCGAGCGCGACCCGGAAGTTCGTCGTCAGCGCAATCGCCGAGCCAGCGCCGCCGAACAGGAGCAACGAGCCCACGATGACCGGTTTGCGGCCGTAGCGGTCGGCGAGCACGCCGGCCAGCGGGATCACCAGAATCGGCGGCGCGGTGAAAAACGACATCATCAGCCCGATGTTGGCTGGCGTCGTCCCGAAGGGATCGATCAGCGAATCGAGCACGGGTGAGAGCAACGCGGTTCCGAGCGGTGGCAACAGGTTCGCCAGCAACAGGAGTTGGAAACTCCGGTCGTCGAGCACTGCGGCGTCGTCACCAAACAACGAATCGAGCGCACTCACGGTGTCCCGGGCTCGGGGTCCCGGGTTGAAAAACACCCCGACACGGCCCTAACCGCCGACTTTCAGGAGAATTGAGAACTTTGGGCGACCGTCAGCTACCCGTCCGAAATCGTTTTTCGTGCGTACGGCCGAAAGGCGCCTATGTGGGTCCTCCTGCACAGCGGTCACAATCACTCCGAATCGGCAGAAACCTCCTCGGCGGCGCTCGGTCCCGAAGTGATGATCCTCGGTGCCGTCATCCTGCTCGTCGTCGGTCTCGCCGCGGTGTACGCCGGGCGACGGTATCTCTGACCGCTGGCACTGATTCTCGCCGAGAGCCCCGGACGGGCCGTCAGTCGTCGGCAGCCACCGGTTCGGCAGTGTCTGCCGGGGTCGGGACCGGCCCGTCCGAGAGCGGCGTCCATTCGAGATCCTCGTCGTAGTGGAAGGCACGGTGATCCTGCGTCGGATCGACGACGGTCAGCGAGAGCCAGTCGTTGTCGAGCAGTTCGGCCACCGCCTCGTTGTCGGCGAGCAGTTCGGTCACGCGCTCGACGGGCGCGTGAATCACCGTCGAGAGGCGAAGTGGCTGGTGGTACGGCTCGTCGTCGGCGCTCATCAGCGACTGTAGCGGGAGGCCGGTCATGATGTCGCCGCCGTTGCCCTGATAGACGCCGACGTTGCCGACCGGATTGTGCGTGATCTTCGAGCCACTGCCAAAGGTGGCGTTGTCGACCGTCGCGAAGTAGTACTGGGTGTTGATCCACTGCGTGACGACCATCGGCCCGGTGACGATCGCTTCCAGCGCGTTGCCCTCCGAATCAGTCCGCCAGTCGTAGGAGTGGAGGAAGGAACGCCCGTCCAGATCGAGACCGTCGGTGAGTTCTCGCGGCCCGATGACGAAGCCGGCGTTGCCGGCCAGCCCCCACTCCGGACGGGTCTCCGCCCAGTCGGCGGCCCGGCGCTCCGTCTCGCGGACTGCCGACTCCTCGGCGTCTTCTCCTACGCGCTCGGCGGCCGCGCTAGCTCGGGCAGTCTCCAGATCATCGCGGAGTTGGTCGAATTCCTCGTGGTGTGTCTCGGGCACGGCACTGTCGTACAACTCGATTTCGTCGGTGGTCGTGTTGTGCTCGCCGGCGACGAAGACGGTGTCGTCAGGAATTTCGATGCCGCGTTCGCGGAGACGCTCTCTGACGGCGTCGTCGTTACAGATGCTCGCGAGCACGCGTGCGTTCGGGCCGCCGGGGTTGCCGGCACAGGCCCCACAGTCCAGACTGGAGTCGAAGGGGTTGTTCGCCGTCTCGCTCGCGTGGCCCGCGAAGACGACGATGCGGGCGAACTGCTCCCAGCCCATCAACTCGAAGGCCGTCGCGGCGTACTCGACTCTCTCGTCGAGGGTGAGTCCCGCGGGGAGGTCGCCGTCGGCGTCGGGGTCGTGATCGATTGCCGGCTCACAGAACTCGTGGTCGTCGGGCGTGCGCTGCTCGGCGGTATCGAGCACGTTGTGAACGCGCGCCGGCGAGAGCGTCCGGGCGGCCAGCGCGGCCCCGTAGCCCGCGCCGGTACTCTCGACGAAACTGAACGCGGTCGCGACGTTCGAGCGGAGCCGTTTGATTGCGCGTTTCCCGCTGGTGAGGACGCTCTGCCAGCGGTCGAACTCCGCCCTGTCGGTCGCGTCAGCGGGGCGGTCGGTGACGTGGTGCTGGGCGTCGAGAATCGGCGGGCAGGCGTCGACGGACACCTCGGCGTCGTAGCCGGTGTGACGCATCGGGACGCCGAAGAAGCCGGCGTAGCCGTGGGTCTCGTACCCCCCGACAGCCTCGATGTGGCGGCGGATGACCTCCGAGCGCGTGTCGATACAGAAGACCAGTTGCGCGTCCGGGCGCTTTTCGGTGCGATCCTCGGATAGCGACGCACTCGCCGCAGCGACCTCGTTGGTCAACTCCGCCCGGTAACTCCTCTCCCACGCAGTCAGCCAGACCTCCGGAAGCGGCGGCCTGTCGTCGTCTCCACTAGAATCGTCGTCGGTTGTCTCAGTCGGGGACAGCGCCGCGTCGAACTGCTCGACGAGCGCGAGACGAACCGCGAGATAGCCGGTCAGTGTGATCGGATAGGCGGACTGCCAGGCGTCGTTGTCGGCCACGCGCTGTTTGAGCAGTCCCGTCCACCCCGGCAGCGCTGCCAGTTGGAACTCGAAGATGTCCGCCCAGTGGTCGGCCGGATACTCGGCGACGCGCTCGCGGATCGCATCGGCGGGGTCGTCGGAGAGGTCGGCGAGGGCGTCGCTGTCGGGGAGTGCGCCGTCGTGGCGCGCCACCGATCGGAAGGCCTCGTAGAAGCCGTCCTCGCGGTTGGGCATGGGCCATTTCGCCTGTCCCTGATCGAGGAAGGCCGCCAGCCACTTCGAGAGCACCGCGTCGACCTGCTCCGTGGTCGGCGTCGTCTCCGTTCTGTCGGTCGACTGCATCTGTGCCATGCGGTCGAGCGAAGCCTCGATGTCGTCGTCGTAGCCGTGGGCGGTCAGTTCGGAGCGGAGGATTTCGGCATCGATCTTGTCGGCTTCGGAGGCGCGTCGGAACACGTCCGCGCTCGGATAGCCGTCGCCGCCGAGCAGGTCCTCGGCGTCGGCGACGGCCTCGTGAAACGGCCGGTCCTCGAAGCCAGCGAGGGGGTTGGCTGTCACAAAGGAGTGCAGCGGCCAGACCGATCCGACCGAGTCGGCCGCCGAGTCGATGCAGTCTTCGATTGCAGATTCAGTACTCATTGTAATCCTCCGTCGTCGTCAGTTGAGTGTCCGTCGGTGGTTGGGTCGCGTTCAGCATGGCGACGTACAGCCGCTTACTGCGTGTGTAGACGCCGCGCTCGACGGCGAGATACGCCGCGAGGAAGGCGACACCGACCAGTCCGTGCACGACCGTCAGTTCGGCCGATTGCCCGGTGGCCGGCAGGCCGGCCAGCATGCCCTCGATCCCGCGGTAGACGACGCCGTAGACGGCAATCGCAGGCAAGGCGACCGCCGGAACCGCGCCGTAGCGAACCGTCGCCGGGAGCGAAGCCTGGGCGACGATGTCGCGGGCAGCGTGCAGGACCGTCAGGACGACGAGCATCGCCAGCAGCAGGCCAGAGTCCAGTTTCATCCCTTTGCCGGTCAGCACGGCGAAGACGAGGCCACCGGCGATGGCGGTGAGGGCCACGACAGCAGCGCCAGCGGGACCAGTCGACCCCGTGGTTGGGGTTTTGGTCGGACTCTGCTGGCTGATCTGGCTGCCCGACCCGAGGAACTGATAGGCCTTGTAGAAGCCGTGCAGGATGAGGTGGGTGAGCGCAGCGGCGAAGAAACCGAGACCGGCCTGCATGATCATGAAACCCATCTGGCCGGTCGTCGAGCAGGCGAGTTTCCCCTTCACGTCCGTCTGGACGGTCTTCAGAAGCTTTCCGAGGAGGGCGCTCGCCGCGCCAGCGAGGACGATTGCGAGCATGACCGCCGGTTCGACGGTGACGACCGGCGCGAAGCGGATCAGCAAGATGCCGCCGGCGTTGACGAAGCCAGCGTGCATCAGCGCCGAGGCCGGCGTCGGGGCGGTCATCGAAGACAGCAGCCACGTGTGGAAGGGGACGAGCGCGGACTGGATCATCGCCGCCAGCAGGAGCGCGCCCGCGGCGGCGACGACGACGGGCGTCGATGCAGCCCCGAGACTCGACGGAATCTCCGAGATAGCCGTCGCGCCGGTGTGATACCAGAGGACGAGCAGGGCGGCCCCGAGCGCGGCAGTGCTCCCGAGGAAGGAGCGGCGAGCCAGCGAACCGGCGGCCTGTGCCTGCGGCCAGTTCTCGACGTGGCCGATCAACTCGGCCATCAGCAGCCCCATCGCCAGCCACGCGGCTGCGAACAGGAGTAGGTGATCGGCCGCGACCAGCGCCAGCACGGCCAGCGTGAACGCGAACACGCGACCGAAAAAGCGATCGATCGTCTTGCTCCCGGCCATGTACCGCCGCGAGTAGCTGTGGATGATCCCGCTGAAGAAGGTGGCCGTCACCCACATCACGGCCGTCAGTCCGTCGACGACCGCCACGCCGGGGAGCTCCCAGCCACCCCGCAGCACAGTCGCCGCCAGCACGCCGACGCTCGCGAGCCACAGCACCCAGACGAGCCGTGTCAGCGCGGCCGGTACGCGCTCGCTGTTACTGCCCGGGGAGGGAAGCTGTCCGACCGTCGTCGTCTGCTGTTGTCCTGACATCGTTGTTCGTCCATGACCGATTACTGCACCACCACTCTGCTACGACCAGCGTAGCCCAGCTCTCGATCGTCTCTACTCTATGTACGAACAGATTGACTATTAAATCTATCTATTTTACCAGATTGTTCTCTAGGAACACCTTTCGGTACCATATTGATTATATTACCGTCCTATTATGCGGATCCGTCTCGTGAGAAGAGATGGCGTGGTGATCAGTCACGCTCCGGCGAGCAGCCCTGAGACAGCTACAAAATGGGGATTTGGGCCAGTTCGTGGTTTTTCGCCCTTGCACGTCTTGGCAGGGCTCTCGACCACAGGTGTTCGGTGGCGGGCGTGTTGGGCCGAGCCACGATGGCATCTGTTCCCGGGAGTGCGTTCGAGTGCGCCTCCGGAGACGACCGAACTGTTCGGCACTGGGCGTACAGAAACGCATTTTGTGACGGCGAACACGGTGCATACATGGACGAACTCACGGGAACGATTCTCGCCGGCGAGTCCTTCGAGGCGCTCTCCGGTCGGGTCGTCGTCGAAGACGGCCGAATCACGGCCGTCGAGGAGCAGCAGACGGACTCGACGGATATCGTACTACCAGCGTTCGTGAATGCCCACACCCATCTCGGCGATTCGGTCGCGAAAGACGCCGCCGTTGGACTCTCACTCGAGGAGGCAGTTGTCCCGCCGGACAGCCTGAAACACCGCAGACTGGCCGCTGCCGACCGAGACGAACTCGTGACTGCCATGCGGCGGACGCTCCGGTACATGTCTCAGACTGGGACGGTCTCCTGTCTCGATTTCCGCGAATTTGGCGTCGAGGGCGCACGAGCGCTCCGCGAGGCAGGAGAGGGAACCGGTGCCGAGCCGTTCATCTTCGGGAGTGGCCCGCCGTCGGTCCTCGATGTCGCCGACGGATACGGAGCCAGCGGTGCGAACGACGACGATTTCTCGGCCGAGCGCGCGGCGGCCGAGGAGCGTAACATGCCCTTCGCCATCCACGCCGGCGAACCGAACGCGACGGACATCCACCCGGCGCTCGATTTAGCGCCGGATCTGCTCATCCACATGGTTCACGCAGAGCAGGAGCATCTCGACCGCGTCGCCGAGCAGTCGGTTCCGATCGCGGCTTGTCCGCGAACGAACTCCGTCTTGGAGGTCGGACGACCGCCGATCCGTGAACTGCTCGATCACACGACCGTGGCGCTGGGGACGGACAACGTGATGCTCAATCCGCCGTCGATGTTCCGAGAAATGGCGTACACGGAACGGGAGTTCGACGTGACACCGCGAGAGGTGCTGCGGATGGCGACGACGGCCGGCGCCGAAATCGCCGGGCTGGACTGCGGCGTTATCGAACCTGGTCGGCGGGCGGCACTGATCGTTCTCGACGGCGATTCGCACAATCTTGCCGGAACGGACAATCCCATCGAGTCGGTCGTCCGGCGTGCGACTGGTCGCGACGTGAAACGCGTCGTCAGCTAATCCTCATCGGCGTGGGTCTCGGGGTCGAACTCGCCGAAGGGGGTCGTCTTGTGGCTTCGGACGAGAACCTCGTCGGCGACGGTGAGTCCCATATCGAGCAGTTCCTGTGCGACGGGCGTGATATCGTCGTCGGACTCGCCGACAGCGGTGACGAGAAGGTTCTGTTCGCCCGTGACCAGTTCTTGTACCGAGACGACGCCGTCGATGGCCAGGATTTCGTCGATCAACTCGCCGCGGTCGGGGATCGGCGCGGTACAGAAAAGCAGCATCCGAAGCGGATAGCCCGACTGCTGGTAGTCGACCTCGGCGCTGTACCCTTTGATCACTTCCTCGGACTCCAGCCGCTGGATCCGCTTGCGGACGGTGCTATCGGAGGTTCCGGTTCGCTCCGCGATATCCCCCGAGGACAGATTCCGGGCGTCTTCCTGCAGTGCGTACAGGATGGCTGTATCTACCTCGTCGATGTCCTCGTCACCCATATTTGTACGTCCGGAGCAAGCTACTTTATTTTTGTACGTTCCCGAACAGCCATCCCGACTCGGCACCCACAGATCGGCGTCGAACCCGCCGGTGTTGTGGACACGCCGGGCGTCGATCATTCCTCGGCCGTCTCGAAGGCTGCAACCGGGGCTGGCTGGGTCGAGAGGTGGGTGTCTTTGAATCCCGACTCGAACTTGAGGCCGTAGCCGACGAGTCGATCCGCCCCGATGTGGCCGGCCCAGATCAGCGCGACCAGCAGCGCAATGCGGCTGTCGGCCCACAGCGCCGCACTCCCGAGCACAAGCGGGGCCGTGTAGGTGTGTACAGCGTTGTAACAGTAACTGCCGACGCGGGGGCCGCCGAGATAGCCGACCATCGCCAGATCCGGTGCCAACGCGAGAACGGCTAGCAACCAGATCGGTCCGCCAAGCGTGAAATAGGCAGCCAACGCCAGCGCGAAGACTGTAAGCCCCTCCAGTCGCAGCAAGATGCGTGGTTCCATACAGTTGCAGATCTGTTGGAGGAGACGTAAATCTACGTTCCCAGATTCCCGCGCACGCGCGCGTGAGCTTAATCAGTGTCCAGCCCCTAGCATAGGTATGTCTCAAACAGACTCCACCGAGGAGAGCCCAGTCCCGGCAGACGAGCGCGTTGACGTGTCGGTGCTGGTGATCGGGGCCGGTGCGGCCGGGGCCCGAACGGCCATCGAACTGGCCGAGCGCGGCGTCGATGACGTGCTCGTTCTGGGCAAGCGCGGCCACGGCGACGCCCACACGACGTGGGCCCGCGGTGGGATCAACGGCGCACTGGGGACCCACGACCCCGAGGACTCGTGGGCGATCCACGCCGCCGATACCCTCAACGAGGGCCACTTCGTCAACGACCCCGACAAGGTGGAGACGGTCACCGAGCAGATGCCCGACCGCCTCCGCGAACTCGACGAGTGGGGAATGGACTTCTCCCGCACGGAGGACGGCGAGATCGATCAGCGCTTTTTCGGCGCACAGTCGTTCCGCCGGACCGCCTTCGCCGGCGACCACACCGGCGAGTCGATGCTGACGGCGTTGGTCGACCGCGCACAGGAACTGGAGATTCCCTACCGCGAGAACGTGATGATCACGAAACTGCTCTCCGATGGCAGCCAGATCTACGGTGCGGCTGGCTACGACATGGACAGCGGCGACCTCGTCCTAATCAACGCCGGAACAGTCGTGCTCGCTGCCGGTGGCTACGCTGCGATCTACAACCGCCATACCTCCCGCGACGACGAGAACAACGCTGACGGCCCGGCGCTGGCCTACGAAGCAGGAGCCGAACTGATGGACATGGAGTTCGTCCAGTTCCACCCGACCGGGATGGCCGTCGACGAGGACGACCCCGAGTGGGAACCGTGGAGCGGTCGCCTCGTTACCGAGGCAGTCCGCGGTGAGGGCGGCCGACTCTACAACAGCGACGGCGAGCGGTTCATGGAGCGATACTCGCCGGACCAGATGGAACTCGACGCCCGGGATGTCGTCGCCCGCGCCATCGCCAAGGAGGTCGCCGAGGGCCGCGGCACCGACAACGGCGGCGTCTATCTCGACCTCTCGCACAAGGACAGCGCGTTCATCCAGGAGCGCCTGCCGCGGATGTACGAGCGCTTTGCGGAGTTGGGCGTCGACATGGCCGAGCAAGCGGTCGAAGTCGCGCCGACGGCCCACTACGGCATGGGCGGCGTGGCCGTCGATAGCCACGGTGAGACGAGCGTCGACGGACTGTTCGCAATCGGCGAGACGATGGCTGGTGTTCACGGCGCGAACCGCCTCGGCGGGAACTCCCTAGCCGAAACAGTTGCGTTCGGCGTCGTCGCCGGCGAGCGAATCGCCGACCGTGTCGACGGCCCCGGCGAACTGCCCGACAGCATCGTCGGCTCGATTGCCGAACCGCACTTCGGCGACCTACAGCGACTGGCCGACCGCGACGGTGAGTACGACGTGACGGCGGTGTTCACCGGCATCCAGAATCTCATGTGGGAGCACGCGGGTATCCTGCGCGACGCGGACTCACTGCAGACCGGGCTGGACAAACTGGCGGAGTTCCGCCGGCAGGCGACCGATCTGACGGTCGGTCCGATCACCAGCGACTCCTTCGAGCACGCCGTCGATATCGGCTTCATGCTCACGGCGGCCGAAGCGGTGCTCCGGGGAGCGCGAAAACGGACCGAATCCCGCGGCGCACACCATCGGACGGACTACCCGGAGACCGACGGGGACTGGCGGCGCAACATCTACTACGAGATGGCCGACGTCGGCCGGATGCGCAGTTACACTGACTCCGTCGACAGCCCGAGCCAGGAGGTTCAGGACGCACTCGACGAGGGCCACGAACTGGATTACCACCAGCTCGAATAATCTCCTGGCTGGCCCGCCCAGTCAGTGACTGCTCGGCCGGTACTCGCGGCTGACGACTTTCCACCGACCGCTCCGATATCGCCAGACGTTGATGATCGCCGGCACGCCCGCGCCGAGAACGAGCGCACCGTACAGTCCCGCGACGCCGAGCGGCGAGACGAGGCCCGCCGCAGCGACCGGGAGCGCAACGGCGTACTGGCCGACGACGGTGGCGACGAAGGGCCAGCGCGTGTCTCCGGCACCGCGAAGCGCCCCGACGACGGCCCCGTTGGCTCCCAGAAGCACTGCCGCCACGGCACTCACCCGGACGAAGACGGCCGCCTGCGCAATCTCCCCCGGCCCGGAGACGAACAGCTGCGCGATCCACGGTGCTGTCAGGAAGACCACCGCGCCGGCGGCGAGATGGACGAGAAACGATAGTCGGACGATTGCCCCGCCGTAGGCGGCCGCTTCGGCCTCGTCACCGCCGCCGAGTTCCTGTCCGACGAGCGTACTCGACGCGGTCGAAAAGCCCCAGCTAAAGCTGACGAGCAAGTCTCGGACGCGCCGGCCGACCTCGAAGGCCGCGACGACGACCGGCCCGAAGGTACCGGCGATCCACAGCAGCGGGAAGATGATCGCCATCTCGCCGATGCCGCGGGCGATCAGCGGCGCGGAGACGGTGACCAGTTGCGTGCCGAGTTCGCGGTCGAGCTGCGGGCCGCCGAAGCTGAACGTGACCGGGCTGGCCTGCATACCCGGAACTGGATAGGTGCCACCGAGCACGCCCCAGCCGAGGACGACCGTCACGACTGCCGTCGAAATGAGTGTCCCGAGTGCGACGCCGGCGACGCCCATTCCCGCGAGAATAAAGGCGACACTCAGGACGATGTTGAGGACGCCGCCGGTCGCCCGGACGACCATCGGAGTGAAGGTGTCGCCGACGCCGGCGTAGGTCCGACTCATCAGCAGATTCAGATACTCGAAGGCGAGTGCGGGCGCGACGATGACGAGATAGGTGACGCCGTGGCCGACCGGGACCGGCTCCGAGCCGAGGACGCCGATTAGCGGCTCGGCGAAGACGGCGTAGACGGCTGCGACCGGGACGACAATCGCCAGCGCGACCCAGACGCCCTGTTTGACGACCAGCGAGGCGCGGCCGGTCTCGTCGCCGCCGTAGTTCTGTGAGACCAGCGCGACGGCCCCGCCCGCGAGGCCGATGCCGACGAACTTGCCGAGTGTCCAGTACGCGTAGGCGTATGCGAGACCAGCGACCGCCGCCGACCCGACCGCCCAGCCGACCAATGCGAGGTCGACGGTCTGCTTGGACATGATCGCGAAGCCGGTGACGATACGGGGCCAGGACAGCGAGACTGTCCGGTCCAGCCGCTCACGGTCGATCACCCCAGCCCACGCCAACAGCGCAGCGACGCGCTCGTAGACCACATCGGTTCCACGGCTGGGACTGTCTTTTCGCTGTCGGTCAGCCAGTTATCGGACCGCGTGGGATCGTGTTCGCGCAGTCGTGATCGTTCGAGTCGGGTGCGTTTCGGCCGCCTCGCCCGCCGCATCTATATGTCTCCGGTCGGCAACCTCTGCGTACGGAGAGCATGCCGGAACCGACAGGTGCCGAACGGGAGACAGACCACACCGTGAGTGGTGCGGAGACGGGCGCTGCCACCATCGAGGACCTGTTTGCCGATCTGATCACGCTCCGTGAGGAGGCAGACGACAGCACGACCCGCGAGGAGATTCTCGATATCAAGCAGTTGCTCGTCGAGGCGCACGAACGAGGACTGATCGATTCCGGCGTCCGCCACCTCGACAGACGAGACGCCGCAGAAGCCTTCGTCGGCAGTGTGATCTTCGGCTCACCGTTGCTCGTCGAGGACGGCATCTTCGACATCGCTGCATATCTCTTCGAGTTCACGCTGGCCGGAATCCCGGTTTTCCTGGTGTTGAACACGCTTTTCGTCGTGGTGATGACCTACGCACTGATCGAGTGGACCGGTCGGGACAGAGACGAGACTCGTCTGCTGTTCGGGATTGTCCCGGCTCGGCTGGTCATGACACTCACCGTCTCGTTCGTCGTCGCGACGCTTCTGATGACCATCTGGGGCCGGGTCGACGGCTGGCAATCACCTGTCGAGGCGCTCGCGCGGATCAACGTGATCTGGACGGTCGGATCGCTGGGGGCCGGACTGGGGGACATCCTCGCGGAAGGCGACACGCCGCCGGACGTTGCCGTCGAGAGCGCCATCGCCAAGCAGGGAGCACAACTGATCGATTCGGGCGATGTATCCGTCGAAACTCCCCCGCCGGAGGTCCGAGAGATGAGCGACAGCGCACTCGTCGATGCGATCCACCGGGAGTTCGACGATCTGGAATCTATCGTCGACGACTCCGCCGACCGCGAGACGGTCAACCGCCTCCGGGGGGAAACTGTCGATGCGACGCTCGACGATGGCTTTGGCGACCGGATCGAGAAGTACACGTCTCGGGATATCGCCGAGGCCTTCGTCGGGAGCATCTTCTTCGCTATCCCGTTTCTCGTCGAGGACGGCGTCTTCGACATCGCCGAGTTTTTTCTCTCCTTTCGGATCGGCGTCTTTCCCGTCTACTTCCTCATCAACACCATCTTCGTCCTGCTGATGATTCTGGCGCTGGTCTACTGGGCCGGCCCACAGGACGTGCAGGTGAACGAGCCGATTCTCGGAGTTATTCCCCGCCGGATGGTCGGCATCGCCGTCGTCTCCTTTCTGACGGCGGCGGCGCTGATGACGATGTGGGGGCGGGTCGACAACTGGGCGGACCCGGTGGTGGCGCTGGCCCGGATCAGCGTCGTCTGGACGGTCGCCTCCTTCGGGGCCGCCCTCGGGGATATCCTGCCCGGCGAGAGTTCCGGATCGGATATTAACGACGAACTGCGCGAGATAGGTGAGTAGTCCGCCCAGTACTCTTGTCCCGGAGGCCTCCGTAGAAACCGTATGTCGAACGTGCAGTCACTGCAGGAGGTGCTTTCCGACGGGGAGGAACTCACTATCGTCTGTCACAACAACCCCGACCCCGACTGTCTGGCGAGTGCGCTCGCACTCGGCCGGATCGCCGCTGAAACGGGGATCGACGAGCGGCGGATCCTCTACAGCGGTGACATCTCACACCAGCAGAATCGGGCCTTTATCAATCTGCTCGACATCGAACTGAAGCCGTTCGACGCCGAGACCATCCGGGATCGCCCGGAGGAGTCGCTTCTGGCTTTCGTCGATCACTCGGTGCCGGGATCGAACAACCGCGTTCCCGAGGACACGCCGATCGATATCGTCATCGATCACCACCCAGCGGAGGACATCGAGGCGCGGTTCATCGACCATCGCGAATCCATCGGCGCGACGGCGACGATTCTCGCCGGCTACGTCCGGGAACTCGACATGGAACCCGACGAGCGGTTGGCGACGGCACTGCTCTTTGCGATCCGGCGGGAGACTCTGGGGTTCCTTCGCGGCGCGACCGAGGCAGAGTACACCGCGGCCGGCCATCTCCACGGCCTGGCGGATATCGCGCTGCTCCGGCGACTGTCGAACCCGTCGGTGACTGGCGAGACGGTCGACGCTATCGGTCGAGCGATTAGTAATCGGATCATCCGCGGATCAGTGTTGATCAGCCACGTCGGCCGGACGAGCGAGCGCGATGCACTCCCGCAAGCCGCGGACTACCTCGCGAAACTGGAAGGTGTCGAGACGGCCATCGTCTTCGGTATCGTCGACGAGAGTATCCACCTGAGCGCCCGCTCGACCGATTCACGAATCCACATCGGCCGGGTTCTCGACGAAGCCTTCGAGGACGTGGGCAGTGCCGGCGGCCACCGCGAGATGGCCGGCGGGGAGGTCCCACTGGGCATCTTCTCCGATGCTGTCGGCGACAATATCGAACTCGTCGGTATCGTCGAAGGAATCGTGACTGCCCGGCTATCTGCCTGTCTCAACCTCCGGTCAGAGGAGTGATCCCGTCACTCCTCGGGTGCTTCGAGATTGACCTCCGGCGGGCCGCCGTCCCAGCCGTAGGAAAACAGCACGAACAGAATCACTGCGAGGCCGACGAAGGCGAGTCCGTACACCACGAGGCTTCGGATGGCACTGAACAGTCCCATACTGTGAGCATAGCTGTCGGGCGGAAAAGAGCTACCGTTTGACCGCGACCAGCCCACAGCACGGCAACAGCACCGCAGCGACCAGCCCACCCAGCGCCGGAGCAGTCGGGACGGGGGCCAAAAACGGGAGGCCGAGCATCGCCCGAACGAACGTGACCGCAGTGAGTCCCCCGTACAGAAGCGCCACGACGCCGACGATTGTAAGCGCGCGCCGAGTCCTGTCGGTCCGCCGTGCGCCGAGATAGCCGGCCAGTGGAAGGATCTGGAGTCCGTGGAGGCCGATGAAGTGGGCGATCCGCAGATCACCGCCCTCGTAATGCCAGTTCAACAGCGGCAGACCGGCGCTGTCGGGGGCGACGCCGACACTATGGGAGCCGTAGACGACCATCAGCGCGCCTTCGAGACTGGCGAGCAGAAACAGCGACAGTCCGAGCCAGATTCCCCACCGGTAGGCCGGCGCGAGCGACGGCGGGTCCCGGAGGGTTCGCCAGAGCACGTAGCCGACGACGACGGTGTTTACGCTGATGGTGATGCCCATCACGGCAGCGACGGTCCCGTCGAGCACCGTCGACGTGTTGAAATGCGATCTGACGCCGCGGGCCGCCTGTATCGAGATGAGCGTGATTTCGATCAGCATTGCCGCTCCGATGATCGTGCTGACTCGCCGCTGGAGACGCTTGCCCAGCGAGAGCGAAGGCAACAGCCACGCCATCGTCGCGGCGAAGATGCTAATCGAGACGGCGAACTTCCAGGGCTTGGTCCAGACGTTTCTCCCGAGCAGCATCCGCCCGTCCAGTTGCATCAGGATCGTGAAGGCGAGCGCGAGGACAGCATTGAGCAGCGCGACCGTACACAGGAGCCGATTCCGTCGCTGCAGTTCCGCCGCGACTCCGGTGACGGACGAGCGCGAGTGACTGTGAGTCTCCATACCTAATCGTTCGAGTGACCGTGGGTGAGACTTTCACCAATATGTTGGTGTCCGGGCGGTCGTCGCTCACGGCCGGGAGAACGACTCCGGAGCGTCGCTGTCGCCGGTACGTTGATATCAGAGCCGCGAGCAGGGCAAATATGGCTACAGTGCGATCCAGATCGCCCTCCGATAGACAGCGCTCCTGTTCCGTCCGAGCCTTCCCAGGAGGTGAGCCAGTCAGCGATGATTAGCGCGCGGTTTCGGATCCAACTGCCCGAACATCTCTGGGTGTCGGAACTGTCCCGGGAGTTTCCCCAGACGGAGTTTCGACTGCTGTCGGGGTACCGGATGGACGACCGCGCGGTCGAACTCGGCGAGGTCGTCGGCGACTCTCCGGGGCGGGTCGTCGCCGCGATGGACGACCACCGCGCAATCGAGGGGTACGAACTGCTGGAAGCCGATTCGAGACGAGTACTCGGAAAGTACGAAACGACACAGACGGCGCTGTACGACTTTGTCGAAGCCTCAGAGCTGACAATCGAGTTTCCCGTCGACGTCGACCGAGGCTGGTATACCTTCGATCTGACCGGCACTCGTGACGAACTCGACGAACTGGAGGCGGTGCTGTCGGACTCGCCGCTGTCGTACGAACTCCAGTCGCTGGTCACGCGGACCGACCCGGAGTCGCTTCTGACCGACCGCCAGCGCGAGGTGCTCGAAACCGCAGTCAGAAACGGCTACTTTTCGGTACCGCGGGAGTGTACGCTCGCCGAACTGGCAGAGCGACTGGATATCGACAAGTCGACGGCGAGTACGATTCTCCGGCGAGGAGAACAGCGGCTGGTCAACTGGTTTCTGGCTGGGCCGGAATCGGCGCTCTAAATGTCAGGCGTGGCTGATTTCGACGTTGAACAGGTTCGGTTCGATCTGGTCGGTCTCGTGGGTAAAGCCGCGCTGTGAGAGCACGTCGTACAGCGGTTCTGGCTCGAAGCTACTCTGCAAGAGCAGTGTCTCGCCGGGGTCGAGCGCGTCGAGTTCGGCCATGATATCGTCGAAGGGCGCACCATCGATTGTGCGGACATCGATCGTACGATCCGGGTCGGCGTTTTCTATCTTGCTCATACACAACTGTTCGGGATTTTGTTCCCTGTGCGTTACTACGATCATGTTCGGACGGGAGATATTCGGGCGAGTCCCTTTCACGGCCAGCGTCGAAGACCACGTATGGCAGAACAGGCATCCCTCGATGTACTGGACGCAGCACCGCACGCCCGGCCGCTTGAGGCCGGCGAACCGACGGTGATTCGGCTGGCACTCGATGCCGACGAACGTGTCGACCCCCACACCCACCCCGAACGGGAAATTGTCCTCTATCTCCGGTCTGGCCAGATCGAACTGGACCTCGACGAGGAAACCTACGAACTCGCGGCCGGTGACGTGATCCGATTCGACGGACAGCGGGAAGTCTCGCCGTACGCCGTCGAGGAGAGCGAGGCGCTGATCGTCCTCGCACAGCGGACCGATTGACCGCCCGCCCCGAAATCCTCAGAGTCGCGAGTTTGAAGTCACTGCCTCTCGAACTCAGGTTCGTGACAGCAGCGGATCGAGACGAGGGCGACGGGACGGTCGGGGACGACAGCGTAGGGCCAGCGGACAGTACCGACAGTCCGGGGCCAGCGGACAGCGACGGCAGCGAAGACCGCCGCGAGCGCGTCGACCGCCACCCGCGACCCCACGTCGGAAACTCGCTGGGGCGGTGGTACGAGATCAGAAATCCCCTTCGTGTCGCGATCAACTACGCTGTCATCCTCGTCTGCCGGATGTCGCCGAGCCTCAAACTCAAGCGGATTCTGCTGCGTCGGCTCGGCGTGACAATCGGTGAGGGCGTCGCCTTCGGGCTGGAATCGACACCCGACGTGTTCTGGCCGGAGTTGATCACCATCGAAGACGACGTGATCATCGGCTACGACGCGACGATTCTCTGCCACGAGTTTCTGCGCGAGGAGTACCGAACTGGGGAGGTCCACATCCGAGAGGGAGCGATGATCGGCGCCGGCGCAATCGTCCTGCCCGGGGTCGAAATCGGCGAGAACGCACAGGTCGCCGCCAACTCACTCGTGACCGAGGATGTTCCGCCCGAGACGACCGTCAGCGGTGTTCCCGCAACGCCGGAGTAGCGACGAACAGGACGGCTTTTATTTCTCGGCGGCAACGTTCGTGTATGGACTACGATGATATGCTCGACCGGGGGATCGATCAGACTCCCGATATCGACGCCGATTCGACGCGGTTCGATGTATCCGACCCCGATGTGCGACAAGAGGGCCACGCGACGGTCTTCGAGAATTTCCAGACGGTCTGTGACGATCTCGGCCGGGAGGAAGAACACCTGCTGAAGTTCCTCCAGGACGAACTCGGGACCAGCGCACACATCGACGAGAGCGGTCGGGCACGGTTTACTGGCGAGTTCGATGCCGGCCGGATTCAGGAGGCCATCGACGCCTACTCTGAACAGTACGTGCTCTGCTCGGAGTGCGGCCTCCCGGATACCAACATCGAGCGCGAACAAGGTGCGGAAGTGCTGCACTGTACGGCCTGCGGGGCCGTCTCGCCGACCTCAACCTAACTGTTTGACTGTCCGGAGGTCGTGTTCTGTCCGCATGAACTCCGAGAGCCGCCGGCTCGCGTGACAGTTCGGGCAGTGAAAATTCGCACTCGTCTCCGGCAACTCCGTCGGTTCCGTCTGCCAGTTTTTCCCACATTCGGGACAGAGAACGCGGACCTGTGTTTCCTCCATGTGTGTCTATCACACACACTGCCGCCGAACAAAAACGTTGTGACGCGTCTCAGTATTCGGGGGCTCTCAGGCGGCGGCGTCAGTTTCCACGTCGAGCAGTTCGTGGTATCGGTTGCGGATCGTCACCTCGGAGATTTCGGCCACGTCGCTGACCTGATTCTGCGTGACCTTCTCGTTGGTCAGCAGCGAGGCGGCGTAGATGGCTGCGGCGGCCAGTCCGACGGGGGACTTTCCGCTGATGACCTCGGTCCCTTCGGCGGCGTCGAGCAGTTCGCGGGAGCGTCGTTCCACTTCCTCGGAGAGGCCGAGTTCGGAGACGAAGCGCGGGACGTAGCTTTTCGGGTCCGCTGGCTTGACCTCCAGATTGAGTTGCTGGACGATGTATCGGTAGGTTCGGGTGAGTTCCATCCGCTCGACACGCGAGACGTGGTTCACTTCGTCGAGCGACCGCGGTGTGCCTGCCTGTCGAGCGGCGGCGTACAGCGAGGCTGTCGCGACACCTTCGATGGACCGCCCCGGAAGCAGATCTTCTTCGAGCGCGCGCCGGTAGATTACACTGGCGGTCTCCCGGACGTTCTCCGGGAGGCCGAGTGCACTTGCCATCCGGTCGATCTCGCCGAGGGCCTGCTTGAGATTGCGCTCTTTGGAGTCGCGGGTGCGGAATCGCTCGTTCCAGGTGCGCAGGCGCTGCATCTTCTCGCGCTGGCGGCTGGACAGCGAATTGCCGTAGGCGTCCTTGTTCTGCCAGCCGATGTTCGTCGACAGCCCCTTGTCGTGCATCATCTTCGTCGTCGGCGCGCCCACGCGTGACTTCTGGTCCTGCTCGCGGGAGTCGAATGCTCGCCACTCTGGTCCGGGGTCGATCTCGTCTTCTTCGACGACCAGTCCGCACTCCTGACAGACCGTCTCGCCGTGCTCGGCGTCGTTTACCAGCTTGCCGCTACACTCCGGGCAGACCTCCGTCTCCTGGCTGGTCTGCTCGGTCTCTGTTTCGGTGCTGTGTTCTCGTGTACGCTCTCGGCCGTCTGTCCGCTGTGATTCACTCATGATGGGTCTCCTGTTGCCGCGGAGGTAATCTATAAATATCCTACGCGGGCTTCCTTGATTTGTAGTTAGTCACGAGCGTATTTAAATCTTTCGTGCCGGTTATCATCTAAAATACCGTTTG
Organism: Halovenus anhuiensis; assembly: GCF_037080055.1. Lineage (NCBI taxonomy): Archaea > Methanobacteriati > Methanobacteriota > Halobacteria > Halobacteriales > Haloarculaceae > Halovenus > Halovenus anhuiensis. The sequence goes on from NZ_JBAOJI010000002.1 coordinate 260,588, forward strand.
AAGGCCTGAGGTGGCGGTTTGGTCCGCGCTAGCACGGATTACCGTATACAAAAAGAATAAAAATCTACTGGTAGCGGCCACGCCCTTCGATTTCTCGCAGTTGGTCGAGGACAGCCTCGTCACCGCTGGCCCGGTAGGCATCGATCACTGCCGTTCTGAGTCGGTCGACGTTGTCGTCGATTCCGGCCAGACTGCCGAGCAGGACGTGCAGATCCATCGCGTGGTCTTCAGGGTCGTCGCTGTAGTAGCCGAGCCCGAAATCGATCAGGAACGGTCGGTCGCCGACGCGGACGTTTCGCGGCGTCGGATCGCCGTGGACGACACCGGCGTCGTGCAGTGCGGCCAGTTGTTCGGCGACGGTTCCGACCCGGTCGGCGGTGAGTCCGTCCTGCAAATCGCGCTCGCCGACGCGCTGGAGCGTCAGCCGCATCTCTCCCGTATCGACATCCCGGATCAGCGGCGTCGGAACTCCCTCACGGCGGGCTTCGTGCAGTAGTCGGGCCTCCTGCCGCGTGCGCTCGCGTCGCAGACGCTCGTCGAGTTCGGGATGGCGGTACTCGCGGCGGTGACGGTGCTTTTCGACTGTCTCGTCGGCGATGGTGACCGCCGACTCTGCGCCCTGGACGAACTCCTCGCGCTCGCGTCTGACCGTCGTCTCCGGCGGTCGCCACGTCACCTCGACCTGATCCGGGCGGAAATCCGAGTCGATGCCCGACTCCGCGATGGGGATCGTCTGGCCGGCATCGTACATCTTCGCGCCGAGGACGGCGATCATCCCCGCATTGTCCCGGAGAAAGCGATTTTCGGGAGCGAAAAACTCGGCCCCGCGCTGGTCGCACATCGAGGCCAGCATCTCTCGCAGTCGGTCGTTCTGGCCGACGCCGCCGCCGAGGACGAGTTCCTCGCTGCCGGTCAGCGCCAGCGCGCGCTCGGAGACTTCCGTCAGCATCGCAAAGATCGTCTCCTGCAATCCACAGCAGATGTCCTCGACGGGCGTCCCGTCGTCGTACTCTTGCTTCGCGGCGGACATGATCCCCGAAAAGGAGAAGTCCATCCCCTTGACGACGTAGGGAAGATCGATGTACTCGCCGTCTTTCGCGGCCTCCTCGACTTTCGGGCCGCCGGGGTGTGACCAGCCCACGTAGCGGGTGAATTTGTCGAGTGAGTTGCCAACGCCGGTGTCCATCGTCTCGCCGAGCACGCGATACCGGCCGGCGCGGTAGCCCAGCAGGTGGGCGTTCGCGCCGCTGGCGTTCAGACAGACCGGCGCGTCGAAGCCAGCGAAATGGCGGCCGATCTCCAGATGAGCGACCATGTGATTCACTCCGACGAGTGGCACGTCGAACCGCTGGGCGACGGCGCGTGCGCTGGTGCCGACCAGTCGCAGACAGGGCCCGAGTCCCGGGCCCCGGGAGAACGCCACGCAGTCGAATGGCTCCTCGCCGTATTCCTCGCGAGCGTCCTCGATGATCCGTTCGATCACCTCGGGCAAGTGTTCCGCCATATGCTCGGCGGCCTCGCGGGGGTGGAGGCCACCGCTGTCGGGGAGATACGCTTCCGTTTCGATCTCGACGGTGTCGGTCGCGCTGTCGTAGACGGCGGCGCTGGCGGCCCACGCCGTTCCCTCGATCCCGAGCACGCGAACGTCGGTCTCGCTCATCGCTTGGCTCTCCCTCGCCGGGCGACCGTAATGACGACTTCGGTTCGGCGAATGGGGACGTTCGGCGGGGAACCACTGCTATCGAGACGCAGACAGACGCCTGCAGGGTGTCATAGAACAGTTCGGATACCCATCTTAGAATCTCCTAAAACAACTCCGTACAGGAAAGAACGTGATTGCTCAGGAATACGGTCTATCAAGAATTTATCAGAAACCCCGTGGAAGATACAGAGCGTCTCTGCAGCGAGAGTCAACAGCGGGGTACCGGTTCACAGCGATACTACTGAACTTCAACTTTGGAAGCATTATTTAGTAGGCGCACAGCGATGAACCCGAGGACGAGGACGAATCCGATCAGCACGGCGACAGCGGGGACAAGCGTATTCCAGATCCCATCGAATACCGTACTGCCAAACACTGTCCGTACGTCCTGTCCAAGCATCAGTGCGCGAATGGCGTCAACGCCGTAGGTGATCGGATTCACGATGGCGACGGTCTGAATCCAATTCGGCAACACGTCCAGGGGTACGAAGGCACTGGAGACAAACAGAAGCGGGAACGTCAGAAGGTTCGAGATCATGATCGTGGCCTCGCGGTCACGTGTTACAAGAGCAACAATATTTGAGTACGCCATGAAGATACCACCGAAGATGACGGTGACAGCGACGATGCCCAGGACCCCAGCCAGTCCAGTCTGAATGTAGCTCCCGACGGACGCGCTAGTCTTCACCCACAGCAGACCAAAACCAAGTGCGAGGATTATGAGCGTCTGGACCGTGATTCGGGCGAGTTCTGACAGGACCTTCCCGACGAACATCGCACCGCGACTCATCGGCGAGATGAGTGTCTTGTCGAACATTCCTGTTTCCATGTCGTCGACGAGTCCGATACCCGAGACCGCGGCTGCAGCGAGTGCAGATTGGATGACAATTGCGGGTGTGAGGTAGGTTACGTAGTGAACGTCCCCACCGAGTGTCTCTGTCAGTACACCTCCGACGACAGCACCCAGTACCTCTGCCATCAGCACGAAAAAAATGACGGGCTGGATCAAGGACGTGAACGTAACGTATGGATTGCGCGAGGATTTGACTAGCCAGCGCTTGAAGCTGATCCGAAGATCAATTGTCGCACTGTTCCCTGACGCTTTCTGCGTGACGGACGATTCGGAATCCTCGTCGCCGTCAATTGCGGGACTCATTGACTCACCTCCTGTGGAGACACGCCGTTTGTCTCGCTCCCGACAGCGGTGTCCTTGCCGTCTCCGGTTAGTGAAAGAAACACGTCGTCGAGTGTCGGAGACTCGATATCGAAGCCACTGATCGCGACTCCTGTGTCAGCGAGTGCCTCGAAAACCTCCGGAGCCACACCGCTGGCATCGGCGACGTGGACAGCGAGGCCAGACGGAGAGGACTCGACAGTTGCGCCGTCGAGTGTTCCGACAGTACGGATTGTCTCGATGGCACGGCGTTTTTGACGGTCAGTCGGCCGCTCCAAGGTAACCGTGAGCGTGTCCGTCCCAACGGCAGCCTTCAGCGAGTCAGGTGTCCCCGCTGCGATAATCTGACCGTCTTCGAGCACCGCCAGCCGGTCACAGAGTTGGTCGGCTTCTTCGAGATACTGCGTTGTCAAGAAGACGGTCGTCCCACGGTCGTTGATCTTCTCGAAGTACTCCCAGACCCGGAGGCGCGCCTCGGGATCGAGGCCGGTGGTCGGTTCGTCGAGAAACACGACGGGCGGACGGTGTACGAGAACGGTCGCAGTGTCGAGACGCTTCTGCATCCCGCCTGAGAAATTCTCTGCTCGCTTGTTTGCGACATCCTGTAAGTCCACGAGATCGAGCAGTGTTTCGATTCGCTCGTCCCGTTCGTCACTGGGAACGCCGTACATCTCACAAGCGATGCGGAGATTCTCATGGGGCGTGAGTTCGAGGTCGATACTGGTCTCTTGTGCCATGTAACCGATGGACTCACGGACGGCCTGTGGCTCTGTTTTGATATCGTGGCCGTTGATACTAACTGTCCCGATGGTAGGGTACAGCAGCGTAACGAGCGTCCGAATTGTGGTCGTCTTGCCGGCCCCGTTGGGACCGAGAAAGCCGAAGAACTCGCCCTCTACAACGTCGAGACTGACGCCGCGGACGGCTTCCGTTCCGTCCTCGTACGTGACGTGGACATTCTCTGCATCGATGGCGAGTGTGCTCTCTGATGTGGAGGCTGTGCCATTTTTCCGAGGTGATGAGTTGTCTGATGCCATCTGCAGGTGGGTCCTCACATCGACTCTCAGGTAGGCCCTTCTCGAATTCGTGAGGCTGTTTAAGTACCACTGGTGAATGTGCATTAACGGACACGGCGGCCCGGCAAGCCTGAATGCCGGTTATCCCCCAGTTCATTGGGGTGCCCAGACGGGCGTTCAGTATTCGTGGGACGAAGGGAGTCAATCACTGAATCAGGATACTCTCTTTTACTTGCAGGCCAACAAGCCGGGTATGCCAGGCGCAACGTTTCTCAGAGGGAACCGTATTGAACTCCGTACGGTCACCCCCAGCGACTACGAATTTCTCCACGAGTACGGCAACGATCCGGCTATCCGCGAGGGTGCCCCGGCGCCGACACCGGTACGTGAAGATGATCTCGCGGCGTTCGTTGAGGAAGATGATCGCTCTACCCAGTTTCTTCCCTGTCACGACGGGACACCGGTCGGCTTCGTGTTCCTGTTCGATATCGATCCCCAGCGGGACCACGCCGAAGTTGGTTGTTGGATCGTCCCGGACGAACAGGGCAATCGGTACGCTACCGAAGCAACGACTCTGTGTCTCGAACACGCTTTCGAGGATCGAGGGCTGCACAAGGTCTTTGCTCGCGTGTTCGAGCACAACGACGCGTCTATGTCCGTGCTAGAAAACATCGGATTCCAGCAGGAGGGTCGGCTCCGCGAGCACGACTATATTCGGGGGGAATACCGCGACACCTACCTGTTCGGACTTCTCGCGGAGGAGTGGCAGCGGGGCTGAGATCGACTCACTTTGGCAGCGGTGGCCACGTCGTCGCCACTGTCTCTTCGATGAGTTGAGTCTGGGCACGGCGCAACCGCTCGGACACCGATGACGCAGAGATATCCAGCTTCGTGGCAACGTCTTCCAGCGAGGCGTTTCGTGGAATATCGAAATAGCCCAGTTCGTAGGCCGTCCGGAGTGCCTCCCGCTGGCGGTCGGTCAGCCCATCACCAGGTGGCTCGCCGTCACCTTCTTTGGTGAGTCGGTGCAGGTGGAAGCCAGCGTTCTGCTGCCAGAACTCCTGGAACTCGTAGAATGCTTCACGATGGGCGAACCAGCCGGACTGGCGCCACCCTGACGGTAGGACCTCGATACGTTCAATAATAGCATCTGTCGTTGCTAGTGCTTCCAGCCCCGACAGGTCGTCGATGTGTGGACCCAGGTGCTCGTCTAGCGTTCGTCCGGGGAGGATTTGGTAGCGGCGCGTCTCGCCTGCCACACCGAGGACGGTGTACTCGCCGACGACAGAGAGGTCATCAAACGTCTCCTCGACCGTCGTTCGGTTACCGTCAGTCACGGAGAGGACGAACAGCGGGAGTTCGTCGTGGTTGAACTGAAGCGAGAGAACCAGTGTCGCGTCTGGAAGCCTCCGAGCAACGGGAACGAACGGGAGGTGTTCGCAGTTGATATCGAACTCGGCGACCAGTGGCATAGCTGTTTGATGTACGATACCAGTCAAAGGTATATTGTTCTATCTGCTCTAAACCCTTCTTAGCGCAGTAACCTATCAGTCTGATCATGGATACAGTCCACCCTATCTCAACCAATCACGACTGCTGTTCACTGGGAACGACACCGTGCTGCCTACGCGCCATCTATTCTCTCTGGCCGACTGTGATTCAGACATATCATTCAATTGGATGCTGAATAGAGAGAATGAGGGTGCCGTAAGAACGAGGTGAAATAAAAATACCTCCCAGAAATCTAGTCGCGAAGAGTTTGACACTCTAATCTCAGTGTGAAAAGAACCGTTTTATTGCACTCTCAGAGAATTTATTCAGTAAACCGTTCGTATATCTCTCGCTCAATCGTGCTCTCGCCAGGTATGCAGACTGATTATAGCCGACAGGCCAAAAAAAAACGCCCAGTCCTTGCAACGAATGTTGAACGACCAGCCGACAGACCCTGTCAGTTACGACTGTGCTGGTTCTTCGAGAGAAAACGAACGAACTGCATCGGCCACCCGTTGCGGTGCCGAATCGGTCGCCACGTGTCCGACCCCATCAAATTCGACGAGACGACTCTGTGGCACACGGTCAGCGAGAGTCTGGACAGCAGCACGCAGATGCTCGGGGCCGTGTTCACCGGTCAGAAGCAGCGTCGGACAGTCGACATCTGGCTCACTGGGGAGTTCGTACGACTCGACGGCTTCGTTCTCCCGAACCACCGTTTCGACGAGTTCGAACTGAACTTCCTCGGGCCAGATTGGGAGTTGTTCAGGGGTAACGATACCCCCCGCGTCACGGAAGAATAGCTTCATCGCGTCTCGACGCTCACCTGCGTCCAGTCGCTGTTTCATCCGAGCAGCCAAGTCGTCACCACGGTGTTCACCGACCAGCATGGCTGGTTCGTAGAGGACAAGACTGTCGAAATCCATCTCTGTCGCGGCCGCAAGTGCAACGAGGCCGCCATAAGAGTGACCGAATACGGTTGCGTCGCCTTCGATCGAATCGACTATCGCCTTGAGATCGGCTACCTCGTGTGCAAGACTGTGTGTGTCTGCGTCAGCGCTGTGGCCTCGGCCCCGTCGGTCGGGGATGATGAGCGTGAAATCGTCCGCGAGATGCGGTACCACGCCGTCCCACGCATGGTGGTCTCCGGAGGAGCCATGGAGGAGCACGAGCGGCGGTCCGTCTCCGTGTTGTTCGAAGGCGATACTGGTTCCATCGGCTGAAGTAACTGTCTTCATCGTGCGTTTCCGATTCGGCCAAGTCTCACAAGTGTGTTCCTCTCAGCTGTCCGGCTGTTTAAATACCCACCCGTACCGATGGACACCCTCACAAAATCAGATGTTTCGGCGAACGTCTGTCCCCATTGATTCACTCGTGGTATCAGGGGGCAACTTGCGCTGACCACTTCCCAGTCATTCGGACTGCCGATTTCGTTAGCTGACTATGCGCCCTATATCCTGCACGGTGCTTAGAATTTCTCTCGGATCTGGTAGGGCTACTGGCGGTCAGTTCGCACGTCTACGTACCAGCGTATTTAGCCAGTTCTACGACGAAAACAACTACCTTGTGAATAGTTCTATGACACCCTCACAGGCTCGGCTACCACAGTGATTCCCGCCAACGGCACGCTTTTTGCCGCTGGTCCGGTCCATACCGACAATGCAACTGCGCTGTCTGCACGCCAACTCCTTCGCCTTCGAGGTCCGCGATCACGACCCCGATAGCGACGGCCGCCCGGGGGCGAGCGCGGATCTCTCCGGCGCTATCGTCGTCTTCGTCGCAGTCGAGCGCGCCGATGCGGACAGATCCGTTCGCACTGCCGACGCTGCGGCCGACCGGATCACCGAGATGGCTGACCAGCTCGATGAGCACACCGTCGCTGTCGTCCCCTTCGCAGGGTTGACCGACTCCCCAGCCACGAAATCCGTCGCCAGCGAACTAGTCGACGACCTCGTTTCCCGACTCGATTTCGAGACACATACCGTTCCGCTCGGCGAACCGATCAGCTTCGAACTCGACGCCCGCGGTCATCCGTTCGCGAACCAGCACTTCGAGATCGAACCGACCGACCGACCCGACGGCGAGTGGTTCGTCATCGGGGAAGATGGCTCGTTCACCGAGGCCGACGCAGAGCGGCCGGTCCTTGACGACGGACAACTGATCGACCTGATGCCGCTTGACCGACTGGCCGACTCCGCCGATGGCGGGCCCGTGCTGTTCGACGAGAACGGGACATTCCTCCCCGAGGGGACCGTTCTTCGTGATCTCGTCGTCGAAGCAGTGGCCGACCGACTGCGGGCCGACGGCGCGTTCCCGGTCGATCAATCGGCCCGGACGGACGCAGAGACTGCCGTCGTCGGCGGCGAATCCCTGCGCTCGGTCTTCGAGACGACTGCAGACCAGCCGGGCCCCGAACTCACGACTGCCGTGTCGACCCGATCGGATGCGCTCGTCGAAGCCGACGAGCAGATTGCTCTCGTCTCGGACCTACTCGCTGATCTCTCCGTTTTCTTCGAGCCCGTCTGTCGCGTTACCGAGATGTTTCTCGACGAGCACCGCGATTGGATCGCCGCGCTCGCTGACCAGTTCGACCAACCACTGCTTCTCGAACGCCGCGCCGGGGGGAGCACACCGTTCAGACTCGACTTCGCCGTACTCGGCGAGCACGCCCGACTCGTCACTCCTGCTGTCTGGCTCGACGATAGCCGAGACTCCGATAGCACGACTCTCGTCCACTCCACACCGCTCGGCGATTCGACCCGGTTCGTCGCCGCGCTCTGCCGGACGACGGCCGCCAGCGACCGCCCCTGCCTCCCGACGTGGCTCGCGCCGATTCAGGTCCGGCTCGTCCCCATCGAACCCGACGATATCGAAACCTGCGACCGAATCGCCGAGCGACTCGAAACGAGGGGCGTGCGAGTCGATATCGACGACCGCGACGTGCCCGTCAGCGAGCGACTCGACACCGCAGACGAGGAGTGGATTCCCCACGACGCCGTCGTCGGCGAGGAAGACGGCGACAGCCTCCGCGTGACCAGTCGGGCCGAGCAGACCGAACGGGAACTCACGCCGGCGGAACTCGCAGCGCGAATCAGCGAGGAGTCAGCCGAGTGGCCCGCTGGCACTCGTCCGGTTCCGCGCCACTACAGCGACCGCCCCGCCGTGCTCCGGTGAGTGAATCGAAACGGACAAACTCACTCCTGACGAAACCCGGGCAATGTCCGTTCTGGAACGGTACGAGCCGCTCATCGACGACGTCGAGGCCTTCTACGCGGCCTGTGAGCGGCCGCTGCCCGCCGCCGTGCGGGTCAACACGATCAAGACAACCATCGAACGCGCCCGCGAGGCGCTGGCTGAGGCCGACATCGCCGCCGAACAGACCGACTGGCATCCCGGCGTCTTCGTCTTGCCGGAGGATCAGGCCGGCGGCAACTGGCCGTACGTCCACGGCTGGCTCCACGGTCAGGAAGAGGTGTCGGCCATCCCCGCCCGCGTGCTCGATCCCCAACCCGGTGAGCGCGTCTGGGACTGCTGTGCCGCACCAGGCTCGAAAACGACCCAACTCGCCGCACTCATGGAGGACACCGGCCGCCTCGTCGCGACCGACAACAACATGGGTCGGGTCTCGGCGCTGCGCTCGAACGCCGAACGACTGGGTGTGACGAACCTCGCCATCACTATCGAGGACTCTCGCAACCACTCGCTGAAACCCTTCGACGGCGAGCTATACGACCGCACGCTCGTCGACGTACCTTGCTCGTGTGAGGGCACCATCCGCAAGAATCCGGACGTGCTGGAGGAGTGGAGCTACGAACACGTCGAGGGGACTGCCGGCGTCCAGAAAGGGATTCTCCGCCGAGCGATCCAGGCCACCCGTGAAGGTGGGACGGTTGTCTACTCGACCTGTACCTTCGCGCCGGAGGAGAACGAGGCGGTGCTGGATTACGCTCTCGACGAGGAACCTTGCGAACTCGTCGAGTACGACCTTCCGCTGGATTCCCGCCCCGGCGTGACGGAGTGGCAGGACGAGAAGTATGACGACAGTGTCAGCAAGGCCAAGCGAATCTACCCGCACCACAACGACACGGGCGGCTTCTTCTGTGCGAAACTGGAGGTGACAGGATGACCGAAGAGATCAGCACGCGATTCGACCGCCTCCCCGCGACTGACGCCGAGCGGACCGTCGAACAGCGGGCGACTCGCGAGGAAGTCGTCGGCTGGTTCGACGAGCGGTTCGGAATCGGTCCCTCGGTGTTCGAGGAATACAGCTTCTGGGAGCGCGGTGCGGGCAAAATCTGGGCGTTTTACGGCGACCTGGAATCACCGGTCGACATCGAAGGACTCGGCATGACCGTCCTCCGGACTCGACAGGAACACTGGAAACCGACGCTGGAGGCGGTCCAGCGATTCGGTCACCACGCGACGAAGAACACCATTCATCTCTCCCGCGAACAGGCGACTCAGTTCATGGCTGGCGACGATCAACAAGTCGACTGGGAGGGCGACTGGGGGTATCTGATCGTCACCCACGACCTCGCGGGCGAACCGGAACCGCTCGGAGTCGGTCTGTACACCTACGACGAACTGAAATCGACGGTCCCGAAGGGGAGACGCCGGGAACTGTGACCCGCCGGATTGCGCTCGCTCCGCGTTTCCTTCACCACACGAACCGGTGTAGACAAGTGCCGACACCATCAACAGCTAGCTAATGGAGTGGGAGACCGACCGATCACTACAACTGCGGATGCTCGCCACGCTGGGGCTAATCGCAGTCCTTCCGTTGGCCTTCACGTTCACGCTAACCGCCGCGCTCAACTACGTGGTCTTGCCGATGGCGAGTGAGGGCGGGACAGCGCCACAGATTGGCTACAATCCGCTGCTCATTCTCGCTCTCACTGGAGTCGGAATCGTGCTGGCATGGCTGCAGGGCGGGAAGATGGCACTCAACTCGACGGGCGCTCGGACCGTCTCCGCCGAGGAGTACCCGGATCTGCACGCTCGCGTCCAGCGACTCGCCACGACCGCCGACAGCAAGAAGCCGACCATTGCGGTCATCGACTCCAACGCACCCAATGCCTTCGCGACCGGGGGAATCCGCGGCGGCCGCACCGTCGCGGTGACGACTGGTCTCCTCGATACCCTCGACGGCGAACAAGTCGATGCGGTGCTGGCCCACGAACTCGCGCACATCCACAACCGCGACGCGACGGTGATGTCGATCGCCTACCTGCTCCCGACACTCACGTATCTCGTCTCGAAAACGATGTTCGGCCTGCTGTCGTTTTTCAGCCGTGCGTTCATGTTCACCCCGGGCCGAAATCGGGACAACGGCGGGAAGGCGATTCTGGTCGTTCTCGCGGCGGCCGTCGTGACGATCACCGTCTCTGCGGTGTTCTGGCTGGCGAGTAACGTCCTCTTTCGGATCCTCTCGCAGTACCGCGAGTACGCGGCCGACCGCGGGTCGGCGGCGATCACGGGCGATCCGCTCGCGCTCGCCTCTGCGCTCGAAACCATCGACAGCGAGATGCAGTCGCTGCCGGACCGGGACCTCCGGGAACTCGACGGCGGCGTCGAAGCGCTCTATATCTTCTCGCTCGACATCCCGATGTTCAACGATGAAGACGACGACAGCATCGCCAACGATCTGCTGAGTCAGGAGCTATTCCCCGCGTCGCACCCGCCGACGGCCGAGCGGATCGAACGCCTGCGCAAACTCTCCGGAGAACTCGAACGCTGATCTGTCCGCTCACTTCTGCCGGACTGTCCCGCCGCCGAGCCCCTCCCACTCGACGCGGTAGCCGAGCGCGCCCAGCGCCGAACTCGCGTCGTCGATGCCCACTTCTCCGAGAATCTCTTCGACTTCCGCGAAGGACATTCCTTCCTCGATCTGGTCTGCGAGGTCGTCGAGCACCGCCGGTTCGACCAGCGTCCGGCCGAGGCGGTCGTGGTCGGGGAACGCCTTGTCTTCGATGACGGCCTCACTGACACCGTACTCCGCCGCGAGTTCACTCATCGTCACGACCGACTGCTCGGGACGGATCTCCGCTGGGAGGGCTTCGGCGGCGGCCGCAACGAGGTCGTCCTCGTACCGCTGGAGCGCGTTGCGTACGTCCTTGATGCTGACCTGTCCCGAGTAGGGAATCGCGCGGTGATCGCGGAGTTCGATCTCTTCACCCACCCCAAGGCTCTCGTCGACGGCGACGAGCATCTCCACATCTTCGACGGCGTCGAGTCGGTCGAGTTTCTTCTCGACGTACTCGGGCGTCCAGAAGCCCATGATCTCGAAGTACACGCGGAAGTCTCCGTGTTTCCAGTCGAACGCGAAATCCGGGATGACGACGTGTTCGCCCGCCTCGATTGCGTCCGGTTCCCGAACGAGGTTCCAGTCCAGATCCAGCGCCGAAAAGCGGGTCGCAAACTCACGCTCGACGTCGCTGTCGTAGGTCACCTCGGTGACCGGCTCCACGTCGGGCACGCCGAGATCCTCGTGGCTCAGTTCGAGCTGTCGATCTGTCCCGCGGTCGTCGATCGTCGCCGAGAGTTGCCAGCGCGCCGTCCCGGCGACGGTTCGCAGCAAGCGAGCGAACCGCGTCCCGTACCGTCGCGTCCGCTTGAACAGCGCGTCGGGCCCGGTGACGACGATTTCTCGGTCAGTATCTGCCACTGTTCGGCGCTCCTCTTCCGGCAGTTGCCGAATCTCGTAGACCAGCCGGAGCCGCTTGATCGCGGAGATGATCCGCTTGGGGTCGTCGCTGCGGATCCTGACCTCGCGGGCGTCGAACAGCGCGGTCTGGGCCAGCGAGAGATTGTACTGCTCGATCAGCTCCGATGGGGTCCAGCGGCGGTCGAGGCTGGTGAGCAGTTCCCGCGTTTCGCGGTCGGCGTACAGCGACCGCTCGACAGCGTCGGGGGTGGCGTCGAGTCGGTCGGCTGCCCGAGCGAGCGCCCGCTCGCGCTCGTCGTCGGTCACCACGCCGACGGCCTCGCTTTCGGTGAAGACGACCTCGCGGGTCTTTCGGGGAGCAAGCGGTGACTGTACCGCCCACGTCGCGTCGTCGTCGATCAGTTTCGCGAACCCGCGGACGAGTTTGAAATCGTCGCTCTCGGCTTCGATCTCTTCGAGTGCCGCGTCGAGCGTCTCCCGTTGCTCGCCGACGTGGCCCTGATAACAGCCGAGCACCCGACCCGCCAGCGGCTCCCGGTCCTCGTCGACGAACTCGGGGTGGTAGCCGCCGCCCCGACGCGAGACGCGCAGCAGGTCTTTCCGCAACACGGCCGGACGTTAGCGCCTCGCGATCAAAACAGTGTGGCTAGCTGTCCGCCCAGTTCGCGGTGTCGAGGACGATTGGCGCGATTGCTCGGGCGACTCGTCGAGCGCTGGCCTCCGTCTCCAGCATGGAAACGTTGCCCAGCGAGTCGTTGACCGACTTGCTCACTTCCACCGTCGCCAGTTCGTCGTCGCCGACGATGGCCTCGACTTCCGCGGTCAATCTGGTCTTGACCTCTTTCCGCGCGGTCGGTGCGAGCTGTTCGTCCGCGGGCAACAGATCGTAGGTAACCGCGTAGCCCTCCTCGTACTCCTCGATGCCGAAAAACGGCACGCCCTGCTGCTGGGCCTGTGCGTAGCCGGCCTCGACAGCCGCTTTCCCGTTGAACACCGGGATCGTGAACTCGTCTTGTCCGTCTGTCACACCACTGTGTAGTGGCTGGCGGCCTATCAACTTGTCCGGTGATCCGCTATTCCGAACCCGCGACGGCAGCGAAGCCGGTCAATTTCGGCGACGGCGGCGTAGCCGAGGCTGGCGGCAAGGACGAGAACGACCGCGCTGACCGGCGAGCCGACCCACCACAGCGCCGCAGCGACTGCGAGTCCCACGGGGACTCCGAGGCTTCCGGGTCGGGCGGTCCGCACGCGGTTCAAAAGCGCCCAACTGCCGAGTCCGGCCAGCGCACAGCCCCCGATTGCGAGCGAAAGCGCCGGCTGATCGACGAGGAATCCGCCGAAGACTGCGGCCAGGATCCCCACCCCGAACCCGAGCGCTGTCCGTTCGAGCGTCCCGACGGCCCGGCGCTTCGGCGTCTCAAACTGTTCCCCTCCCGTCTCATCGACACGCTTGTCTTGTCGGACTCGCTGGCCGGCGGTGACCGCCGTTTTGTCGCCGGTCGCTGCCGTCGACTCGCCGCCATCTGCTATCGCCGCTGACGCTTCGGACTCCTGTGTGCTCTCGGTTCCGGACCCGGAGTCGTCGAGCCACGGCGACTCGGTTTCGACGCCCGCGAACTCGACCGGCAGTCCGGCACTCATCTCGAAGGTCGGGCTGTCCTGTAGCTGGAAGTGTAGATGCGGCTCCGAGGAGTTGCCGGTGTGTCCGCAACGTCCGATCTCCTGTCCGCGGTCGACCGATTCGCCGGGTTCGACCGCAACGCTGCCGGGGACCAGATGGGCGAGACAGGAGAACTCCCCGGGTGCGTGCTGGATCGTCACGTAGTTCCCCCGGATGTCCCGCTTCAGCGGGTGTGAAACGCCGCCGCCTCGGCCGGGTTCGAGATCCGTCTCGAAGACATCGACGACGACGCCGTCGGCCGGCGCGAGGACGGGTTCGTCGTGACAGTAGTAGTTCTCGACAGCGGGGCTCGATCCCTCGGGCCGGGTCCGGCCGTCCTCGTCGGCGATGACGAAATCGTAGGCGTAGCGCTGATTGACCGGGAACCACGAGTGGGAGAACTCCCGATCCAAACTGCCGTTGACGACGGTCCACTCGCCGTCGACGGGCAGGCGATAGTCGACCGTGCGCTCGTCGCCGCGGGCGGGCAGCGACCCGCGGTGACGGACGGCCGCGACGGCCGAGCCGAGAAACTGGAAACTATCCTGCACCAGCATGAGGGGGTTCACGAACGTGAACGGGAGCATCCCGTAGAATACCGCCAACTCCCGCCGGTCGCCCATCCCGATCCAGTCGGTCGGCGCTGTCGTCTCCTCGTCGCGTGCGAGTGCCGCGTCGACGACCGGTTCGAGAAGGACCCAGAACAGGGCGAGAAAGAACAGGCTAAACACCTGGAGGAATTCCAGCGAGTCGACGACGTAGCCGGGCAATGCGAGCAGTCCGAGCAGCCAGAGTCGTGCTGGATCGGCCCTCCGAAGCCACCGCCGAAGCCGCGTTCGCCAGTCAAGTCCTGCTGTCTGATTGGTCATTACTCCATGGGTGGTGCTGTTGATAATTAGTCATTTTGCGAACTCGATTTCACAAGAATTGTTCACATGGGATAGACCCGGAACGGTCTTTGGATCGCTCGCCTAAAGACGGGTATGGATCTGGATGACGATCGATCGTCACCAGCGGCCGACGAGGTGGTCGATGCGCGCGAGGCGTTCGCGTTGCTCGGACAGGAGATCCGGCTGGATATTCTCCTCGCGCTGCTGGAAGACTGGGTGGCCGCCTACACCGAGCCGAAATCCTACGCCGAGTTGATGGACGCCGTCGGGATCGAAGACAGCGGCAAATTCAACTACCACCTCGGGAAACTGCGCGGGGTCTACGTCCGGAAGGTCGAGGACGGCTACGTGCCCACGGCGAGTGCAACTGCGCTGTATCGGGCGGTCCTCGCCACCCGTCCGACAGAGACGGTCGAACACGAGCGGACCCTCGCCGACGTGAATTGCCCGTCCTGCGGAACCCAGCCGACACTGCGGTACGAACGGGGCTTCCTCACCGTCGACTGTCCGGCCTGCGAGCGGTGGGAGGGATTCACCTATCCGTTCCCGCAGAACGGCTTCGAGCAGTACGAATCCGGACGACTGCTTCCGGCGGTCCACGACCGGGTTCGTCACGAGGTCGGATTAGCACGGACCGGCCAGTGTCCGTCCTGTGCCGGGCCGATTGCGGTCGACCCGCGAGTCGACGTGCTCGACGAGCCCGATCACTGGATCGAACTCGCCTGTGAGAGTTGTACGTTTGTCGTCGGGATCGATCTTCTTTCGGCGCTGCTTACCGACGACCGCGTCGCGGCCGCACTCCGGGAACTCGAAATCGATCCGACGGGCTACGACTGGGAGCGACCCGATGCGACCCGCACGATCCGCTCGCGTGACCCGCTCAGACTGTCGCTCACCGTCGAGGAGGCGTCTGGAACCGCCACGATTGTGGCGACCGGAAATCTCGATATCGAACGGGTTACCGTCGAGTGATGCCTGCTCTGTCGGGGGGTATCATTATAAGGTATGCACTCATTCATTAGTGGTATGACAGAGGAGACAATCCACGAGACAGAGGAAAAACGGAGTCGCCGCGGTATTTCGTCGTTCCTGCGACGGATCTCGAACCGACTCCGTCGGGGGGAACCGGTTCCGGCCGACGAGGAACAGACAGTCACCGTCGAACCGCCGGAGGAGGCCGACCTCAACGTCGAGATCGAGCGCGAAGATGGGAATATTAGTCTCGAGGTCGATGTCGAGTGGCCCGAAGAGGAAGGCGGCGAGATCGAGATGGAGGCCCAGGCGAGCAAGGCAACGTTCCTGCTGTACGAAGACGACGCCGACGAACACCGCTGGCGCCTTCGCCACGACAACGGCAACATCATCGCCAACGGCTCGGAGGGCTACGCCTCGAGACAGAAGGCCAAACAGGGCCTGGAAAGCGTCAAAGCGAACGTCGCTGGCGCGTACGTCGAGGATCTCTCGAAAGACGAACAGGAGGAATCACAGGAGGGCGGCAGCAAGGCCACCTTCGAGCTGTTCCGTGACAAGCAGGACAAATTCCGCTGGCGACTCGTCCACGACAACGGTAACATCATCGCCGACTGCGGACAGGGCTACTCCTCGAAACAGAAAGCCAAACAGGGGCTGAACTCGGTCAAATCGAACGCGCCGGGCGCACCCGTCGAAACCGAAGCGTAGGACCGCCCGCTGTTTTGAGTCGACAGTTCTATAACGGACTTTGTCTTAGATCCGATAGAGAAAATGCTCGACAAAGTCAGTCCGAAAGTGAGCGCAGCACTGTCGTTCCCGGCGATGGTGATCGTGTCGCTGCCCTTCGCGTACATCACGGGCGCGTTCTCGATCATCCTGTCGGATCAGATCTTCGCACCGGGCGGCTACCCGACGACAGCGATTGGCTACGGCGTCGGGATCACCGTCGGCCTGCTGTTTGCGTTCTGGGCCAGCTACGGCATGTACAACCTCGCCTCAGAGGTCCACGACGAGGCCGGCGAGGAGATGCCGACGGCATAAAACAGCAGACAGCCGGGTCCGCACCCGACCATCGGAGAGCCGATGTCAGAGACAGCGGGGCTCCGCTCGCCCCGATTTTTCTTTCGACGAGGACGATGATAAGGACCACCTCGCGTTTCTGTAGCTGAAACGCTTACTCCTCTGCAAGCACCTCGTTCCCGAACGCCGTCAGCGCCGGCTTTGGATCGCGGCCGCTCAGACCGACGATCACGTGATCGACGCCCAACTGCGCTATTCGCTCGAAATACTCACTGAACCACTCGATACCGGCCCGGTATCCCTGATGGATCGGCTCGGGATCGGCCGTCGGATCGTCCGCGAGTTCGGCCTGCAGCGCCATCGCGAACGGCTTTTCGCCGCCGGCATCCCGCCAGTCACCGAGAAACGACGCCAGCGTCTCGTCGGGAAGATGATAGAACAGCCAGCCATCGCCGTGTTCACCGATCCAGTCGAGGTCCTGTCTGGCGTGGCCGGTCGGGAGCAGCGGAATCTCTCCCGTCGGCTTGGGGACGAGATCGACGTCGCCGTCGAGACGGCCCCACGGCCCGTCGAGCGCCGGGAATTCTTCGGTCCACAGGCTGCGCAGCCAGCGGACGCTCTCTCGGAACAGTTCCCCACGCTCCGCTGCGTCGATCCCGAAGGCGTCGTACTCCGGGTCGCGGTCGCCCGTCGCGACGCCCATGACGAGTCGACCCTCCGAGAGACGATCGATCGTCGCCGCACTCTTCGCGACGTGGATCGGATGCCGCAACGGCAAGACGACACTCGCGGTTCCGAGCGCGATGTCGTCGGTTCTGGCGGCGACAGTCGCCAGCCACGGCCAGGTATCGAACGTCTGGCCAGCGTCGCCGAATTTCGGCCAGTACAGCGGCACGTCCCGCGCCCACAGCGCGTCGAAACCGACGGACTCGGCGTGGACCGCGAGTTCGAGTTCCCGGCTGATCGAGGGCCGAGACGTTCGGGCGTCCGTGAGTGGGAAGCCGACACCGACCGTGAGTCGGTCGGTCTCGAACAGCGTCTGACCGCCCGAATCGGGGCTGTGCTGAGACACGTCTGTTGTTCGGGTCCGGACGCTCAAGTGGCCACCGCTGTCGGCAGTCTCGCGCCGGGAAGAGCCATCAGCTATCCCCCAGATGCGTACGTTTATGACGCTCTCGCTGCGAGAAGAACGCATGAACCGACGGACGTTCATCGCTTCGGGGCTGTGTGGGGTGGCGGGGGCGCTCGCGGGTTGTCTGGACACCGACGACGAAGACGGCTCCGAGGATGGACCGTCCGCGTCGGGTGATCATCGGGACGTAGAGGTCGAGGCGGAGAATCTCACGCGCGAGGCCGACAACCGAATCGTCGAAAACGGGCAGGTTTCGGTCATCCTCAAGGTGAAAAATGTCGGCACCGAACCCGAATACGCGGACGTTTCCTTACAGATGCGCGACCGCGAGGGGGCGGATCTCGGCTCGGTATACACCAGACAGTACGGCCCGATTGCACCCGACGATATCGCCGAACTGCGTTTCGATGTCGGAGAGGCTGAAGACCAGATCGGCGGCTACAGACTCGTCGTTCGCAGCGGGGACCCGCCCGACGACGACACTGACAACTCCTCGACGGAGTGAGTTCGACCCGGACCGAAACCGGTAATTAGGAGCCGTTCGGCTGGGCGGATATGCGAGTGGTGGTGAACGCGGCGACAAGTGCAGACGGCAAACTCTCCTCGCGCGAGCGCGAGCAGATCGCTATCAGCAACGCGGCGGATTTCGAGCGGGTCGACCGACTCCGCGCCGACAGCGACGCGGTGATGGTCGGCGTTGGGACGGTGCTCGCGGACGATCCCTCGCTGACACTGGACGACGAGGAACTGATCGCCGACCGGACCGACCGCGGCGACTCGCCGCAACCGGCCCGCGTCGTCGCGGATTCGCGGATTCGAACCCCGCCGGACGCTGCCGTCCTCGACGACGATGCCGAGAGCTATCTACTGGTCAGCGAGGCGGCCCCGGCCGATTTCGTCGCACAGATGGAAGAATCCGGCGCGACAGTGATTCAGGCCGGTCAGTCTCGCGTCGACCTCGCGGCCGCGTTCGACGACCTCGCCGACCACGGCGTCGACCAACTGATGGTCGAGGGCGGCGGTGAGATCATTTATTCGCTGTTCGAGGCCGATCTCGTCGATCGCCTCTCCGTGTTTGTCGGCCCGATGATCGTCGGCGGTCGAGACGCTCCGACGCTGGCCGACGGCGACGGCTTCACCGAGGATTTTCCGGCGCTGTCGCTCGAAGATATCGAGCAACTCGGTGAGGGGGTTGTCCTCACGTATACAGTCGAGTAACTAGGTTCGCAGTCGCCTGTTCAGTGCTCGTGACCGACCATGTCGGCGAAGGACTGGCCGAATCGCTCCTCGAACAGTTCCATCGTCTTCTCCTCGGCGGCCTCGACATCCTCGCCGACATCCTCCTGCGTGTGGTGGATGATGCCGTGGATCTGCTGGGCGACGCCGAGCAGCGCCAGATCGCCTAGCACTGTCGGAACGCCTTCGTCGCTCTCGTTGAGCAGCTCGATTGCGTCGACCGGAATCTCCAGTTCGTCTTCGTCCTCGTCGGTCTCGATGGTAACGGTGACTGTTTCGGTTGCCATACATTCGATAGGGAGTGGCGGACATAAACATCTCCGGATCGATTCCCAGACTCTGGCGTCGGAGGCGCTATCTGTCCTCCCAGTTGGGGTTCGAATTGTTCTCTTTCTGTATCGCCTTCCGTCCATTATGTTTCCGGATAAGACAACTAACAACCGTAGAATGCACGCTTCTTTGTCAGTTTGTCTGATCGTGGGCCGTAAGATTGAACACCGCAACCACCGACCACCAGATATGGCACGCGAGTACACCATGGATCGGCGAGCGTACCTCACGACGGTCGGTGCCGCGGGAGCGACCGCGATGCTAGCTGGCTGTACGCAGGAAGGTACCGGCGGCTCCGATTCGGAAACGCTAGTTCCCGGCACTGCCCCCGGATTCGCACCGTTCGAGTTCAAAGAGGGCGGCGAACTGACCGGCTTCGACATCGACCTCCTCGACGCCGTCGCCGAGGAGGCCGGCTACGAACTCGCCGAGTGGACTGAACTCGACTTCGAGACACTCATTCCGTCGCTGACCGAGGGCGATATCGACATCATCGCTGCAGGCATGACGATCACCGACGAACGAGCCGAGCAGATCGCCTTCTCTGATCCGTACTTCGAGTCAAACCAGTCGGTTCTCGTTCAGGAAGGCGGCAGCTTCCAGCCCGGGTCGGAGAGCGATCTGTCGGGCAACCGCGTCGGCGCACAGTCGGGAACGACCGGCGAGGGGGAGGTCGAACGGATGATCGAGGAGGGGACGCTCAGCGGTGACAACTTCCGGCAGTTCGAGAACTACCCACTCGCGATCGACGCACTCGAAAGCGGCGATGTCGCCGCCGTCGTCGCAGACGTTCCGGTGGCCGAGAACTTCGCTGGCTCCCGCGACGTGGAGATTGCCTTCACGATCCAGACGAACGAGAACTTCGGGTTCGGGATGCGACAGGACGACGACCGGATCGAAGACATCAACGACGGGTTGAGTGCAGTCCAGGAAGGCAGCACCTACGACGACCTCGTCAGCGAGTACTTCGGCTAAGTAGCGATGGATCCGATCGTCCTGCAGGGAAGCGACTGGGCGTTCATTCTCTCGAACTGGGACCAGCTACTGCTGGGGACTGCCGTAACGATTCTGCTGACGATCTCCAGTCTCCTCGTCGGCTTTCTGGCCGGATTTCCGGCCGGCGCAGCCGAGGTGTACGCCCCTGGCTGGCTCCGAACGCCCGTGAACACTGCGGGCGTGATCCTCCGCGGCACGCCGATCGTCGTGTTGATCTTCCTGTTTTTCTTTCTGCTGCCGATCCCGCAACTCGGGACGTTCATCATCATCGATGCCAAGGTGAAGGCCTTCGTCGTCGCCACGATCGCACTCGGCTTGCGGTCGGCGGCGTATCAGGCGCAGGTGTTCCGCGGCGCGATCCAGTCGATCGACGAGGGACAGATGGAGGCCGCCCGCTCGATCGGACTCACGAAGATCGGAGCGATCCGTCACGTGATCTTTCCGCAGGCGGTTCGGCGCTCTGTCCCCGGGTTTCAAAACGAGTTCACGATTGTCCTGAAGGATACGAGCATCGCTTTCGCGATCGGACTGGCCGAACTGCTCACCCGGTCCGAACAGCTCTATCTCCAGCCCGGTCACGATTCGGCAGTGACCGAGGTGATCATTACGATCTCAGTCATCTACTTCGTGCTCACTTTCACGACGAACCGCGCGCTCGACGCGCTCGAAGACAGATACGCGATTCCAGAGGGATCAGCATGAGTCTGTTAGACGTTGATTCTGTATACAAATCCTACGACGAAGAGGAGGTACTGCAAAACGTCAGCTTCGCGCTCGACCAGCAAGATGTCGAAGTGATCGTCGGCCCGAGTGGGTCGGGGAAATCGACGATGCTCCGCTGCGTGAATCGGCTGACAGAAATCGACGACGGGACCATCTCTCTCAACGGCGAGGACATCCACGACCTCGACGAGAACGAACTCCGGCGACGGGTCGGGATGGTGTTTCAGGACTCGAATCTCTTCGCTCACCTGAGTGCCCGCAAGAACATCACGCTCGGACTCCGCGAGGTGCTCGGCGTCCCCGCCGAGGAGGCCCGCGAGCAGGCGATGGAGTACCTCGAACAGGTCGGCCTCGCAGCGCAGGCCGACTCCTACCCTGCGGAACTGTCCGGCGGACAGAAACAGCGGGTCGGCATCGCCCGCGCCCTGGCGATGGAGCCCGAACTCATCCTCTTCGACGAGCCGACCTCTGCGCTTGATCCGGAACTGATCGGCGAGGTGCTGACGGTGATGCGTGACCTCGCCGAGAAGGGAATGACGATGCTCGTCGTGACCCACGAGATGGACTTCGCCCGGTCGGTTGCCTCCCGAATCATGTTCCTCGACGAGGGACAGATCGTCGAACGCGGTCAGCCAGAACAGCTCTTCGAGAACCCCCGCGAGGAACGAACGAGACAGTTCCTCGGCGAAATCGCCGAGATCTACTGATGGCGAGCACTGTCGAGACGCGCGGCACGGCGGTCGGTCGTGTTTCCGGGTCGGGACGGCTCCTCGTCGCCCTGCTCGGGGGGCTGTTCTGGTTGTGGCTGCTCGCCCGGTGGGCGTATCACAACACGCTGCTCGACTGGCTGTTCAGTACGCTCGGCTTTCCCGATCTGATCCAGTCCGAACTGGGGATTCGACGGCGCGAGCCGTGGATCCCGGCGGAGCCGTTCCAGTCGGCCGCGGACGCGATCGGGGGGCCGATCGGTGGCGTCTTCGAACTGGCGGCCTTTGCGACGACGACCGGCCCGGAACTCGCTGCCGGCGCGTTCATCACCGTCTACATGACGATTCTCGGTATGTTGTTCGGCCTCGTGATCGCAGTCCCGCTCTCGGTTGCACGGGTCTACGGCGACCGCCTCGCACGCACGGCCTCACTCGTGTACACGGAGCTGATCCGCGGGACGCCGCTGCTCGCACAGCTGTTTTTCTGGTTTTTCGCACTGCCGCTGGCCGGCTATTTCGAGGCCATCGGCTTCGTCGGCCGCGACGGAATCCCCCGGGCGGCGGTGATGGTCGCCATCGTCGCCTTCACGATCAACTCCTCGGCGTATCAGGCGGAGTATATCCGATCGGCGCTGGAGTCGGTCGAGGAGGGCCAACTCACCGCCGCCCGGTCGGTCGGCCTGACCAAACGACAGGCGATCCGTCACGTCATTCTGCCGCAAGGACTCCGGTACGCGATTCCGGGCTGGACGAACGAGTTCGTCTATCTGGTCAAATACTCCTCGCTGGCCGCCTTCATTACTGTCCCCGAACTGTTCCGGCGGGCGCGGAACGTCGCCTCGGATACGTTCCTCTACGAAGAGATCTACATCGTCGTCGGCGTCTTCTATCTCCTACTCGTACTGACGATTGCACTGGCGATGGGGGCGCTCGAAAAACGCGTTGCCCTTCCAGGCGTCGGCAAATCAGCAGATCAAAACTAACGTCGATCAGTCGTCGCCCGCCGCTTGCGTCTCTGCCGCGGCCGTCTCCGCTTCGGGGAGATCTTCGAGATAGTCGTCGATATCGAGTGCCGCTTTCGTCCCCATCCCACCGGCGGTGACCGCCTGCTGGTAGTGATGATCGACCACGTCGCCGGCGGCGAAGATGCCCTCGACGGCCGTCTTCGTCTGACCGCCGCCGTCGCCGCCTTTCGTCTCGACGTAGCCAGTCTCGTCGAGTTCGACGCCCGTGTCTTCGAGATACTCGGTGTTCGGCGTGTGGCCGATGGCGATGAAGACCGCGCCCACGTCGAGGTCGACCTGTTCGGTGTCCTCGTCGTCGAGATTCTCCGACGGATACCCCTCCTCGTTGCGGGCGAGGGTGACGTGATCGACGCCGTCTTCCTCGGAGCCGTGGACCTCCAGCAGTTCGGTGTTGCGCATGATCTCGATGTCGCCCTCTTCGACCTGTTCCTGCACCCGGTCGACCCAGTACTGCTCGGCGCGGAAGTTCTCGCGGCGGTGGGCGATGTAGACGGTGTCGGCGAACTTCGTCAGGAAGCTTGCTTCCTCCATCGCGGCGTCGCCGCCGCCGACGACGAGCATATCCTCGCCGCGGAAGAAGGCACCGTCACAGGTGGCACACGTCGAGACGCCGTAGCCCATGAGTTCGTCCTCGCCGGGCACGCCCAGCGTCCGGGCGCTGGCACCCGAGGCGGCGAGGAAGGCATCCGCGGTGTAGACATCGCCGTTGGTCAGTTCGACACGGATCTGGCCGTCGTCCTGTCGCTGCACGTCCTCGACGACGCCGTGAGCGAGGTCGGCCCCGAACTGGCTGGCCTGGTCTTTCATCCGCTGGATGAGTTCCGTGCCGCCGATGCCGTCCGGAAAGCCCGGATAATTGGCGACATCGGTCGTCAACGTGAGTTGCCCGCCGGGTTCGTCCCCTTCGAGAACGAGCGGATCGTTGTTGGCACGGCCCGCATAAATTGCGGCCGACAATCCTGCAATTCCCGTCCCAGCGATGATCAACCGCCGGTGTTCGACTGGCTCTGTTGTCATACCCGAAAATACGGTAACCGACCGTTTGTAGGTTGCGCTGTTGTGACTGTACTGTGCCAGACCGCTTATAGGACGAACAGCCCGGCAGTCCCGGCGAGTCCGCAGACGACTCCGACCGCCCCCAGCACGCGGCCGCCCAGTCCGTCAGCCAGCGGATCGAGGTCGACGGCAATCGCTACTGCGAGGACGGCCAACAGCCCTCCAGCCGCGACTTGCACTATCGCAGACGGGCGCGTAAATCCGTCGGCGAGAAAGATCGGCATCGCGGCGAACAACACTCCGACCAGTGCGTAACCACCGACAGCGAGCCACTTGTTCATATGCAGTGGGCTCTTGGCACCCACAAAATAATTTCGCTCGCTTCCAGAAACACACAACTCCCCGCCGCCCGAACGGCGGGTATGACCGATCTTCACGACAAGACCGATAAATACGAACAGTTGCTCGCTGAGGCACTCGACGCCGCAGAGATTGCGGCGCCCGAGGAGACGCCACTCGCAGAGGCGGCCGCCGATTGTGAGGAGATGGCTCGCTCTTATCTCGAAGACGGCCGCCATTTCCGGGAGAACGACGACGCCGTCAACGCGCTGGCGGCGTTTTCCTACGGTCACGCGTGGCTGGACTGCGGCGCTCGGATCGGCCTGCTCAACGTGCCGACTGAGGGCCATCTGTTCACTGTCTGATCAGATGAGCGGACAAGCATCCGCGAGCGAAGCGAGCGGTTCACTGAAGCCGACCGAAGGGAGGCTTCAGCCTTTTTAGCGTAGATTTTTGCGGTGAGCGGTGGGCGAGCGAAGCGAGCGCACCCGAGGCGCAAAAAGGTACTATCGCCCGGTCCACCTGAGCAGCAGTAAGGTCAACTCGAACAGGGCGATCATCGTCACCGCCACGAGGACTGGGGCCATCCCGGTCGGGTCGGGGCTGAAGAGAAAGGCCACCCCACCGAAGGAGGCCCAGAACAGGAGCCGGCGCTGTTCGAGCCACTGTCGGGTCACCAGTCCCATCATGATCGCGAGCATGATGAACAGGGGAATCTGGAACACTGCGGCGAACAGCCCCATCATCAGCAGGATCATGTCGAAGGTCTCCTGCAGGCCGAAAGCGATGGTCGCCACGTCCTGCGAGTAGTAGAGGAAATACGAGAAGATGATCGGGAGGATCAGGAAGTACGCGAAGGCGACGCCGACCAGCGCGAGCACCAGACTCGTCGGGACAGAAGCGAGATAATACCGCCGCTCTTTCGGATACAGCCCCGGCCGCATGAACAGATACGTCTCGTAGACGAACACAGGCAACGCGATGATGAAGCCAGCCAGCGAGGCGACCTTGAGTCGCGTGAGAATTAGCCCGAGGGGGTGATAGACGCGTGGGCAGGCGGTCGCATCTGCACCGGCCGTGACACAGGCCTCGGGGTCGTTCCCGCCGACATCCAGGAAGGAATACCACAGAAACTCGACGGCCCGGTCCGCGAAGGGCCGGGAGGGGTTGGGAATGATGAACATGATCGCGCTCACCGCCCCCATCACGAACAGAACGACGAGCAGCCGCTGAATCATCTCCCTGATGTGTTCGGTCAGGGGCATCTCCTCGTCGTCGGGCGCGCCGCTGAAGGAATCGGATTCGGGCGAGACGCCGCCGTCGCTGACCGGGCGGCTGTCACTATCGGCGTTGCCCTCCGCCATTGCTCGCTGGTTGTGTGGCTGTTCTTGTAAGCCTTCTTCTCTCGCGTACGCCGACAGGTCGAGAGGAATAGATTGATAACGACAAGTCAGTAAATGCCGAACAGATGTCTGGCGCTCTTGATGAAGATACTGCGCAGACGCTTGCGAGCGGCCGCCAGACCATCGGTGCCATGCTGTCAGCCGCGCAGGACAATCTCAAGCGCGCCTTCCTCGTCTTCCTGGTCTTCTGGCTGGGTTCGTTCTACGCTCTGCGGTTGTTCGTCTGGGATCGCCTCCGGCGTGATCTCGTCTACAACCACATGAACGACAAGGTCCGGGAAGCGACGGAAATCGTCACCACGAACCCCTTCGAGGTCATCCTCTTGCAGGTCAAGATTGGGGTTGCCGTCGGAATCGTCGGCACCATCCCGGTTCTGATCTACTACAGCCGCGATTCACTCAAGCGACGGGGTTACTGGCCGGATTCGTACATTCCGCGCTGGAAGATCTGGGGGTTCATCACGGCCGTTATTCTGCTGTTTCTCGGCGGCATGGCGTACGCCTACTTCCTGTTTTTCCCGATTATGTTCAACTTTCTCGCACAGAACGCCGTCCAGTCGGGATTCACCCCAACGTGGTCGATTGCGATGTGGACGGAGTTCATCTTCTTCCTCGCACTCTCCTTCGGGATTGCCGCCCAACTGCCGCTGTTGATGAGTTCGCTGGCGCGGTTGAATATCGTCGGCTACGAAACCTTCCGTGACAAGTGGCGCTACGCCGTCGTTGCGATTTTCGTCTTCGGCGCGATGTTCTCCCCGCCGGATCCGTTTACTCAGATCATGTGGGGGGTGCCGCTGGTTTCGCTGTATTTCATCAGCCTCGGTATCACCAAGGTTGCCGTCCTCTCGAAACAGGCCGGTGAGCAGGTGTCGACGAAAGCCATCGCCCGCGACCGAATCAATATCCTCGGCGGCGGATTTCTCGTCCCCTTTGCGGCGATATACATGTACCTGCTGGAGGGCGGACTGGAGGCGACCAACGGCCTGCTCAGCGCCGTTGGATCCTCCTACCGGTTCCCAACGGCAGGCGACCTCGGTGTCTTCGGCGGCCCGCCGGTTGCCACCGCAGTCGCTGTCGGCGTGTTTGTCGGCCTGCTCGCAGTCGTTATCCTGCTGTTCTATTACCGGATCGTCGAACTCGAACGGCTGACGACCGAGGAGGAACGACAGGCGGCGCTCGCCGGGGAACTCGACGAGGACGAAGAGGAGGAGGAAGAAGAAACGACTCCGGATCCCGGCGACCCAGCGACGGTCAACATCGGCGCGGCGAGCGCGGGCGCGCTGCGACAGATTCCGCTGGAGGAGTTCGCCAGACTCGATCAGGAGCGAGCCCTCGAATACGCACAGGCGGCCGTCGACAATGATAACGCCGAGAAGGCCCGCGTGATCATGGATCGCTTCGAGGAGAGCCAGCAACTCGACCTCGAAGAAGAGGAAGAAAACGTCGTCACTTCGACGACGACCGGGATGCTCGATGCCTTCACCGACGACGACACCGACGAGGACGATATCGGCGGCTACTACTACGATCTGGCCTTCATTCTCGATTCGCTGACCTCGAAGACCATCTGGATCGTCGCCGTCTTCATGACCGTCCTCGCCGGCTCCTTTATGTTCCTGTTCTACGGCGGCATCGAGCAGGCACAGAGCGTCTTCTTCCGGAACGTCCCGGACGAACTCTTTCAGGAAGTCGAGATTGTCGTGCTCCACCCGGTCGAGGCACTGATCTTCATGATCAAGTTCTCGACGCTGCTCGCTATCGTTTCGATCCTGCCGGTGGTGCTGTACTTCGCGTGGCCGGCCATCGAGGAACGATTTGGCACCGACGGCGACCGCAACATCCTGCTGGTCTGGGGCGGGACGCTGTTCGCCGCGCTGGTCGGTGGGAGTGCCCTCGGGTTCGTCTATATCGCGCCGACGGTCATCTCGATACTCGCGCTGGATGTTATCTCCTCGAACATGATTATCGCCTACCGGATCAACAGCTTCGGCTGGCTGGTCATCTATCTCACCGTCGGCATCGGATTCATGACGATGATCCCCACGACGATGTTGCTGTTCCATCACGGCGATATCATCCCGTACCGACGGATGCGCGAGAGTTGGCGCGGGGCCGTGCTGGCCTTCTTCGCCGCTGCCGGCTTGCTCTCGCCGTCGGGTATCTTCACGATGTTCATCGTCGCCATCCCGGCGAGTCTGGCCTACGGCTTCGGGCTCGGACTGCTGTGGATCTACGACAGCGTCGACCGCCGCATCTCGACGACGCGGCGAGGCGAGAGCGAGGCCGCCGACTGACGTTCAGTTCTCGCCGTGTCCTGCCCAAAATGAGTCGATTTTCCCGCCAAGAAACTCCGGCGTGAGCCTGACGAACTCCGACTGCTCTCCCGGTGAGAGATACGGGTGGACTGAATGGCGGGCATCCGGAACGTATCGGCGGCCGACCAGCGCCCGCACGCCTACCTCGTCGACGCCGCGGATCACCCGGCCGAGAGTCTGGCGCGCTCGTCGGACCGCCGGCACGGTCAGGGCGTACTCGAAAGCGTCGCCCTCGCCGAAGGCATCGCCATAGGCGCGCTGGACCGCCCGAACCCGGGGCGAACCGATATTCACCAGCGGCACCCCGACCACGGCACAGGTACTCAGCTTCTCGCCGTCGTAATCGACGCCCTCGGTGAGCGTCCCGCGCGTGCTCGTGACGAGCACCTTCCCATCCCCGGCGAAAAAGTCCTGTTTCAGCGCCTCGGTATCTTCGTTCGAGGAACTCTCGTCGACCAGCACTGGCTTGTCGACCACGTCGTCGAGATACGAGCCAGCCCACCCGGCTTCCCGGTAGTTCGGCATCGCGATCAGGACGTTGCCCGGCGAGCGGGCAAGTGTCCGAAGAACGTGGGCGTACTCGTCGCGGGTCCGATTCCACGTCTCTGGATTGCTATTCTCGTCGGGGTCGCCGCGATTGCGGGCGGTAAATGGCGTTGTATCGACCAACAGACTCGCCCGGTTCTCCTCGGGGAAGGGCAGGTCGTAGGTCCGCTCGACGACCGGCCGGTTCGACTCCCGCAGCGCTTCCAGCCCCGAGACTTCGGTGAACACGTCCAGCGGCTCCAGGGTGGCGCTCATCAACATTCCGCCGCCCAACCCATCAAAAATCTGCTGGAGGGTCTCGCCGGGCATGCACTCGAAGAGGATCAGTCCGGCCGTGTAGTTGGCCTCCCACGGCTCGCTGACTGACCGCGGATCCTTCGGCGCGTGTTCGAGTTCGATCTCTCGGAGATGGCTCGCGTGATCGGTCTCCCACCAGCGAGCGAGCAGCGCGCCGACGGCCGTACAGACCGGCGTCCGACTCAGTCCGGCGGCATCGATGGTTTCCTCGACTGCAAGTCCGATCTTCGACAGCGACCGCCAGAGATCACCCGTGTACCCCTGCTTCTCGGCCCACGCGGTCAGGTCGTCCTGTTGGACGGTCTCGGGATCACGCAGGGGAATCTCCATCGAACGGTCGGGAAGGTTGTCGGGCGCGCCGGCCCGCCAGCCCTGTCCGACCTCCTCGTCGAGATGGCGGGCGATCCGGTCGTCCAGCCACGAGAGCAGATCATCATAAAAATCGTGAGCGCGCTGGACCGCTTGCAGCGGTACGTCGTGACTGGCGAGTTCGTCACGCAGTTGGGATTCGTTGCCGCTGCTCTCTCGGGCCTGCGTGAGAATCGTGTTGAGGTCGTTGCGCGCTCGCGTCAGTGTCGACCGGCCGAGTCGATCCGAGAGCAGGTCACGGACACGCTCTTCGAGGCGGTGGGCCTCGTCGACGATCAGGAAGGTATCCTCGTCGAGAATCGCCTCGACCAGCGGCCGGGAGTTGGGGTCGAACAGATGGTTGTAGTTGCCGACGACGATGTCGGCCGACTCCAGCAACACGCCCATTGCGCGGTGGGGACAGATCCCCCGCTCGGTCGCCTGCGGGAGGTACTCGTCGGCGGTCAGGACGTGGTTCTCGCCCGCGGAGAAGTCGAACGGCGAGCCCTTATTGCGGGCGTACCAGTCGGCCTCGAACGGACAGAACAGTGGCTCGTCGTCGCCCTCAGTCATCGAGTCGGGAGCACTCGGTTGGCTCCGAAAATATGGACTGGAGGCTCCCGCAGTTTCGAGCGTATCGCCCCCGATCTGTTGCTGGCCGGCCCCGCCCGGGCGGGCGTGCTTCACGAGATCACTGGCTCGCTGGGGATCCCACCAGATCTCTTCGGTTTGTACACCCACGGCAGCGTCCGCGGCCGGAAACTCGTCGGCCTCGCCGTCGCTCTCGATCAGTCGCGCCGTGTTCTCTCGCAGATCCTCGCAGCGCTCGTGGACGCCCACGTCGTCGGGGAAGACCCCCTCGCGGCCGTACGGACAGAGATCGCGCTTGCCCACGAGGGCAATCGAGTCCATCGGCTCGTCCAGGCCGGCGTTGAGCGCCCGGAGGTCTTCGATAAACTGCAGGCGCTGTTGTTTGACCGGTGTGACGACGAAGGCTCGCTCGAAGGTGCCGTCTTCGATGAGCGTCGTCGCCGCGGTGAGCGAGGCCATGGTCTTACCGGTCCCGCAGGGGCCTTCCATGGCGAGATAGCCGCGGGATTCGCCGACCTCGATGGCCGCCTCGATGGCGTCGGCCTGG
This sequence comes from Halovenus anhuiensis, assembly GCF_037080055.1. Lineage (NCBI taxonomy): Archaea > Methanobacteriati > Methanobacteriota > Halobacteria > Halobacteriales > Haloarculaceae > Halovenus > Halovenus anhuiensis. The sequence continues at coordinate 290,708 of NZ_JBAOJI010000002.1, forward strand.
TTGTCGTAGGGTCGGTCGAAGGCGAAATACTCCGCCCACGCGGCGTCAGTCATTCGGGCGTGACTGGGGCGGCCTCCGGTTTGAACCCACGGATCCGTCGCCGTCAGTCCTCGCCCTGTTTGGTCAGTTCGTACTGCTGACCCTGATACTGGAATGCACCCAGCGGATCTCTCACGTAGCTGTCAGCCGTGTATCCGTCGAGTCGGACGCGGTCGGCGTCGTACTGCTGTGCGAGCGCGACGGCGTCGCGCCGGTGGGGATTGCGCACGAGTTGCTCGGTGATGACTCGATTCCCGCCGGACTCTTCGACGCGTTCGAGGACGTACGCCTGGTTCGCCTGGCCGTCTCCCGCTGACTCGGCGACCAGCGTCTCGCCCTCGAAGTTCGTCTCGCCAACGAGGGTCGTCGTCGTGAGTTCGAGCGGGTCGGCGTCGTAGTCGTACATGGCGGCAAAGGCGAAGTCGTCCTCGTGGTCTTCGAACCAGCCACGGGCGCGGAACGCGTACCGTCCACCGCCCACTCCTGCCAGCGTCAGGTCGTCTGTTCCAGACGCTCGGGGAACCATTTCGCCTCCTTCGATTGCGCTGTTGTCGATCTGGACTGACCACGTGTGACTCTTACCCGCTGGGACCGACATCAGCGGCTCGTTGATCTCGAACGGGGCGACGTGGTACCACTTGCCGTTGACTTGCTTGTCCAGCCGCCAGTTGTAGAAGTTCGTCGACAGCGCCACGTCGCTCTGGTTCGACAGCACGAATTCGATCGTTTCGTCCGGGGCGAGCGACCGGCTGGCGGGTTCGAGAATAGCGGGGACGTTCTCGACGCCGACCGCGTCGCCGTCATCGCTGCCGACGACGGCCTCGTAACAGATCACGCGGTCTGTCTCGTACTCCGGACACGTCCCCGGATAGCCCTCCCTGGGGAGATCGTCGACGCCGGCGGTGTCCGGCTGGTCGTCTGGTTCGTCTGTGTCGTCTCCGTTTTCGGGTTCGTCACTCGATCCATCGTCGACGCAGCCGGCGACAAGTGCGCCGCCTGCTGCAAGGCTCGCGAGTAGTTCGCGGCGGCTTCGGGCCATGGCTGAAGTTTCTATCGGTACTGATAAACGGCTTCTGTCGGTTCAAACGACGATTTACCGACGGATTTGTACACTCATCCGGGCCAGCGACTCCCCCCAACCGAGGCTCTGCGCGGTCGAGTCGATCCACCACGAATCGCTCTGTGTCGGTCCCCGGATGCGGCCTCCGAGAGTGCGCTATTTCGTGGGGACCGTAATCTCGATCCGATTCCCTCGTGGCTCGACGGTCTCGTAGTCGAGGCTCCCTCCGGAGCGACTGACGATCAGATTCACGAGCCACAGACCGAGCCCACTCCCGTGATAGATCGCTGTCTGATCTTCGTCACCGAGCAGCACCGCCCGCTCCATTTCCGGAATCTCTGGCCCGGTATCACTAACGTACAGTCGCGTCTGATCGTCCTGTTCGACGGTGATCGTTACCGACGGGTCCTCGGCATCGTTGTGGATGACGGCGTTGCGGACGAGTTCTTCGACCGCAGTCTCGAAGTTCGCCAGAACAGTCGCAAGCAGCCCCGACGGACAGTCGACGGTGACCGTCGCGTCAGGGTGTTTGGTTGCGATGGTCTCGGAAATATGACTGAGAAGTTCTTGCAGTTCGGCTTCGATTACCTTCGGTTGATCGGTCAACACGTCCGTGATCGCTTTCTCTTTCTCGGCCAGTTCGCTCAGTTCGTCGCCTTTTTTGATGATCTCATCCGGGCCGGTGAGTTGGTGCTCGTGGTTTGCCTGGATCGTCTCTGCCCAGCCTTGAATGACGTTCATCCCGTTGCGGACGTTATGCCGTAACACTCGCCCGAGAACTTTCAGTTGTTGCTCGCGCTCTTTGCGCTTTGTCGCGTCCTGCTGGAAGCCAACGTAGTTGACGACAGACCCGTTGTCGTCTCGCACTGGTGCGATCGTGAGTTGATTCCAGAACTGCGTCCCGTCTTTCCGGTAGTTCAAGATATCGACCGAGACCGACTCCTCGGCTTCCAGTGCGGCCCGAATCTTGTCGACCTGTGCCGGATCTGTCTCCTCGCCCTGTAGAAACCGACAGTTCTCCCCGACTACTTCGTCCTCGTCGTAGCCAGTCAACTCCTCGAAGGCTTCGTTCACGTAGATTAGCGGGTTATCGGGCTGGTCAGGATCCGAGATGGTGATGCCAACGGGGGCTCTGTCGATGGCTTGGTTCAGCCGTTCGAGTTGCTGCTTGCGCTGCTTTCGCTCTGTGATGTCTGTCTGGATCGCGACGAATGCTTTCGTCTCCTCGCCCTCAGTGATGGGGGCGATGGTCTGTGAGGCGTAGTACAACTCTCCGTCTTTGCGGCGGTCGACGACATCGGCCTGCCAGATCTCGCCCCTCGTCACCGTGTCCCACAGCTCCTCGAAATACTCCTCGGGCATCTCGCCGGAGTTGAGCATGCGAGGTGTCTGACCGATCGCTTCCGCACTGTCGTACCCCGTGATCTCCTCGAACGCCGGATTGACGTATTTGATCTTCCCGTCGGGGTCGGTAATGTAGACGGCGTATCCAGCCTCGTCGACCGCTTGCTGGAACAGTTCGAGGGTGTTCGTTCGGCGCTCGAGGTCCAGCGACTGGACGCGAAGTCGGAGTAGCGCCTGAATCCGCCACTCGAGTTCAGCCTGTTTGATCGGTAGCGAGACGATTTCGTCGATTGTCGTCGCGAAGACGTTGTCGGCGATCCGTCCGCCGTCGACGTCGATCACGTCGGTTCGCTTCTCCGGCAACAACAACAGCACCGGGAGCAACACCGGCTGGGCCTCGGATTTCACCTGTTCGAGCTGATCTCTGTGCTCTGTGAGCGCGGCTTCGTCGACGATACAGAGATCGAATTCCGCGTCCGTGATGGGGCGGTCGGTCTCGACTGCCTGGTGGGTTTCGTGGTCGTCGAGCCACTGCTGGAGCACCCGGAGATTACCGCTGTTGCTGACCAGCGGATAGATCCGGGCGGACTCTGCCACACTTTCCGGATCGTGTCTCGAACTGACGAGATCGTCGAGTTGGTTTAGCATAGTACTCAGGGTGATTCGTCGGTCCACTCCGGTGTTCCCGTCAGAATCCCTCGCAGTTCGGTCAGCGGCTCCCCGATCTCGACGCCAGCGCTCGTGATTTCGAGTTCTCGAAGCCGCGGTTCGTAGGCGCTCGTGCGCTTTTTCAGGACGCCGATTACCTTCCGGAGTTCGCCTTTGTATTCGACGTGGCGGAGAATAACGATCGTATCCGCCAGGTGGCTGATCCGCTGTTCGGTCGCCTGGAACGACCCGGTGATCTGGTGGACCTCGTTGGTGACCAGCCCCGTGACACCCCGGTTGCGAAGATACTGCCCAATCTTGACGAGTTCGTCACTTGGATCGTCGAATCCGATGAGTCCCCGCTCGAATCCAGTCGTGCCGTCGATCATCACCAGCTCTGTCCCGCGCTGTTCGACCTCCTCGCGAAGGTGGGCCGTGAACTCGTCGACTGTCTGCGTTCCCGAGTCGATCTCTCGGATCGTCAGTGTTCCGTCGTCGAGGAGGTCACGAACGGGGATGTTTACGGCCTCCGAACGGGCGAGCAACGTCTCCGTATCCTCCTCGAAACTGTAGAGCACGGACCGAATGTCCTGCTTGGCAGCCTCCGCGATAAACTGCAGTCCGGTGGTCGTCTTTCCGACACCGGTCGGTCCACTCAAAAACGTCACCGTCCCGGTCGTAACGCCGCCGGAGAGCATCTTGTCGAGTTCACCGATCCCCGAGGAGAGTTCCCTGTGCTGTCGCGGTTCGTTCGCAGCATCCAACTGCAGTTTGGGAAAGACCTGCATCCCGCTGTCGCTGATCCGAAGGGTGTGCCGACCGCGCTGTGCCGAGGAGCCCCGAAACTTCGAGACGTGTATCGTCCGGTAGTCGGGATTCTCCTCGACGTTGATCACCGCGTCGACGAGAAACTGGAGGTCGTCGTCGGGCATCGACGCTGCTGCCTGTGAAGTGAGGACGACCGTTGCGTCCTCGGCTTTCAGAAAGTCGAGCAGGCTCAGAATCTGGGACCGAAACTGGTGTTCGTCGGTCGTCAGATATCGAAACTCCGTCGCCGGATCGATGACGACGCGGTCGATTTCGTTCCCGTCGACTGCCTCTCGAATGTCCTCGACGAACGACGGCCCCTCCACTTCGGCGGAACTGAACAGATCGTACGTCTCGCTGGTCTGGAAGGCCTCGCCCGATGGCGAGAGACTGAGGAAACTGATCGGCTCGATATCTAACCCGAAACTCGCTGCCGAATCTCGGATGTACTCCCCCGGTTCGCCGAGATTGATGTACAACCCCGTTTCTCCGGCGCTGACACCCTCTGCGAGGAAGTGCAGCGCGAAGATGGTCTTCCCTGACCCTGGCGGACCGCGGACCAGCACCGCCGACTGCTCACGCAATCCACCGCTAAGTACCGTGTCCATCCCCGGAACCCCGGTCGAAAGGCGCCCATCCGGGCTACTCTGCCCTGACATACTCACGTATGTAACGGACGGCCCAGGATTAACTGTTGGCATCGCATCGAGGTTGTGGTCTCTCTCAGGACTCGAAAAACGCCGCCAGTCGATCCGCCGCCTCCTCGACCCGTGGTGTGACGAGCGCGAACCGTATCCACTCGCTGCGGGCGTCGCTGAAGGCTTCACCGGGCATCCCCGCGACGCCTGCGTCGTCGATCAGTCGCTCGACGTTGTCCATCGTCCCCTCGAAGTCGGGGAACCGCGCCATCACGTAGAACGCGCCCTCCGGTTCGGTGTACTTCGCTCCAGCGTCGTCGAGTGCGTCTGTGAAGGCGTCGATCCGCTCGGCCAGCAGTTCCCGGTTGGCCTCGTAGTAACTCGGATCCGTGTTCTGCAGCGCGTGCAGCACCGCCGCCTGCGCCGGCCGGGAGCTCGTGACGTTGGTGAGCATGTGCCGCGAGCGCGCGCCCTCCATCAGTTCGCCGTTGGGGCCGTCCGGGTGGGGAAAGACCGCGTAGCCAACTCTGAAGCCCGTGATCGCCATCGATTTCGAGAACGAGTTGGTGACGATCCGGTGGGGAGAGTCGGCCGCCAGCGCAGACTCGAACCGGCCGGAGTAGTCGAAGTGATCGTAGACTTCGTCGCTCAACAGCATCGCGTCGTACTCCTCGGCGACGGCGACGAGTTCGTGAATCGTCTCGGCGTCGTAGGTCACACCGAGTGGGTTGTTCGGGGAGTTGACGACGACAGCGGCAGTCTCTGCGCTGATCTGCTCGCGCACGTCCGCCGGATCGATATCGCCGCGGTCGGTGACCGGGACGAAGTCCATGTCGGCGTCGAGCATCTCCGCGCGGCCGGCGTAGTAGGGATAGACCGGGTCGACGAGCAGCACCTCCGACCCCGACATGTGTTCGAGACTTTCCGCCATCGCGAGATGATTGGCCTCGCCCGCGCCGTTCGTGATGATGACCTGCTCGATATCGACGCCGCGTCGGGTTGCGATCTCTTCGCGTAGTTCCCGGAGGCCGACGCTGGCGGGGTACTGAAACTCCTCGGGGTCGCCGTCGGCGTAGCTTCGCAGCCCCTCCCGCAGGGCCTGTGGTGGCTCCCAATCGGGATTGCCGCTCACCATGTCGACGACATCGCGGTCGGCCCGCTGGGCGTACTGCATGACGCGGAAGAACTGGGGCGTCTCGTAATCCATACCTTCCGGTGGGTGTTCGTCCGACTTTGACGTTTGGACTTCAGTGTGGTCTCCGCACTGTGTCAGGACAGCCGAATCGTTCGGTCACGGCTCGACCGAACAACTTTCTTCGCAGTCGCCGGGACAGTCACACGACCACTCTCCGCACTGGTCACAGCAACTCGTCCGATTGATCGTAGCGAGTGAAACAGCGATTCCTAACCCACTAACTGCGGCGCCGGGTACGGAACCGATCACTGGCACGACCACGGTGTCTCCGAGAATACTGAGGCTATACCCCGCGACGATCCCCGCAAGAAGCATTACGAGAAATCGGCCGCTGAAGACGCGGTCGAGGAGGGCTCGGCCGTCGAATCGGCCTCTCAGCGGGTCCGTTTTCGCTGGCATGTCAGTACTGGCAACGCGGCTTCAAAAGAATTCTTTGATACGATAACTGGCTGTCGGCTGTTTTCAGGTACGACCTTACATCGCTTGCCACGCGGTCGTCGCCGTGTCGACCACTTCGAGCGCGCTCTTGCTTCCGTTCGCTTCGCCTTTCTCGAAGTCCTCCTCGGCCTGACCCATCTGATTAGTCACGTGCGCGAAACAGACGACTGGCCGGTCTCGAACTGCAGCGAAGGTGTACAGCGCGGCCGCCTCCATCTCGACGGCGAGGATGTCCTCCGCACGGGCCTGCTCGATTGCCGTCTCGGTCTCCCTGAACGGCGCGTCGGTCGTCCACGTCGCACCCGTGTAGACCGGCCGGGAGACGGCGTCACACTCCTGTTCAACAGCGGTCCGGAGGTCCTCGTCGAGCGTCGCGTACCGTTCCGGCTCGCGGTAGTGGTGGCTGGTTCCCTCGTCCCGCAGCGCCCGATCGATCAGCACGAAATACGGCGGGTCCTCGCGGGGCTGGATCTGGCCGGAGGAGGTGATGCTGATCAGCAACTCACAGCCGGCGGCGAACAACTGCTCGGCGACGAGGACGGCGAAGGAGGAACCGACCGCACAGCCGATGATTCCGTAGCTCTGGCCGTTCCGCTCGAACCGGTAGAGATCGGTGTGATAGCCCGGCCACGTCGGGTCCTGTTCTGCCTGTCCTGTCTCGCGGAGATGTCGGACGATATCGCCGTCCGGATCGAGCACGCAGATCTCGGGCACTGGTTCGTCGGGGAGATCCTTCTGCCGGCGGGCCTCCGACAGCAAGGCGCTCGGGTCGAAGACTGACGGCTCTCCGTAGGCTTTGGCCGCGAACAGCGGCGACTCCGAATCCTCACTCATGGTTCGAAGTCCACGACGATGCTGTCTGCTGTGTCTGTCTCCTCCGGTCCATGTCACAAGAGGCGACTGGCCTCGTTGTAACCGTTGTGCCTCCTCGGCCGGGAAGCCGTGACCTTTTGAGTCCCAACCGCCTAGCCCAGTCAAATGCGGATCGAACTCCGGGTCTGTCGACACTGTTTCGAGGGCGAACACGAGAACGAACACAAGACGAAGATCACGCGGGATCTCGTTGCCTGTGCGGAGATCATCGAGGAAAACGTTCAACACACCGAACTCGACGATATCCACATCCGGTGGGTTACGGAGGACGAAGATGACGACGGGCGTCCCGAGGCGATTCCCGCGGTCGCTGCAACCATCCAGAACGAGCAGATCATGGTCTCGGATACCCAGCTCATCACGATGGGCGAGAACGGTTACATGATGGTCTACCCGAACCCACAGGACGCGCTGAAGGTGCTGTCAGGGAACATCAACGAGATCAACGGAGTCATAGACAAAAACGTCGTGCCGAAACTCTCGGAGGAGGGCGCCGAAATCCTCACCAACGCGGGGACGGCAGCAGTGGAGCGCGACGAAGACGACGCAGATTACTGATCGGCTGACGGCTCGACTGCGAGCGTGTAGACGCGCTTGCGAGCGTCGTTGAACGAAAAGCGCGAATTGACGACTTCGATCTCTTCCAGTCGGTTCAGGGCGTATCTGACCGTCCGGGCCGGCAACAGCGTCTCCTCGGCGAGTTGGCTCTGGGTGAGTGGACCGTCGTATTCCAGCACCTTCGCCACCAGTTTCGCGCTGGGCGGCAACTCCGCCACTGCATCCCAGCCAGTCGCCGAAACCTCTGCAGATCCTGCTGACTCTGATGTACTCATGTTATCCCTTCGGTGATGCGGGAAAATAATACTTACTACTCCGATGTATTACCACAGAGAATCTACCGGCTAGTATCGCTGGCTCTTCTCCCCGATTTGCACGCCCCAACGGCTGTGATTTCAGCGTTTTCGAGGTGGGGCCTCCGACCTCAAGGAGCGACCGAAGCGTAGCAAAGGGAGTGAGTAGGCCGGAGAGGAAACCGACATGGTACGACACAACCGGCATACTGCGACCGACTGACTCCCGAATATATAAGTACCGTCAAGTACTCTCTGAAGTTATGGACGTGCGTCGAACTGCCGTCGTGAAACTCGACCTTTCCGACGAGCAACGTGATGCACTCCACCGAACTGCCGAGCAATACCTGTATTGCGCGAACCGAACCGCCGACTACTGTTGGTCCGACACCACCTACACTGAGTGCAGAACCAACAAGAGACAGGTTCGTGACGTACTCTACTCCGAACTTCGTGAGGAGACAGACCTACAGGCACAACTCGTCCAAGCCGCCATCAAACGCGCCGTCGAAGCCGTCAAAGCGTGTGTCGAACGGTGGAAGAAAGGGCAGCGTGTCTCTTGCCCGACGTTTACCGCTGAAACGATGGACTACGACGCACGGAGCGCGACCTTCTACCGCAACAAGGTGTCGCTGGCAACCGTCGAGGGGCGGGTAGAACCATCGTTCGTTCTCCCGGCAGACAGCCCGACGCCTTACGAGCGGTACGTTCTCTCCGAGGACTACGAGTTCCGCGAAAGTACGGTTCGATACGACGCGGTGGACGACGAGTTCTACATCCAACTCTCGACGCGGCGGATAGACGGTGACGCAGAGGTTTCGGAAGATACCGGGCACCCCGACCAAACGGTCCTCGGTATCGACCTCGGCGTCAACTCGTTGGCAGTCTCGTCGACCGGTACGTTCTGGCAGGGAGACGACTACGACCACTGGTGCCGTGAGTTTGAGAAGCGGCGTGGTGAGATGCAACAGCGCGGCACACAAGCCGCGCACAACGCCTTGCTTCGCCTCGGGAAGCGCGAAGAAGCGTGGCGGAAACAGTACATCCACACGGTCGCTAACGAACTTGTCGCGGAAGCTGTCGAACACGACTGCGACGTTATTGTGTTCGAGGAGTTGACCGACATTCGAGAGCAGCTTCCGCAGGCGAAGTGGCACCACGTTTGGGCGTTCCGACGCCTCTACGAGTACGTCTCCTACAAAGCACCCGAACAGGGCATCTCCGTGGAGCAAGTCGAACCGAACCACACGTCTCAACGCTGTTCTCGGACGGATTGTGGGTTCACGCACGAGGACAACCGCCACGGAGAACACTTCTGTTGCCAGAAGTGTGGCTACGAGGTGAACGCGGATTACAACGGTGCAAAGAATATCGGGCTACGGTACGCCCGAAAGCGGACACACAGACTCCGTTCCTCGCCCAAGTCGGGGAGCGGAGACGCAGAAGTAGACCTGCGTGTGAATGGTGGGACGTTGAACGGCGAGAGTCACCGGCCTATTGCTGGTGACTGATTGCCGGGAGTCCACATCAAAGCCCCACCCTCAAGGACCGAGGCGCGTATGCGCCGAGGGAGTAGGTTGGGGTAGTTTACATATTGGGGTTGACCCGAAGCCTCTTATTACTGAGCCCCCTATTAAATAGTAATGACTGACAAGGTGGACGACGTCGATATGCCGTTCGACGACGACGCGTCCAAACAGGAGAAAATCGAATCGCTACAGGAGCGCCTCGAAGTCCTCGAATCCCAGAACGAGGAGATGCGTGACAAACTGCTGGACGCCAACGCCGAGAACAACAAATACCAGCAGAAACTGGAGCGACTGACTCACGAGAACAAGAAGCTCAAACAGTCGCCGCTTTTCGTCGCGACCGTGCAGGAACTGACCGACGAGGGCGTCATCATCAAACAGCACGGCAACAATCAGGAAGCGCTGACCGAGGTAACCGAGGAGATGCGCGAAGATCTGGAACCGGACTCCCGCGTCGCGGTCAACAACTCCCTGTCTATCGTCAAATCGCTCGACGACGAGACCGACGTGCGCGCTCGCGTGATGCAGGTCGACGAGAGCCCCGACGTGACCTACCAGGACATCGGTGGCATCAGTGCACAGATCGACGAGGTCCGCGAGACCGTCGAGATGCCGCTGAAAAACCCCGGCATGTTCGACGACGTGGGGATCGACCCGCCGTCGGGTGTGCTGCTGCACGGCCCGCCGGGTACCGGGAAGACGATGCTCGCCAAAGCGGTCGCCAACCAGACCGACGCCACGTTCATCAAGATGGCCGGCTCGGAACTGGTCCACAAGTTCATCGGTGAGGGCGCGAAGCTCGTTCGCGATCTGTTCGAGCTCGCCCGCCAGCACCAGCCCGCAGTGATCTTCATCGACGAGATCGACGCAATCGCCGCCAAGCGGACGGACTCGAAAACGTCCGGTGACGCCGAGGTCCAGCGGACGATGATGCAACTGCTCAGCGAGATGGACGGCTTCGAGGACCGCGGTGACATCCGCATCATCGCCGCGACCAACCGCTTCGATATGCTCGACCGCGCGATTCTCCGCCCCGGCCGGTTCGACCGCCTCATCGAAGTGCCGAAGCCGGACGCCGCGGGCCGCGAGCAGATCTTCCAGATCCACACTCGCTCGATGAATATCGCCGACGACGTGGATTACGCCGAACTTGCCGAGATTGCTGTCGAGGCTTCCGGTGCGGACGTGAAAGCCATCTGTACCGAGGCCGGGATGTTTGCCATCCGCGACGACCGGACAGAAATTCGTATGAAGGACTTCCAGGAGGCCTACGACAAGATCGAGGCCGAAGAAGAGGAAGCAGACGACGTGTCTCGGACGTTCGCCTAATCCGGATTCTCATTTTCGCGGTTTGTGCTCGCTTAGCGATAGCCACGGACCGATGCAGACAAGCCGCTGGGGAGTGCACTCTTCTGACAAATGGTTCGCAACTCCGAGTGGGGCCAGGAGGATCCGACGGCGACAGACGCCGAGTGCTTCGGTGATATCATCGAATCGACGACGCCCGCGGATGCGGGGGAGTACGACGTTGTACTCCTCGGGGAGCCGTACGACGGCGGTACTACAGGACGAGCGGGCGCGCGAGCGGCCCCCGCGGCAATCCGCGACGCCCTCGACGGTGTCGAGACACACCACCTCGACGCCGGGCCGGTCGACTCGGTCGGTGATCTCGGGACGGTTGCGATTCCCGCCAGTGCCTCCGTCTCGACTGCACGGGAACGGGTTCGTGCGACTGTCGACGAACTCCACGACGCCGATACCGTCCCGATAATCCTCGGTGGCAGCGGCTCGCTGACCTACGCCAACGTCGCTGGGTTGCTCGAAGCGACCGCCGTGACGGATGGTAGCGGTGAGCAGATCGAAGATCTGCGATCCTCGTCGGAGCCTCACTCCGATGGCGGGTACGTCACTGACGGCGGATTCGGCGAAGACGAGGAATCCGTCGGCGATGTCGAGCACTTCGATCCGACTGGCGATGAGGAGACCACCGAGGACGAGAGCGAGGACTCTGCAGACTCCGAGGTAGCCGACGGTGAGGAAACGGACGAGACTGAGAAAACGGACGACTCCGAGGTGGACGAAGCCGAAGCGGACGGTGACGAAGCGGAGTCAGCAGCGGACGACGAGAGCACGGAAGATGCCGAACCGGGGTCGGAAACCGACGACGAGGAGCCTGAAGAAGACGAGACGGCGGAAGACACCGACATGGAAGAGGACGACGAGCCAGAGGACGAGGGGGAAGAAGTGGCCGAGGACGAGGATAACGAGCAGGAGGCTGACGAGACAGTAGAAGAGTCCAACGAGGCGATGGAGACACCCGAGGACGAAGAGATGACCGAACCGAGCGACGAAGAGGCCGCCACCGACGACGCCGAGGCAGAGTCGGCGGTCGACGACACGGCCTTCGCGATGCCTGACAGCGAGGCTGAGACGGAAGTGATCGAGGAGAGTACAGCCAGCCCCGACACGGATGCGGACACAGCCACGAGCGCAACGAACAGCGTCGGTGTCATCAGCCTCGACGCACGGCTCGACTGTCGGCCAGTCGATGGTGGGCCGACGAACCGCAACGGCTACCGCCAGTTGTTCGAGACCGGAGTGGACGCGCTTGCTGTTCTCGGCGCTCGCCACTTCGAGAGCTCGACGACCGAAGCCGAGTATCTCCGCGACCGCAACGGGATGGTCGTCACCGCAGAAGAGGTCGGCGACGATCCGGTTGAAGCGGCCGACCGCGCGCTCGGCGCGATGGAGGAGGTCGAGCAGATCTACGTCAGCATCGACCTCTCGGTGCTCGATTCGGCGACTGCGCCGGCTGTCTCCGATCCTGCGCCGGGCGGGCTGAGCACCCGCGAACTCTTCCGCGTCGTCCGACTGCTGGCCAGCGACGACCGCATTGCCGGCTTCGAACTCGTCGAGGCTGTCCCCGCGCTGGATCGAGACGGCCGGACCGTCGACGCCGCTGCCCGCACAGTCGCCCACGCAGTCGCGACGGTCGGCGAGTAACTCAGAACAGTCCTAGCCCGCTGGCGACGAGCCGAACGCCGATCACGGTCAACAAGACGAGCACACCGATTTTCCGCGCTCGCTCGCTGATCACACTTCGTAGCCGTCTCCCCACTGCGACACCGAGGACTGCCGGCACGGCTGCGGCGACTGAGAATCCGGCCGTCGTGAGGTCGGGATACAGTCCGAGCGCTCCAGCCGCGATGACCCGGACTCCGTTGAGCCCGAGAAAGACCATCGCCACGACGCCGACAAAGAGTCCGTGTGAGAGGTCACAGCTCCGTAGATAGGCGACTAGCTGCACGCCCACGTTCGTGCCGCCGAACAGGAGCCCGGAGACGCCGCCGACGCCGACCATCGCGGGCTTGCTCTCGACGAAACAGCCCGCTTTCGCCCGTGCCAGCCCGGGAATCTCTACGATCGACTGCAGACTGAGGACGAAGGCGAGGGTAATCACGCCGAGCCCGACCCGAAGCGGGGCCGTTGGGAGGCGGTCGAGCACGACCATGCCGAGGACGGTTCCGAGGAGTGCAGCGACGAGCAGCGGCGTGAACCGTCGGCCACAGGTCCGGAGGTCGTCGGCCGATAGCTCGCCGATCAGCGAGAGGTTCACCGCCAGAATCGGGACGATGACGAAGACGACGGCGACAGCAGGTTCGATCACGATTGCGAGCACCATCGTTCCGACGAGTGCGAAGCCGAAGCCTGCGAGCCCGTTGATCGCTCCGGCAACGAGAAAGAGGGCGACGATCAGACCCAGAAACGTCGGGGTGAGCGGAATCGACACGGGCTAGATTGCGGTGGGCGATGACTTAACACTGGGTTGGTGGTGTGGGCTGTACGCACACCGGCTCACTCCAGTAGCGTCTCGACGGCCTCGCGAACCTCTTGCTCGACAGCCTGCTGTGGCTGACTCGCGTCGACGCGGACGAATCGCTCGGGTTCGTCCGCGATCAACCGCTCGTAGTTCTCTCGGACGATTTCGAGATACTGTTCGGTCTCGAACTTGTTGGTCGCGCCGCTGCGCTCGGCCGCCGTCGCAGGATCGACGTCCAGATAGATCGTCGCGTCGGGCGCGCGGGTCCACGGCTCGTGCAACTGCTGGACGTAGGCGACACTGTCCTCGAAGCGGTCGGCGAGGGTGGCCCCCTGGTAGGCAAATCGGGAGTCAGAATACCGATCAGAGATGACGGTCCCGCCCGCTGTGAGTGTCGGTTCGACTGTTCGGCTCAGATGGGCCGCGTGGTCGGCGATATACAGAAACAGTTCCGCCAGCGGATCGGCAGTGTCGTCGTGGATCGACTGCTGGACGGCGTCGCCGTACCACGACTCGGTCGGCTCTCGCGTGAACGTCGCCTCGGGAACGGCATCCCGAAGCGTCTCCATACAGGTCGTCTTGCCGCTCCCGTCGAGTCCTTCGAGCGTGATGAGCATACGTAGGCGTTGCGCCGGGGGGCCGTAAACGTTCAGACCTCGGTTAGATCGAGCCGTTCATCGCGTCGAACAACCGCTCTTTCAACTCCTCGCGGGTCAGTCCCTCACCGGGAGCCAGCCCTTCCATGTGATCGAGCGGAATCTGCCCGCCGCCCATCCGGGCGTGGCCGCCGGCCTCGGCCATCGGCACCGACTGGACGGCCGTCTCCAGTACCTTCCCCATGTGGACCCGGTCGTCGGTCGACCGTCCCGAAAGCTGGATCGCGTCGTCGTTGTCCCCGAGGACGACCACCGCGTTGATCCCTTCGAGTCGCCGAAGTTCGTCCGCGGCCTGTGGGATCGCATCCGCGTTCGAGACGGTTCCCACATCGCTGACCGCAAAGGCTCCCTCGACGTGCCGGTCGGTGATCGCCCGGGCTTTCACCTCCAGTGACTCTACGTCGACCTCGGGATTCGCGATTCGGTCGAGTTTGTCTTCGTCGATCCCCCGGTAGAGAAAGCTCGCAGCCTCGAACTCCGCAGCCGAACAGCCACTCGTGAGGTGTTTCGTATCCGACTGGATTCCGTGGACCAGCGCTGTCGCGACTCGCGGCGAGACTTTGTCTGGCCGTTGCTCGCCGTTGTCGTCGTCGGGGTGGACCGGCTCCCTGCCGAGTTGTTGAAAGTACTCGGCGAAAATCGTGGCGCAGGCACCGTGATCGGTCCGAATATCAGAAAATTCCTCGCCCGTTCCGCCGCCGGGATGGTGATCGACGACCGCGATGGGATCGATCTCTGCGGCTCCCTCGAATCCCCGGGCCTCGTTGTGGTCGACGAGAACGACATCCGGTTCGTCGATCTCTCCAGCGGTCTCGATGCGCTCGAACTCCACGTCCAGCACCGTCTCGAAGGCGCGGTTCTCGTGGTGGCGGATCTGTCCCGGATAGTACACCGTCGCGTCGGTTTCGACACCGTTGGCAATCGCCCGCACCCCGAGCGCAGCAGACATCGCGTCGGGATCTGGGTTCGGATGCATCAACACGGCCACTTCCTCGACAGAGCCTACCAACCGCGCGAAGCGTTTGCCCGGCGGAGCGATGATCTGGCTGTAGACGAGGTAACCGAGGACGAGCACGAGGGCAACGACGCCCCCAATCCCTAGCACGACTGGGTCATTTATGACTGCTGATGGCAGGGACCCACCGACCGCATCAGCAACCAGCATACGCCTACTGGGTTTGTCCGGCTACTAAGTATTGTTGTTTTATTTCTGCTTAATTGATATATACCGCGTGACGGCGGTTGGTTGCGAGATACTTACGTTTCAGATTTCCGGAACTGATCGATTCGCTCACGATACCCCTCTCTGAACGTCGGATAGGTTAATTCGTAGCCGAATTCCCGGAGTTTTTGGTTGCTGCAGCGTTTGCTGGTCTGGATTCGCCGCCGTGCTGCTTCGGAGAGTCCTTCCTCGTCGAGCCGTTCTTCCGTCGTTCGTTTCGAGGGGGATTCGACGCCGCACTCCTCGGCTAGCCAGTCGGCGAACTCCCACTTTTGGATGGGTTCGTCGTCGACGATCAACACGACCTCGTCCCGGGCGAGATCCTCCGCGATGAGGTACTGGATCGCCCCGGCGATATCGTCGCGGTGGATCATGTTCAGAAAGCCCTCGGTGACCGGCCCCTCGATGTATCGGTCGAGTCGGTACCGATCCGGGCCGTAGATGCCCGCCAGCCGGGCGACCGTGCCGTCGATTCCGTGCTCGGCCGTCGCTTCGCGTGCAACCCGCTCGGCCTCGACGAGCACCTCCGTCTTGTCGGTCGTCGGCTCCAGCGGCGTCTCCTCGTCGACCCAGTCGCCGTCGTGGTCGCCGTAGACACCGGTACTGGAGGTGTAGAGATACCGCTCGGGCGGATTTTCGCGGTCGGCGAACTCCGCGATGGCCGCCTGCTGGCCCTCGACGTAGATCTCGCGGGCGGCATCGGCTCCCCGACCGCCGGAACTCGCGGCGTAGACGACGGTGTCGGCGTCGGGAAGTGTCGAGAGTGCGTCTGGGTCCGTGATGTCTGCCTGAATCCCGCGGAATCCGGCGGCTTCGATCTCCTCGATTCCCGAGTGCGAGCGACGGACGCCGACGACTCGCTCGCCGGCCTCGCTGAGTCGTCTCCCGAGTTCGATGCCGACGTAGCCACAGCCGAGGATGAGGACAGTCATCACTTTTCACGCTCGATGTAGTTGTGGATGATGGCGTACTCTGCGAGGCTGATCGGATACCGGCCCTCGACTTTCTGCTGGATCTCCTTCGGCTCGAGTTCGTCGTTGATCCCCGCGGCGATGGCCTCGACATCGAGTACGGCAATCGACATCCCCATCAGCAGGATATCCCGGGCGTCGGCCTCGATTGCGTCGGCGTCGGGGTACTGGTCGTCGGTTCCGAGAATCGCCGATGCGTCTTCGAGTGTTAGTTCGGGGCTGTCGCCAGCGACGAGCGCCCGAACCGTCTCCTCGTCGACGCCGGACTGGTCGGCGACTGCTGATTCGCCGACCGTTTCGACAGTTTCGACGATGGCATCCTCGTACTCCGAGCGCAACTCTCCCGGCGATAGGTCGCCGGCCGCCTCGAAACGTCCTCTGAGCATATCCGCAGTTGGCGGGCCGCGTATAAGTCAGTGTTCAACGTGGTGGGTGGTCTCCGGTGTCCTTACATTCGGCGGCGGCAACCGTACAGCCATGACCGATGCCGAGACCCTCGCCGACCGACTCGACAGCGGCGAACTCCGACTGTACGAACTCGACGACCACGCCGACGCCGAGACGGCCGCCGAGGCCCGACGACTGTACATCCAGCGCGAAACTGGTGTCGACCTGACCGCAGTTGGGGAGTATACCTTCGACGCCGACACGGCCGAGCCGAACATCGAGAACATGATCGGCGGCGCACAACTGCCGATGGGCGTCGCCGGCCCGGTCCCAATCGACGGGTCCGGCGCCGACGGGGAGTATTTCCTGCCGCTGGCGACGACCGAAGGGGCACTCGTCGCGAGCGTCAACCGCGGGCTCTCCGCGATTCGCTCCTCGGGCGGCGCGACCGCACGCGTGACTGACTCGGGGATGACCCGCGCCCCCGTCTTTCAGGTCGAGGGCGTCGCCGAGGCCGAGACGGTCGTCGAGTGGGTCGACGACAACACCAAACAGCTTCGGGAGGCTGCGGAATCGACGACCAGCCACGGTGAACTGCTGGAGATCGATTCTTACGTCGTCGGTGACAACGTCTTCCTGCGGTTCATCTACGACACGAAAGACGCGATGGGGATGAACATGGCCACCATCGCGACCCGCGAGGCCAGCGACCTCGTCGAATCGGAGACGCCGGCCCGACTCGTCGCGCTCTCCGGAAATCTCTGCTCGGACAAGAAACCCGCGGCGATCAACGCCATCGAGGGCCGCGGTCGCTCTGTCACTGCTGACGCCGTCATCGACCGCGAACTCGTCGAAAACCGACTCAACACCACGCCGGAGGCGATGGCCGAGGGCAACACTCGGAAGAACCTGATCGGATCGGCTAAGGCCGCCAGTCTCGGGTTCAACGCTCACGCCGCCAACACCGTCGCCGCGGCCTTCCTCGCGACGGGACAGGACGCCGCACAGGTCGTCGAAGGCGCGAACGCCATCACGACGATGGAGGCCCGCGAAGAGGGCCTGTATGCCAGCATCTCCTTCGCCTCGCTGGAAGTCGGCACCGTCGGCGGTGGGACCGGCCTCGACACACAGAGCGAGGCGCTGGATCTGCTCGGGCTGAGCGGCGGCGGCGACCCCGCCGGTGCGAACGCCGACGGACTCGCGGAAGTGATCGCTGTCGGCGCCCTCGCCGGCGAACTCTCACTCGTCGCGGCCTTCTGCTCCCGGCACCTCTCCAGCGCGCACGAAGAACTCGGCCGCTGAGCTACACCGACTGACTCTTTCCTGCGACCACGTCGACGCCGGGACAGTAGTACCGAACCGGTTCGCTGTCCGGGTGTTCGAAGCCGTTGGCAGTGAACAGGGTGTTCTCCTCCACGTCGGCCTCGGCCGGGTAGACTGTCCAGGGTTCGTGTTCGACGGGAGTATACTGGAGGTGGCCGCCGGGTGCTTCGGTGTACAGGCGGTAGCGTTCGAGCAGGAACTGCGAGAGCGGATCATCGGGCGCCTCGAAGGAGTCGCCGGCCGCGCCGTAGGTGGCCTCGTACTCCGCTGGCCGAGCGCCCGGATGGCGGCGCGTGCTTCGGAAGTATATTCCGTCGTCACTCGTTTCCATCGCAATTCGAGCGTAGTAATACGGTAACGACTGGGTCACACGCGCTCCGACGACCCCGGACAGTCCCTCCGCGTCGAGACTGAAAAAGTACACACCCGGCACGCCGTCGTGGGTCACGTACGTCCGGAGGTTGAGTTCCGGCAGCGGGACGCCGGCCCACTCCGGCAACCCTTTCGGCCGAACGTTGATGTTGGTGAAGGGCACGACGGAGAGATACGCCGATCCTTCGAAGGTATCGACATCGAGCCCTGTGGGGAGGTGGGCCTGCACGGTTTCCGGATCGACCGGATAGTTCTCGAAAAGCAACTGACGCCAACCCATTTCGAGCGAGACGACCATAGCTGAGGTTGGGGCTCACCGGTAAAAACCTCGGCGGCGATTCCAACGACGGATCCGGTGTCTCGTGCTGCCCTCGCGGGCATTAGCGAGCCAAGCGACACCAGTATTATTTCTCGGCCGCTCCAGATACGGGCATGGACACTGCGTACCGATTCGAGTACAACCCCGGGATCATCAGACAGGGGCGCAACTGCGTGGCATCGCTGAGCGACGAACTTGCCGGCCTCGACTGCGAGCGAGCGATGGTCGTCTGCGGCCAGACTGTCGGCTCGACAGATGCCGTCATGGATCCGATCACAGACGGCCTCGGTGATCGACTGGCTGGCGTCTTCGACGAAACAACCCCGAAGAAACGACTCGACACGGTCTTCGACGGCGCACGACGAGTCGACGAACTCGACGTCGACGCGCTCGTCGCAGTCGGCGGCGGGAGCAGCCTCGACGTGGCCAAGGGGATCAGTGCCGTCGCTCCGGCGGAAGCGGACGAAGACACGATCGCCGAGCAGTTCGCGGCTGGCGGACTCCTCCCAGTCCCCGACGACGACCCGCTTCCGGTCGTCGCGATTCCGACGACGCTCGCGGGAGCCGATCTCTCGATTCTCGGCGGCATCACGGCGAGTCCGTCTTCGGGACTGGTCGAGAAGCCAGTCGGCGGCGGGATCATGGACCCACGACTCATGCCCGACGTGCTCTGTTACGATCCCGCGCTGCTGGAGACGACACCCCGAGAGATTCTCCAGGCATCGGCGATGAACGGCTTCGACAAGGGAATCGAGTCTCTCTATGCTGCCAACGCGACGCCAGTGACAGACGCCGCGGCTGTTCGCGGACTCTCGCTTTTGTGGGATGCCTTGCCGACGCTGTCGGACGAACGCGAGTCGTGGGCGAGTTCGGATATTCTGGAGGGGATCGTGCTCGTCCAGTACGGCATCTCACAGCCCAGTGGGACGACCCTCTCGCTGATCCACGCCTTCGGCCACGGCCTAACGGCCCACAGCGACGTGCAGCAGGGCGCAGCACACGCGATGGTTGCGCCCGCGGCACTCGATTACCTCTTCGAGCACGCCGACGGCCGCCGGGAACTGCTCGCTCGCGCGTTCGATATCGACACCGACGAATACAGCCGCGAGGAAGTCGCGGCGGCCATCATCGAAGAGGTCGAGAGTGTGCGGGACGCACTCGGACTCCCGGCACAACTCCGGGACGTTGAGGATCTGGCGCGCGAGGATCTCGACGCCGTCGCCGAGACGACGATGAACGATTCGCTGATGGGCAACTGTCCGCCGGATCTCGACCCGACCGTCGACGAACTCCGCGGCGTCCTCGATTCGGCGTGGTAACATGGCGGGCCATAGCTACGTCTGCTCGGTCTGCGGCCAGCGCTACGAACCGGCGGTGGACCGGTGGCGGTGTGACTGCGGTGAACCGCTGGAATTCGCCGACGAACCGACTCCCGACGGTGATTCTCCGCCAGCACTGGACCGGGACCGCGGACTCTGGGCCTTCGAGGAGTTGCTCGCTGTCGATCGACAGGTTACGCTCGGTGAGGGGTGGACGCCGCTGATCGACGGCCTCGACCGCGATGTCGCGTACAAACTCGAATGGCTCTTTCCGACGGGGAGTTTCAAAGACCGCGGCGCGACGGCGACGATTTCCCACGCGCTCGAACTCGGCGTCGACCGCGTCGTCGAGGACTCCTCGGGCAACGCGGGCGCAGCCATCGCCACCTACGCCGCCCGCGCCGGCCTCGACGCCGAGATTTTCGTCCCTGCGGATGCCAAGCCCGGAAAACTCCGCGCAATCGAGCGCACCGGCGCGACGGTCCGAAAAATCGAGGGCGACCGGGCCGCCGTCACCGAGGCCTGCATCGATGCCGTCGAGGGCGACGAGACCTCGGCGTGGTACGCCAGCCACGCGTGGAACCCGGCCTTCTTCGAGGGCACCGCGACGATGGCCTACGAAATCGCCGCGCAGCGGGACTGGACTGCGCCGGATGCTGTCGTCACACCGCTGGGTCACGGGACGCTCTTTCTCGGGGCCTACCGGGGATTCCGGCGGCTGGTCGACGCGGGTTGGATCGACGAGATACCGCGGCTGTACGGCGTGCAGGCCGCCGGCGTCGCGCCCATCGTCGCAGAGCGCCATGGCGAGGCGGCCGCGGCGGGGTCGAACGACCTCGCCGACGGCATCCAGATCACTGCGCCGGCACAACAGCGAGCGATCCACGAGGCTATCGAGGACAGCCGCGGTGACGCGCTGGTAATCGATGCAGAGACGACAGAGGCGGAGTACGACCGCCTGCACAGACGGGGCCTGTACACCGAACCGACCTGTGCGGTCGCGCCGGCGGCGATGGACGACCTCCGCGAGCGGGGCGCCATCAGCGACGACGAGGACGTGGTCGTTGCACTGACCGGCAGCGGGCTGAAAACCTGAGGGTCAGTCCGTGAGCATAGCGAGCGCCTCAGTTGCGCTGTCGGTCGCGGCGTAGCCGCGCTCGCCGGCGACAGTCGTCTCTTCGATCAGACCGGCGGCTTGCAGTTCGGCGAGCAGGCCGTGGAGATCACTCTCACAGAAATCGTACGCCGAAAGCAACTGCCGGACGCCCATCGGACCCTCTGAGTCCAGTTCGAGTAGCACCGCCAGCGCACGGTCGTCGTGGACGGCGCTCAGAAGGGTCCGGACCGCCTCGGGAACGGGCGTGAGAATTGCATCGAGGGTCGACGTGTCTTCGAGTCCATCGAGTTCGTCGTTCGGGATGTGCTCACGCTCACCGGTTTCGATGTTGCGGACGAGACTCGACTCGCTGGATTGTTTGAGCAGCAGATACCGCGTCCCGGAGTCGTCTTCGACGGGGCGGCGGCTCACGAGTCGTCACCTGTCGGGTACTCCGTCGCATCCTCTTCGGACTGGACAGAATCGAACTCCTCGGAGTCGATGCGAGCCTTGCTCTTGCGGTACTGGTAGGCACCGTAGGAGATGAGCACAGCACCGAAGGCGAGAAACTGCACGCCCAGCGATTGATCGTTGCCGAGGGTGAGAAAGAGCGCGCCGAGGGTGAGACTGATCAGCGCGAACTTGACGACGAGGACGAGTTTCCAGAACAGTTGGCGCAGTTCCGGATCGACATCGCTGTAATCGACATCTGTCAGATCATCGGGCTCGGGTGCTTCGGGGACCGACTGCGACGTGTCGAACGTGCCCTCTTCGTACCGAGCAGCGGGGTTCGTCTGATCGAACTGCTGCTCACCGTACTCCGTCTCCGGCTCGTCGGGCTCGAAGACATCGTCCGGGTCACCGTCAAACGAATCGCTCACGGCGGCCCCTAGTGAGTCGAGCGCAAAATCCGTTCGGATTATCGCATCTCCGCGAGTTCGACCGCACCGTCAGACTGGAGCCACGCCAGCGGCTGCTCGGTGTCGTACAACACCACGCCCTCCGCCGTCTCGTAGGCTCCGGTCGCGTCGAGGGTTCCGTCCGCGGACTCCGTGGTCTCGGTCGCCGATGCCCCCGCAACTGAATCGGTTTGCTCACTCATGCTTCATACGGTGGCATGGTACAGTATCACAAATACTTTCGGGCCGTGACAAATGATGGCAGGCAGGTCGATCAGGACCGGATCAGTCTCACCAGCAGGTCGGCGACGAGCAGGTACAGCGGTCGCAGGAAGTAATTTACCATGCCGACCAGCCCGACAATCCCGCCGAGTGCCTGCAGTTCCGCTGCGGGGCCGCCGAGACTGACGAGCACGACGGGGGTGGTTCCGGCCGCGGCGAGCCAGCTATCTCGGGCGTACCAGCCGAGGTCGTAGCCGACGACCGACGGGAGGGTGCGGAGGCGGTCGCGGACTGTCCAGAGTCCACCAGCGAGCACGGCGAGACCAGCGACGAGCGGAATCGTCGCGCCGAGACCGACGAGACCGGGGCCGATGAGCAGGAAACTCGCCGCGAGCAAGATGTAAGTCACGCGCTGCGATCGGTGACGCCAGGCGTCCATATAGAGCCAGTCGGTGGCCGGGCCCTAATCGCTGTCGGAGCGAGCTACGTCCCCGCAGCAGCGGCTCTCCAACTGTAGGACAGGCTATATACTTCTCTCGGACACAGGCCATATTGTGAACACCAAACGCGTCACTGCGGATTTTCGCTCGCTGGTCGACGTTGTACAGACCCGTCAGCTTACGTTTCTCGCCGCCGCAATCGCCTACTACGCCTTTCTCTCGATCGTTCCCCTGCTCATCGTCGGTGTGACTGTCGCCAGCACACTGGCTGGCGAGACAATCGCAACGGAACTGCTCGAATCCCTCGACGAGTTTCTCACGCCGTCGACGGCGGGTCTCATCGAGGAGACGCTGGTCGGCGGCGAGGGACGCGGCGGCGTCACTGTCGCCGGGCTTGCGGTTCTCCTATGGGGCGCGTTGCGGGTCTTCCGCGGGCTCGACATCGCCTTCTCGCGGATCTACGGCGCGAAGATGCCGAAGGGACTCCTCTCCCAGGTCAGGGACGCGCTGCTGGTGTTACTCGGTATCGTCCTCGCAATCGCCGGAACGGTCGCGCTGAGCGCTATCCTCTCGCTCATCGATCTCCCCTTCGCGGGGATGACCGGGACGCTCGGACTGCTTGTCGTCCTGACGGCTGTCTTCTTCCCGATGTACTACATCTTTCCTGGGCAGGATATCGCGGTCCGAGAGGCACTGCCGGGGGCCGTCGTCGCGAGTCTCGGCTGGACGCTGCTCGGAGCCGGATTCGGTCTCTACGCTGCCAATGCTGGCTCGTTGCAGTTGTACGGCGTCCTCGGCGGTGTGCTGCTTTTGCTCATCTGGTTTTACTTCGGCGGGCTGATCATCCTGCTCGGCGCGGCCGTCAACGTCGTCCGGTCAGATCACGACGAAGACCGGCAACTACAACAGGGGGCGCTACGAGAGAACATGCAACGGAGTATGACTGAGGCTGACGGCCCGACTGACGGGGACACCCCTCGTGACGACGCTGACACCGACAGGGAAACGGAGCGAACAGCCACACCGCCGGCTGGCGATCCTCCCGAAGACGACCCCGGCGGCGACGGGCCAGCAAGTGGTCCCGACGGCGGTGACGACTCGGACGACGGCCCGACCGGCCGTCAGGACCCGGACGTGAGCGCACGCGTCACGCAAGAGGATATCGACGAACTCCGCCGCGAACTCGACGAGATGGAAGACCGCCTCGAAACCCGCACTGTCCACCGCGACGAACTCGAAGCGGATCTGAAACAGTACGTCCGCAAGCGCGCACGACGCGGCCACGCCACCGGCTGGGGTCCCTACCTCGTCTTGCTGTACGGCACCGTCATGACACTCGGCGCGTTCTACTTCCTGAGCAGCGGCTTCGCGGTGCTCGCCATGCTGATTATCTGGCTTTCGACACTCGGGCTGTACGCGCTGATGCTCATCGTCGGCGTCACGGTCAAGGGTGCGACGCTGCCGGGCCGCCTCCTCGATACCATCAGAAACCTCCGGTGAAACTGCCGGCGTCAGTGCTGTCGTTCGCTGATTTCCTCAGCGACGCGCTCGCCAGGGCGGCGCAGTTCGCCCGACTCGACCTCGTAGACGTATCCGGTGATCGCCACAGAGTCCGGAATCAGGTCGGACTGGCGGAGATGCTCGACCTGTGCGGCGCAGGCTTCGTCGATGTCGTCGGTCATCTTGACCCACTCCATCACGTCCGCGTCGCCGATGTTTAGTTCGGGCAGTGACGGGTCCAGATCGGTATCCTCTAGTCCCCCAGCCTGCTCTTCGAGACCGTCACGGACTGCATTATCGGGTGCGCTCATCATCCCGCAGTCGGTGTGGTTGATGACGATGATCTCCTCGGTGTCGAAGAAGTTCGTCGTCAGCGCCGCCGAGCGGATCACGTCGTCGGTGACTTTCCCCCCTGCGTTGCGGAAAATCTGTGCATCGCCGAGTTCCAGACCGAGTGCCTCCTCGACCGGGATGCGCTCGTCCATGCAGGCGACGACGAGCAGGTTCTCGTTGGTCGGGATCCCCTCGCGCCGGCGGCGTGCCCAGTGTTCCCGCTCGGTGACCGATTCGTCCACGTGTTCGTGTACGTGCTCTGAGTCAGACATCGGATACATATTGGCTGCTAGGTGCCTGATAGTTGTGCTACCCACCGAGATTACCGGGATCTACGACAGGCGGAACGCCGGAGCGGTCGGCCCCGTCGAGAGCCGTGTCAACATCTGTCTATCCTGCCCGTTCTCGGAAGATATTAGTACGTTCCTCCAAGAGACACACCTACATGACGCGGACCCACAGCACGGATCGACCGTCGGTCGAAAGCCGTGGGTCCGTACAGCCTCTCATTCTTCGGCGACGACGGCCGGGCCGTTAGGCCCGCATAATCACACTTCATCTCCGGCTGAATCGCCTTCCAACAACCGCCCACTGTCGGGCGGGGCGGATATCTCGCACCCGACACAACCACCATGTCAGAACAAGGATCCGAACGCGTCGCGCTCGCCTTCTCCGGCGGGCTCGACACCACAGTCTGTGTACCGCTGCTCGAAGAAGAATACGGCTACGACGAAGTCGTCGGCGTTACCGTCGATGTCGGCCAGCCTGCAAAGGAGTTCGACGAGGCCGAGGAGACCGCCGCGGCACTCGACCTCGAACACTACGTCGTCGACGCCAAAGAGGAGTTCGCCGACCTCTGTATGCGCTCGGTCAAGGCCAACGCCACCTATCAGGGCTACCCGCTCGGCACTGCGCTGGCCCGACCGGTTATCGCCGAGGCGATTCTGGAAGTTGCTCAAGAGAACGACTGCACCGCACTTGCCCACGGCTGTACCGGCAAGGGGAACGATCAGCTCCGGTTCGAGGCCGTCTGGCGTGACTCCGACATGGAGGTCATCGCGCCGGTCCGCGAACTCGGTCTGACCCGCGAGTGGGAAAACGAGTACGCCGAAGAGCGCGGTCTGCCCGTCGAAGGCGGCTCCGAAGGCCGATACAGCATCGACACGAACCTCTGGAGTCGCTCGGTCGAGGGCTCGGAACTCGAAGACCCGGCGACGATTCCAGAAGACGACATCTACGACTGGACGCAGAATCCGAGCGGCAAAGACGCCGAACTCGTCGAACTGGAGTTCGAGGACGGTGAACCCGTTGCACTCGACGGCGAGGCAATCGACCCAGTCGAACTCATCGAGACGCTCAACGAACAGGCTGGATCCCACGGCGTCGGCCGTACGGACATGATGGAAGACCGGATGCTCGGACTCAAAGTTCGCGAGAACTACGAGCACCCAGCGGCCACCGTACTACTCACTGCCCACGAGGCGCTCGAACAACTCGTTCTCACCCAGGAGGAGCGCCAGTTCAAACAGCAGATCGACCAGCAGTGGTCACAGAAGGGCTATCAGGGACTCGTCGACGCCCCGCTCGTCGGTGCCCTCGAAGGATTTATCGACACAACACAGGAGCGCGTCACCGGCACGGTGACCGTGAAACTGGAGGGTGGACATTGCCGACCGGTCGCCCGCGAGAGCGAGTACGCGGTGTACAGCGAGAGCGCCGCCTCGTTCAACGAGGAGGATGTGACCGGCGGCATCACCCAGGAAGACGCCACCGGCGTCGCGAAGTACCACGGCTTCCAGTCCCGCCTCGCGAACCGTGCGATGGAGCGCGCACGCAAAAAGGACGAGTAAACAGATGACAGACTCCGAGGGCCACGACGGCGCGGGCGAATCCGGCGACGAGGGCGTCGTCCGCCGAGAGCGATTCAGCGGTGGACCGGCCCGAGAGTTTCTCTCCTCGCTGTCGGCCGACGAGCGGATCTTCGCGGCCGATCTTGCGGTCGACCGCGCTCACGTCGTGATGCTCGCAGAGCAGGGAATCGTCGGCGACGAGACTGCCGGCGAAATCTTGCGCGCACTCGACGAAATCGAGGACGCAGGCCACAGTAGTCTGCCCGACGGCGAAGATGTTCACGAGGCCATCGAGACGGCTGTCATCGACCGCGTCGGGCCGGAAGGTGGTCGGATGCACACCGCCCGCTCCCGCAACGACGAGGTGGCGACCTGCATCCGCTGCCGCCTGCGCGAGGATGCCCTCGATCTGATCGAGACGGTGGTCGAGGCTCGTGAGCAAATGCTCGAAGTGGCCGCCGCTCACGACGAGACGGTGATGCCGGGCTACACGCACCTCCAGCCAGCCCAGCCGACGACCGTCGGCCACTGGCTGTGTTCCTACGAGAGTGCGCTGGCCCGAGATACCGCTCGACTACTCGATACCTACGAACGAATTAACCAGTCGCCGCTCGGCGGGGCCGCGTTCGCGGGAACGCCGTTCGACATCGACCGCGAGCGCACCGCCGACCTGCTGGGATTCAACGGACTCGTCGAGAACGCGATGGATGGCGCGTCGGCGCGGGATTTCCTCGTCGAGACGACCGCGGCGGTGACCGGACTTGCGACGACGCTGTCCGGACTCGCAGAGGACATGGTCACCTTCGCCAACCGCGGCCATGTCGAGATAGCCGACGAGTACGCCTCGACATCGAGCATCATGCCCCAGAAAAAGAACCCAGACACGCTGGAACTCGTTCGTGGTCGGACCGGTGACACGACGGCGGGGCTGAATGGTCTACTGACGACGCTGAAGGGACTGCCCCGCGCCTACAACCGCGACCTGCAGCGTGCCGGTTCCCACGCGTGGGACGCCATCGACTCGGTGACCGCCTCGACAGAAGTTGCCGTCGGGGCCGTCGTCACCGCAGAGTGGCCCGAGGAGGAACTCGCCGAGGCGGCGGGTGACGGATTCTCGACTGCCACTGGCGTCGCCGACCGACTGGCCCAAGCCGGACTCCCGTTCCGTACTGCCCACGAAGTCGTCGCTCGTGCCGGCGAAACCGCCGATCCGGGCATCGATGCCATCGAAGATGCGGTCGAAGCCGAACTCGGCCAGTCGCTGGACGACGTGGCGGACCGAGAAGCAATCGAGGCCGCACTCGATCCCGTCGAGAGCGTGCGGATGCGTGACTCCCGCGGTGGCCCCGCGCCGGAGACACTGTGTGCTCACCTCGACCGCGCCCGCGACAACCTCGACGAGGATCAGTCGGCTTTGGCCGACCGCCGGGACTCGCTGGCGGCGGCGGAGAGTACACTCGACTCGGAGGTGGACACGTATGTCTGAGCCGCCCCGGCCCCTCTGGGCCGAATTACCTAAAATCTGATATAGTGTTGCGGAATTGGGGCAAAATATCGTTCTAAGACCGTTAGGGCCGCCTATACAAGTAATTCTAATATGATATATTCGACGGGTTTAAGTAATCTCGTTCGTTATACGCGAGTACGATGACAGACGACACAGTGACCGCAGAGGATCCGATCACAGGAGAGGAAATCGATGTACCGGCAGACGTCGAGATCGGCGAGATCATCGACAGCCCAGTGACGGGCGCGGAACTGGAAGTAATCGCGGTCGATCCGGTCGAACTCGAGGAAGCGCCGGAACTGGAAGAAGACTGGGGTGAGTGACGTGACCAGCACTGGCGGTCACCTCGGCCGCCAAACGGCACGGAGAAAGTCATGAAAGTCGGAATCTGTTACTCACGGATCCGTCGCGACGAGAAACTCTTGCTCTCGGAGCTACGGGACCGTGGCCACGAGATCGCAAAGATCGACGTTCGCAAACAGACCTTCAGCCTCTCGGAACCGCCGGAGGCCTTCGCCGACGTGGACGTGCTCGTCGACCGCTGTCTGGCGACGAGTCGGAGTCTCTACACCACGCGGTTCGCCGAGGCCTACGGCATTCCGATCGTTAACAGCGCCGAGACGGCCGCTGTCTGTGCGAACAAAGTCAAAAACAGCCTCGCGCTCGAACAGGCTGGTGTGCCGACGCCCGCGACGGACGTGGCCTTCACCAAGGAATCGGCGATGGATATCGTCGAGAAGTTCGGCTATCCCTGCGTGCTCAAGCCGGTCATCGGCTCGTGGGGTCGACTGATGGCGAAAATCGACTCCGAATCAGCGGCAGAGGCCATCTTCGAGCACAAGGAGACGCTGGGCCACTACGAACACAAGGTCTTCTACATTCAGGAGTTCGTCGACAAGCCCGGCCAGGACATCCGCGTCGTTGCCCTCGACGGCGAACCGGTCGGCGCGATGGTCCGCAAGTCCGACCACTGGCTGACCAACGCCGCCAAAGGGGCCGAAACCGAGGAGTTCGAGTTGGATGACGAGGCCCGCGAACTCGTCGCCGAGGCCAGCGCGGCCGTCGGCGGCGGTCTGCTTGGCGTCGATCTGATGGAAACCGGTGACGGTTACACCGTCCACGAAGTCAACCACAACGTCGAATTCAAGGCCCTGAACGAGGCCGCCGACGTGGACGTGCCGGCGGCGGTCGTCGACTGGCTGGAATCCGACGTGGTGGAGGTGGACGCATGAGCTACACCGCGAGCGTCGTCGGCGGCAGCGGCTTTACTGGTGGAGAACTGCTCCGCCTGCTCGCCGGCCACCCCGAATTCGAGGTGGTGCAGGCCACGAGCCGCTCGAAGACGAACAAGACCGTCGGCCATTCACACCCGAATCTCCGGAATCTGGACCTCCGCTTTTCCAATCCCGAGGATCTGGAGTCGGTCGACGTGCTCTTCGCGGCGACGCCACACGGCGTCTCGATGGAGTCTATCGACCGTTTCCAGGACGCGGCCGATACGGTCGTGGACCTGTCGGCGGACTTCCGGCTCTCCTCGGAATCGCAGTACGACGAGTGGTACGACGGCCACGAACGGCCGGAACTGCTCGAAGAGTCGACCTACGCACTACCCGAACTCAACCGCGAGCAGTTGTCCGGCGCGGATCTGATCGCCGCCGGTGGCTGTAACGCGACGGCGACAATTGTCGGCCTGCTCCCGCTGGTCGAGGAGGGCATCCTCACCGGCGACGACCAGGTCGTCATCGACGTGAAGGTCGGATCGAGTGAGGGTGGTGCCGGCGGTGGCGAAGCGTCCTCCCATCCCGAGCGCTCGGGCGTCGTGCGTCCGTACGCGCCGACGGGCCACCGCCACGAGGCCGAAATCGAGGAGTTCCTCGGGCTGGACGTGTCCTTCACGGTACACGCGGTCGACATGATCCGCGGCGCCGCTGCGACTTGCCATCTGTTCCCCGGCGAGCCAGTCTCGAAAAGCGACCTCTGGAAAGCGTATCGGGGCCAGTACGCCGACGAGCCGTTCGTCGATGTCGTCGCCGGCGGTGGCGGCGTCTACCGCTATCCCGAACCGAAATCCGTCGCGGGCTCGAACCGCGCGGAGGTCGGCTTCGAACTCGATGCCTCGAACAAGCGCATCGTCGCCTTCTCGGCCATTGACAACATGATGAAAGGCTCGGCCGGACAGGCGGTCCACGCGGCCAACATCGCCTTGGGCCTCGACGAGACGACCGGACTCGAACTCACCGGATTCCATCCGGTTGGTGCGCCATGACGAGGTGGTTCGCGTGACGGTAGTAGTGAAAATCGGTGGCGCTCGTGCGGTCGACCCGGCGGGCGCGCTGGCGGACATCGCGACCCTCGCAGAAGCCGAAGACGTCGTCGTCACCCACGGCGGATCGACAGCCGTCGACGACACGCTCGAACGACTGGGTATCGAGCCGGAGTACGTCGAAACTCCTTCGGGCGTGGTCGGCCGGTTCACCGACGAGGAGACGATGGAGGTCTTCGAGATGGTGCTGCCCGGACTGCTGAACACCGAGATGGTCGCCTCGCTGCAGGGCGAGGGCGTCGATGCCGTCGGCCTCTCCGGTGTCGATGGGAAGTTGCTGCACGGCCCGCGCAAATCCGCGGTGCGAGTCATGGAAGACGGCAAACGGAAGATCCGCCGCGGCGATCACTCCGGGACGATCAAGGAGGTCAACACCGACCTGCTGGAGACGCTGCTCGATGCCGGACACACGCCCGTCGTGAGTCCGCCAATGGCCGGCGCTGACGAAGACGAGGACGGGAACTCGATCATCACTGCGGTCAATACAGACGCCGATCGGACCGCGGCGACACTCGCCGGCGAACTCGGTGCGCGCCTCGTCCTGCTGACAGACGTGCCGGGTATCCTCGAAGATCCGGACGACGAGTCGACGTTGATCGAGTCTGTCGAGACGCCTACAGAGTTCGACGACTTGGAGGCGGCCGCGGAGGGATTCATGGGCCGGAAAGTGATGGCCATCGAGGAAGCCCTCGACGGGGGCGCGAGTGCGGCAATTGTCGCCGACGCGAACGCGGCCCAGCCGATTACGAGCGCGCTCGACGGTGCGGGAACACACGTCACCGCGGGCGCAGTCGAGACGGAGGAGCAATCATGAGTGGATTCATCTTTTCGGAGAAACCGATCGAACTTGTCGAGGGTGACGGCGCCTACGTCACCGACAGCAACGGCACCGAGTATCTGGATATGGGCGCGAGCTACGCTTGCGTGCCACTTGGCCACGGCCACGAGGCGGTTCAGGAGGCCGTCCGAGACCAGCTCGACCGGCTGACCTACGTCCAGGCCTCTTACCCCGTCGAGATCCGGACGAAACTGTACGAACTACTCGCCGAGACGGCTCCGAAGACCGTCGACAAGGTCTGGCTCTGTAACTCCGGGACTGAGGCCAACGAAGCAGCACTGAAATTCGCCCGCTCGGCGACCGGGAACTCGAAGATTATCGCCACCAAACGCGGGTTCCACGGCCGGACGATGGGCGCGCTGGCGACGACCTGGAAAGACAAGTACAAGAAACCCTACGAACCGCTGATGGGCGACGTAGAGTTCGTCCCCTACGACGACGCCGAGGCGATGGCCGACGCTATCGACGACGACACGGCCGCAGTTATTGTCGAACCGGTTCAGGGCGAGGGCGGAATCAACCCCGCTCGGAAGGAGTTCCTCCAGCGGACTCGCGTCGAGACAGCCACCAGCGGTGCGGCGCTGATCTTCGACGAGGTCCAGACCGGAATGGGTCGAACCGGGACCCTGTGGGCCTCCGAGTGGGCCGACGTGGTGCCGGATATGATCACCAGTGCGAAGGGACTGGGCAACGGCCTGCCCGTCGGTGCGACGCTGTGTCGGGACTGGATCGCCGAGGATTACGGCTCGCACGCCTCGACGTTCAGCGGCGGCCCAGTCATCTCGGCGGCGGCCCACGCCACCGTCTCGACTATCGTCGACGAAGCGGTTCCCAGCCACGCCGCCGAAATCGGCGAGTACCTCCGCGAAGAACTGCGGGCCGAACTCGGCGACGACGTGCGCGATATCCGCGGCGAGGGGCTGATGATCGGAATCGAGGTCAAACGCGGAGCCAACCGTATCCTGCGTGACCTCGCTATCGACCAGCAGTTGCTCGCGCTGCCCGCGGGTCGGACGGTCGTTCGACTGCTGCCGCCGCTGACAATCACCGAAGCGGAAGCCGACGAGGCCGTCGAGGCACTCGGCGAGGTGATCGGATGAGGGGTGAGCCGTCGTGAGCGTCGTCCAGCAGACCGAGGCCCGGGAACTGCTGACCAAGTTGGTGAGAATTCCCTCGGTCACGGGCAACGAACGCCCCTGTGCGCAGCAACTCGCCCGCTTTTTCGAACGGCACGACCGCGAGGTCTGGATCGACGATGTCGGCAACGTGCGAGCGCCAGCGGACGACACCGTCCTTCTGACCTCACACATCGACACGGTGCCGGGGGACATCCCGGTCCACATCGAGGAGGAAGACGACGACGAGGTTCTCTGGGGCAGAGGCAGCGTCGATGCAAAGGGGCCGCTGGCCTCGATGGCCGTCGCCGCCGTCCACACCGGCGCGAGTTTCATCGGCGTCGTCGGCGAGGAAGTCGACTCCCGCGGCAGTCGCTACGTCATAGAGGACCGCGAGTCCGAACCGGACTATGTCATCAACGGCGAACCGTCCGGTTGGAACGGAATCACGCTGGGCTACCGCGGACTGCTGGGCGGGACCTACGTTGCGACCTCCGAATCAGGTCACTCCTCGCGGCCGGAGAACAACGCGATTCAGGACGCAATTGAATGGTGGAATCGTGTCGACGAGGAGTTCGAGCACGACGAATGGGTGCAGGTCTTCGAGCGCGTGACCTGCAAACCAATCGAGTTCGAGGGTGGCGTCTCCGACGACGGTCTCTCAGTCGAGGCGACCGTCGACGTGCAACTGCGGGTGCCGCCTGCCTACACCACCGACGAGGTGCGAGAGATTGCCGACGGTCACCTCGACACGGGGACGGTCAACTGGCACGACAAGGTCGAGCCAGTGATGGAGAGTCCCCGGACCTCCGTCGCGCGGGCGTTCCGGGCGGCGATCCGGCAGGAAGATGGCGATCCGCGGATGCTCCGCAAGACCGGGACCAGCGACCAGAACGTCTTCGCTCACGCGTGGGACGTGGAGACCGTTTCCTATGGGCCGGGCGACTCTGATCTGGATCACTCGCCGAACGAACACCTCTCGATGAACGAGTACGACAAAGCGGTGGCAGTGCTCGAAACCGTCACCGAACGCTTACAGGACGAATCATGACCAGAGATATCGTCGACGTGGACGACTTGACCGCCACAGAGGTAGAGGAGGTGCTGTCGCTGTCGGCCGAACTCAAGTCGGCACAGCGATCCAGTGCCGGACAGCGGCCGCTCGCGGACCAGACACTGGCGATGATCTTCGAGAAACCCTCGACGCGAACGCGGGTTTCCTTCGAGACGGGGATGACCCAACTCGGCGGCCACGCCATCTTCCTTGGCCCCGACGACATCCATCTGGGCCACGGCGAACCGATCAAGGACACCGCACGAGCAATCTCGCGGTACGCCGATTTCATCATGGCACGGGTGTTCGATCACTCCGACGTGGTCGAACTCGCCGAGTACGCGACCGTCCCCGTTATCAACGGGCTGACCGACGACGCTCACCCCTGCCAGACGCTTGCGGATCTGTTGACGATCCGCGAGCGGTTCGGTGGGTTCGACGTAGACGTGGCGTGGGTCGGCGACGGCAACAACGTTTGTCAGTCGTTCGTGGTCGGATCGGCGATGACGGATCTCGATCTGACCGTCGCGACGCCGGAGGGCTACGGTATCTCCGAAGACGTGCGCGACCGCGCGGCCGAACTCGGCAACGCACCTGAGGAGACGCACGACCCCGACGCGGCCATCGCTGACGCGGACATCGTCTACACCGATGTCTGGGTCAGCATGGGCCAGGAGGACAAACGCGAGGAGAAACTCGCGGATTTCGACGGCTTCCAACTCACGACCGACCGCGTCGGCGACCGCCCGGTGTTGCACTGTCTGCCCGCCCACCGCGGCGAGGAGATTACCGACGACCTGCTCGAAAGTGACAACGCTATTGTGTGGGATCAAGCCGAAAACCGTCTCCACGCTCAAAATGGGCTGTTGGCGTGGCTTTCTGAGTAGTCAATCGGAAAGTTCCTGAACGCGAGTGAAGCGAGCGTTCAGATCTTTTTCGCCCACGTTTTCATTCGAGTGGTAGCGAGCGAAGCGAGCCACCCGAGAATAAAAAGGTGGTAGAGGAATGGGCTGTTGGCGTGGCTTTCTGAGTAATTCGAGGGACACTCACTCACCCGAAGTCGAAGGCTGAGGGTGAGGACTCTTTCACCTACGTTTTGTTCGAACGGTGGCGGTCCGTCTGTCAAATCTGTAATTTGACCACAACTTTATCTGAACAGACCGATTAGCGGGACGAATGGCAGATAACAAGAGCGGACGGGACAAGCAAGCACACGACGAGGCGAAACGCCAGCAGAAACGCGAGATGATCGCGCAACTGGAGCGGATGGACGAGACCGAACCGCCGGTTCCTGAGTCCGATCTCGGCGAACTCAAAGAGGAACTCGAAGACGTAGAGTTTCCGGCGACGGGGGCCGAACTAGTCGCCGAAGTCGGCGGCGTTCTGGTGTACGACGAGTACGTCGCAGCGGATCTAATTCCGGAGACGGACAACGACCGCTACGAGACGCCGGGGGCAGTGACGGCACAGGTCCAGCGGCCGACCGTCGCCAGCGCGATGAAGAGGATTACCGAGGTGAGTGAGGGGGTTCGTGGGATCGAATTCGGCCGCTCGCAGTGGGATGCCTACCAGAAGACCCTGCGGGCGCTCGCCGCAATCGACGCTGACGACGACGACGAGACGGTGACGATGATCACCGAGTGGATCGTCGAGCAAATCGAAGGGAAAGAGAAACTGCCGGGGTCCCGTGACGTTCGCCGGCAGGCCGCGAAATTCTGCCGCGCGGAGGGCTACGAGATCAGTGACAACGACTGGCTGGGCGTGTAGCGCTGGCAGGTCTCACCGCTGATTCTTCGTGGGCAAAGCCCGCCCGAAGCGGACAACGGCTACTTATATCCAGTCGGCAAACGAGCCCTCGACCAGCGTATCCTGCTGGTTTTCGATGTATTCGGCCTGCATTCCCCAGATGGCCTCGGCGAGTGGGACGCCGGCGTCGACGCTCCCGCGGACGTGGTCGTGTTTCCAGCGTGCCGGCGTAGTTCGGCGGTCGAGTCGTTCCCGGAGCGGGCGGATGTACTCCCGTGCCTCGTCGGTGGAGAGTCCACGCAGTTCGAGCCCATCGCGGGCGAACTCGAAACACTCCCCGCAGATTTCGTCGATAGCGGTCGTCTCTTCGCCGTCGGCGGTGATCCACGTCAGATCGGCCTGGAGGCCATCTTTTGCGGCGGCGTAGAAGTTCTGCTTGGCGTCCTCCCAAGAGAGCTGTCGGATCAGGTGCTTGCGGCGCGGGAGACTCTCCATCAGGCCGGCGAAGACGGCCTCGAAGGCCACCGAGTCTCGAACGGTCGGCTGTGCGGGAAGCGGGCGGAACTCGATGCGAGCGTTCGCCGAGGACTGTGACCCACCGTCGAAGACCGGCCGAATCCACCGCCAGTAGCTCCCGTGTTTGTGCCGGAAATGCCGGAAGGCGTCGTCGAAGCGGTCCATCTCGGGGACAGCCATCGGAACGATACAGGTGTCGTTGGCGATGTCGTCGATAGCCTCCTCGACAGTCTCGAACTCCGGCGGGAAACAGACCTTCGGGTCTTCGGGGGAATCTTCGGGTGGGTTGAGAACGGACTCGAAGACGTGAATGCGGTTCTCCATGTGCGCATCGGAGACAATCTCGCCGTCGGGGGCGTCGTCGTAGAGATCTGGTGGGAAAAACGGGGAGTTGATTCCGAGCGCGAGCAGTGGAGCGGCGACCCGGAGCGCGTAGCTGAAATACTCCGGGAGGTCGGGCGCGTGAGGAACCTGATAGTGTGGCTGGATCGAGGTGATCAGACTCTCGGGCATCACCGTCTCGGCGTCGAGCGAGACGTGCGGGGCGTCGAGGCGACGGCCCGAGGGGTAATCGGTGTTGGCCATCGCGTGGTACCGGACGGCATCGCTCATGTTGGTGGCGATTTTGATGCCGTCTTCCTCGACCGAATCGGTGAGATAGGCAGTGGCCGTCTCGCCCGTCGGCGGGACGGTCCACATCCCATCGGAGACGAGCAGGATATCCTCCGCGGCAGTCTTGTCCAGTGCCGGGGCGATGTGGGCCTGGATTTCCTTTTCCTGTGCGTCCAGCCCGTAGGTCGTCAGCGGCAACGGCGTCGTCTGCATCTCGGCGTTGTGCAGACCGAGTTCCTTCTCGAAGCCGATCAACCCCAGCAGTCCGCGGGGCATCCGTCGGAGCGCGTCGGTGCGGGAATCGACGGCGTATAGCTCCAGTTCCAATCCGATCAGCGCCTGAGAGTTATCGAAGGTTCCTTCAGTGACTGCCGATTTGAGCTGTTCGGCCTCTGTCTGTGCCTGTGACCGAAACTCTTCAGCATCCACATCGAGAGCCTCCCGGACCGCCGCGGCGAGTTCCGAGGCTGACATGACCCACTGATTTGGTGGGCGGTGGCTTCAATGTCGCGGTCTCGGTAGAACCGGGAGGAAAATCTGTGCCTTTTTATCTGTGCTCCCGGAACTGCCAGACATGAGCAAAGCAACCAAGATCGTTCTCGGAACAGTCGGTGTCTCGCTGGTGATCGCAGCGGCGATGGTCGCAACGATCGCAGTCGGACTCTGATGTTCAGCAGTCGGGAAGTAAGCGACGCCGTCGAGAGGGTCAGAGCCGAGCACGCCCCCGACGCGCTCGTCTTGAGCTGTGAGACCGACTTCGAGACGATCCCACCGGCACAGGCCGAGGAACTCGGGCTGGTCGTCGATAGCCTCGATCCGGTGAGCTACCCCGGCGAGTGGCTCCCAGCGGACGCCCCGGACGTGCTGGCGACGTACGCCAGTTCGGAACTCACCATCGGGATGCCCGGCGACGGAAGTGTCGCCTGGAGCCGACAGACCGAGCCGCCAGTCGTCCTCTGTAAACCGCGACTCGACGGCTCGCCCGATTCGTTCGTCGACTTTCTGATCGCCGAGGCCCTCGTCGAGGTCGGTCTCGACGAACCGGAGCACATGCTCGGCTTCTTCGGCGAAGCGTATCCGAAATTCGCCGAGGCGGTCGAAGGGCCGCTCGATCCCGTCGGCACCTATCAGCTCGCAGTCGCCTGTTATGACGCCTATCTCGGCTTGCAGACCCGGGACAGCTTCGCCGAGTGGGAGGGGCCGCTGTTCGAGGCGTGGGTCGATGCTGGTGACCGACTCGCCAGCCGCCTCGAGGAGTTGCCCAGCGCCATCGCCAGCGACGAACTCTCCTTTCCGGAGGCTGCCGAGCTAGCCTGCAACGGGATCAAACACGCCAGCGAACTGCCCGCACCCTTCGATGCACTCGACGCGACGGCGTATGTAGATCACGGCCCGTCGTACGCCATCGAATGGGCCGACCGTGTTGCGGAGACGCTTGAGTAACAGCGCCCGGGAGACGAACCACGGATATTTATTCGGCGATAGATAGCTTCGAACTACGATGGCAGGGACAAACAGCTCCGTCGGAGCGAGGTGACCGCGATGCGCCGAAGTGACCTCACACTGTTCACGAGCCGCGAGCCGGGAAGTCAGGACAAGGAGACGGTGAAACTCGCCCTGCGGGCGGGACTGATCCGACAGTTCGGCAGCGGCCTGTACGGGTTCGCCCCGACGGGCCAGCGTATCCGCCAGCGTATCATCGACCACGTCGACCGGGAGATGCGCGCAATCGGGGCACGGGAAGTCTCCTTGCCGCAGTTGAACTACAGCGGGATGTGGGAGGAAAGCGGCCGCTGGGGTGAGTTCGGCGGCGAGATGTTCTCCTTCGAGAACCGCGACGGCAAACGCATGTGTCTCGCACCATCCCACGAGGAAGGTATCGTCCATCTCCTCTCGGGAACGATCCGCTCCTACGAAGACCTCCCCGGCCTCTACTACCAGATCAGCCGAAAACACCGGGACGATCACGCCCGTGGCGGACTCCTTCGCACGAAGGAATTTACGATGAAAGACGCCTACAGCGTCCACGCGACCGCAGACTCGCTCGACGAGCAGTACGAGCGCGTCCGGGAGGCGTACTTCCGGGTGTTCGAGGATCTCGACATCGACTTCGTGATCGCAGACGCGGAGAACAATCTCATGGGTGGGTCCGCATCGGAGGAATTCCTCGCCGTCGCGGAGACTGGGACTGCCGACCTCTGGTACTGTCCCGAGGACGACTGCCGATTCGGCGTGACCAACGAATCGCCACGGTCCGATCTGGCGGCGGGTGACGACTGCCCCGACTGCGGCGGGACGCTCGTCGCGGGCGAAGGCGTCGAAATCGGACACATATTCAAACTCGGGACGCGGTACTCAGAGCCGATGGGGCTGACCGTCGACCTGGCCGACGGGAGCCGCCAGGACGTGCTGATGGCGAGTTACGGCATCGGCATCGAGCGACTCCTCTACTCGCTGATCGAGCAACACGCCGACGACGAGGGCTGTCGCTGGTCAGCGGATGGCTCCGGTATCGTCGCGCCCTATGCCGCCTCGATCATCCCACTGCAGTACGACGACGAACTCGCGGCGGTCGCGGATTATCTCTACGAGGACTGCGGGGCAGACCAGACGCTTCTGTTCGACGACCCCGACCAGTCCATCGGCGAGCGTTTCGCCGAGAGCGACCTGCTGGGCGTGCCGTACAAGATTATCGTCGGCAACGAGTTCCGCGAAACCGGCGAAGTCGAACTCGAAAGCCGCGACGGCGAGACCGAGTACGTCACCATCGAGGCAGTCCCTGAACGGATCTGACACCCGACTGTTCGGCTGATCTCGGTCTCTGTATACGGTGTATTCTGTTGCAAACAAACCACAATCTACATGTCATCTCTCGGTTATTTTCTGCTATGGAAACCCTGACAGTCCGCGAGGCCGTCCCCAGCGATACGCCGGAGATTCTGTCAGTTGCCGAGGCCGGATGGGAGGAGACGTACGGCGATATTCTCGCCGAGGAGACCATCTCGACGGCGCTCGACGAGTGGTACGACGAGGCCGAGACGCGAGAAGCGATCGAACACGACGCCGTGGGCTACTTCGTCGCCGAGCGTGACGGGTCGGTGGTCGGCTATCTTAGCGGGAGTGTCCGAGACGATTCGATCGGCCATCTCGGCGCGATTTACGTTGCGCCCGATCAGTGGGGCGAAGGAATCGGGACCGCACTCCTTCAGCAATTCGAGCAGTGGTGTGCCGACCGGGACTGCCCCGAAATTCGACTCCACGTTCTCTCGGACAATGCGATCGGACAGTCGTTCTACCGGAGTCACGGCTACGAGTCGGTCGAGAGCGAACAGACCGAACTGTTCGGCGAAGAAGTGTCCCAGCAGCTATTTCACGGCACCGTCGAGTGAGTCAGAGTCGGTCGGTGACTGCCTCGGCGTCGTAGTTGAGCGTCAGTTCCCGCGAGCGGCCGCGACCCTCCACATCGGTGTAGCTGGCGTCGATGATGCCCAGTTGGTCGAGTTTGTTGATGATCTCCGAGTACCGAGTGTAACCGAGGTCGGTCTCGTCGTTGAAGATGTCGTAGATGTCGCCGGCCTGTTTGCCGTCGTGATCAGCGATCACTCGCACGAGGGCAGTCTCCGAATCGGAGAGTTCCTGCAGGCGTCGGGAGAGGTGGACGTACTTCGAGGTCTCGTAGGCTTCCTCGACATCCTGCAGTTCGACGTGTCTGCTCGCCCGCATCTCGGCTTTCAATCCGGCGCGCCGGAGCAAATCGATCCCTACTCGGAGGTCCCCGCCCTGTTCGGCGGTCAGTTCGGCGACCCGATCCAGCACCGATGTCGTGATCACGTCGTCGTGAAAGCCCCGTTTGGCCCGCTCGCTCAGGATCTCGGCGATTTCGGCTTCGCCGTATTTCGGGAAGTAGACATCCTCGGGACGGAAGACGCTCTGAACCCGGCCGTCGAGTTCCTCCAGAATGTCGAGATCCAGATCCGAGGAGATGAGCACCACGCCGATTTTCGCGCCGCTGTGCTCCTCGTGGGCGCGCAACAGTGAGTACAGCGTATCGGAGGCCTCGGACTCGTAGAACAGATAGTTCACGTCGTCGAGTGCAACGACGAGGACTTCGTCGTCCTCGACGAGTTTGTCCGTGACCTGTGAGAACAACTTCTTGAAGGAGATACCCGAGGAGGGCGGTTCGTACTCGAAGACGCCCTTGAATAGCTGTGAGAAGATGGCGTATCGGGTCGAGTTGACCTGGCAGTTGACCCGGATCGTCTTCACGTCGGTCTGGGCGCGCAGTTCGTCGAAGAGGATCTGGACCGAGGTGGTCTTGCCCGTGCCGGGTGGCCCCTGCGCCATCACGTTCAACGGCCGCGAGCCCCGGACTGCGGGCTTGAGCGCGTACTTCAGACTCTCCATCTGGCTCTCCCGGTGCAGGAAACTCTCCGGGACGTAATCGATCTCGAAGACGTGCTCGTTGCGGAAGACGGACTCATCCCAGGACAACATCTCCTCGTCCGAGTCGTCTGCCATTATACTTTCACCGAGCTTGCGGCGACACTTAACAGTATTGGGGCAGCGGACCGACCGCCAACACAACAACTTTGTTCCGCTCGCCAAAAGCGTCAATTATGGATCCTGAACTCCGCTGGCGGCTCGATCTGATCATCGGGTTGCTGACCTTCGTCGCCCTCTCCGTTGCGAGTCTGGTCCTCTGGACTGTCGGCGTCCCGGGACTCGCGTTCCTCGTTGGCGTCGGCCTACTGCTCGGACTCCTCCTCCAGGGGCTGGGCATGTCACCGAACCCGCGGACACGATAACACCTACGTCGGCCCCGATCAAAACTTCTCAAGCAGCGCCTCGTAAAACCCGTCTTCGGCAGCGCGGTCCTCGGCCAGTTTCTCGACGATCAACTCGGGCGTCGAGCGGGCGAGTTGGCCCTTGACCGGCGTCCGGTCGACTTTGAGTTCGCCGTCCTCGATGCCGTCGGCCTGAATTCCGTCGACGGTCAGTTCGGTGTCGGCGGCGTCGATGATCTCCCGCGCCAGATGCGAGACGAATACCGCCGTCGCGCCGCGTGCGTCCAGCGCTTCGAGAATCCCGGCCATGATGTTCGCGCTCGCGCCCGGTTCGGTGATGCTTTCGAGTTCGTCGACCAGCACCAGCACGGAGCGCTGTTCGCTGACACCAGTCACGAGGTCGCCGAACTCTCGGAGGGTGGACTCGAAGGCTCCGGCGTCGAGCGTGCCCTGCGTCTTTGCGTGGTAGTGGAGTTCGTCAATCCGTTCGAGGCGGACCGACTCTGCCGGGACGGGCAAGCCCATGTGCGCCAGCGTCACGACCAGCCCCACGAGATCCAGCGTCGAGGTCTTCCCGCCGCTGTTGACTCCCGACAGCAGCGCAACGCCGCCGACGTGGTACTCGATCGGTTCGACCTCGGCGAAGGGCACGTCGAGCAGCGGTGAGCGACCGCCCTCGATGGCGAATCCCCTTCCCCCGAATTCGGGCATCGTGCAGTCGAACTCCGCGGCGAAGCGGGCGATTGCCAGTTCGACATCCAGTTCGAGCGCTCGGTCGACGAG
Organism: Halovenus anhuiensis; assembly: GCF_037080055.1. Lineage (NCBI taxonomy): Archaea > Methanobacteriati > Methanobacteriota > Halobacteria > Halobacteriales > Haloarculaceae > Halovenus > Halovenus anhuiensis. The sequence goes on from NZ_JBAOJI010000002.1 coordinate 332,137, forward strand.
TTGGCGACAGTCGGCCTGCAAGCCAGCTAGTTCGTCGGCGACCTCGCGTTTCTGTCGGCTCGCGCGGCGGTCGCGCATCGCGGTCAGTTCTTCGCGGAGTCGGGACAGCGCCTGTTCGTCGTGTTCGACCGGAAACGTGGGTTCCTCCTCGAAGACGCGGTTGGCGAGGGAAACAGTGTCTTCGAGGTCCAGTGCATCGACGAACTGCTCGCGGGCCTGCCTGATTGCGGCGGCGTACTCGTCTGCCAGTTCGCGCTGGAGCAGGGAGTCGACGCCTGCGCCGCGTTCGACTAAGGAGAGCAGGTCGCCACCCTCGATGGTCACGTCCCGTTCCTCGATGGCGTTGCGGAGGTGGTCGTTCGCCAGTCGTTCGGCCTCCTCGACAGCGCCGTCGAGACTGCCGAGCGCGGCGTTCAGCCGGTCGAGTTCTTCGTCGCCCTGCACAGTCCCATCGGAGTCGAGGCGGTCGAGTGCGCCGTCGAGCGTGTCGAGGTCACAGGGCGGGTCGAGAGCCGCCTCGCGGTGGACCCGGGCGGCCGCCTGCAGCTGATTGCGGTTGTGCGCAAAGAAGGAGAGTGTCCGCTCGGGAACGACCGACTCCGGTTCGGCGAGCGCGTCGGGTTCGACGCGAACATCGCCCTCCAGATCCGTCCCGGCGAAGGCCTCGTCGAGTGCGATCACCGTCGAGTAGCCGCGGGCGAGTTCCGAAAGCTGGCGAGCGTCCTCGACGAGTTCGACGCTCATCTCCGGAACGGCCTCGCGGGCGGCGGAGTAGGTCTCGGCGTCCTGTGTGGCGAGACAGCGGTCCCGGACGCGCACGTCACTGGGGCTGTCCAGCGGTTCGACGGCGTCGAGCGCGTCGATGACGGCCTCGGTCGGGTCGTGGCGCATCGCTTCGCGGGCGAACTCGCGGACCTCCTCGATGCGGGACTCGACGCCGCTGGGATACAGCGTCTCCAGTCGTTTGGCGGCGTAATCGGTGACAGTCCGGTTTTTGAGCAACTCCAGCGCGTCGCGGTGCAGTTCTCGCGCTCGGGGCGTCGCGGTGAAGCCGCCGGGGTCGTCGTGGCGGTCGCGGATCGCACCGCGGGCGATACGGGCGGCCCGTCCTTCGCTGATCCCCGGCGCGCGGGCGAGTACGGTCACGTCCCCCTCCTGTAGCGCCCGCTCCGGGTCGTCGAGGTCGCGCAGCGACTCCGCCGTCTTCTCGCCGACACCGGGAATCGACGTGAGTTCCATCACCTGACCAATTCGGTCCGGGGGAGAAAAACCTAGCGAGGAGTCAACAATCCTTAATTCGGGACTGTCCATTGATCAGCTATGAAAGTCGGCATTCTGTCGGACATTCACGCCAACAAGGTCGCACTCGATGCGGTACTCGACGATATGCCGCCGGTCGAGCGATTGCTCTGTGCCGGCGATATCGTCGGCTACAACCCCTGGCCCGCCGAGTGTGTCGAGTTCGTCCGGGAGCGATCCGTGCCGACGGTGATGGGCAATCACGACCGCGCGACCGCGGGCGGTGGCTCCTTTCGGTTCAACAGCATGGCCGGCGCTGGCGTCGAACACGCCCGCGAGCAACTCACAGACGAACAGATGGCCTTTCTCGGTGCGCTTCTGGACTCCCGGCGGGAGTGCAACGAGCGCGTCCGGATCGTCCACGGCCACCCCGCAGACCCGGATCGGTACACCTACCCCGCGCAGTTCGGGCCGGAGCTACTCGGTGAGGAAGACGTGCTAGTGATGGGCCACACCCACGTCCAGGCCCACGAAGTCTACGACGACGGAATCGTCATGAATCCCGGAAGCGTCGGCCAGCCACGGGACGGCGACCCGCGGGCCGCGTACGCGGTGCTGGATCTCGACGCGATGGAAGTCACTGAGCACCGCGTGGAGTACGATATCGAACGAGTACAGGAGGCCGTCCGGGAGGCGGGGCTCCCGGATCAGATCGCGGATCGACTCGATAAGGGTCGCTGAGTCTCAGAACACGTCTCGGAGCAGATCGAGCGCCTGCTCGCGGTCGTCCCAGTCGACGAACACCGACACCGACGTGGCGCTGGTGACCACGTCGTGGAGGTAGATGTTGTGCTCGGCAAGCGGCGTCAGGACGCGGTTGACAGCGCCGCTTTTGCCTTCGAGTTCGCCGCCGGCGATGCGGATGACCGCAATTCCGTCTTCGATGGTCACACTGGAGAGGATCTCGTCTTCGACGACCTGGCTGTGCAGCACTGTCTCTGCCTCTTCGGCGTCTTCGGCGTCGACGTAGAAGGTGACCGAATCCAGTCCGCTGGAGTTGGTCTCGACGTTGACGCCCGCGTCCGAGAGGGCGTTCGAGAGCCGCGAGAGGACACCCGGCTGGTTCCGGATCGATCGGCCGGCGATCGTGAGACAGGCCAGTTCCCGCTCCTGCAGATCGATCAGGTTCTCGAATTCGCCCTCGATGTCGGTGCCGCCGGTGAGCAGATCACCGTGCTGGTGGTGGACGACTCGGACCTCGAGCGTGTCGGTCTTGTACGTGAGCGCAGAGGGCGCGACGACCTCGGCACCGCGGAAGGAGAGATTTCGGAGTTCGTCGACGGTAATCTCGCCGACGTTTCGTGCGCCTTCGACGACGTTCGGGTCGCCGGTCATGACGCCTTCGACGTCGGTGACGATGACGACTTCGTCGGCTTCCATGTAGTTGCCCAGCATGACGGCCGTCGTGTCGCTGCCACCGCGGCCGAGCGTCGTGATCGTCCCGTCGTGGTCCTCGGCGAGGAAACCGGTGATGACCGGGACGACGCCCTCGCTCATCGCGTCTGCACAGTCCATCGCTCGATTCTTGGTCACGTCCACGTCGACCTCACCGTATTCGTCGGTGATGATCGGCCAGTTCGGCCGACCGGGTTCGAGGAACTCGGCGTCGATGCCGCGGGCTTCGAGTGCTCCTTTGAGCATTCGCACCGAGGTTCGCTCGCCCATGCTGACGATTTCGGCCCGATCCGCTTCCGTCGCGTCGAATTTCATCTCTTCGAGAAGCGTATCGGTGGTTCCGCCCATCGCGCTGACGACGACCGCGACCTCGTGGCCCGCCTCGACCGCCGCAGCGATCGAATCCGCGGCCCGGTTGATCCGGTCGCCGTTGGCCACGCTGGTCCCGCCGAACTTGGCGACTATCCGCATACAACCACCCGCCGTGTGTGTCGCTGACTCATTTCCCGCTGCTTTGTCGTCGGGGTGGATAACTGTGTTCATCTGGGTTGCCGGGACGGTCCGAGCCAGGGTGACGCATGGTTTAATTGGGTGCGGTGTTAACGAGACACGCATGGAACTGCGGGACGCCCTCGAAGCGGACGCCGGCCGACTCGCTTCCCTGACGGACACCCCACGAGACGTGATGCGCAACCTCGTCCACGACCGAACCGTTCGGATCGCCGAACGCGACGGCGATATCGTCGGGTTCGTAAGCTACGATGCTCGCGACCAGACGATCCACGTCACACAACTCGAGGGGAAGGAATCGATCTACGAACGACTGCTCGAAGAGCCACTGCGATTCGCTCGAACCGAGGAGATGGCGGTCGAACTACTCGTTCTCGAAACGGAATCGGAGGTCCAGACGGTCGCCTCGGAGATGGGGTTCGACCGCGTCGGCCCTGGACCGCGCTTCGAGGGCGAACCGACCGTGCGGTACCGCGCCGACGATCTCTGATCGGCTGTCGCCGCGTGATTCTCGACAACGAAATAACGGGTTAGTTTATAAGTGATGACGGCCGTTCGACAGCCGTCTGACGGCCGGCATATGCCATTACCGTCTGTCGATTCGGGGGTTTATATTGTCACACGCAGCTTTAAGTATACCCAGCGGCACCCACGGAATGCAGTCGCGACTGCACAGTCACACGCTATCCGCCCCCTGTCGGTCACACAGTATTTCACCGACGGGATCGAAGAGGTGTCGTATGCTCGAGTTGGACGACGTACTGGCGGCTCGCGACCGCGTTGCGGAAACCTCGCGGCACACGCCGCTGGTGTACTCACACACCTTTTCTACGATGACCGGTGCCGATGTCCACGTCAAACAGGAGATGCTTCAGCGGACCGGCGCGTTCAAGATCCGCGGGGCTACCAACCGCATTGCAACGCTGTCGGAGGAAGACAAAGCCGCCGGTGTGGTGACGGCGAGTGCGGGCAACCACGCACAGGGGGTCGCGCTGGCGGCCACGCGCATGGGCGTCGATTCGATCGTCGTGATGCCGGAGGACGCCCCAATCTCGAAGATCAAGGCCACCCGCAGTTACGGCGCCGAGGTGATCCTCCACGGTGTCGATTACGATGCCGCCGCCGAACACGCTCGCGAGATCGAACGCGAACAGGACCTCTACTACCTGCCCGCGTTCGACGACTGGGAAGTGATGGCCGGACAGGGCACGCTCGGTATCGAGATTCTCGAAGACCTCCCCAGCGTCGACACCGTTGTCGTCCCCATCGGCGGCGGCGGACTCATCTCCGGCATCGCGACTGCCCTCAAAGGAAAGAAGCCGGACGTGCGGGTGATTGGTGTGCAGGCCGAAGGTGCGTCGAGTGTCGCGCCCTCGCTGGAGAAAGGCGAGCGGATCGTCAGAGACAGCGTCGACACGATTGCGGACGGCATCGCGACCCGAACCGTCGGTGAGAAGACCTTCGATGTGATCAAAGAGCGCGTCGACGAGGTCGTGACCGTCTCCGATGCTGATATCGCGGTGGCGATGACCACGCTGCTGGAACGGTCGAAGACGCTCGTCGAGGGGGCAGGGGCGGTGCCGCTGGCGGCGCTGCTCGCCGGTGAGTTCGAGTTCGACGAGGGCGAGACGATCGTCCCGGTGCTCTGTGGCGGCAACGTCGACATGAACACGCTGACGACGGTCATCATGCGGGGACTGATCGAGACCGGGCGGTACGTGCGGATCAGGACCGTGCTGCCGGACCGGCCGGGTGCGCTGGACTCGCTCGTGCAGGTCCTCTCGGAGTACGAGGCGAACATCTACGCCCTCCGGCACGACCGAACCTCACGGGACGTGTCGATGGACGACGCCGAGATCGATATCGACCTCGAGACGCGTGGCCACGACCATATCGACGACCTGCTCGACGGACTGGCGGAGGCCGGCTACGATATCGACGTGCTGACCCGCCGGGAGGACATGGAACGGAACTAATCGAGTCTCGCTTCGAGTTCGCCGCGTTCGGCGAGGGTATCGAGCACGTCGCTGCCGCCGATGAACTCCCCGTCGACGTAGGCCTGTGGAATCGTCTCCCAGCCGCTTTGCTCGGCGAGTGCCGCACGGTATTCCTCCAGCGCGTCGAGCACGTTGACCGTCTGGACCTCCTCACGACGCTCGGTGAGCAACTGCAACGCACGGCGGGAGTACTCACACTGCGGCGACGCTTTCGACCCTTTCATGAACAGGACGACATCGTGCTCGGTGAGTACGGTTTCGACCCGTTCGGCGGCCTCGGGGGCGGTAAGATCCGATTGGGGGCGATACTGCATAACCGTCGATTAGATTGGATGATAAAATCAGTTCCGAACTATTCCAGAAATAATACCTACGTGTGTTCTATCTTCTCCGGCGGGAGACGCGTTCTTCCGCGGTTTCTTCGGTGACGAGTTCGTAGAGAGTCGCCGAACGGTCGTCGTCGGTGGGGCGGAGGATCCGACCCAGTCGCTGTGTGAATTCCCGTTCGCTGCCCGACCCCGACAGCAGGACGGCGACGTTTGCGGCGGGAACGTCGACCCCCTCGTCAAGGACGTTCGCGGTGACGATCCGTGAGTACTCGCCCTCCCGGAACTTCCCGAGGATCTCTTTGCGCTCGCTTGCGCCCGTCTCGTGAGTGATCGCGGGGAGCAAGAATCGCTCGGAGAGTCGGTAGACTAGGTCGGTGTGAGCAGTGAAGACGATGATCCGGTCTTCGCGGTGGCGGTCGAGAATCTCGGCGAGTCGGTCGACTTTCTTTTCGGCGTTCATCATCACCTCGCGGGCGCGCTGTTTGGCCAGTAGCGCCTCCCGAGCCTGCGGATCTGTGCCCGAGCGCTTGACCAACTCTTGGTAATCGCTGCCGCTTCGCAGTTCGATGTTCGACTGGGCGAGATAGTCGGTGAACGTCCCCTGATTGTCCTCGTATCGCTCACGCTCCTCCGGCGTCAGCGACACTTCGATCTGCTTGATGTCGTACGCTGCCAGATACTCGCCGGCCAACTCCTCGGGATCCAGCCGAAAGACGACATCGCCCACGAGGTCCCGGATCTGTTCGTGTGCGCCGTCGGGGCGCTCGAAGGTCGCGGTGAGGCCGAGGCGGGCGGGCGCGGCCAGCAGGCGAGCGATATCGCGGTAGCCCTCGCCACCGAGGTGATGCACCTCGTCGAAGACGACCAGCCCGAACCGGTCACCGAGTTCGTCCGCGCGGAGATACGCCGAATCGTACGTCGAAACGGTGATATCCTCGACCTGCTGGGTGCCACCGCCGAGGCGGCCGATCGGACAGTCGAACTCTGCGTCGAGTTCGTCGACCCACTGGTCGAGGAGGTCGATAGTCGGGACGACGACGAGCGCCGGCGTTGCGAGTTCCTCGATGGCGGCGATACCGATAACGGTCTTGCCGCTGCCGGTCGGCAGTTCGAGCACGCCACGGTTGTCTGCCGCTCGCCACGCCGCGAGCGCGTCGGACTGGTACTCTCGCAGTTGGTACGAGGAGGCCACCGATAGCTTCGGGAGGTCGAAGACGGTATCTTCGACGGCGTGTGGACTTGTTTCGAGCGTATCTCGGAGCGCGCTGTACTGATAGGCCGGGAGTCGGTGGCCCTTCGAGCGAGGGTCGAACGCGGTATCGTCGGGGAGGGCATCGGTAGCATCGGGGTCCAGTCCCTCGATCCGAATCGTGCCGTCCTCGAAACTGAGCCGAAGTTCGGACACACTGGGAGTCAACGGACGGCGAGAAGAAAGGTGTTCATACTGGTGGCTATACGAAACTGAAGAATCTCGCACCCTCGTGGGTGCGAATATCTTACGAATGTATCGCCACCAGTATCAGGTCACTCCGTCGTCGCGCCGGATTCATACTCCAGATCACGGAAAGCAGCGGCGAAGTCGTCGTCGTCGAACTCGGAGATTGTCTCATCGAGCGTATCTCGCATTTCGTTCATCTCGGCCTCCAGTTGCTGGAACTGCTCGTTTTCCTGCAGTTCTGACTCCGGTTTGTTGGCGATGAGTGTGGCGTGTTTCGCCGTCAGGGCGTAGTATCGTCGGAGTTTCTGTTCGTACTCCGAGCAGGCTAGCAGTCGGTTGATCGTCTCGAAGAGGTCGTCTCGCGAAACGGGTTTGATCACGTAGTCGTCGAACGGCATCTCGATGATGTCGAAATCGGGATCGACTGCGGTTACCATCGCCACGCGGATGTTGAGGTCTCGTTCGCGGATCTTTGCGAGCACTTCGTCGCCAGAGATACCGGGCATCCGCCTGTCGAGCAGCACGATATCGACGGCGTCGTCGATCTTATCGAGTGCTTGTTCCCCCCCGTAGGCTGTCGAGACGACAAACTCGCTCTCTAACTGGGCCGCATACGCGTCAGCGACGTCGGGCTCGTCGTCCACGACGAGTACCGTCGCGGGCTCGGTCCCACTCATTCTGTCCTATCTAGTGGCGACTGGATGCAAAAGGTTTCCGGGTGTTCGGGGACGGAACCGGCCTATCCGGGAGCGAATGCATTTAGACGCCGCTGGCCCTATTGCAGGTATGAGCGAACGTTCGGAAGGCGAGTGGCCGTTGCGTCGACTCATGACCGAAGTCGTCGGGTCTGGACACAAATCTGCAGACGATATGAACCGCGAGCAGGCCAGCGAGGCGATGGCTCGCATCTTCGCTCGCGATCCCGAGGCGACGACGCTCGGGGCCTTCTGGCTGGCCAACCGTTGGAAGCGAAACACTCCGACAGAACTCGCCGCATTCAGCGACGTGATGCGCGAACAGAGCGTCGAAACGGCGACCCCGGAGTGTGATCCGGTCGACTGCGGGGCGAACTACGACGGCAAACACACCACGGCCATCCTCGGCGTCGCTGCCGGCCTCGTCTCGGCCGCCGCCGGCACGCCGGTCGTGACTCACAGCGGCGACCGCGTCCCGACACAGGAGGCCGACGCCTACAAACACGTACTCGACGAACTCGGCGTCCGGACCGACCTCTCCCCGGCCGACAGCGCAGACATGACCGACGAGGTCGGCTTCGGCTTCTACTACCAGCCCAACTTCAACCCCGAACTCGACGATCTGTACGACCGGCGGGCAGAAATGGGCGTCCGGACCTATCTCAACACGATCGAAACCCTCGCGAATCCTGCCAACGCCGACGTGCATCTCGGCAGTTTCTATCACCTCTCCTTCGCCAAACGAATCGTCGATACTTTCACCGAGATGGAGGCACAGGAGCTTTCTCGGGTCATCATGTTTCAGGGACTGGAGGGCTACGACGACATCCGGCCGGGATCGACCGTCGTCGCCGAGTACGACGGCGAGTTCGAGGACTTCGAGATCGAAACCGCCGAGTACGGCATGGATTTCGAGCGCGAACAGCTCGAAGTCGAGGATGTGGCCGCCGATTCCGCGACGATCACCCGCGAGGTGCTCGACGGCGACCGCGAAGACGCCTTCGCGGATGCCATCGCGCTGAACGCGGCAGTCAGGATCTACGCCGGCGGCGATGTCGACACCCTCGACGCCGGCCTCGACCGCGCGCGAGCGGTCATCGCTGACGGAACGGCCGCCGACCGACTCGCCGCGCTGCAGGCGTTCTGATGAGCCACCCCGGAAGTGGGGATCCGCCCGGCCACCCTGACGATCCGGAATCGTGGCGTCACGAGTTCGCCCGGGTCAACGGGATCACCATCCACTACGTGACCGTCGATCCCAGCCCCGAGGCCGTCGATCACCCGACCGGAGATGCGCCGCTAGTCGTGCTGCTGCACGGCTTTCCAGAGCACTGGTACACCTGGTACCACCAGATAGCGCCGCTTTCGGCGGCCGGCTACCGCGTCGTCGTGCCGGATCTGCGCGGCTACAACCGCACCGACCAGCCCGAGGGCGTCGACAGCTATCGGCCGGCCGAACTCGTCGCGGATGTCCGTGAACTGATCGCCAGACAGGGCGCGCCGACGGCGGCAGTGGTCGGTCACGACTGGGGCGGGCTGATCGGCTGGGAACTCGCGATTCGCGAGCCAGAGATTGTCCGGCAACTGGTCGTGCTCAACGCGCCCCATCCGGATCGGTACCGCCAGCAACTCCGCCAGTCGCCCGAGCAACTGCTGCGGTCGTGGTACGTCGTCGCCGCACAACTTCCGTGGGTACCCGAACGACTGCTGTGGGCTGGCCGTGACCGACTCGTCGATTCGCTCGGCGGGGCAGTCGATCCGGGCGTGTTCTCCGAGGAGACGAGAGAGCGCTACCGCGCAGCGATCGAACGCGCCGGCTCGCTCGCCGGTCCGATCAACTACTACCGGGCGATGGCTCGCGAGACGCTCAGAACGGAAGCCCGATCGCTGTTGCCCGGCCGGTCCGGTCGGGACGGCACCGTCCGCGCGCCGACGCTGGTCTGCTGGGGACTGGACGACCCGGCACTGGACGCGGCGCTTCTGGACGGACTCGACCGCTGGGTGCCGGACTGTCGGATCCGTCGGCTGTCGGAGACGGGCCACTGGCCGCAACTGGAACGACCACAAAAAATTACGACCGAACTGCTCGACTTTCTGGACTAGGCGCTCGAACCGCTGCTGCCGTTTTCGAGAACTTCCCGCCCGTAGGTCGCTTCCGCGACGAGGCGACCGTCGCCCTGGAAGTCGATGGACACGTCGGTTCGCTCGCTCTGGAAGTCGGATTCGATCTGGCTCTGCTGGTCCTCGCTGATCTGGTCGGAACTGGCTGCGAGGACGGAGGTCGCTTCCTCGCTGTCGAGGCTGATCGACCCGACGAAACCGCCGCTGTTCTCGACGATGTCGAGTTCGCTCTCGGTCGAGTCGCCCCCTGAACTGCCACTGCCGTCGCCGAAGCCGTCGAATCCTTCGGGACCGTAGCCACCGAGTGCCATGAGTCCGTCGCCGCCGTTGTCGAGCAGCCACTGGAACTCGTCGAACTCGTCGGCCGCTCGCCCGTCGCCGCTTTTCGCGCTGATGACCGAATCGATCGCCTCGCGGCTGCTCGCCGAGAGGAGTTCGCTCCCGTTGACGGCGACGACGCTGCCCTCACTCCCGCTGGCGCTGCTTTCGACTGGCTCGTAGAAGGTGTAGCCGTCTGCCTCCTCGGTCTGTTCGTACTCGGTCGCGAAGAGATTCTCGTCCGACGAGGAGGTGAGTCGCTCGTCGATTTCGTCGGTATCCATGTCACCGATGACGACGAGGGTTTCGTTCGCGAGCAGAATCTGATTGCCCTGTGAGTCGAGATCAGACTCCTCGTCGGTCTGGATGAGTCCGCCGAGACCGAGCGAGGCGAGCTGGAAGCCGGCCGAAAAGGCGATCAGGAAGAGGCCGCCGGCCGGCGCGAGCATCGGCTCGTTGAAGCCGAAATCGTCCCCGCTGCCGCCACTGCCGCCTTCTCCGCCGCTGTTCTGTTCTCCGGTGTCGAGCTCTTCGAGCGCCTCGAAATCAGCGTAGGCGAAAAACACCTGGTTGTCCCGCACCCCGAGATACTGGGAGTACTGCTCCGACCCCGACGAGGAGTTGTCGCCGCCCCCGAGAAGATCACTACAGCCTGCCACCGCAGCCACCGTCGCCGCCCCGCCGAACTGCAACGCCGTTCGCCGATCCATAGTTTGCTCCATACCTACCGAAATATATTGATTATCGTATAAAAATATTCCGGAATTTTACATGTTTGGTTTCGGTAACTAACAATCGAGACGATCCGCGGCTTCGCGTGCCAGTACGTCGAAATCCGCCTCACTCGCGACGAAGTCGACATCGATTCCCATCTCTTTGGCCGTCTCTGCGGTTGGTGGTCCGATGACGCCGACGAGTGCGTCGTTCAAGCCGGCGAGTGCGACTGGTTCACAGTCGCGGTCGGCCGCGGCCGACAGGAAGTTCTCGACGGTGAGCGAGGAGCTAAACAGCGCAGCGTCGAGGTCGCGGTCGGCCGCTGTAACTGCTGATTCGCCGGCCTCGGGTGGCCGACGGAGTTCGTACAGCACCGTCTCGTGGATGTACGCACCCGCGGATTCGAGTCCGTCTAGCAGCACCGCCGAGCCGTGATCGCTCCGCGCAACTTCGATGCGTGCCCCGTCGACACGCTCGGCGAGCGCGTCGACAAGCCCGCCGGAGGTGTACTCTTCGGGAACGATATCGACGGTGTAGCCGGCCTCCCGCAGGACGGCCGCAGTCGACTCGCCGATGGCACAGAGCGCCCCGCCGGGGGTCCAGCCGTCGGGAAGCAGTTCGACACCGGTCTTGCTCGTCAGGATCGTATAGTCGGCGTCCTCGCGGGGCCGGGCTCCCGTCGGTTCGACCGCGAGCATCGGATCGGGTAGTGGATCCATCCCCAGCGAGTCGAGGAGGTCGGTTGCCCTGTCGAGGCGTTCGTCGTCGGGTCGGAAGACGGCGACAGTCGGGTTACTCATAGTTGGTCGCGAGGAAATCGAGGGCTGTTTCGCGGGTGCCGGCAACTTCGCCGATCACCGTGATGGCGGGCGGTTCGATCCCCGTCTCGTCGGCGGCGTCGACGATCGTTTCGAGTGTGCCGGTGACGACCTGCTGGTCGGGCCAGGTGGCCCGCTCGACCATCGCGACCGGCGTCTCCGGGTCCATGCCGGCCTCGGTCAGCGAGGTAGTGTACTCGGGCAGGCGAGTGACGCCCATGAGCACGACGATGGTGCCGCCAGTCGCGGCCAGCGCTTTCCAGTCGACAGCCGACTCCTCCTTGTTCGGGTCCTCGTGGCCGGTGACGACCGAAAAGGTCGAGGCGTGGTTGCGGTCGGTGACGGGGATGCCGGCGACCTCTGGCCCGGCGATGGCGGAGGTGATCGCCGGCACGACCTCGAAGGGGACACCGTGCTCGGCGAGATAGCGCATCTCCTCGCCGCCGCGGCCGAAGACGGTCGGATCGCCGCCCTTGAGTCGGACGACCGTCTTGCCCTCGCGGGCGAGTTCGACCATCCGCTCGTTGACGTACGATTGGGGTGTGGTGTCGCCGTGACCCCGCGTTCCCACATCTTCGAGGCGGTCGGTCTCGATCTGGTCGAGGATATTCGGTCCCGAAAGCTTGTCGTGGAGGACGATATCACCCTCTTCGAGTAGGCGTTTGGCCTTCACCGTCAGCAGTTCCGGGTCGCCGGGGCCGGCGCCGACGAGATGGACGATTCCCTCCGCGGTAGGTGGCGTCTCGGTCATGATCGTTTCGGCTCGTCGGGTTCGTCTCGGCGTGCCTGTTCGATCAGTTCTGTCGCGCCCTGGTCAGCAAGCTCACGGGCGAACTCCCGTGCGGCCTCGGCGTGTCGCTGGACCGGGATGTCACGACTCGCCCGGACCTCCTCGCTGCCGTCCTGTGCGAGCACCCGGGCCGCGGTGTTGACGTACTCCCCTTGCAGGCGGGCGTGAATCCCGACGGGGGCGACACAGCCACCGCCGAGTTCGGCCAGAATCGACCGCTCGACGGTCGTCTCGATACGCGTGTGGGGATGGTCCAGAATGCCGTGGAGCTGTTCGGCGAGGTCGCCGTCCAGCGCCGTGACGGCGATGGTCCCCTGAGCGGGAGCGGGGACGACCGTCGCCGGGTCGAGGCGTTCGTACTCGACGAACTCGAGGAGATTGCTGCGGTCGAGTCCAGCCTCGGCCAGACAGATGGCGTCGTACTCCGTCTCGATGTCGTGGCCCAGCGCCTGCCGTTCGAGTTCGGTCAGGTCGTCGAACCACTCCTCTGGCGTGCGGTCGTACTCCGCTTCGTGCTCCTCGGCCTCCTCGTCTTCGGCGTCGGCGGCGTCGATCCGGGCCTCGTGTTCGCGCTGCAGGGAAGGCGCGAGCAGTTTCTGGACGCGGGTGTCGACGTTGCCCCGCAGCGGCTGGATGTCGAGATCAGGTCGTTCGGCGAGCAGTTGGGCCTTCCGGCGGAGACTCGACGTGCCGATGGTCGCTCCGTCGGGCAGTTCGTCGAGCGTTCGGCCATCGGGCGTGACGAGCACGTCGCCGGCGGGGCCGCGTTCGGGCGTGCCCGCGACGACCAGTTCGTCGGGCTGTTCGGTCGGCATGTCTTTCATCGAGTGGACCGCGGCGTCGAGTTCGCCCGAGAGCACTTTCTCGTCGAGGCTGCGGACGAACGCACCGGTCGTTCCGAGTCGGTGGATGAGTTCGTCCTGAATCTGGTCACCGGTGGTCTCGACTTCGACGAGTTCGACCGACAACCGGCGCTGTGTGAGTTGCTCCTCGATCATCGCCGCCTGCCGACGGGCCAGTGCTGACCCGCGCGTGGCGATCCGTACGGTATCCCCGCGATTGCTCATTGCCTGTTTCTCTGCGGTCCGTGGTGAAAAACGCATCCTCTCGCGGGCCCCGCGACGAAGAAAAGACTATCCGGGACTGGTCGGACAGATACGTATGGAGAAAGTGGCCCTCGCCGAGGCGTTCGACTCCTTCGACGAGCAGTGGTCCCCGCGACTCGCGGGCGAACTCAACGGCCAGGCGGTAAAGCTCGCAAAGGCCGAGGGGGAGTTCGTCTGGCATCACCACGAGGACGCCGACGAACTCTTCCTGGTCGTTTCGGGAGAACTCACGATCGAACTGCGCGAGGACTCGGATATTGTACTACAAGAAGGTGAGTTCGTCATCGTCCCTCGCGGTGTCGAGCACCGGCCGGTCACCGACAGCGAAGCCGAGATTCTCCTCTTCGAGCCTAGCGAAACCCGAAACACCGGGAACGTAGAGAGCGAACGGACGAAGACGGACCTCGAACAGCTCGACTGATAATCTCCTAGCCCGACTGTCGACCGCTCGATGGCCGGGCGCACTCACCCACGGTCGTGGGGAATTTGTAACTGCTCGCCCCAGTGGGAGTATGGCAGATCGACGCTGGGAAACCGTCGACGAGCAGATCGCATACAGTTGTGAGGGCTTCGACATCGTCAACGAGACGGTCGCCCTCCCGGACGGCACCGAAGCCGAGTTCGACTACCTGACCGAAAGCGAGAGTGCGGTCATTCTCCCCTTCACGAGCGACGGGGAAGTCGTCGTCATCGACGAGTGGCGTCACGCCGTCAAACGAGAGAACCGCGGCCTCCCCGCGGGGAGTCTCGAACCTGGCGAGGACCGCGAGCAGGGCGCGCGCCGTGAACTCCGAGAGGAAACCGGCTACGAGGCCGGCGAGATGTCGTATCTCGGTGGCTTCGAGCCAGCAAACGGCTTCTCCGATGCGTATTTCCACTACTTCGTCGCCCACGACTGCGAGCGGGCGGGCAAGCAGTCGCTGGATACTGACGAAACGATCGAGGTATCGACGGCGGCGTTCGAGGACCTCCTCGATGCGGTCAGGACCAGCGAACTGGAGGACGGACGGACTGTGACTGCGATTCTTCACTACGCGCTGTTCGAGCGCGACGAAAACTGAGAATACAGGGGTGCAGGCCGATCAGTCGTCGGCGGTGACCGCTCGGTCCTGCGCGATCAGTTCGGCGGCCTTCTCCGCGACGGCAATCGTCGGCGCGTTGGTGTTGCCGCTGGAAATCGTCGGCATCACCGAAGCGTCGACGACGCGGAGATTTGAGACGCCGTGGACCCGCAGTTCGTCGTCGACGACGGCCATCTCGTCGTCGCCCATCTTGCAGGTCCCGACCGGATGGTAGACAGTGTGGGCCGTCTCCCGGACGTGTTCCTCGATTTCCGCGTCGGTCTGGACATCCTCGCCCGGCCAGACCTCATCGCCGCGCCACTCGTCGAGGGCGTCAGCCTGTGCGATCTCGCGGGCTTTCTTGACTCCCTCGATGAGCACGTCGAGATCCTTCTGTTCGGAGAAGTACTGCGGGTCGATGACCGGATCGTCGTGTGGGTCGTCCGAGGCGAGTTCGAGATACCCGCGGCTCTCCGGACGGACTTGCGTCGCGCCGATGGAGAAGCCCTGTCCTTCCTCGGGGTTGGCGAAGCCGTGTTCCATGTAGTACACCGGCGCGAAGTGGAACTGCAGATCCGGTGCGGGTTCGCTCTCGTCGACGTAGGTGAAGCCGCCGGCCTCGCCGATATTGGTCGTCGGCGCTGGCTCGCCGCCTTTCGTCCGCTCGTAGACGACGAAGCCGAAGAGATGGTCCTGCAGATTCTTGCCGACGCCGGGCAGATCCGCCACGACATCGATGCCGTGCTCGTCGAGGTGGTCGGCCGGACCGATCCCCGACAGCATCAGCAGTTGCGGAGAGTTGACCGCGCCAGCGGAGACGACGACCTCTGCGTCGGCGTCGGCCTCGTGAGTCTGGCCGTCCTGTTCGTAGCTGACACCGACGGCCTGCTCGCCCTCGACACGAATCTCGGTGACCTGCGCGCCTGTCTCGACAGTGAGATTGCCGCGGTCGAGAATCGGCGTGATGTAGGCTTTCGCGGCGCTACAGCGCTGGCCGTCCTCCTGGGTGACGTGATAGAGCCCCGTCCCCTCCTGCTCGGCGCCGTTGAAATCGTCGTTTCGCGGGATGCCCGTCTCGGCGGCGGCGTCGACCATCGCCTCCGAGACGGGGTGTGGATCGGCCGCCTCGGCGACGTTCAGCGGGCCGTCCTGGCCGTGATATTCCGATTCTCCCGGCTCGAAGTGTTCGGCCTGCTTGAAGTACGGCAGCATGTCGTCGTACCCCCATCCCTCGTTGCCACGTTCGGCCCACGTGTCGTAGTCGTGGGCCACGCCGCGGATGTAGATCATCGCGTTGATCGAACTCGACCCCCCCAGGGTCTTTCCTCGCGGCCAGTACAGTTCCCGGCCGTTCATCTCCGACTGGGGCGTCGTGCTGTAATCCCAGTCGACCTCGCTTTTCATCAGATGTGGGAACATCGCCGGCACGTGAATCTCCTCTTTCTCGTCCGGCTGGCCCGCCTCCAGCAGCAGCACGCTTGCCCCCTCTTCTGTCAGGCGATGTGCCATCGCACAGCCTGCTGATCCCGCCCCGATCACGATATAGTCGTGTGTTACCTTGCCACTCGGCATACCGACTCATACAAAGGAAACATACATGATAAATGTTTATGAACGAATTTCGAGTTTGCATCTGCTACTCGCACGTTGGATCCGGGTCGGCCAACGGGGACGGCGGCCATGAGTATTTCACAGATGTGCCATAAATTACCATATGCCGACGTTCGCAACAACCGACAACGTGAGCCTCTATTACGAGGACAGAGGGGAAGGGAAGCCAATCGTACTCATTCACGGCTGGACCTGTAATCGGCACTTTTTCGAGGCACAGACGGCCTCACTCAGAGACGAGTACCGCGTCATTTCGGTGGATCTCAGAGGACACGGGGATTCCGAATTCCCACAGGATGGGTTGACTATGGACCGCCTCGCGACCGATGTCGAGGAACTCCTCGACTATCTGGGCCTCGAGTCCGTCTCACTCGTCGGCTGGTCGATGGGGGTCCACGTCATCTTCGAGTACGTTCGCCAGCTCGGGTGCGAACGCCTCGACCGCGCTGCACTGATCGATATGTCCCCGAAACTGATAACTGACGAACAGTGGGATCACGGGTTATACGGCGGGTTTAGCCACGAGGAGAATCTCGACACGCTCGCGACGTTCTCCTCGGGTTGGGAGCGCGTCGCCGGTGATATCTTCCGGGAGTTGCTCGACACCCTCTCCGAAGAACAACTCGACTGGGTGATCGAAGAGAGCGCGAAGACACCGACGAACACCGCAGTCAATCTCTGGATTGCGATGGTGACGAATGATTACCGGGAGATGCTCTCCGACATCTCCGTGCCGACGCTCGTCACTTACGGGGAGGAGAGCAACCTCTACACACCGGAGACAGCCGACTACATCGCGGCACAGATCCCGGACTCGAAGCTTATTGGCTTCTCGAATGTCGGCCACGGCATCCCGCTGGGCGCGGCAGACGAGTTGACAGCGGAACTCAGGACGTTCCTGTGAGGGCAGGGCGAGACCACAGCGTTGAAACGATATCCCGCGGTAGTACCGCTAATGACGCTTCGAGTGACGAACTCCCTGTCCGGCGAGCGCGAAGCCTTCGAGCCACAGGACCCCGATTCTGTCTTGCTGTATTACTGCGGGCTGACGACTTCCGACCCGGCCCATCTCGGCCACGCCCGCGGGTGGGTCCACGTCGACGTGATGCACCGCTGGCTCGATTGGCTCGGCTACGACGTTCGTCACGTCGAGAACTTTACGGACGTAAACGAGAAAATCGTCGCCCGCGTCGGCGAAGACGGCGACAGCGAGGGAGACGTTGCGGAGTCGTACATCCGTGCGATCATCGAGGACATGCGGGGGCTCAACCTCAAGCGCGCAGAGGTCTATCCCCGCGTCTCCGAGCACGTTCCGGAGATTATCGACCTCGTACAGCGTTTGATCGACCGCGGCTACGCCTACGAATCCAACGGCTCCGTGTACTTCGACGTGACCAACTTCGAGGAGTACGGGAAGCTCTCGAACCAGGAAGTCGAGGAGATGGAAGCCCAGGGCACTCCCGACGAACAGTCGGAAAAGCGCAACCCTGCCGACTTCGCGCTCTGGAAGGCCGGCGGCGTCGACCCCAGCGCAATCGAGGATCACCAGCACGACGCAGCCGCTCCAGCCGAGGAGGCCTGCGAGACGGCCCAGACGTGGGACTCGCCGTGGGGCGAGGGTCGACCTGGCTGGCACATCGAGTGCTCGGCGATGAGTATGACCCACCTCGACGAGACCATCGACATCCACGTCGGCGGGCAGGATCTGGTCTTCCCGCATCACGAAAACGAGGTAGCCCAGAGCGAGGCCGCGACCGGCGAGACGTTCGCTCGCTACTGGCTGCACGTCCGCCTGCTGGACGCCCCCGACGACGAGAAGATGTCTTCCTCGCTGGGCAACTTCGAGACGGTCGCCGAAGCACTCGACAACTACGGCCCGAACGTCGTCCGAACCTTCCTGCTCTCGACGGCCTACCACAGTCCCGCCACCTACAGTTCGGAGACGATCAGCGAGGCCGAGGCTCGCTTCGAGCGACTACAGCGAGGGTACGAGCGAGCGCGCGAGGCCCTCGACAGCACCGACGCCCGGACGAAAGTCGAAGACGAGGATCTGCGCAATGCCATCGAGACGACCCACGATGAGTTCGAGTCGGCGATGAACGACGACTTCAACACCCGCGGTGCGCTGGCGAGTCTGCGGGAGTTGACCGCCGCGGTCAACGCCCACCTCGACGACCACGACAAGTACGATTACGTCGGCCTGCGGGAAGCCATCGAGACCTACGAGGAGTTCGGCGGCGAGGTACTCGGACTGTCTTTCGGGACGGCCGCCGACGATGGGAACGTCGACATCGCCGGCGAGTTGGTCGAACTCGTGCTCTCGATGCGCGAGCAGGAGCGAGAAGCCGGCAACTACGAGCGCGCCGACCAGTTGCGCGACGACCTCGAAGCGCTGGGTGTCGAGGTGCAGGACACCGACGACGGCCCCGAATTCCGGCTCGAATAGCTGACGACGGGTCCGCTGGTCGTCACTGCGATCCAGTTCAGTCGACAGCTATTATTACGCAGAGATGAAAGCCCTCGGCATACGATGCCCCAGTGTGATTACTGTGAGGACTCCTTCAGTGACGAGGAGTCGTATCTCGGCCATCTGGCGGCCGAACACGAGGGGGAACTGAGCCGGATCGACCAGCGCCGAATCGACGCACAAGGAGGGTCCTCCACGGACTCGGGGATGGGCTCGAACGCCAAGGTTGGCCTCGCGGGCCTGAGTGTCGTCATGCTCCTGGCAGTCGCGCTGACCGGCTATCTCGTCGTCACGGGTGGTAGCTCCGGCGACGGGCCGACCGATCAGGGTGCGGTCCACGAACACGGCACGATGGCAATCACCATCGACGGCGAACAACTCGACCTCACCGGTCCCGAATTCTCTCAGGGCGACAGCGCCTTTCATTTCCACGGCAACGAACAGCAGAAGTACGGCGATTACGTCTGGCACAAACACGCCCGCGGCTTTACCCTGCAGTACGCGCTGGAAACGCTCGGAATCGAGGTTAACGACGCGGGGACTGAACTGACCTACAACGGAACCACCTACAGCGAAGACGACTCGGGGACCAGCATCGATATCGAGGTCGACGGCGACTCGGTCGACCCCGGCAGCCACGAGGTTGCCGGTGTCCCCGACGAGGCTGCGGCCGCCAGCGGAGAGGGCCAGGACATCGTCGTCAACGTCACCACTGCGAGCTAACTGTCCACAGCGGTTTTGCGCGCTCGGCCGCTACTGGCGGTCGTGCGGGAATTCGGCTTCGAGCTATCGCTGTGTGCCCATCTCGAAAGCGAGCGCTCGGGACTCGTGAGCCGCCAGCTTGGCACCTCCTGTCACGGCAACCGTGTGATGGACATCGTCTGTGTCACGCCGGGCCCCGAGTTCGACGAGCGCCGGGCGATCACCGAGCAGACGATTCCGCCGGCAGCCATCGAGAGCCAGGCCGGACCGGGGACCGCCCGCCCGTGGCGTGAGGCCTACGACGGCCACCCCGACCGCGGCGAGGAAGTGCTGGAAGCGGCCGTCGACTGTGGGTTCTTCGAGCGCGAACGACGGCGAGGACGGGCGTACGTCCGCCAGACCGTGCGCTATCCCGACTGGTACGACCGACTGATCGGTATCGAGAACAAACCCGACCTCGGCAACCCCGGCGCGCTCGAAACCCAGCTACTCACGGATGCGAAACTGGCGCTGCTCGACGAGGTGGTGCTCGCGACGGAATCGTACGTCACCGGCGCACACGAACACCGGATTCCCGATCCGATCGGAATCTGGCGATTCGACCCCGAGACCGGGGGGCGTGAAGTGGTCCGCGAACCCCAGAAACTTCCTGTCGACCAGTCTGGTATCGAACTCGTCGAGCGCCGTACCGCCCGGACAGATATCGAGGTGGTCGACCCCGCGGACATCGAGCGCCAGCGCCGACGCGTCGCCGAGCGGGCCTACGGCAAAGGCTGGCGGACCTACGACCTCCCGCCGTGCAGTCGGATCGACCCCGACGACGCTGGTCTCCCAGTCTGCCCGTGGCACGGCAGCGTCGTCGACCCGGCCCGGACCTGTGGCGAGGACTGCGCCGGCTACGAACCGGCCGATCCACCCGGTATCGACCTCGATGGGATCCGTGCCGAGCGGTCGCTGTGGGATCCCGATCCGGAGGGGAAACAGCGGCGACAGAGCGGACTCGACCGATTCCGGTGAATCCGGAGCATTATGTGCCTGCCGGCCGATAACGCGGCCATGACACCCGACCCGGCGGTCACCACGGACCGCCACGAACGACCCGCGGAACTCTTGCAGGACCTCGTCCGCTTCGAGACGGTCAATCCGCCCGGCAACGAGCGCGACTGTATCGAGTGGATCGACGACCTGCTGACGGCCTACGGCGTCGAAACGGAAACGTACGCCAACGATCCCGAACGACCGAATCTCCTCGCGCGGATTCCAGGTGGGGACGCGGCCCCGCTCATGCTGTACGGCCACGTCGACGTGGTGCCGACGACCAATCAGGAGTGGACTCACGACCCCTTCAGTGGTGCCGAAGCGGACGGCTACATCTGGGGGCGGGGGACGCTCGATATGAAAGGCGGCGTGGCGATGTACCTCGCCGCCTTCTGTCGACTCGCGGCCGCGGACGTGACGCCCGCCGGCGATATTCTCCTCCTGATTGTCTCCGACGAGGAGGCCGGCGGTGACGAGGGACTCGGCTGGCTTGTCGACGACCACCCGGAACTGTTTGCGGACGTGGAGTACGCTATCGGCGAGTTCGGCGGCTTCGAGTTCGACGTGGCTGGCGTCGAGACGTATCCGGTCCAGACTAACGAGAAACAGGTCTGCTGGCTCGAAGCCACTTTCCGAGGCAATAGCGGTCACGCCTCCTTCCCGACGCCGGACACGGCGATGGGGAAGATGGCCTCGTTCGTCGAAGCCGTCGACGGCAATCGCCTGCCGGTGAATATCACGCCCAGCGCCGAGCAGATGATCGACTCGGTCGCCGAGGAACTCGACGGCGAGCGCGCGGCACAGTTCCGCGGCCTGCTCGACCCCGACCGGACCGACGACATCCTCGACGAGATGGGCGAGGAAGCCCGCATGTTCGACGCCATCCTGCACAACACCGCCAACGTCACCAAAGTCCACGGCGGCGACAAACAGAACGTCGTCCCCGAGGCGGTGACGGTTTCGCTGGACTGTCGGCTCGTCCCCGGCGAAGAGCCCGAGGATGTCATCGCCGAGTTGACGGAGTTGACCGGGATGGAACCGGAGTACGAGATCATTCGGTTCGACTCTGGTCCGCCGGCGGCGGATCTGAGCTACTTCGACGAACTGGCAGAGACTCTCGAATCTGCAACCGACGGCGTGGCGATTCCGCTGCTGATGGCCGGGGCGACTGACGGCCGCCACCTCGCCAGGGTCGATGTCCAGAGCTACGGCTTCACTCCGATGCAACTGGGTGATCTGCCCTTTCTCGATCTGGTCCACAGCGGCGACGAACGCATCCCCGCCGAGACGGTTGCGTGGGGGGCGGACCGGGTCTACGAGGCGGTTACCGAGTACGGTCCATAGCGGCGAACCGTGAGGAATCGACGGCTCCGGGTTAGTTATCTCTCAGCCGTTCGAGTCCCGTGAAGACTGTCGCGAAAGTGACTCCACAAGCGATTCCGAGTATTGTTCCCCAGAGCAGCGACCCACTTCCGATGAGAACAGACATACCCGCGTAGACGGCACCGGGAACGACCGCGAGAGCGAGCCACCGAAGCACAGGACGGGCTCGGAACCATCGGTCGATCTGTTCGTTTATCTCCCGAACGCTGCCGAGCACGGCGTACAGTACTGTCTTCTAATTGAAAAATATAGTTATGAGTCCATCTGAGCCATCGCGAGTGGCGGCGGTATCCAAAGACAGTTTATTCCGCAGCCCTACCCTGAAATATGGCTGTCGCAACCGAGATTCGGAATAGCGTCAAGGCCCGTCCGCTCGCCGTGACGGTGTTGCTGTCGGTGATCGGCTACGTCTTCGTCGTCGGCACCTTTGCCGGCGTGTTCGATTTCTATCCGACGCTGTCGGCCGAGCAGGTCCGACTGTCGGCCCATCTGATCGCCGTCATCAACACGCTCGCGCTGGCCGCGCTGCTCGTCGGCGTCCACTTCGTCAAGAAGGGCGAGTACCGAAAACACCAGACGGCGATGCTCACCGCCTTCACGCTGATTCTGCTCTTTCTGGTCGTCTACCTGACGAAAGTCGGCGGCGGCTTCGAGCGCGAAATCGTCGGCGCACCGACGGGCATCTACGAGGCCTACTTGGCGATGCTCGCGATTCACATCCTGCTGTCGATTGTTTCGGTCCCCGTGGTCATCTACGCCGTCGTGCTGGGGCTGACCCACAGCTTCGCCGAACTCAAGGATACGCGGAAGGCGCTTGTGGGTCGAATCGCCGGCGGTGCGTGGATTCTCAGCCTCGCACTGGGGATCATCACCTATCTCATGCTCAACCATATCTACGGCGCTCAGCCCCGCGAACCTCGGGGTGAACTGCTTCTGTTGGCGACCGGGACCGTCGGTCTTCGCCATCTTCTCTCGCAGGCCCGGGCGCGAGTTGCCGACCTGTTCTGACGCTGTCGGCCCGCGTCGCGGATTTGAGCGGGCGACGCTCCTACCCGACAGTGTTTAATATGTCCGTTTCGTACAGCCGAACTGTAATGTCGGAAGTCTGCTCGACGTGCGGGCTGCCCGAGGAGCTTTGCGTCTGTGAAGACGTGGCCAAAGACTCCCAGGAAATCAGCATCCGCATCGACGAGCGCCGTTACGGAAAAGAGGTAACGATTATTGAAGGCTTTGACCCCAACGACGTCGATATGGACAGTCTGTCGTCGGACCTGAAATCCAAGTTCGCGTGCGGGGGGACCGTCGACGACGGCCAGATCGAACTCCAGGGTAACCACCTCGGACGGGTCGAAGATTTCCTCCAGGATAAAGGGTTCAACGTTGCCTAACTAGTATTTTCCGTGGCTGTCGCCCGTTGACGCCACTGTGTTGTGCGGACCAGCGTTCTCAGACAGCGACAGCTCCGTTCAGAAGAATTTGAACAGGTCATCTCGCTCGGCCTCGTGGAGATGCTCCCGGATCGCGTCGTACAGCGGCTGAACGCTCCCGCGTTTGGCGCTGATCGGCGCAATCGTCTCGTCGTACTGCTGCCACGGCGGCAACAGGCCGAACCGATCCGCGATGTCGTCGAGTCGTTCGTCCCGATTGTCGACTTTGTCCATCTTGTTGACCGCGAGCACGGGTGGAATCCCGACATCGCGGAAGAAGTGATACAGTTCGACGGTGTGCGGGATCGAATCCGGCCCGGTGTGGCGGTCGATGATGTCGATGGCCGCTTTCCCGTCGAGAACGATGACGCCAGCCAGAATTTTCTCGGCGTACTCCTCGACGTAGCGGACGATGTCGGTCCGGATCTGTTCCTGCACGTCGTCCGGGACGCCTTTCATGAACCCGAAGCCGGGCAGGTCGGTGATGACGAAATCCTCAGAGGCCCAGTCGTAGTGATTGGGCTCGCGGGTCACCCCCGGCCGTTGGCCCGTATCGAACGTGTGGCCGGTGATCTCCCGCATCAGCGTCGATTTGCCGACGTTGGATCGGCCAGCGAGGACAATCTCGCTTTCTCGATCCGGTCGTGTCTCGAACATAGCCGTCGCTACGTCGGGCGTGGTGAAATGTCGTCCGAAAAGATGCGGCGATTCAGCAGTTTCGAGGCGGAGCCTCCGGCCTCAAGGAGTGAGCGAAGTGAACGAGTAGGCGGGAGAGGACAGCGAGGCGCTCCGCGCCTCGGGCCGTGCGAGCGGGCCTCCGGCCCGAGCGCAGAAGCCGACGACTCCGACACAGATCACGGACTGTAGCCGCTCTTTCTCCCCAATGTTTAATAAACCACCGACCACACATCTGATGTATGGAGGTGCGCCGGACTGTCCCGGTGAAACTCGATGTGGGCAGCGACGACGCCGCACTTCTCCGCGAAACCGTTGACGAGTTTTTGTGGGCCGCGAACTACGTCGTGGACCACGCGTGGCAAGGCGACTACAAGACCACGAGCAAGGCCCAATTGCAGGAAGAAACCTACGACGACGTGCGTGAACAGACGCGGTTGCACGCGAATCTCGTCCAGAACGCCCGCAACAAGGCCGCCGACGCCGTACAGAGCGCCGTCGCTCGCTGGAAACAGGGCGAGTATGCTGGCAAACCACACTTCTCGAAGCCGACTGCCGTCTACGACAAGCGGTGTGCCACGTTCCACGACGAGTACGTGTCGCTCGCGACCGTCGACGGACGCATTGAAATCAAGTACGTCCTGCCCGACGCAGACCGCGACACACCTCACAGCCGGTATCTCGACAACGACAACTACGAGGTGACAGGCGCAGAACTCCACAACACGGACGGCGAGTGGTTCCTTCATCTCCGCACAAAGGCGGAGATGGAGTCCGACACACCGGAACAGGCAACGACCGGGCACAGCACAGTCCTCGGCGTTGATCTCGGCGTGAATCAACTCGCCGTCACTTCGGCGGGCACGTTCTGGAGCGGTCACAAGTTCGACCACTGGCGACGGGAGTACGAGAAACGGCGTGCCTCGCTCCAGCAGTGTGGCTCGCGTCACGCCCACGAGAACATACAGGCTGTCGGGCGCAAAGAGACGGGTCGGTTCAAACTGATGCTCCACCGGATTGCGGACGGGCTCATAGAAGAAGCCGCCGAAAATGGTTGTACGGTCATCGCCTTCGAGAAGTTGACCGGCATCCGCGACCGCTTCTCGGGTGCCTCGTGGGGGCACAAGTGGGCCTTTGAGCGGTTGTACGAGTACGTCGAATACAAGGCCGAACTCCACGGCATCGACGTAGAGCAGGTTGACCCGGAGAATACGTCACGCCGTTGCTCACACTGTGGGTTCACGCACCCGGACAACCGCGACGGTGAGGAGTTCGCGTGCCTGAAATGTGGCTACGAGAACCACGCCGACTACAACGCGGCGAAAAACATCGGACTGCGGTATCTCCGCCGGAACCAAACTGGGGACGGCGGAGGCGCACCTGTAGGCGTGCGCTTAAATCGCGGGATGTTGAACGCGAACGGAGGATATGAGCCTCCTGCCGGGGATTCCGGCCAGAGTGAGAGTCCACGCGAAAGCCCCACCCTCAACGAAGCGAACGGCGAAGCCGTGAGCGAGTAGGGTGGGGTAGTTTACGCGTAGGTTTCTTCGAGGTACTCGACGATATCGTCGCTTTCGGGCATCCCTTCGATGCCGTTCTCTTTGTCGACCAGCACCGGCACGCCGGTCTGCCCGCTCACTTCTTCGACCTCGGTGCGCTCGCTGTGGGAGCTGGGCACCATGTGAGACTCGTATTCGAGGTCGAGTTCGTCGAGTTTGTCGATCACTTTCGCGCAGTACGGACAGCCTTCGAGTTCGTAGAGTTCGAGATTTGCCATCGCCAAAACTAGGTGCCCCAGACTCAAGAATCGGACGGTACTGTCCCTCTCACGCACGACCGCCATTGCCATGACGAATCGCTAAAGCCCCGGCTACGGAGTGTCTAAAAAATGGTGAAGAGTGTTGTGTGTCGCTGTGAGCGACGGGTTCGTTCGTATTACAGTCGAACGACGTTTGCTGCGCGAGGTCCTTTCGGGGAGGACTCAATATCGAATTCGACTTCGGTCCCCTCCGTGAGGTCCTCTCCGCCCACATCCTCCATGTGGAAGAAGACATCTTCGTCCTCGTCGAGGTCGCCGTCGTCAGTCGAAATGAAACCGTAACCGCCTGTGTCGTTGAAGAAATCAACCTTACCGTTTGCCATTACAACATAACGTTGGGCGGTGGGAGGTATAACCCTTCCGAGAGTCGCGGTACCACGACTCCTGACTTGCGAGACACCTGCAACGAGTCGTGCCGTCGTTCAGATTGCGGCAGTCGGGGCACTGTTGCAGCTAAATACTTACGGCGTGGTCACGAGTGATACAGTGCATCGCCATGAAATCGTGTCAGAACTGTCAGACGGTCATCGACGAGTATCTCCTCGATAAACAGCTCGAACCCTTGCGTGAGCTTACGGCTGACGACTTCAGTGTCTGTGCGGACTGCACGACGATCGTCGCGGATGCATGCGTGGAGTGCGGCGGTGCGGTGTACGTTCCCAGAAGCAAATCGATCACCCCGGACTACTGCCCGGCGTGTCGGGCTGATCTCATCGAGCGTACCGGTCAGGACCCCGGCTGGACGTGTGACCACGTCTCGACCTGAGATCTGCGACTCGCGCGGATCTCCGCTCCGCGGACTATTCGAGCGAGTCGCGAGCAGGTATCGGGTTCTCGACCACAGGTGGCCTTTGTCGACACTCACTTTTCTCCAGTCGACCGACCGAGATCCCGATGCTTACAAGCGGGCGGCGAGCGAATCGAGGGTATGGACAGCGCGGAACTGCTCGATATCATCGAACAAGAGGTACAGACCGAACTCTCCAGACTCGGCTCGTCGAAATCGCTGTACGCCGACACCGAGGGGGACATGGACGCCGAACCCGTGCTCCGCGCCGCTGCGGACAACGCCGCCACTGCAGCCGAGACCTTCGAGGGCTGGGACGGCGAGGTGTTCGCCGACGCCGCCGAACACGCACGGAGTCACTACGACGACATCGTCGCGGAACTCGACGACCACGAGACCGGCGATCCGCCGGCCGCCGTCACGGCCCTCGCCGAGGCTGACGGGGAAATCGCCCAACTCGGTGCGACTGTCGGCTGGACGCTCGTCGTCGAACGCAAGAGCACCCAGTCGAGTGGCTACTTCACCGGCCAGGCACAGCCAGGCACCGCGAGCACGTTCCGCTCGTTCGGCGACGACTACGACGCGATCCGCGAGGCCGCACTCGACGTGCTGGACGACGCCTGCGACTCCGAGGCAGAGTACGAACAGGCACAGGACGCGGCGACGGCCGTCATCGAAGCAGCCTACGACGAGTACTTCGAGACGCTGGAGTCGCTGGGAATGAACCCCAAGCCGGTCTGCTAAGCCGACACAGGCCACGCCGGCGCTTCCGGTGATCGACCGGTCCAAAGTCCCCGTTGCAGTCATCCAAGCCTTTTTGTAAGTACGATTGAAATAGCAGCTCGGCATCTGGATCTGGAGAAGACATCGAGAGCCTGCCGTAGCGGCATCGACCACTGCAAAACGCTGGACGCCCACAGCCACACGTTAATGACCGACACTCACACTGAGGGGGGTACCCTACTGGCCGACATCGAACCGATCGTTGATCACGACTCACTCCGCGACCGCGAGGAGATTGCGTTCCACGAGGAGACGGATGTTGTCGATGCTGCTGTCGTCGACCAGATAGACGAACTCGGCGACCTTGCGGCGGCAGGAATCACGAACTCCGACGGAAAACTGCTGTTCCGCCGGCTTACTGATACCTGCTCGTGGAAGATACCCGTCGCCACCGCTGCTCCCGACGAGGACTACGCCGCCGAACTCAGAGATCACGTCGAGGAGACGATTGGCTTCTCACTCAGGCTCGACGACATCGTCGGCACCTGGGAGTTCACCGTCCGGACCGAAGACGACGAGCAAACCGCATCGCGGGCGTTCGTGGCCTTCAGTGCAGCACCCGTCTCCGACAGCTACGACCTCGCGGCGGCGACGCCGGAAGACGACCCGGTCGAGGAGGCTGCGTGGTTCAGTTCGCCGCCCGAGGACGCGGACCTCATTCCGGGAACCGATCAGTTCCTCGACTGAGAAAGGCGACGACGCTCACTGGGCCTAAAACCGAACTTCTGCATTCTTTCCGCAGTCGCTACGAATCGGTCCCGAACCCGACCTGCTCCGCGTCCGCGAGTGCGCGCTCGCGTGCGCTGTCGATATCAAATTCTCTGACGATCTTTCCATCTCGAATCAGCGGTTCGAGCAACTGCTCGCCGCCCTCCGGCCCCTCGTGGTCGGCCAGCCCGATGTGATGGCCTCCGTCTGGCGTCCGGTAGACCTGTTTTCGGCCGTCGAGTTTACCACGTTTGGCCGCCGGTTCGCCCTCGCGTTCGACGATATCGAGTGCGAAATCCAGCGGGTCGGCGTCGGTCATGTGGCCACCGACGCCGAATCCGTCGACGATACCGCGCAGTTCGCGGATCGATTCGGGTCCCATCCCGCCGCTCGCGAACATGCCGATATCTTCGTGGCCGCGGGCGTCGAGTTTCCAGCGGAGTTCCTTCAGGATGTGCGCGAAATCACCGCGGCGGGAGCCGGTCGTATCGATACGGACGCTGTCGAGGTCCTCGATGGCCTCGATTGCCCGAAGCGTCTCTTCGACCTCGTCGGAGTAGGTGTCACAGAGCGCGATGCGGGGCACCTCCGGCCCGACAGCCTCGTCGAAGGCCTGCCACGCCTGCTCCTGATTGTTGCGACCGAACGAGATGACCAGCGCGTGCGGCATCGTCCCGCCGGCCTCCCGGCCGAGCACCTTCGCCCCGGCGACGTTCGAGACGCCGTCCAGTCCCGCGATGAGTGCGGCACGTTCGAGCATCGGCGCGAGCGTCGGGTGGATGTGTCGACTCCCGAAACTCAACACCAGCGAGTCGGGGGCGGCCACTCGCGTCTCCAGCCCCGCGGTGGCCATTCCCGTGGGATGAGAGAGAAAGCCAAGCAGTGCGGTTTCCAGTCGACAGAATTCGAGATACGGCCCCTCGATACGCATCACTGGACCGCCGTCGAACAACTGGCCTTCCCGGATGGCGTCCACATCGATGGCCCGACCTTCGAGCAGGTGGGCAGCGTCTTCGATGCCCGCGAAGAGATTCCAGTCACCGCTGGGGAACTGCGAGGCAGTCACCTCCGCGACGACGTGCGGGTTCTCTCCGGCGTACTCCAGCGCTTCGACTGTCCGGTCGAAGTAGGCGTCGGTGGCGTCTCCCGCCGCAATCGTCTCCGGCGAGAGCATATCGAACGAGGTCATGACCGACTGTTCGGCGGGTACCCGGGAAAAGATTGCGTCGTTACGTTCCGTGAATCTCGTCGAGCGCCGCCCGGTCGGGGCCGCCGACGATCCGGACCCGGTCGCCATCGACGACTACCCGGTATGCGCCCGCGAAACTACCGTCCTCGATGATGTAGTCGTTCGCTCCGCGGGCCAAGCCGCCGTTTCTGGTCAGCACCTGCTCGAACGCGTCGGCGAACTCCTCGGCTTCCTCGCCGTTCTCCCAGGCGAGTTCCCAGACGTAGCCGTACTCGGTGCCACTGTGGTAGGGAACGATCCGGTCGCCCGTCCAGCCACGCACCGCCGGGTGATTGTATCGGCGCGGATTCTCGTTGTCGGCCACGCCGTTGGCCGCGAGCATGGCGTACAGCGACGCTGCGCCGAGGCTGTCACCGGTTGGCTCTTGATCGAACCGCTCCCACTCGGTCGTCGACCGGTCGGGAATCGTGATCACCGTCGGCTCGGAGACGCCGTCGCTGTCGATGATTTCGGCAGTCGTCCGCGGCGGATTCTCGTGGCGCTCGTTGACGGCCTCCCACCCGCCCGATTCCTTGAGTTCCTGCACGTAGGTCGGACCCTGCCGGTACGGCTGGGCGATGATCAGCGAAATCTCTTCGGCCAGTCGCGGCGGATCGCTCGATTCACCGCCAGCCTCCTGTTCGGGGCGGATACAGTCCCACTGCTTGCACCACTCGTCGAGATAGAGGTGCGCGACGAGGTCGGCCTCGCCCTCGATCAGCGTATTGTACGCCGCCTGCTCGTCCCGGGTCGACTGGCCGAATTCGAGGCCGTAGCGCTGATCTTGTAGCGCGTGGGTCAGTTCGTGAACCAGTGTGTCCTTGTTCACTGTCGCCGTCTCAGAGTCACTGATGATGACGATTTCGTTCGTTCCGGCACGATAGAACCCCTGTGCCGCGTTGCCGAAGGCCTCGTCGACCTCTTCGGCGGCGTCGCGCTCCTCACCGACCAGAAACAGCGCCCGCCAGATCTGGTTCTCCCACCCCGGATCCGTCGGGCTCGTCTGACTCTCGCGTTGCTGTCGGTACTGTTCGCGGTCGATGATCTCCACGTCGACTGGTTCCTCGTATTTCAGCTTTCGGACGGCCTCGATTCTGGCCATCGTCCGGTTGACGAACTGTTCGAGTTCCGCCTCCGAGAGTCCGTCCGAGGCGTCGATATCTAGGTCGTCGTCGTAGGCGACACCGCCGACCTCGCCGTAGCCGTCGGGGACCTCGCGCTCGGCCGTCCCGCCGGGGAGGATCGTACTACAGCCTGCAAAGACCACGAGGAGGGCAACGGCGACGACTAGGACCCCAGGGCGGGAGCGGCCCGACATCTATCTGAATTTAGCACGCGACGAAAATAAGCGCCGCGTTCGCTTTTTTAGCACTCGCTCCCAACAGTTCGCGTATGAGCTTCGATCCCGACCAGACGGCAGTGGTAATCGTCGATATGCAAAACGGCTTCTGCCATCCCGACGGGAGCCTCTACGCGCCGGGCAGCGAGGCGGCAATCGAGCCCTGCAGCGACCTGGTCGCACAGGCCCGCGATGCCGGCGCGGCTGTCATCTACACGCGAGACGTGCACCCGCCCGAGCAGTTCGAGGGCGCTCACTACTACGACGAGTTCGAGCGCTGGGGCGAACACGTCGTCGAGGGCTCCTGGGAAGCAGAGATCGTCGACGGACTCGACGTTCGTGAGGAGGATCACGTCGTCGTCAAACACACCTACGACGCCTTCCACGAGACCGACCTCGAAGGCTATCTCTCGGCGCACAACATCAAGAATCTCGTCTTCGGCGGCACGCTCGCGAACGTCTGTGTCCTTCACACCGCGGGCAGCGCCGGCCTGCGGGATTACCGGCCAGTGCTCGTCGAGGATGCAATCGGCTTCATCGAGGAGGACGACCGCGAGTACGCCCTCGATCACGCTGACTGGCTGTTCGGTGAGGTGACCGATCTCGACTCGGTTACTTTCGAGTGAACTGCACTCACTCCTGGCCGCCGTCGGCGGTGAGTGAGGGTTCAGCCGGTTGGTCAGGCCCGGGCGCGGCGTGGTCGAAGGTGAGCGTCACCGTCGTCCCATCATCTGCCTCGAAGGAGAGGTCGCCGCTGGATTTGTCCATCACCCAGTAGACGAGCCACAGTCCGAGTCCGGTGCCGTGTTGTAGCTGTGTCTCCTCCTGATCGCGCAGCGTTTCGATCTCGTAGGATTCGATGCCGGGGCCGTTGTCCGTGATGTTGAGGTCGACCCGATCCCCGTTGCGCTCGATATCGATCAGGACGTGTGGGTTCTCCGCCGTATTGTACCGGGCAGCGTTGTCGATGACGTTGCGCAGCGCCCGGTCGATCTGCGGGACGGCGGCGACGTGGACGGTCGTTTCGTTGCAGAACTCGAAGGTGACCTGCTCGTACTCCTCACGGAAATCGTCGAGTAGCGTTTCTACCTCGGCCGTGAGATCCCGAACGACCCGTCGGTCAGTCTCGACGAGTTGTTCGATCGTCCGGGCTTTGGTCGTCCAGTCGAGAATCCGGTCCGTCTTCTCGACGATGGTCTCGTAGCGCTCGCGCTCCTCGGGGTCGTCCATGTCGGCCAGCAGTTCGGCGTTCGCCCGGACGACGTTCAACTCGTTGCGCAGGTTGTGCCGCAGAAACCGGCTCTGGAGATCTTTTAGCAGTTCGAGTTCTTCCTCGCGTCTGCGGAGCTCTGCCTCCTGAGTCTGTCGCTCGGTGATATCCCGACAGACCAGCACGCGCGCGAGGATATTGTCCCGGTAATCCGTGATCGGTGAACTGTTGACGTTGATCGCGCGAGACTCGCCGTCGATCACCATTTCGAGTTGCTGTTGGCCGCCCTGTGAGAGAATCGTCTCGATCTCGTCGGTCCCGAACAACTCCCCGGCGGACTTGCCGACCGGGGACCCTTCAACGTCGAAGGTCTCCCGCGTGGCGCTGTTGGTCGTGATGACCTCGTTGTCTTCGTCCAGCACGACGACCATATCTTCCATCTCTTCGAGGACAGTCTGTCGTGCCACGGGAATCGCATCGAGCAGCCGCAACCGGAACGTTGCGAACATCAACACTGCTGCTGTTCCGACGAAACTCACCGGGGTGAGATCGAACGGTGAGAGACCGAAATGGAAGGCGATGTTGACCGCTGCCGGGAGCAAAATTGCGACGAACACCGCCGCGAGCTGTCGCCGGTAACCCGTATTCGCCCGTAGCATCATCGATCCGAGCAGCCCCAGACTGGCGACCACGAATAGATACGAA
The DNA here is from genome assembly GCF_037080055.1 of Halovenus anhuiensis. NCBI lineage: Archaea > Methanobacteriati > Methanobacteriota > Halobacteria > Halobacteriales > Haloarculaceae > Halovenus > Halovenus anhuiensis. The sequence continues at coordinate 364,610 of NZ_JBAOJI010000002.1, forward strand.
TACACCGTGTGCCCGATGAACGCCGGCGTTGCAATCAGATCGTATCCCCAGGGAACGGCCTCGTTGGCCCGAGCGCCGAACAGCACTCCTCGCGACGGCGACAGCGCGAGTCCGACCTCCAGCAGCGGAATGAACGAAAACACCCCGACAAGCCGCCAGTCGATGTATCGTTCACGGCCGGTATACTCCAGTCCCAGAAACAACATGCCGATCACCGTGATTTCGAGCCCGAGAATCCGAATCGCCATGCCGAACCCGGCGTAGGAAAGTGCTCGAAACTGAATCTGGACGAGTTCAGAACTGATCCAGATGACGATGCCGACGAACATCACGACAAGCGATGTCACGCCGCGTTTCTGCCGGTACTGCAGACAGTAATAGAGGAACCCAGCCGACACGCCAAGTCCTGCGAGTAACAGGGCCTGCAAGAGCAGAAACTCGGTCGTGAATACCCCCATCTCTTGATTGCTACTTGCTAATCTTATAAATTGATGTTGGCCGGAAAAATACGTTGACACTTCTGCTCTCCGGCCGCTCGGCGACGGTCCGGAACTTCAAGTCAGCCCACGCCGTACCGTCGGACATGTCGCGTTCGAGTGGAGAGATCGAGTACCGGCAGGCGACCGAGGCCGACTACGACGCCGTCGTCGAGTTTACCGAGGAGACGTGGTCAGATCTCGATGTCGAAGTGTCGGATTATTTGCCGAACGTCTACCACGAGTGGATCGACGGCGAGAACCGGCGGACTATCGTCGCAGACGCGGGCGATGCTATCGCCGGCATCGCACAGGTCGTCATGCTCTCCGACTGGGAAGGCTGGGCCCAGGGCATGCGGGTCAATCCGGCCTTCCGGGGCGAGGGTATCGGCCGGGATATCAACGATCGACTCTTCGCGTGGGCACGCGAGCGCGGCGCGACAGTCGTCAGAAATATGGTGTTCTCCTGGAACCAGGCCGGACTCGGGCAGTCCCGCGCGCTCGGATACGACCCGGTGACGGAGTTTCGCTGGCTCCAGCCCGATTCCGATGGGGGCGCGGTTTCGGACATCGACGCCTACCGTGGTTCGCCCGAGGCCGCCTGGACGTACTGGACGACCGCCGCGGCACGGGACCATCTCCGCGGACTCGCGCTCGACCCAGCGGAATCGTGGGCGGTGCGGGATCTCACTCGATCGATGCTCGCCGAGGCTGCCGACGAGAATCGGCTGTTGACCGTCTCCGGTGAGGATGGGACCCGCGGGTTCTCCTATCTCACCCGAATCGACGAGCGCGAGAGCGACCAGCGATTGGCCGAGTACGGCGTTGCAGCGTGGGACGACCTCGATGCGGGACGCGAACTGCTGGACGCGCTCGCGGCCGATGCGGCCGCCCGCGATGCCGAGACTGTTCGAGTGCTGATCCCGGAGACGCCGCGGTACGTCTCCGATGGCGCTCGGCTCCGTGCCGAGATCGGACAGACGCCGGATTTCGTTCTCGCGGCCGATCTCAGCGGGCCTGTTCACTGATCTGTCGCTGGTATGCGTAATTCTGCCACAATATTCATGTTCCTCCTTGGCAAACAGTGACGGAAGCCCTCTATGTCAGAGCGGACTACCCGCCCAGGTCCCGTCGTCGAGGTTGAATTCACCGTCCAAGACGCGACGTACCCGCTCTGTCGCGGCTCCGAAGAGGCGTGTTGCACCTTCGACCTCGCACAGATGGTTCCCCGTTCCGGTTCGGCGTACTCTGAATTCTTCCACATCTACGGAACCGAACCGGCCGCGATCCTAGATCTTGTTGACGACCGCGAGACGGCCGAAGCAACGCTTCTCGACAAATACGAACACGGCGGCCTGTTCGAGTTCGTTGTTTCGGGCCACTGTCCGGCCCATCGACTCGCCGAACTCGGTGCCCTCCCACAGACGGTCCGGGCCAGCGACGGCCGGGGGCGGATCGTCGCCGATATCCCGCCGCGGCACGACCCACAGTGCATTATCGAGTCGTTTCTCGCGGAGACATCCGGAACGGAGTTCGTGATGAAACAGAAGAAACCCTCCGTCGGACCGCTTGCTTCCATGCCCGATCTTCGACAGTTGGTCAGAGACTATCTCACTGACCGGCAGTTCGAGGTAGTGCGGGCGGCTTACGAGGCGGGCTACTACGAGTGGCCACGCGAGGCGACCGGAGAAGAAGTCGCCGCTGAACTCGGCATTTCCTCGGCGACGTTCTCCGAACACATCCACGCCGCCGAACGGAATCTGCTGACCGCTCTGCTCGACCGGCCGCATCCGTAATCCGCTATCCGCGTATCGCTCGTGAGACGATTGTCCGTCCGTCTCCGTAGACGACGACTTTGCAGCTGCTGAACTGGAACGAGACGCGCGGAGACGACCCTTCATCACCCAGGTCGGGATCGCATAACGTGTTCAGCGCGTCCGGGTCGACCACATCGTACAGCGGATCCATCGCCTCCGGGTCCGCCCCCGTTAGTTTGCTTACTGCCCTGACGACGCTCTCGGCGGCTGTTTCGCTTTCTCCCCGAATGTACACCTGCTTCTCTCCGACTCCGTCGTTGCTCGGTGCTGTTCGGTTTGGTCCATCCACTGAGACTATTCTCCAGTTATTGTCCTTTTGATCGGGAGAAGGTTATGTTGCGTCCCTATACTTCAAGGCCCACCATCTTTTTCTGTCGTTCGAGAGAGCTTCGCTCTCTCGTGATGACGAAAGAGCGCTCCGCGCTCTTTCGAACCACGTCGGGTGTGCTTCGCACACCACTCGTCGCAAAAACATGGTCTTCACGAACGAAGTGAGTGAAGGCTCGGGAGAGCTTGCTCTCCCGGTGGTGAAAAAAGCCGCGAGCGTGCAGAGGCGCGCTCGCGGTGAGGTCAGACTAGTCCGAACCGCACCATCAACCCGCGCTCTCACGGCTTCGCCGTTCGAGTGAACCGAGACCTCCCTGCGGTCGGTCTCGCACTAATCCCACTGGACGCCAGGGTTCGTCACCGCGCCGTTGGCCGCAGAGCCGAAGTCCCGAACGTACTTCGCCAGCACGCCGTTGTCGTAGGCTGGCTCGACCTCGTACTCGTCGAGTCGCTGTTCGATTTCTTCGTCGGAGAGATCCACCGACAGTTCCAGTTCGTCGATGTCGATGGTCACCGTATCGCCGTCTTCGAGCGCGGCGATCGGACCGCCGACGTAGGCTTCCGGCGCGACGTGACCGATCGAAAAGCCACGTGTCGCGCCCGAGAACCGCCCGTCAGTGAACAGCGCCACGTCTTCTGCGTGACCCTGCCCGGCGACGGCGGAGGTGACACCGAGCATCTCCCGCATGCCGGGGCCGCCCTGTGGCCCCTCGTTTCGGATCGCAATCACGTCCCCGGACTCGACGTTGCCGTCCTGGACGTACTCCATCGCGTCTTCTTCGCGCTCGAAGACCTGCACCGGCCCCTCGTGGCGAAGGTGGTCCTCGCCGGTGATCTTGATGACTGCACCGTCGGGTGCGAGATTGCCGGTGAGGATGCGGATCGCACCGCGCTCGTGGATCGGATCGTCGACCGGGTGGAGATAGTCCACGCCGAGATCTTCGATCGCCGGCGGGTCGATCGCTTCCAGTTCCTCGGCGATGGTGTTCCCTGTCACCGTCAGCGCGTCGCCGTGGAGCAGGCCCGCGTCATTCAGCGCCTTCAGGACGACCGGCACGCCGCCGACCTCGTGGAGGTCGTTCATCACGCGCGTGCCGCCGGGCTGAAGGTTCGCAATCTTGGGCGTGCGCGCGCTGATTTCGTTGAACGTCTCGATGTCCAGATCGATCCCCGCCTCAGCGGCGAGTGCGAGGAGATGGAGGACGGCGTTAGTCGACCCGCCGATAGCGACCTGCAGGGCGATGGCGTTCTCGAAGGACTCTCGTGAGAGGAAATCAGAGGGTTTGCGCTGGGCCTCGATTGCCTCGATTGCGAGTTCGCCCGCGCGTCGCGCCTCCGCGTAGCGGGCCTCGTCCTCTGCAGGGGGTGAGGCACTGCCCAGCGGCGAGAAACCGAGCGCCTCCGAGATGGAGGCCATCGTGTTCGCGGTGAACATCCCGCCACAGGAGCCAGCGCCGGGACAGGCGTTGCGCTCCATCTCGTCGAGTTCTTCCGGTTCCATATCGCCGTCGGCGACGGCACCGACGCCCTCGAAGACGTTCTGGATCGTGATCTCGCGGCCGCCGTGCTCGCCGGGCATGATCGACCCACCGTAGAGGAAGACACTCGGCAGATCAGCGCGGATCGAGGCCATCATCATCCCCGGCATGTTCTTGTCACAGCCACCGATGGTGACCAGCCCGTCCATCCGCTCGCCGAAGGCCACGAGTTCGACCGAGTCGGCGATGATCTCCCGGGAAATGAGTGAAGCGCGCATCCCCTCGGTTCCCATAGAAATCGCGTCGGAGATGGTGATCGTCCCGAACTCGATTGGCATGCCGCCGGCGTCGTCGACACCCTCGTAGGCCGCGTCGGCCACGTCGTCGAGGTGGACATTACAAGGGGTGATGTCCGCGGCCGGGTTGGCGATGCCGATCATCGGCGCGGAGAGATCCTCGTCGTCGTAGCCCATCGCCCGGAACATCGCGCGGTGCGGGGCCTTATCGACGCCCTGTGTCACCTCGTTGCTCGGGAGATCTGGATCCTTCTCGTATCGTAACTCTTCGGATGGCTCCTCGTCGCTGCTCATACCCCTGTACTCGTCCCCGGCGAACTTAAACAGTGCTTTCGACGGGCGGCGACGGTTCAACACCCGTGATACGGCGGGCTGACCGCGCCTCGACTCTCCTCTGATGACCCACCCGAGAGTCCCCTCCGTGCAGTCATGTTACACGATGTCATGCTTTTCTCACACTTGCTGGAGTATTACATCTACCACAGGGCCGGAAAATGCTGCATTTGCCCACTGCGGGGCGCGGAGCGCGTCGAGCAGACGGTACGTGAACAACCCTCTATCGACCCGTGTCAACGCCCGACAGGAACGGTACGAAGACTCAAATAATGAGTATAAGGGACATTTATCATGATCTTTCATAACGTTTTTTTACACGCACCGATTCCGGACAAACGCCAAGCGAGTCGCGCCTGAAACGCGACACTACATACCAACTATGACACAAGACAACGACGGAGTTGACGAAGTTGCGTCCCGAGTCCAGAGCACGGATCCGTACATCCGTGATGTCGACAACGACGCAGCACGAGAACTGCGAGACAAACTGAACAACCAGGATTTCGTCTTCGCGCCTGGTACCTACCACGCGCTCGACGCCCGACTGGCCGAGATGGCCGGTCTCGACGCTGTCTACATGTCCGGTTACTCGACGGTCCTTGGCCAGTTCGGCTTCCCGGACCTCGAGATGGTCGACATGCGAGAGATGGTCGAGAACGCGAAACGGCAGGTTGAAGCGACGAATCTGCCGATCATCGCGGACTGTGACACTGGCTACGGTGGCATCCACAACGTCCGCCGAGCAGTCCGAGAGTACGAGAAAGCAGGCGTTGCTGCGGTCCACATCGAGGACCAGACGACGCCGAAACGCTGTGGTCACATCGCCGGCAAGCAGATCATCTCGCGAGAGGACGCCGAAGCGCGATTCTCCGCTGCTGTCGACGCCAAACAGGACGACGACACCATCATCATCGCCCGAACCGACGCCTACGGCTCGGCCAACGGTGACTGGGAAGAGCACCTCGAGCGAGGCCGAATCTACGCCGACGCCGGCGTCGACCTCGTCTGGCCCGAGATGCCCGACCCGTCCCGCGAGGACGCTGTCGAGTACGCCGAAACGCTTCACGAGACCCACCCTGACCTGAAACTGGCCTTCAATTACTCCAGTTCCTTCGCCTGGAGTGAAGAGGAGGACCCACTCACGTTCAAAGAGCTGGGCGACCTCGGTTACAAATACCAGTTCATCACCCTGTACGCCCTGCACAGTGGCGCACACGCAGTCTACGAGGACATGGTCAACATCGCCGAGAACGACGAAGAGGCCCAGTGGGACCTCGAAGACCGCTACCTCGGTCACCCGACCGAAAGCCACCACGAGCTTTCGTTCGTCCCGCGCTTCCAGGAGATCGAAGCCGACTTCGATCCGGACGCGAAGCAGCGACAGGAAGACTCTGCTGGCTTCAGCGACGAGGAAGAAGAAGCAGTCATCACCAGCGACAACGACGACTGACGACGGATATTGACGACTCTTTGACGGACAGCACTTTTCGCTGTCTTTTTTCGCTCGCGTAGCCACCGCTGTCTCCAACTCGACTCCGGCACGTCTGAGCGCCCATCTGTGGCCGAGCGCCGGCGAAACAGCATTGGTTTATTGGTGGCGGCGTGAAGCATCCGTATGAGCGAGGAGTCACATCAGGAACTCGGGATCACCGAGTCGAAAGAACACAGTACGGGCGACTGGTACGCGGAGGTCGTCCAGAAGGCGGGGTTGGCCGATTACGCGCCGATGGGCGGCTTCATCGTCACCAAGCCCCGCGGGTACGCAATCTGGGAGCGAATGCAGGACTATCTCGACGGCTGGTTCAAAGACACCGGCGTCCAGAACGCCTACTTCCCACTGTTCATCCCCGAGAGTTATTTGGAAAAGGAGAAAGATGTCGTCGAGGGCTTCGACCCCGAAGTCGCGTGGGTGACCCACGGCGGCTACGACGAACTCGAAGAGCGACTCGCCGTCCGACCGACCAGCGAGTCGATCATCGCACCGTTCATGGCACAGTGGATCCGCTCGCACCGCGACCTGCCGATGCGACTCAACCAGTGGTGTTCGGTCGTCCGCTGGGAGGCCACCGAGACCAAACCGTTCTTCCGCACCAAGGAGTTCCTCTGGCAGGAGGGCCACACCGCCCACAAGGAGATGGACGGCGCGTGGGACGAGACGATGACCCGACTGGAGCAGTACGAGCGACTCTACAAGGACATCCTCGCCATCCCGCCGCTGGTCGGTCGCAAGCCCGAACACGACAAGTTCCCCGGCGCACATACCACCACGACCACCGAGGCACTGATGCCCGACGGTAAGAGTGTCCAGGGCGCGACCTCTCACTACTTGGGCACCTCCTTCGCCGAGGCCTTCGATATCACCTACGCCGACGGCAGCGAGGAAGATCAGACCGCACATACCACCTCGTGGGGACTCTCGTGGCGGGCGATGGGTGCGCTGATCATGACTCACAGCGACGACCAGGGACTCGTCCTCCCGCCGACGCTCGCGCCTGAACAGGTCGTCATCGTGCCGATCTGGCAGGAAGACAACAAGGAAGAGGTCGTCGACTACGCCGCCGACATCGAGGAGGCGCTTTCCGATGCGGGCGTGCGCGTCCACCTCGACGACCGCGAGAACCGCAACCCCGGCTTCAAGTACAACGAGTGGGAGCTACAGGGGGTCCCCCTGCGGATCGAGGTCGGTCCCAACGAAGTCGACGAGGAGACCGCAACGCTGGTCCACCGACCGGACGGCGAGAGCGAGACGGTCGACCGCGCTGGACTCGACGAGACGGTCGACGACCATCTGGAGACCATCTTCGCGAAACTGTACGCGAATGCGGAGGAGACCCTCGACGGCGCGACGCGAGAAGCGGAAAGCCGCGAGGAGATCCTCGGCACTATCGGCCAGCACGGCGGCTACGTGAAGTGCGGCTGGTGTGGGGACGAGGACTGTGAGGAACCGATCAAAGAGGCGATTGCGGCGGAAATCGTGATGGTCCCGCTGGATCGCGACGAGGAACCGATTCACGACGACTGCGCGATCTGTGGAGAGGACGCCGAGGAGACGGCCTACTTCGCACGGACGTACTGACAATTAGGCTGCGGGTTCGTCGACGACGCGTGCGAAGGCGACGTTCTGTTTTACCTGTTCGATTTCGACGGTCGGCTGATCGCCCGGTTCTGCGCCCGGAACGATCACGACGTAGCCGCGTTCGACCTTGGCGATGCCGTCGCCCTGATCGCCGACAGATTCGATCTCGACGGATCGCACTTCTCCCTCGTCGACCGGCGGTTCGGGTCGCGGGCTGGTCTCCGCCTGATTCTCGTCGGTCGTCGACTGCTCCGGTTCGGGCTGTCGGTCGGTCTCGGCGTCGTGTGGCAGGACAGCGATCCGGTAGGTTTCGCCGGGTGCGGCCGCCTCGTGCTCGATCTCGGATTCTGGAATCTCGATATAATATCTATTCTCGCGTTCTTCGACAGTGGCAGTGAACAAACTCTGCAGAGAGTCGGGAATCTCAACCATACAGTAATTTCCTGTTCGGGCGGTACTCTCATTAATTTTTGCAGGCCAGGGTTAGCTATCTGACACGTACTCGGCATGTTCTCGCTCCGAGCAGGGACGAATATGTTCGGGGCAATCGCTGTCGGAATCGAGTACATTCGTTCGGATATGAACGGTATCCGCTCGCTCATCGGTGACGGGGAGACTGACTTCGGCGACGAGACGACCTTCGAGCCCGAGTACATCCCGGAACCCGGCTCGTTCCTGCTGGGCCACGACGTGCTCGACGGGAAGCGCCACGTCCAGTTTCACCAGATCACGGCCGAGATCTTCGAGGAACGCGGCGTCTACGACATGACCTTCGGTTACAATCTCGCGAAACTGAACCGCGACACCCGCCACACTGAGGCGGGGTATCGCTACGCCGTCGACGCTGAGGACCCCTCCGTTCTTCGGGCGGAGTTTTCCCCGACGACGGAGTTCTGTCCGCAAAGCGATACGCTCACCAAAGGCTCCTTCCGGGCGTGGAACGCACTCTCGGACCGCCACGAGTACGATCTCGTCCGGGTGCGTGTCGCCGAAACCCACCAGCAAAGCGAGGCTGTCAACGAGACGCTGGCCGAGATGGAACGACAGTACGAGGAGACGGGTGAGATCGAAGCCGTCGAAACGGACGAGGAGATTCCGGAACCGACCATTGAGCAAGAGACCGACCCCGAAGCTCCCTTCTAATTGTCTGACTGACAGCCCGCCCCGACGTTTATATTCTGACCGCGGGTCGGTGTGTGCATGAACGATCCGATTGGCGCAACCGCGACAGAGATCGCAGATGCGATCAGAGCCGGAGACATCTCCGCCGAGGCGGTGCTGGACGCTCATCTCGACCGCATCGCCGACCACGACGACCTGAACGCCTTCGTGACGCTGATCGAAGAGTCGGCTCGTGAGCAGGCCCGCAGCGCCGACGAGGCCGCCGACGCGGGCGAGGATCTCGGCCCGCTGCACGGCGTCCCTGTCGCGATCAAAGATCTCATGCAACGCAAGGCCGGCGTGCGCAACACGCTCGGCCTCGCGCCGCTTTCCGATCACGTTGCCGAGACTGACTCCGTCACGGTCGAACGGCTGGAGGCGGCCGGCGCGGTCATCCTCGGCACGACTAACACGCCCGCGCTGGGGCACACGATCAAGACGGACAACAGACTGCAGGGCTCGACACCGACGCCCTTCGATTACGAGCACTCCGCGGGCGGCTCCTCCGGTGGCTCCGCAGCGGCGCTGGCGGCCGGCCTCACGACGATTGCTACCGGATCGGATATCGGCGGCTCGTTACGCATCCCGGCCTCCTGCTGTCACGTCGCCAGCATCAAACCCACCTTCGGCCGCGTGCCCTCCGAGAGCGAGGGGCTGGACCGCTTCAACGATCACTCGCCGTTCATGGTCCTCGGCCCGCTCGCTCGCACGGTCGAAGACGTGGCGCTTGCGTACGATCTGCTGGCCGGCCCCGACGACCGCGACCCCTTCAGCGTGCCCGACACACCACCTGTCCGCGATCAGATCGACCGTCCGGCCGAGGAGTTTTCGGCGGCGTACAGCCCGAATCTCGATTTGCAGCCAGTCGATCCAGACGTTCGAGCGATTGTCGGCGATGCGGTCGACGACCTCGCCAGTGCCGGAGTCGCCGTCGACGAACGCGACCCGGATCTCCCCTCCTACGCCGATCTCAGTCAGGCCTACATGGCACAGGTCGGACTCTCCTTCGCCGCCATCGCCACCCAGATCGAAGAGCAGTTCGACATCGACTTCGATACCGCCGATGTCGTCGATACCGTTCCCTCGACGATTGCGCTCGGGAAAGACGCCGACGCGCTCGAAACCCAGCTGAAAAACGTTCCCAGAACTGCCGCATACGACGCTATCGAGGCAGTACTCGACGATTACGACGTACTCGTCACGCCGACGCTGACGGTCCCGCCGTACAGCCGGGATCTCGCAAACGGCTACCCGACCGAAATCGACGGCGAGGACGTGATGGGTGTGCCGACCGACCAGATTCTCACGTGGGTATTCAACGTGACCGGCCACCCGGTCGCATCCGTTCCCGCCGGTCGGACCGACGACGGGCTCCCTGTCGGACTACAGATCGTCGGGAGTCGTTACGCCGAGGCCGACGTGCTGGCCGTCGCCAACCATCTCGAAGCGGTCCGGCCGTGGGCAGGGGAATATCCGTTCACCACCGAGTAACAGGCCGTCTCGAACTCACGCCGATTCCGGCGGCTCGTCCTGAAATTCGACGACAGCTTCGCGGAATTCGTCCGGGATTCGCGTCGGCGTTCCCGTCTCGTCGACGGCGACGTGCGTGACCGACCCCTCTGCGAGTACCTCGTCGTCCGCTTTGCGTCGGCACTGGTACTCGAAGGTGAGACTGGATTCGCTGATGGCGCTGATCTGGACGGCGTTGACGAGTCTGTCCCGGAACTCCGCCGACCCGCGGTAGTCGAGTTCGACGTTGACCACGTGAACGTCCCAGTTTCGCTCTTCGAAGCTCTCGTAGCCGAAGCCGATGGCGTCGAGATACTCGGTGAAGGCTTCGTCCTGATATGTCACGTAGTTGCCGTAGAAGACGATTCCCTGCGCGTCAGTCTCCTCGAAGCGAACGTCGTTCTCGTACACGTCGTGCATATCTGAGCGTCGCGCTCCCGGCGTAAAAATACCTCCCACACCACAGCGGCCGGAAATACAAACGCAGTCGTAGCCAACAACTCGTTCACGCTTTCAGAAAACACTATTTGGTAGTGCGCCCAGTTGTATACTGTGACTGGACATCAACAGACACTGACACCGTTCTTGTGGCGTGCGGAAAACGTCTTCCCAGAGAAGGAGATTGTCGCTCGTACCCACGAAGGAATGAAGCGGTATACGTACGACGAGTACGGTGACCGTGTCCGGAAACTCGCCAACGCCCTCGACGAGGCGGGCGTCGAGGAGGGTGATCGGGTGGGGACGATCTGCTGGAATACGGATCGGCACTTCGAGACGTACTTCTCGGTCCCGAACATCGGGGCCCAACTGCATACGATCAATCCGCTGCTTCCCGACGGACACATCCAGCATATCGTCGACGATGCCCAGAACAAGGTCATCTTCGTCGATCCGTCGCTGGCGGAGAAACTCGACTCCGCGTACGAGGAGGAGTCCTTTTCGAGCGTCGAGCAGTTCGTCGTCATGGGTTCGGAGGTGCCGGACATCTCGATCGGACCCGTCACGGACTACGAGTCGTTCATCGGCGACGAATCCGCAGAGTACGACTTCCCGGAACTGAGCGAAGACCAGTCCGCTGGGATGTGTTACACCTCCGGTACCACGGGGATGCCGAAAGGTGTCGAGTACACCCAGCAGATGCTGTGGTCACACACCATGGCGACGATGGTCCCGCAGGCGCTGGGTATCGACGACTCCGACGTACTGATGCCGGTCGTGCCGATGTTCCACGTCAACGCGTGGGGGATGCCCTTCTCGGCGACTGCCGCCGGCGCGAAGCAGGTCTTCCCGGGTCCGTCGCCCGAACCCGAGGATCTCGCCCGACTCATCGAAGAAGAAGGCGTCACTCTCACTGCCGGCGTCCCGACGGTCTGGCTCGGTCTGCTCGAGTACATGGAGGACAACGAGGTCGATCTCTCCTCGCTCGAACGGGTCATCATCGGCGGCTCTGCGGCCCCGAAGGCCCTGATCGAGCAGTTCGACGAACTCGGTGTCGAGGTCGTCCACGCGTGGGGGATGACCGAGATGTCGCCGATCGGCAGCGTGGCGAACCTGAAATCCGATCTCGAAGATGCGCCGCGTGAGCGCCAGTTCGACGTGAAGGCCAAACAGGGCCTGATTGTCCCCGGCCTCGAATTCAAAGTCGTCGACGACGACGGCGAGGAAATCGCCTGGGACGGCGAGGACTTCGGCGAACTGTACGTCCGCGGTCCGTGGGTCACCCAATCCTATTTCGAGCGACCTGAGGCCAACGAGGAAGACTTCGAGGGCTCGTGGCTCAAGACCGGTGATATCGTCACCGTCGACGAGGACGGCTATCTCGAAATCGTCGACCGCGCGGGCGACGTGATCAAATCCGGCGGCGAGTGGATCTCCTCACAGGAACTCGAAAACGCCATCATGGCCCACGACGACGTGAGCGAGGCCGCGGTCATCGGCGTCCCGCACGAACGCTGGTCCGAGCGCCCGGTCGCGATGGTCGTCACGCCGGACCACGTCGACAACGATGCGCTGACGGACGAACTCCAAGAGATGCTCCTCGACGAGTATCCGAAGTGGTGGCTCCCGGACGGCTTCAAGTTCATCGACGAGATTCCGAAAACCGCGACGGGCAAGTTCTCGAAAAAAGACCTCCGCGAGATGTACGAAGGTCGCGAAGACGAACTGCTGGAGGAGGAAGTCTCCGAGGACGCTGCACCCGAAGAAGCAGACGACTAAACGTTCCCGGTGCGGTCTTTTTGTGTGATCGCCGCGTTCTACTGTTCTCTCAGTCTTCGATACAGCGCTGCCTCCCGCTGTCCGACTGCACCCGCTTGCTCACTCGCCTCCCACAGCAGCGACTGGCGGTCAGCCTCGCTTTCGGTTTCACTCGCCTCTCGGAGCACGCCGGCGAGTTCGGTCCAGTCGTCGGCAATCCCCGTCATCTCCTCGGCCGCGTCTTCCGGCAGTGAGACTACCTCACTGGCGGTCTCCAGAAAGTCCGCAAACAGTCGCCGGAAGGCACCGCCGCCAGTCCCGCGACGCTCGATATTCTGGTAGGCGAACCGAATCGTCCACGACGGATCGGGGAGCTCGCTCCACTCGGGCAGATCCGCAGCGAAGGCCTCGATTTCACCGACTCCCTGCCCGCTGAAGTACTTCGACTCTCGGTAGCTCTCCGCGGGATCCAGCATGTACGTCGCCGTCTCCCGGATCGCTTTCTTCGCCGCCTCCTCGAAGCCGACTGTCACCGTCGGGTCGTCGACCGTGAGATACCGACACTGCAAAGGAACGACGTGCGTCGAAGTCAGTGCCTCCCGCAGACGGTCGGTCGGCAGTCGCTGGATCTCTGCGAACTCGCTGTCGGCTAGATGTACGTACTCCCCGTCCTCGCCGTCGTCGTAGCCGACGACCAGCAGCGAATGCGGTGCGAAGTGGGTGTCCGTCCCGTAGTAATCCAGATAGTACAGATCGGCAAAGATCATCACCGGGTCGCCGTCGTCGATCCGTTCTTTGATCGCCGCCCACGCCTCCTCGAAAGCCTCGCCCTCGTGAATCGTATGTTCGATTCCGCAGTTCTCGAAGAAGGCCCGTTCGAGCCAGCCGGTTCGGCCGAAAATCGCTCGATGTGGGCTCGTCGGCAGTTCGAGGTACGAGAAGCCCAGCCCCTCGCCGAGTCCGAAACAGGTCGGCTCGTCGAACCCCCAGTCGTAGTACGTCGATAGATCCCGGAGAGAGGTTGATCCGCAGTGAGCGCCGGTCTCGTGGTCGAAGTCGAGTCGAGGCATGTCCCCCGGTTGTGGCGGCGACGAGGTAACTATTCCCCCGACTGCTGTTTCGCTCCCGACACGCTGCTTGGGGTTTTTTACCCGCCCTGAGAGAACACCAAACGATGATTACCCCCGTCGACGTGCTGTTCGGGACCGCCATTGTCGCCGGTGTCGTGCTGGTCGGACTGGGATATCTGCTGTCCAGACGATCCGAGCCCCTCGGTGTCTCGCCACTCGCTGGCTTTGCAGTCGTTCTCGGCCTCGGTGCCGTCGTCAGCGGCCTGCTGGGACTCGTCGGTGCCGACCCAGATCCGACGACCATGCCGTTGTGGGCCCAGATCGGACTGTTCTTCTGGGCTGTGGCCACGGTCCCGTGGTTTCTGTTTGCACTGGTGTACACTGGTCGGTACACGACGATCCGCCGGCGGACCATCGGACTGCTCTATCTCCCCTTTGTCGGCTTGCTCGGAAATTTCGTCTGGAACATCGTCGGAGACGGTGTCTCTGGCGTCGCCAATGCGGTGTCGTCGATGGTGCTCATCTACACGCTGGGGCTCGCCTTCTTCGGCGCACTGCTGGTGGTTCAGGCCGCGCGCTCGTACGTCCACCTCTCGACGGCGGATGGACTCGGACTCGCCGCCGCGCCGATCCTGATCGTTCTCGCGTTGAACTCGGTCGGGAATCTCCAGCAGACTGCGACCGTGCTCGCACCCGCGGTCTACGTCCTCGCACTCCTCGTCAGTACGGCGAGTTTCGGGGCCGTCGTCGCCCGGAGTTCGGTTCTCGACCAGACTCCCGCCGTCGAGACGATCGGGACTCGCGCGATCGCCGAGGAGACGGACGACCTCGTCTTCGTCGTCGATACGGACGATGTCGTCGTCAAGTGCAATCCCAGAGTGACCGAGACGCTGGCGATCGACCGCACATCGGTGCTCGGCGCTCCGCTGGCCGAGGTCGTCGCCTACGATTCCGACGACCTTCGCGACCGAGAGACGGTTCCACTCGAAACCGCCGCCGGCAAACGGCAGTACGACCCACAGGTCTCTGCGATCACCGACAGTGACGGGGCTGCTCTCGGCGCGGTCCTCAGCCTCCGTGACGTGACCGACCGACAACTCCGCGAACAGCGACTGACCGTCCTCAACCGCGTTCTGCGGCACAATCTCCGAAACAAGATCGACGTCATCAAGAGCCACGCTGAGGTGCTCCGTGAGGACCGACCCAACCAGCACGTCGGTCCGATCATCGACACCGCCGACGAGATCCGAGATCTCGGCTACGAAGCCCGAACTATCGACCGATTTCTGTCCGAGTCGACGACCCAGCGGGTCGACATCGTCGAGGTGCTCGAAGAAACACGCGATACCCTCGCCGCCGACGAGAGCGACTGTCACGTCACCGTCGATGCTCCGGACTCGGCGACAGTCGTGACCAACCGACAGGCACTGGAGGCGGCGGTTTCCAGCGCCGTCGACAACGCGCTCACGTATGCGGCTTCGACCGTCGAGATTCGAATCGACGCCGACGGTGACGGCTACGCAGTCGTCGTTGCCGACGACGGCAGTGGGATCCCCGAGCAGGAACTCCGGTCGATCGATACCGGCACGGAGACACCACTCCAACACGGGACAGGACTGGGACTGTGGCAACTCAAGTGGGCGGTCACGACGATGGGTGGCGATCTCTCCTTCGAGACGAGCGACGGAACGACTGTCAGATTTACAGTCCCTGACGTGAACTGATTTTGGTGGCTATAATCGTTGATTTATTATTCACGGGGTCGTACTCGTGAGTATGGATTTCACTCGTTCGACCGAACACCAACAGATCAAGGAGATGGTCTCGGAGTTTACCGACGAAGAGATCAAACCCCGCGCCGCGGAGATCGACAAGAACGACGAGTTCCCGTGGGAACTGGTCGACGAGATGGCCAGCCTCGGCCTGATGGGGATGCCGATCCCCGAAAAATACGGCGGTGCCGGGCTGGACTACCACTCGTATGCGACGGCACTCGAAGAGATCTCGCGAGGCAGCGGGGGCGTCGGGACCATCGTTGCAGCGCACATCTCGCTCGCCTGCAACATGATCTACGACTTCGGTAGTGAGGAACAGAAAGAGGAGTACCTCACGCCGCTCGCCGAGGGTCAGGAGATCGGTGCGTTCGGCCTCTCGGAGGCCGGCGCGGGCAGTGACGCTCCGGCGATGGAGACCACCGCCGAGAAAGACACCGCCGAGCAAAGCTCAGCGAGCACTGCGTCGGCCGAGGCGACGCAGGACGGCGACGAATACGTAATCAACGGCGGCAAACTCTGGATCTCGAACGGCTCAGTTGCAGATACGGTGGTCGTCTTCGCCAAAACCGACGAAGACGCCGGTGCGAAGGGTATCTCCTCCTTTATCCTCCGCCCCGAGGAAGACGACGGATTCATCGTCGAAGGCACGGAGGAGAAACTCGGCGACAAGGGCTGTCCGACCGCCGAACTCCGCTTCGACGATCTGCGGATTCCCGAGTCTCGCCGCATCGGCGACGAGGGCGAAGGGATGATCCAGGCGCTGAAGACGCTCAACGGCGGTCGAATCACCATCGCCGCCCGCTCGGTCGGCATCGCACAGGCCGCACTCGACGAGGCGCTGGCTTACTCGCAAGACCGCGAGCAGTTCGATCAGCAGATCAGCGACTTCCAGGCGATCCAGCACAAACTCGCCGACATGGACACGAAGATCAGCGCCGCCCGGATGCTCATGCACCGGGCCGCCGACCTGAAGATGAACGGTGACTCCTACCGCAAGGAGGCCGCCCAGGCGAAACTGTACGCCTCGGAGGTCTCACGTGAGGTCGCCAACGAAGGTATCCAGATCCACGGCGGCTACGGCTACGTCAAAGACTTCCCCGCCGAGCGGTTCCTCCGCGACGCGAAGATCAACGAGATCTACGAGGGGACCAGTGAAGTCCTGCGGAACACGATTGCCGACCAGCTACTCGACTGACCTGCCCCGACGCGGAACTTACTTCCACCGCGCGGCGGGACTAGCGAGCAATGCCGGGACTCGCCGGATCCGTCGTGCTCGCGGCCATCGCGGTGGTCGTCATCTGGAAGGGCAGCGAGTACTTCGAGGGTGCTGCGCGATTGCTCAGCAAACACTACGGGTTACCGCTTGCTATCCACGGGGCCGTCGTCGTCGCTGTCGGCTCCAGTTTTCCCGAGATCAGTTCGATCGTCATCAGCACCGTCGTTCACGGCGAGTTCTCTCTCGGCGTCGGCGCCATCGTCGGCAGCGCAATCTTCAATCTCCTGGTGATTCCGGCGCTGTCCGCGCTGTTCAGCGAGGAACTGGAGTCGACACGCAGCCTCGTCCACAAGGACGCGCAGTTCTACGTGATCAGCGTCCTCGTGCTCTTTACGATGTTCGCGCTCGGCGCGACCTACGTGCCGGGCGGGACGAACTCCGCGGCCATCTTGACACCGGCGCTGACGATTCTGCCGCTGGTAACCTACGGCATCTACCTCTTTCTCCACCAGCAGGATGCGAGCGAGCAGACCCTCGAACGTCCGCCCGGAATCCGTGCGGGCAAGCAGTGGGCGATCCTTCTGGTGGCGCTGGTCGTCATCGCAGTCGGAGTCGAGGGGCTGGTTCGTGCCGCCCTCTCGCTCGGAGAGTTGTTCGATACCCCGAGTATCCTGTGGGGGCTGACTGTCATCGCGGCCGGCACTAGCCTTCCCGACGCCTTCGTCAGCGTCAAGGCCGCCCGCGAGGACGACAGCGTCACCAGCCTCACGAACGTCCTCGGCAGCAACACGTTCAACCTGCTGGTCGCCATCCCGCTGGGCGTGCTGCTGGCGGGGTCGGCGACGATCAACTTCCTGGTCGCGGTGCCGACGATGGGCTTTCTGATGGTCGCGACGCTCGTGTTCATCGTCTTCACCCGGACAGATCTCGAACTCACCGATCTCGAAGCGTACGGCTTTCTCGCGCTCTACGGCCTGTTCTTGCTGTGGATGTTCCTCGAATCGACAGGCGCTATCGAGACCGTCCAAGGAATCTAGTAAAAAACTGCCTCGTCGATCAGTCGAGGTCGAAGCGATCCAGCGTCATCACTTTGTGCCACGTCTCGACGAAGTCCTCGACGAACTGTTCTTCGTCGCTGGCGTAGACCTCCGACAGCGCACGCAGTCGGTCGTGTGAGCCGAAGATGAGATCGAAGCGGGTCCCCTCCCACTCGAGGTCACCCGTCTCGCGGTCGTAGCCCTCGTAGACGTGCTCGGACTCGTCGGACTGCTCCCATCTGGTGTCCATGCCGAGCAGATTCGTGAAGAAGTCGTTGTCCAGCGTGTCGGTGTCGTCCGTGAGGACACCGAGGTCGCTGTCCTGGTAGGTCGCGCCGAGAGTGCGCATGCCGCCGACCAGCACGGTCATCTCTTCGGGCGTGAGATCGAGCAGGTCGGACTTGTCGACGAGTAGTTCTTCGAGTTTCCGGTCGAAGTCACCCTCGCCGACGTAGTTGCGGAAGCCGTCGACTTTCGGCTTGAGTGCCTCGAAGGACTCCTCGTCGGTCCACTCTTCTTCGGCGTCGACTCGACCCGACTCGAAAGGCACGTCGATGTCGTAGCCGGCCTCGGCTGCGGCCGCCTCGATGGCCGCGTTGCCGCCCAGCACGATCAGATCAGCGAGTGAGACGCGGGTGCCGTCCTCGCGGGAGTCGTTGAACTCCGCCTGAATCGCTTCGTAGGTTTCGAGGGCTTCCTCCAGCTCGGCTGGCTCGTTGACTTCCCAGCTCCGCTGTGGCTCGAATCGGATCCGAGCGCCGTTCGCACCGCCGCGTTTGTCGCTGTCGCGGTAGGTGAAGGCGGCGGCCCAGGCGGTTTTGACCAGCTGTGACCGGGAGAGATCGGAATCGAGCAGTTCCTCTTTGAGCAGTTCGGCCGCGTCGTCGCCGACTGGCTGGAAGTCCCGGTCCGGCAGCGGATCCTGCCAGATCATCGTCTCCTCGGGCACTTCGGGGCCGAGGAACCGCTCCGGCGGGCCCATGTCGCGGTGGATCAGCTTGTACCAGGCCTTCGAGAAGGAGTCGAGGAACTCCATCGGGTCGTTCTGGAACTCCTCGATGACCTCGCGGTAGTCGGGATCTTTCTTCAGCGCTACGTCCGTCGTCAGCATCATCGGCGTCTGCTCGCCGTCGCCGTGCGCTTCCGGCGCGTTTTCGACGCCATCGTCGACCGGTGTCCACTGCCAGGCACCGCCGGGGCCTTTCTCTGGCTCCCACTCGTAGTTGAGGAGGTTGTCGAGGTAGGAGGTGTCCCACATCGTCGGCGTGGAGTTCCACGGCCCTTCGATCCCGCTGGTGATGGTGTCGTCACCCTTGCCGGAGCCGTAGTCGCTCTCCCAGCCCAGCCCCATGTTCTCGATGGGGGCGGCTGCGGGCTCGGGACCGACGTGTTCGTCGGGGTCGTCGGCACCGTGGACCTTGCCGAAGGTGTGACCGCCAGCGATCAGCGCTGCGGTCTCCTTGTCGTTCATCGCCATCCGGTCGAACGACTGGCGGATGCGCTGGGCCGACCACTCGGGGTCGGGTTCGCCTTCCGGCCCCTCGGGATTGACGTAGATGAGGCCCATGACGGTCGCGCCGAGGTGGTCTTCGAGTTCGTCGTCTTCGTCGAAGCGGTCCCAGCTTTCCATCTCGTTTTCGGGCCCCCAGTCGACGGACTCGTCGGGCTCGAACTCGTCCTCGCGGCCGCCCGCGAAGCCGAAGGTATCGAAGCCCATCGACTCCATTGCGACATTCCCAGCGAGAACGATCAGATCTGCCCACGAGAGTTTCTTGCCGTACTTCTGTTTGACCGGCCACAGCAGGCGGCGGGCCTTGTCGAGGTTGGCGTTGTCCGGCCAGCTGCCAAGCGGCGCGAACCGCTGTGTGCCACCGGAGGCACCCCCGCGGCCGTCGGTGGTCCGGTAGGTGCCGGCGCTGTGCCAGGCCATCCGGATGAAAAGCGGTCCGTAGTGGCCGTAATCGGCCGGCCACCACTCCTGAGACTCGGTCATGAGCTCTTCGAGGTCCTCTTTCACCTGCTCGTAATCCAGCGACTGAAACTCCTCAGCGTAGTCGAACCCCTCGCCGAGCGGTCCAGCATCACGGGTGTTCTGGTCGAGAGCGGCCAGATCTAATCGGTTCGGCCACCAGTCTTGGTTGCTCTTGCTCATCACCAGAGCATTGTTGCTTTGGCGTGTTAATGTTGTCGTATGGGAGAGGAAATCTTCGCTGTGACCTAAGTTATCTATCGAATGTGTGAATATTCTTCGGGCATACGTGCGGTGCT
Organism: Halovenus anhuiensis; assembly: GCF_037080055.1. Classification (NCBI taxonomy): domain Archaea; kingdom Methanobacteriati; phylum Methanobacteriota; class Halobacteria; order Halobacteriales; family Haloarculaceae; genus Halovenus; species Halovenus anhuiensis. The sequence continues at coordinate 384,648 of NZ_JBAOJI010000002.1, forward strand.
CGTTCGTTGGTGGTACTGTTTCGGCACCGTGACTCTCGACGATTCCTGTCTGTGTCACCATCGCCATCTCGAAGGATTCGACCAGCACGATTTCGACGACTGGACCAGATTATCTTTGCGTTTGGCTGTCCTTGCTGAGTGTATGAGCCGCTGGCACCGATCAACTGGACCACTCTCGCGACGACGGTATCTCAGATGGGCCACAGCAGGCGGTGTCGTGGCAGTTGCAGGCTGTCTGGGTGGATCTGAGGACGCCGAGGTTCCAGCGCCGGTTTCCATCGAGAGGGGGCAGGCGTGTGATAACTGTCAGATGGTCGTCGCCGACCATCCCGGGCCGGCGGGACAGGCGTACTATCTCGACGACCAGCCGACGGACCTCCCGGACGACCGCGAAGACGGACGTGCGTACTTCTGTAGCTCCTGGTGTACGTACAAGTACGTCCGCGAACACGAACAGGACGGCCCCGAACCGGCGGGCCTGTACACGACCGATTACTCCACTGTCGACTACACCGTCGTCGAAGACGCCGGTACGGCCGTCATCAGTGCCCATCTCGATGCAGACGCCTTCGCTCGCGGCGTCGAGTTACAGTACGTCGTCGACAGCGATGTCGAGGGCGCGATGGGGGCATCGCTCATCGGCTTTTCGGACGGATCCGACGCAGACTCCTTCGCCGACGAGTACGGCGGAACGATCCTCGATCACGAGGATATCACGCTCCAGAATATCAACACCCTCTAGCGTGGAGAATCCCGGCCGCCTGTTTCGGCCCGCGCACCAGACTAGTTATGACTGCGGCCGGGCGAAGGTCCAGATATGTGGCAGAATCGATTCCGGACCGACAGGCGAACCGTCCTCAGCGGAATCGGGGCTGGTGCAGTCCTCGCAGCGGCGGGCTGTATCGGGACCGACGACGAGGCTGCGCCGGAAGACGACGGCGACGCTGAGCCAGACTCGACCGACAGCGACTCGACGGCGCTGACCGAACCGACAGCGGTTCCGGACGAGGAAGGCTGTGCCGTCTGCAACATGGTCGCCGCGGAGCATCCGGCGTGGAACGCACAACTGGTCCACGAAGACGAGACACGCGTCTACTTCTGCTCGTCTGGCTGTCTGGCCGCGTACTACGTCACCCCCGAGACGTTCGACGGCCCCGAGGCGGCTATCGAACGTGCGTGGGTCACGGGGTACGAAATCGGCGAGTTGTTCGCTGTCGAGGAGGCGTCGTTCGTCAGAGTCACCGACAGCGACCACGTCGACGATATCATGATGATGAACCCGACGCCGTTCGCAGACCGAGCGGACGCGGAGCAGTTCGTCGCGGAGTTCGACGCCTACAGTGACGAGGATATCATCGGTATCGACGCGTTCGACATGGAACTGGCAACACTGTACCGCGGTCGATTCCTCGAAGCAGACGACTCCGCGAGTCAGTGATGGCACCTACTCGATGTGAATCGCTGGCTTGCCCGGCTTGGCTTTCCCGGCGAACTCGTCGCCCTCTTCGGCCTGTCTGACCGTAACACTCGTCTCGAACTCGTCGCGCAGCAGCCACGACGCCCGGTCGAGCAACCCGAGTTCTGCCTCGGGGCCGAGCACCGGCCGGAGTTCCTGCTGGCGGTCCTGTAACTGTGCCGCGTACTCCTGGGCCGGCCCGCCGACCGCCTGCATCGACTCCCGCTCCATGATCTTGCCCACGAGCGCATCAGTTTCGTCCGCCTCCCGAGCGATGTCGTAGGCGGTGTATTTCCACTCCGGTGCGACGACGACTTCGATTTCTCCGGGGTCGTCGATGGAGGCAACCTCGACGATGTCCCGCACGTCGTCTCGGAGTTGTTCGACGATACGGCGCTCGACGTCACCCTGTGTAATTTCTGTTTCGGGCTCCGGCCACTCGGCCTGGGCGACCAGTCCGCCGCCGCGGAGCATGTTCCACATCTCTTCACCGAGATACGGTGCGATTGGGGCGATGAGCCGTGCGAGCACGCGCAGGCCGCGCCGATAGACCTCCGCTTGGGGGGTCTCGAACTCCCGGTACTGTCCCAGCAGCGCCGCCAGTGTTCTGATTTCGTTGACTGCCCGGTGGAATTTGAACTGGTCGTAGTGTTCGGACACCGCCGCGACGGTCCGGTCGATTTCGCGAGCGACGTACTCGTCGTGGGGCCGGCGTTCGTCTCGGACTGCGGCCCGCTCGGTGAACTCCGCGACCATCCCGTACAGTTGCTGCTGGAGGTCGTAGGAACTGCTCACGTCCCGGGCGGTCCACTCGAAGTCCTGCTCGGGATGGGCCGCCGAGAGCACGAACAGTCGGGTCGTCTCTGCGCCGTACTCGTGCGGACTGACGACGTTGTCTTTCGTCTTCGACATCTTCTCGCCGCTGTGCAGCACCGTCCCCTGGTTGATGAGTTGCTCGACCGGTTCGCGGGCGTCGAGCAAGCCGACATCCGCGAGTGCGCGTGTAAAGAACCGAATGTACAGCAGGTGGAGGACGGCGTGTTCCTCTCCGCCGACGTATACGTCGACCGGTAGCGTCTCGTCGGCTACCTCGGCGTCGAACGGTGCATCGTCCAAATCCGGCGAGAGATACCGCAGGAAGTACCACGAGGAGTCGACGAAGGTATCCATCGTGTCGGTCTCTCGCTCTGCCTGCTCACCGCAGTCCGGACAGGTCGTCTCGACGAATTCCTCGGATTCTTCGAGCGGGTTGCCGCGACTCTGGACGAACTCCGGTAGTTCGACCGGCAGTTCCTCCTCGGGCACCAGCACGGGCCCGCAGTCGTCGCAGTGGACGACCGGAATCGGCGTGCCCCAGTAGCGCTGTCGGGAGATCAGCCAGTCTCGCAGGCGGTAGGTCACGTCTTCTTCGGCGGCGTCGGTGTCGTCGAGCATCTGCTCGCGGGCCGCCGCGCTCGCGAGGCCGTCGTACTCGCCGCTGTCGGCGAGCATCCCCCGGCCGGTGAATGGGTTCGTTTCGAGGTCGACGTGCTGGTCGTCGACGGGTTCGATCACCTGCCGGACCGCCAGGTCGTGTTCGCCCGCGAAGGCGTGATCCCGTTCGTTGTGTGCCGGCACGCCCATCACCGCGCCGGTCCCCACGTCGTCGAGGACGTACGCGCCGACGTAGACCGGCACCTCCTCGCCGCTGACGGGATTGATTGCCGTCGCGCCTGTTTCGACTCCGGACAACTCGGCCACGTCGTCCGTGCGCGCATTTTCGATATAGTCGGCAATCTCGTCGTCGTCCTCGGCGAGTTCGCGGGCGAGTTCGTGTCCCGGTGAGACGGCCAGATAGGTCGCGCCACAGATCGTGTCGAGTCGCGTCGTGAACACGTCGACGGCGTCGGTGTCGTGCTCGCCGGCGATATCGAAGGTGACCGTGACGCCCTCCTGTCTGCCGATCCAGTTGCGCTGGATCTCGCGGACGCTGTCGGGCCAGCCGTCCAGGTCGTCGAGCCCGTCCAGCAGTTCGTCGGCGTACTCTGTAATCGAGAGGAACCACTGGTCGAGTTCCCGCCGGCCGACGGGGGTGTCACAGCGCCAGCAGAGATCCCCGTCCTCGTGTTCGACGACCTGTGCGTCGGCCAGCACCGTCTCGCAGTCCGGACACCAGTTCACTTCGGCGGCCTTGTACTCGACCAGCCCCTCTTCGTAGAACTTCCGGAAGAAGTACTGATTCCAGCGGTAGTACTCCGGCTCACAGGTCGTAATCTCGCGGGACCAGTCGTAGCCGAAGCCGAGCGTTTCCATCTCCTCGCGCATCTGGTCGATACAGGCGTCGGTCCAGGACTCGGGATCGGTGTACCGCTCGTGAGCGGCGTTCTCCGCGGGGAGGCCGAAGGCGTCCCAGCCCATCGGATGGAGTACGTCGTCCCCGCACATCCGACGGTAGCGGGCGTAGGCGTCCGTGATCGCGTAGTTTCGGACGTGCCCCATGTGGAGTGTTCCCGAGGTGTACGGGAACATTCCGAGGACGTAGGTCGGATCCTCAGTCTCGGTCAGTTCGTAGACGTCTTCCCGATCCCACGCGTGTTGCCAGTACTCTTGGACCTGCGCGCTGTTGTAACTGCGTCTCGACATCGGTCGTTGTCGGAGATGCGTGCGGCGGGCATATGATTGTTCGGCCCCCGCGCCGGTCGTGCCAGCAACTCCCACGGACACGTAGCTATATAACGGATATATCTTTTCGTAATCACACATGGCGACACAGCCGAACATTCTCTGGATCAGTCTCTGAGTGTTCGTTCCGTTCACATCTCTCTGAGCGACTACGACCGGGGGACGACGCCGCCAATTCACAGTATCTACGGCGCGGGCGGGTACGCTCTCACCGACGACGTTGCGACGCTGCCGGAGTTACTCCCCGAGGAATACACCACGACGAGTATCGTCTCGAACCCGAATGCCGGCCCGGCGAAGGGACCCGACCGCGGATTCGACGACGTGCGATACGTCACACCGTCGACGATTCGGGAAGACGCCGGTTGCGGACGATGCTCAAATCGATCCCACAACTGTGGTCACACGGCGGTGGACTGACGACGGATATCGAGCGCCACGAGGGACTGCCCTCGCACATGATGGTCGACATCGTCAAGCGACTGCTCGCCGAACACGACGAGGAGATCAAAGACCACCTCTCGGATATGGGCTAACTCGTGTAGGCTCGTCTCGACGGCTGCTCGGTGAACGTGTGATCGTTCGACCATATACCGGTCAGTATCGCCAACTCTTTAGCTTCGTAATCGAGTATCAGGATATATGTCTACGGGTGAAACTGACGCCTTCTCCGTCGCTGCGCTGCGCGAGCGACTTCCGCTCGTGTTGTTCGGCGTGCTCGCACTCCTGTTCTTTTTCGACCTCCTTCGGCGGCTGTTCGTCGGCGCCACCCCACCCCACCGCCTTGGGGTGTTCCTCTGGGAGGGGCTCGTCTTCGGGATGGCCATCGGACTCGCAGGAATCGGGCTCGCGATGACCTACAGTATCCTCCAGTTCGCGAACTTCGCCCACGGTGATCTGATCACCGCAGGCGCGTTCGCCGGCTGGAGTGTCACGTTCGTGATGGTCGGACTCGGCCGGTTCGCGGCCGAAGCACTGGTTCTGGTCGGCGAACCGGCCAGCATCACGAGCGATCTCGGTATCGCCATCACGACTGAACCGCTTGCGATTCTCGTCGGACTCGTCGCCGCGTCGGCGTTTGCTGCCGTTCTCGCGCTCGGAATCGACCGCGTCGTCTTCCGACCGATGCGCACCCAGAGCGGCATTGCGCTGCTGATCGCCAGCGTCGGCGTTGCACTCGCCTTGCGGCAGTTCATCCGGATCGTCTACCAGCCGACGACACCGCCTGTCGTCAGTAGCTCCGCAGTCCCGTCGGTGTCGATTCCGCTCGGCACCGGCACCGTCTCGGTCAACGCCCACGAGGTGACGCTGTTCGTCGGGGCGGCGATGCTGATGGTTGCTGTCCACGTCCTTCTGCAGTATACGAAACTCGGCACCGCGATGCGCGCAATGGCCGACAACGAGGACCTCGCGCAGGTGACGGGGATCCCCACCGAACGCGTCGTCTTCTACACCTGGCTGATCGGCGGCGCGCTGACCGGGGCTGCTGGCTATCTCCTCGCCCTGGAACAGGGCTTTCTCGACCTGACGCTCGGCTGGGATCTCCTGTTGGTGATCTTCGCCGGCGTCATCCTCGGCGGAATCGGCTCGGTCTACGGCGCGATTGCCGGCGGACTCGTCATCGGTATCGTAAGTGAACTCTCGACGATCTGGATTCCTGCCGAGTTCACCACTCTCGCCGCGTTTACGATCATGATCGTCGTCCTGCTGGTGCGTCCGCAGGGCATCTTCGGAGGGGTGACCTCCGTATGAGCACGGAGTCCGCCAGCGACCGGCTCTCGGCGTGGGTCATGGCCAGCGACCGTCGCCTCCTCGGTACCGTCCTCGTCGTCACGTACGTGGTTTTCACTACACTTGCGCTGTTTTCCACGTCCAGCGTCGATGGCGTCTTCAGCACGGTCCGGCGCATCTCGTTTTTCGCGGCGGTCTATACGCTGGTCGTCCTCGCGCTGAATCTCCAGTGGGGTTACGCCGGCCTGTTCAACATCGGCGTCGCCGGATTCATGGCAATCGGCGTCTACACGATGTCGATTCTGACGATGCAGATCGGGCTCCCGTATCCGGTCGGCATCGTCGGCGCGGTGCTCGTCACCGCAGCGTTCGGTGCGGTGGTCGCGCTGCCGGCGTTGCGACTCCAGGCGGACTATCTCGCTATCGTGACACTCGCCTTCGCCGAAATTGTCCGGAGTATTCTCTCCTCGCAGCAGTTTTCCGAGTTCACCTTCGCCGGCTACGATCTCGGCTTCGGCGGTGCGACCGGGCCGGAGGCACCGCCAGATTTCCTGAAATTTTTCATCTACGAAGAGCCGTACAGCCTCGTCTCCGAGCCGAATGCGATCGGTGAGTTGTACTTCTCGCTGTTCGCACCGCTCGGCGTCGACGACTCGACCGCGGAGGCAATTCTATACGTGCTCTTGCTGGCCGTCGCCATCGGATTGTTCTACCTCCTGCTCGACCGCCTCGGCAAATCGCCCTTCGGCCGCGTACTCAAGGCGATCCGCGAGGACGAAACCGTCGCCCGAGCGCTCGGCAAGGATACCCGGCTGTTCAAGATCAAGGCGTTCACCCTCGGTGCTGCGCTGATGGGGCTGGCGGCGACGCTGTGGTATCTCGAAAGCGGCGGCGTCAGACCGGACAACTTCCGGCCGGAGACGACGTTTTTCATCTTCGTGGCGCTGATCATCGGCGGCGCGGGCTCGAACCTCGGGAGTATCGTCGGCGGCATCGTCTTCGGCACCTTCCTGCTACAGGGGCCGGAGATCATCGAACGGATCATCAACCAGCAGTTCAACCCCTCGGCGAGTCCCGAGACCATCTTCGACGCCTTCGGCGGACTTGATCCGCTGCTGGCCTTTACCGTCGAGAACCTCCCGTCGATCCGGATCATCTTGCTCGGGCTCTTCCTGATCTATCTGATCCAGCGACGGCCCGAGGGACTGGTCGGGGATCGCAAGGAGATCGCATCGAGCATCGACCTCGAAGACCGCGGAGGTGAGAACTGATGGCAACTGCACAACAGAACACCGAGACGAGTGCTGACGAGAAGCAAAACACGATCCTCGAAATCGAGTCGCTGCGCAAGACCTACGGCGGCGTCGTCGCGGTCGACGGCGCTTCCTTCGCTGTCGAGCGCGGGACGATCACCGGACTGATCGGACCGAACGGGGCTGGCAAGTCGACGACTTTCGATTGCATCACCGGCACCCAGCAGCCAGATGGCGGCACAGTCCGGTTCGACGGGGCCGATATCACGCGGCTCCGACCCGAACAGATCGCACAGCAGGGACTGCTCCGGACCTTCCAGATCGCCCGCGAACTCAGCGAGATGACTGTCCTCGAAAACGTCATGCTCGCTCCGCAGAATCAGCAGGGCGAGAAACTCTACCGCTCGGTGCTGCCCGGCCTCCGGGGTCAGGTGACCGAACAGGAGACCGAACTCCGCGAACAGGCCTGGGAAACCCTAGAGTTTTTCGAGATCGACCACCTCGCCCGCGACTACGCCGGCAACCTCTCGGGCGGCCAGCGCAAACTGCTGGAGATGGCGCGGGTGTTCATGACCGACCCCGAGATGGTGCTGCTGGACGAACCGCTGGCGGGGGTCAATCCCACACTCGAAGAGAAACTGCTCGACCGGATTCACGAACTCTCCGACCGCGGACACACCTTCCTGCTGGTCGAACACGACATGGACGTGGTGATGAACAACTGTGATCCGATTGTGGTGATGCACCAGGGACAGGTGCTCGTCGAAGACTCGGCCGAGCAGATCACCCAAGACGAGCGTGTCATCGAGGCCTACCTCGGTGGGGAGGTCGAACAATGAGCGACGAACGCGGCCAGCTCTCGGTCGAGGATCTCGATGCCGGCTACGGCGACCTGCAGGTGCTCGACGGCGTCGATATGGAGGTCGACGACGGCGAATACGTCGCCATCGTTGGCCCGAACGGCGCGGGAAAATCGACCGTCATGAAATCGGTGTTCGGGCTGACTGATCACATGGGCGGGCAGGTTATCTTCGACGATGAGGATATCAGCGGCCTCGATCCCAGCGAGATCATCACCCGAGGACTCAACTACGTCCCGCAAAACGAGAACGTCTTCGGCGGACTGACCGTCCAGGAGAACCTCGAAATGGGCGCGTACATCCTCGACGACGTGCCACAGGACCGACTGCAGGCGGTCTACGATCGGTTCCCGATCCTCGAAGAGCGCAAAACGCAGAAGGCCGGTTCGATGTCCGGTGGCCAACAGCAGATGGTCGCGATGGGCCGGGCGCTGATGCTCGATCCGGATCTGCTCTTGCTCGACGAACCGAGTGCCGGCCTCGCGCCGGATCTCGTCGACGATATGTTCGATCGGATCGACGGCATCAACGACGACGGGACGGCGGTGCTCATCGTCGAACAGAACGCAAAAGAGGCGCTGCGCCGCTGTGATCGGGGGTACGTCCTCGTGCAGGGACAGAACCGACACGAAGACACCGGCGAAGCCCTGCTGAACGATCAGCAGGTCCGAGAAGACTTCCTCGGCGGTTAGAGCTGGATCGTGTCGATCTCTTCGAGGCCGTCCTCGGTGAAGCCGAAGTACTCGTAGGCAATGTCGGCCTGATCACCGTTTTCGTCGTAGCTGATCTCGCCGGAGACGCCGCGGTAGTGAATGTCGTCGCCGTCGTTGGCCATCTCTGCGCCCTCGACGAGACTTTCGGGCGTGACTTCCTCGCCCGGTTCCTCGGTGACGTTTCTGATCTGATCGCGGATCGCCACGCCATCACTCCGATCATCGGCTGCCGCTGCTGCGAGTACCAGCGTCGCCGCAGCGTCGTAGGACTGCCGGACGAACGGTTTGCCGGCTGGCTCTTCGTCGTAGCTGTCCGCGAACAACTGCTGGAAGGTGTCGACTCCCGGACCACTGCCGATCGGTGCGGTCCCGCTCACGTCGCTCATATCGTAGCCGACGTCCTGGGGCAGACCGGAGTCTTGCAGGCCGTCCGAGACGAGGATGTCTACGTCGGAGTCGAACTCGCTGTAAAAGTCCGAGAAGATCCGAACGCCGTCTTCGGGGAACCCGACAACCAACAACACGTCCGGATCGTCTTCGAGCGCGTTCTCCAGCTGGGTGGTGTAGGAGGACTCGCCCTGTGCGAAGATGACTGGTTCGGATGCGCTTCCGCCCTGATCCTCTCGGAAGGATTCGACGAACGCACCTGAGAGGCCCTGCCCGTAGGCGTCATCCTGACCCATCGCTGCGACACTGTCGGCGTCGAGTCGCTCGGCCGCGATCTGTGCGAGCACTTCACCCTGGAAACTGTCCGGAACTGCCGTCCGGAAGGTGAAATCGCCTTCAAGTTCGGAGTATCCTGGGGCAGTGCTCGCCGGCGACACCATCGGAATCTTTTGCGGGATCGCCACGTCCTCTGCGACCTGCAGGCTCACGTTCGACGCCAGTGCCCCGACAATCGCCGGATAGCCGGCATCGTCGAGCGCTTCGGCACCGCTGACGCCGGTGCTCGCATCCGATCCGGTGTCCTCGAACTGCGTGTCGAGCGAGAGATCCGTGTCGGCATCATCGAACTGTTCTGTGACCAGCATCGCTGCGTCGCGGATGTCCGGACCCAGTTCCGACAACCCCCCGGAGACACCCATGAGCATGCCGATGCTAATTTCGTTTTCGCCACCGCTCGAAAGACAACCGGCGACAGCAACTGCACTGCCTGCGCCTGCCGCCTTGAGGAAATCGCGTCGACTTGGTCTTGTCATATCTACTGTGACAATTCGATACCAACGAATTAAATGTTTGTGTATTCTGTACCGCTCCGTCGCTAATTTTCATTAGAAAAGATGATATGTAAATTTGACTTGCTTGGATACGATTGTCTTCCGGGTGAAACCTGTGGCTTCTCGGTTTACTGAGCTATCGGACTCCTTTCGGTACCGTGCTCGGAGACAGACGGCAGCGAACCACTGGATAGCAACATTTTCACCCGCCTATCGACGAGTACGGGTATGCTCGGTATCGTCGTCTCCCGTGCCGACTCTGCCTCTGTCCACATCGGCGACCAACTGCGAGCGGTCGCCGACTGGGAGCAGTTCACCGACGAGAGCGGTCCCGACGCCGGCGGCGGCGGGACCGTCTACCGGACCGACGGGGCGGTCATCCGTGAATTCGAGGAGTGGCACCTCCACCTCGACCGTCCCGCAGCGATCTTCGACGATCCGGACCTCCTCGTCTTCGCCTCCCGACACAGCGGCGAGACAGGACCGCTGCTGACGGCTCACCACACCGGCAACTTCGGGCCGGCCGACCACGGCGGTGAACCCAACGCCCTCGCCCGTGCCTGTCCGAACGCCCACGATGCCGTCCTTGACGCGCTCCGCGAGCACGCTCCCGAGCGCTACGAGGTCGGTATGGAGTGTACCCACCACGGTCCGACGACTGTCGGCGCGCCCTCGATGTTCGTCGAGGTCGGCAGCGCACAAGCGCAGTGGGATGACCCCGAGGCCTGCCGTGCGGTTGCGAAGGCGATTCTCGACCTTCGCGACGTTTCTTCCGATCAACCTGCCGGCGACGGATCGACAGTCGACAGCGATCGCCGCCATCTCGTCGGTTTCGGCGGCGGCCACTACACTCCGCGATTCGAACGGATCGTCCGCGAAACTGGCTGGTCGGTCGGCCACATCGCCGCCGACTGGGGACTCGACGCCATCGAAGACGACAGAGACAGGCCCGCTGTCATCGAGGAAGCCTTCCAGCAGAGCGCGGCCGCCTACGGACTCGTCGAGGGTGACAAGCCGCGTCTCACCGAGATTATCGAGGAATACGGCTACCGCGCCGTCACCGAGACGTGGGTTCGCGAGACCGATGGCGTCGATCTCGATCTGGTCGAGGCCATCGAAGACGAACTCGGACAGATCGAGGAGGGGGTTCGCTTCGGCGACCGAGTACCGTCACACGAAGGCACCGATTTCGAGGTAACCTCACTCCCGGCGGAGTTGGTCGACGAAGCCAGTGGCATCGACCGCGAGGCAGCCTCCGACCGGATCGCAGCGCGGACGCTGGCCTTCCAGACCGAGGAAGGTGGCACCCGTCCGACCGAGACGGTCGTCCTCGCCGACGACGCCGAGCGCGCGGCGATCATCGACGATCTCGTCGAGATTCTCGCCGAGCGCTACGACGAGATCCACCGGAAGGACGGTCGAATCGTCGCTCGAACCGAGCAGTTCGACCCCGAGAAAGCGAAAACATTCGGACTCTCGGAGGGGCCGGCGTTCGGCCGCCTCGCTAGCGGCGAGGCTGTCGAAGTCGACGGTCGGACGATTCCGCCGGAAAAAGTACAGACCGAACGCGAAGTCAGCTTCGAGTTATAGGTCGAAATCGACCGGTGGCGTCGGGAACGATCCCTCGTCACTTCCGGGATTGTAGCCCTCGATGGCGGCGCTGACGATTTTGAACACGCCCTCCTGACTCCAGCGGGCGGTGTTGATGTGCAGATCGTAGAACGTGCGATTGTCGAGATCCAGATCGTAGTAGGCCTCGTAGCGGCCGGCCTCGTTGATCTCCCGGACGCTCATCTCGGCTGCGGTCTCCTCGCGGTCGCTGATTCGATCTTTGCGCACCTCTTCGGGTGCGTCGAGGTAGATTCGCAGGTCGGCACGTTCGCCGGCGAGCCAGCCTGCGAGCCGTGACTCCAGCACGAACGGCTTGCTCGATGTGCCCCACTTCTCGGCAATCGAGCGCAGGCGGCGATCCAGTTCGCGGTCGATTTCGTCGGACTCCTGAGCCTTCGCGGACAGTTCCGTCAGCCCCATCCCCCGTTCTTCGGCCAGTTCGCGGAAAATCTCCCCACCGGAGACGTACGGACAGTCGAGTGCGTCCGCCAGCCGGCTACACAGCGAGGTTGCCCCACAGCCCGGCGGCCCCGACACTGTCACGAAGAGGTTTGCATCGATCGGCGACACCTGAGTACCTTGCTCGACCATACCCTGCGGTCACACGCCAACAGTAAAAGCCGGGTGTTCTCCACTCGCTGTGGTGGGTGTTGACACGACAGCGCGGGTGCCCCGTTCCGATCCGAGATTTTCGCTAACGCTCAGAACTCGCTGCTCGCGGCGCGCTTCGCTTACCGCTTCGTTCCGATCCGAGATTTTCGCTGACGCTCAAATCTCGCTGCTCGCGGCGCGCTTCGCTTACCGCTTCGTTCCGATCCGAGATTTTCGCTGACGCTCAAATCTCGCTACTCCTCGAACCCGTCCTCAAACCGGAAGGTCCCATTCCGCTGGACGACTTCACCATCCACTTCGATCCGTGAATCCTCGGCCATGTCGACGATCATGTCGACGTGGACCGCGCTCTGGTTCTGTTCGTTGGCCTCACCGACGGTGTCTCCGTAGGCCCGGCCGACGGCCATGTGGACGGTATCGCCCATCTTCTCGTCGAACAGCATGTTGTAGGTGAACTGGTCGATGTCGCGGTTCATCCCGATGCCGAGTTCGCCGAGATACCGCGCGCCGTCGTCGGTTTCGAGCACTTCCGTTAGCACGTCTTCGTTCTTCTCGGCGGCGTGGTCGACCACCTTGCCGTTCTCGAATTCGAGATACACGTCGGTCACTTCCCGGCCCTGATGGTACAGCGGCTTGTCGAACAGGACTTCGCCGGTGACGCTCTCTCTGACCGGCGCGGTGAAGACTTCGCCACCGGGGAGGTTCTTTTCGCCGTAATCGTTCAGCGTTGGATTCCCGCTGATGTTCATCGTCACGTCGGTGGTGTCGCCGGAGACGATTCGCACCTCGTCGGCGGGGTCGAGAATCTCGACCATCTGCTGTTGGTGCTCGCGGACCGCCTCCCAGTCTTTGTTGATGGCGTCCCAGACGAAATTCTCGTAGGCGGCGGTGCTCATCTCCGCTAACTGGGCGTTTGCCGGGGCGGGATACTGCGTGAGACACCAGCGTTTCGAGAGTCGTTCGTTGAGAATCGGCTGTTTGGCCTGCGAGTAGTCGGCGTTGGTCTGTGGACTCACGTCGCTTGTTTCGGTGACGTTTTCGTTCGCCCGGATGGCGATGAACACGTCTGTCTCTTCGATCAACGCGAGTTCGTGTTCGGGCGTCTCGAAGTCCTCTTCGCGGGAGCGCAGATACGCACGGCTGAATCGGTCGTTGCCGTTCAGGGCGACGGGATTCGCGCCGTGGTCACCGATCACTTCGTGTAACGCGACCGCCAGATCGTCGGCCGCTGGCGGCGCGGCAATGACGACGTTGTCGCCTTCCTGCAAATCGACGGAATGCGTTGCAATAACATCTGCGTGTTCACGGACGCGTGGATCCATACCCGATGCAGGACCGGCAGCGCCAAACCGCTTTTGGGTCTACTTCCCTTCCATCCCGCGTTTGAACTCCTGTGTCGTCCGTCGGAGCATCAGGAAGACGAAAAAGATGAACAACAGAAACAGCCCGAGAATCGACATGACGATGATCGCGTTCATATCTGAGTATCTGTCGGCAAAGAAAAAAGAGGTTACGACCGCTGATTAGTTTCCACCAAGTCTCTCGCTGATCGCCGTCGAAACGTCTGAGAGATAGACGCCGCCCCAGATTGCGACGATCACGCCACCGATCGAATTGAAGGTGAGATCCTTGAGGGTATCCTCGATGCCGTACTGTGTGAGAATCCCCCGCGTCTCCAGCAGGTCAGCCGTGACGCCGATCGCGAATTCGAGCAGTTCCCAGAGCACACCGAACGCAAGTACGAAAATAAGGAGCACGACGCCCATGTACCTCCCCGGAATCGAGACCTCCTCGGAGTGCAGATCGACCGCTCGAACGGTCGCGTAGCCGGCCGCCGCGACGACCGACGCCGACAGCGAGTGTGTGAGGTGGTCCCACCACCATAGTGAGGTGTACAACGACCGACTCACGCCCGGAATTCCGACGATTCCGATCCCGTGCAGGAACGCCGCCGCCGTGATCCACAGGACCAGTTGGGGATCCATCGTCACATCGTAGTTGCGTTCGAGAATCGCCGGCAACTGGACGACGACCAGCGAGGCGGTCGTGTTGACGATGATCCCGGTGCTCCCGCGGTCGATACCGATGAAGAGCAATCCGACCAGTAGCAGTTCCATCCCACGGCTCAGTTGGCGCTGGCGTCGCTCGTTCGGCAGGAGCCGACTAGTTATCGACATCTCTCACCTCCTCGATGGTGTCTTCGAGTTCTTTCGGCACCCGCTTGGTCGGGGAGACGTATCGCCTGAAGTAGGTGCGGAACGTGACGGCCGCCGCGAACCCGGCCAGCGCGGCGTAGAGGAACTCGATCATCAGTTCGTCGTTCGTGAGGCCGAAACCCCGGTCGAGTAAAATCGCCGCGTACCATTCGAGCATGGCCCACAGTGCCGAGGCGGCCATCGTCGATGCGACGACGAGCACAATCGCAAATCCCGGCGACATCCGGATCGACGTGAACGAATCCAGTTCGACGACGATCACTAGCCCGACCGCCGCGATGGCGAGATAGCTGATGAACTGACTCGACAGTCGGTCTGCGCCGAGTGCGATGCCGATCAGCGGTAGCACCGCCATCGCGAGCACCTCCCACGGCAACATGATGTACCGTGAGCGATAGGCAATCGGAGGGATCAGGCCCAGAAGCACGATTATGACCGCGAAAAACGACCACAACGGCCCTGTCACGATCACACCCCCGACCCCAGCGAGTGCTGCGAGTCCGAGCAACAGCCAACTAATCGTCGCGTTCCGCTGGCGATCGGCCAGCAGATCAGACAACGCAGTACTGGACATAGCTGTCCATTCGACCGGCCTACGTTTAATATTGTATGTGCTACTCGTCGGGGATTACCCGACCAGCAGATAGACCACGCCGTAGCTCAGGAGTGCGATCGCAATCGCGGCAAGCGTCGTCAGCACGGTCCGTAACGCCCGCTTTGAGGTTCCTGCCAACCGATCGATAGCCGTCCTGACTGGATACCACCCGCGGACGGACGGGTGGCCGATCCCGCAGACGCCGCCGACGGCCAGAATCGATCCGACGAACTGGTAGGAGAGATGGATCGTCGGCGGTGCCATGAACACCGCGGTGACACCGTAGACGGCTCCGATGAGCGCCCGGCGGTCGACGAGTCGGTGTGGTCGGTAGCCCGCCTCCCGGGCGACGACAACCGCGGCCAGCGCCACCACTGCCAGTTCGAGTGCGAACGCACCGAGCAGGTGTAGCGTCGGATCGGAACTCAGGACGATTCGTTCGCTCAACAGCGACACCTCGAAGGGATAGAACAGCGCTGGTGGCTCGCCGGTGACCAGATCGCCCCACGGATGGGAGGCGATTCCCGCCGTCGCCGCGAGCGCGAGCAGACCCGGAGAAAGGTCGAGTCGCGACTGGGAGAGCTCCGCGATTCCGATCCCGACGAGGACGAAGGCACCGACGACGAAGGCTCCGATCAGCCCGCTGGCCTCGGCGGCCACGACGACCAGTCCCGCCAGGACTCCGGCCCCGAGGACCGCTCCGCCGCGTCGCCAGCCCGTCGCCGACCGGAGTGTCCAGAGGGCGAAAGCCGGACCTGCAAGCGCCGCGACGACCAGCGAGTGGGTCATCAGCCGGTGGGCCTCGTTGGCCGGTCCCCAGAACGCCTCGGGCTGCACGCCCGTGCTGGCCACTAACTCCGTGGGATTGGCTGCGACGGCGGCGTACAGCACGTCCACGTCCGGGAGTGCCGCGAACGCACCCGCGACGAGTCCCAGCGCAAGCGCCTGCTGGGAACTCAAGCCTCGCCACTGTGCGATGAGGGCCGCGAGGGCAAACGCCAGGAGTGCATGTCCGATGAACAACGTTTCTTGAATTACACAGCGAGTAGATATAAGTCTCGCGGCGAAACTGTGGTGTGTTCTCGTGGTACAGTCTCTCTACTCTACGAATCGACGATGTACGCCTCTAATCGCTGCCCGTGGCCTGTTTTTGTCTCATTTGGCACGGTTTTCCCAGTTGCTTGCCGGCCGCGTTGCGACCGAATCACATCGCTTAACGCCGTGGCCCGGCCAGTAGCGGCATGCACGTTCGGGAAGGGGCCGTCGAAATCGAGGTCCCCGAACAGGAGGAGGGCGTCGGTGACGGGGTCTTTTTCAACCCCGTCCAGGAACTCAATCGGGATCTGACTATCGCCGTCTTGCGGGCCTACCGCGAGCGCGAACCCCGCGCAGAGACGTATCTCGACGCGATGGCCGCCAGCGGCATTCGCGGCGTCCGCGCCGCCGCGGACGACTGGGAGGTGACCTGCTGTGATGTCGACGACGACGCGCTCGACCTCTGCCGGGACAACCTCGCGAGAAACGACCTCGACGCCGAAACAGTCCAGCGGGATGTCAACGCACTGTTGCACGAGGACTACTTCGACGTGGTCGACCTCGACCCCTTCGGCACGCCGATTCCCTTCGCCGATGCTGCGTTTCAGGGTACGCGCAATCTGCTCTGTGTGACCGCGACCGACACCGCGCCGCTGTGTGGCGCACACTTCGAGAGTGGTGTCCGGTCGTACAGTGCGGTTCCGCGCAACACCGAGTACCACGCTGAGATGGGCGTCCGGATTCTCCTCTCGGGGCTGGCCCGGACCGCCGCCCGCTACGACATCGCCATCCGGCCGGTTCTGACTCACGCCACCAACCACTACGTGCGGACCTATCTCGAACTGGACCGCGGCGCGCGAGACGCCAATGCGGTCGTCAAGGGACTCGGATTCATCTATCACTGCCGGCACTGCCTGCACCGCGAGACCGAAGCGGGACTGCTCGCCGACCCGCCCGAGGAGTGTGCCAACTGCGGCAGCGAGATTACGACCGTCGGCCCGGTCTGGCTGGATCGGACCAGTGATCTCGACTTCCTGCCCGACGTTCGTGAGGCAGTCGACGACGAGATGGGCACCGCCGACGAGGCGCGGGACCTGATCGACCGCCTCGGCGCGGAACTCGATCAGCCGACGCACTTCGATCAGCACCGACTCTGCGAGGAGTGGGGCGAACCAGCACCCGCAATGGACGACTTTCTGGAGGCGCTCCGTGAGGCTGGCTACGAGGCCTCCCGAACACACTACGGCGGGACGACGCTCAAGACGACGGCGTCGGTGGCCGAGATGCGGACCGCCACTGAACAGCTCTTTTAAGCGTTTCTCGCCGGGAAACACGGCCGAGTCGTTTTTGTGGTCGAACTGATATCAGCGGATATGTCAGGCCAACCGGCCGGTGTCGAGGACAGTGGAACCGAGGAACTCAGCGAGAACGTCCGCAGACTCATCGGTGTCGCGTCGAGCGTCGGCAACTTCGTCGCGCTGACGGCGGTCAGTTACTTCATCTTCGAGAGTAACTGGCTGGTCTTCGGGCTGGCGATGGGGCTGCTCTCGGGGGCCGGCTCGTTCTTCCTGATTCCGTGGATACTCCAACAGCAACAACCGCAACACGAATCGGACACCGACGAGTTCGAGGAGGAGGTTACGGCGACACACCGTGAGGACGACTCCAGCGGCGCCCGGACGGCCGCCTTCGGGGCCGGACTGGAAGCCGCCGCTATCGGTATGCTCACCGGTCGCCTCGTGCTTGAAGACGTGTTGCTCGGCGGTGGCGTCGGCGTCGCGGTTGGGCTCGCCGTATTCCTGCTCGCGTCGGTTCTCTTCGAATACGCGGGCTAACACCGATCCCTCGCGACCGCCGTTGCTCTATTTACTCCTTCTCGGGGCTTGGCACTACGCGAAGAAAATCACAAACAGACCGTCGTTATTCCTCCTGTGCGTCGACGACCGCCACACCGGCAAGATTGACGATATCTTTGACCTCGTCGCCTCGCTGGAGGACATGAACCGGCTTGTCCATGCCGACGAGCATCGGGCCGATGGCCTCTGCGCCGCCGAGGCGCTGGAGCAGTTTGTAGCCGATGTTGCCCGAATCCAGATTCGGGAAAACGAGCACGTTCGCCGGTTCGTCCAGTTCCGAGAAGTCGTAGGTGTCGTTGAGGATGTCCTCGACCAGCGCCGTGTCGGCTTGCATCTCGCCGTCGACCGGGAAGTCGACTCCCGGGTCGTCTCGCAGTGAGGCGGCGGCCTTTCGGATACTACGGGGTCCGTCCGCGCGAACGCTGCCGAAATCGGAGTACGAAAGCAGCGCAGCACGGGGTTCGATGTTGAACCGCCGGGCCAGTTCGGCGGTGTGTTTCGTGATTTCTTCGTAGGCGTCCTGATCTGGGTTCTGGTTGACCGTCGCGTCTGCGATGAAGATGACGCGATTCTTGAAGGTGAGCATGTAGACGCCCGCGGCGTAGTCCGCGTCCTCGGCGGTGCCGATGATCCGCAGCGGCGGGCGCAGCGCCGACGGGTAGTGATGCATCAGCCCGGAGAGGAGCGCGTCCGCATCGCCCATCTCGACCATCACGCTACCGAGGTGGTTGCCGTCTTCGATGAGGTCTTCGGCCTCACGACGCGTGACACCCTCGCGTTTGCGGAGTTCGTACAGCCGGTCGGCGTAGGGATCGAGGTTGTCCCTGTCGGGATCGACGATTTCGGGCTCGAAGCTCAGTCCGAGCCGTTCCATCGTCTCCCAGATCTCCTGGTGGTCGCCGAGCAGTACCGGCTCGGCGATTCCCTGATCGATGAGCTGGTAGGCCGCCCGGATCATCTTCTCGTCGTCACCGTCGGCCAGCACGACGCGTTTAGGGTCGCTCTTTGCCTTGTTGAGCACGACGCGCATCATCTCGCGGGACTTGCCCAGCCGCGCTTCGAGCCGCTCGGTGTACGCCTCCAGATCGAGTTCGCCCCGGGCCGCACCGCTTTCCATCGCCGCCTCGGCGACGGCCGGTGCGACCTCGAAGAGTACGCGCGGGTCGAGCGGCTTCGGGATGATGTAATCCGGCCCGAACTGCAACGGATCGTCGCCGTAGGCCTTGACGACGGCATCGGGCACGTCCTGGCGAGAGAGTTCGGCCAGCGCCTCTGCTGCCGCGACTTTCATCTCTTCGTTGATCTCCGTCGCACGCGCGTCGAGCGCGCCCCGGAAGATGAACGGGAAGCCCAGCACGTTGTTGACCTGGTTCGGGTAGTCCGACCGGCCCGTCGCCATGATGACGGTGTCGTCGCGGGCCGCCTTGGCTTTCTCGTAGTCGATTTCGGGGTCGGGGTTGGCCATCGCGAAGATGATCGGATTGTCGGCCATCGAGCGGACCATCTCCTCGTCGACGATGCCGCCGATCGAGAGTCCGACGAACACATCCGCATCTTCCATCGCGTCTGCAAGGTCACCCTCGGGCACGTCGGTGGCGAACTCCTGTTTGAACTCGTTCACGTCGCCGGAGTCGGCCCGATCCTGCGTGATGATCCCGCTCGAATCACACATCGTGATCCGGTCCTTGTCCGCCCCGAGCGAGACGTAGAATCGTGCCGTTGCGATGGCACTCGCGCCAGCACCCGAGAAGACGATATCGAGATCGGAGATGTCCTTGTCGCTGACCTCGACGGCGTTGAGCAGTGCCGCCCCGGAGATGATGGCGGTGCCGTGCTGGTCGTCGTGGAAGACCGGGATGTCCATCTCCTCGCGCAGGCGCGACTCGACCTCGAAACACTCCGGCGCTTTGATGTCTTCGAGGTTGATCCCACCGAAGGTCGGTTCCATCGCCTTGATCGAGGTGACCATCGCCTCGGGGTCTTCGTGGTCGAGTTCGATATCGAAGACGTCGATATCGGCGAAGCGTTTGAAGAGTACGCCCTTGCCCTCCATGACCGGCTTGCTGGCCTGCGGGCCGATATCGCCCAGTCCGAGCACCGCACTGCCGTTGGAGACGACACCGACCATGTTGCCCTTGGTGGTGTAGGTGTAGGCCTGTTCGGCGTCGTCGCGGATCTCCCGGCAGGGAGCGGCAACACCCGGCGAGTACGCCAGGCTGAGATCACGTTGTGTGTTCGTTGGCTTCGTCGTCGAGATCTCGATTTTCCCGGGCGGATCTTCCCGGTGATAATCGAGAGCGTCCTCGTCTAGTCCCATGCTCATATCAGGCCGCGGAGAGCCCAAAAGAGCATCGGAACCCCTGTCGGACTCTTTCCGACAGTTTGCTCGTGCGTTACCGGCCAGTGGGAAGAATGCCACAATTGAAATATCCGCACTCCTGAGGGTGCTGTATGGGCATTTCATTCCGTCACTATCTGGCTGCGACGACGGTCGGGACGTTCGCGCTCATCTTGCTGGGCGTCTACACCGGCAAGATCGGTGCCGGGCTGACCTGTGCGGGACGATGGCCGTTCTGTGACGGCTGGCTCGGACTCTTTCCGGCGACGTGGCCGAGTTTCGTCGAGTGGTTCCACCGCCTCGTCGCGATGGTCGTCGGCTTCATGATTCTCGGCGCGGGTCTGATCTCCTACCGTGGCGGGCACGATAGCCGGATCACCTACGCGCTGGGTGTCGCCATCCTCATGCTCCCGCTACAGATCCTCTTCGGGGCCAATACCGTCCTCAACTTCGGTATCACTGCCTCGATGCTCCACCAGACCGCCGCACAGCTTATCTTCGCCTCGCTGGTCTACGCGACGGCACTCGCCTTCTGGCAGGCCAGCAATACGCAGAACGGGCGAACGGACAGCGCAGTCGCCGGCGACTGATCCAACACGCCCCGCTGTTCCCGACCAGCCTACATAAAGTCCGATAGGCCCGCCTGTTCGTCGTCCTCGGACTCGTTGTCTACAGATTCCTCTGTCTCTGCCTCTGTCAGGTCGAGCTTATCGGCGTCATCCCCCTCTGACTGATCTGACTCGTCACTCGCCTCGTTGGTTGCCGTCGACTCGTCGGACTCTTCGGGTGTTCCCTCGAAGGCACCCTGTGAGGCGGCGACAGATTCGGCTTCGCGGAGTTCTTCGGCGTCTTCGACGATCGAGGCAACCTTGTTGGTGTTCTTGCCGCTGCCGGTCACGAAGGAGACGTGTTCTTCATCGAGTTCGTAGCGGGCGGCCATCGCCACGGTCAACTCGCGGTTGTTGCAGTGATGAGTCATCACCGCCAGTTGGGGCATGATCTTCCGGCGGGCGGTGGCCATGCTCACGCCGTTCGCTTCGGCGATCTGTCGGGCAATGTAATCGCGTTTGTCCCGCGTCCCACGCGAGCGGCCGAGTTTCGACCAGTAACTCGGCGGGCCGTAGCGGGTCCACCCGCCCTTGTCTTCCTGCCGAGCGGCGGCGACGCCGGCGGTCATGTTGTCCCCGGCGTATCGCCAGAAGGAGTAGTTCTGTGTCTCGCGGACGCGCCCGAGCCAGCGGTCGGCGTTCGCGAGGAAGTCGTAGGCGACCACCAACTCTTCTCCGTGGTAGTCTTTGGGCATGTTGTCCTCGATCCAGTTGATCAGATCGTCCGGCGTCTCGTCGACATCGTAACTCGCTTCGAGGGCTTCCTGTGGGCCAGCCTTCTTGATCACCGTATCGAGATAATCGAAGACGCCCTCGGTCGTGTCTCGTTCGCTGGTGACGACATCGTCGGGGGTGAGACGCTCTTTGCCCTCCGCGAGTGCCTGCAGATCCTTGATCGCCCCGCGGAGGTCGCCGCTGTTGGTTTCTGCGATCTGTTCGAGCGCCTCCGAATCGAACTCGATGTCTTCCTTGCGGCAGAGGTCACGGAGGACTGGCAGGATCGATCGTTTGGAAACACCGCGGAACTCGATGTCCTCGCAGGCGTTGCGGAGGCCGTTGGACATCTCGTAGAAATCGTTGGCGATGAGGATCATCGGCTGATTGGCCTCCTTGACGAGGCTGGTGATCGCCCGCGAACCGCCCCGGTCGGCGTTGCCGTGGATGTTGTCCGCCTCGTCCATGATGAGGAGGCGGCGGCCGCCACCCCCGGCGGTGAGCGTGCCGCTCTTTGCGGCTTCGCCGGCGACGCGTTCGATCACGTCTTTGGTTCGAGAGTCTGAGGCGTTCAGTTCGATGGTCGGCCAGCTCTTGTCGGCAGCGAGTGCGTGCGCTGCGGAGGTCTTGCCGACCCCGGGCGGACCGTGTAGAACGACGGCCTTGTGGTGGTCGTTCCACGTCTCGGCCCACTCTCGGAGTGCGTCGCGGGCCTTGTCGTTGCCCCGCAACTCCGACAGTGAGGAAGGGCGGTATTTCTCCGTCCAATCGGTCATTGGCGTGGCTTGGTCGGGGGCGCGCTTAGGGATTGTGGACAGTTACTCCTCAACTGACTCCAGGTCGAGTCGCGCTGTCACGTCCTCGTACGTGTCGTCGCTCGATACAATCCGATCTCTGTCAGATTCGACGAGGTCGCTCTGGGACTTCCCGCCCGAAATGTTAGTTATTTGAACAATATCTGTACCGTTTCGACATGTTTACGGCGAGCGCTGAGGGAGATGCAACCATGGCAAAAGTAAGCATCGTCGGTGCGGCAGGCACCGTCGGCGCGGCCGCAGGGTACACGATCGCACTCGAAGACATCGCGGACGAGGTCGTCTTCGTCGATATTCCCGAACAGGAAGATGTCACCGTCGGTCAGGCGGCCGACACCAACCACGGTATCGCCTACGACTCCAACACAGAGGTCCGACAGGGCGATTACGCCGACACAGCAGGCTCGGACATCGTCGTCATCACGGCAGGCCTCCCGCGGAGTCCGGGCGACACGCGACTGGACCTGGCCGACGACAACGCCCCGATCATGGAGGACATCCAGGACTCGCTGGCTGAACACAGCGACGACTTCATCACCGTGACCACCTCCAACCCGGTCGACCTGCTCAACCGCCACCTCTACGAGGCCGGCGACCGCGACCGCAACCAGGTCATCGGCTTCGGCGGTCGACTCGACTCCGCACGGTTCCGCTACGTCCTCTCCGAGCGATTCGACACGCCAGTCGG
Organism: Halovenus anhuiensis; assembly: GCF_037080055.1. Classification (NCBI taxonomy): domain Archaea; kingdom Methanobacteriati; phylum Methanobacteriota; class Halobacteria; order Halobacteriales; family Haloarculaceae; genus Halovenus; species Halovenus anhuiensis. Next base: position 407,627 of record NZ_JBAOJI010000002.1, read on the forward strand.
CAACGTCGAAGCGACGATTCTGGGCGAACACGGCGACGCGCAGGTTCCGGTCTTCTCGAAGGTCCGCGTCGACGGTACGGACCCCGAGTTCACCGAGGACGAACAGGAAGAGATTCTCGCCGACCTGCAGGAAAGCGCCATGAACGTCATCGAACGGAAGGGCGCGACCGAGTGGGGGCCGGCCCGCGGTGTCGCCCACATCGTCGACGCGATTCTCAACGATACCGGCGAAGTCCTGCCGTGTTCGATTCCGCTCGACGGCGAATTCGGCCACGAAGACGTCGGCTTCGGTGTCCCTGTCCGACTCGGCGAAAACGGTGTCGAGGAAGTCATCGAATGGGAACTCACCGACTTCGAGCGCGACCAGATGCAGGAAGCCGCCGATAAACTCTCCGAGCAGTACGAGAAAATCAGCTAACGCCTAGACGAAATTTCCCTTTTCGACCGCACCGGTACAGAACGGACAGCCGTTCTGAAGCACTGCCTTCCGCGTCGCCGGTGAGACGTTCATCTGCTCCCCACACGCCGGACAGACGAACGCTCGCGTATCGCTCCCTCGCATACCTATTCGTATGTCACCTTCCCCCAAAGCACTGCTTCCCGAGTATGTGGGTTGTTTTAAGTACGCTCGACAGTTGCGGAACGACGACCGTCGTTTTCGCCGCTGATCGCGCCCCACCGGTGCCGATCGACCGCCCGATTTGGACACCTCTTTGGTGCGCGTCGCGCGAGGATGACCCTCGCGTGACAGCGACTAATTGCGTTGTTCTCACGACTGATTCTCAAAACTTGGAGAATCGGTCTTCTTTCTGAGCGAACTCACAATATTGCCCAACCTCCAAAACCGCAAGAAGACAAGCTTTTTTCTGGCTGTGAAATCACTCATTTGGTGCTGAAAGCCGTCCGCAGTTCGAATTCGAATCTCAAATCTGCTAATCGAACATGGGGATTTATACGTAATTCTGTCATGGACTCGATTGGAATGCAACGACTCAAAGCAATGTTCAACGACGACAGCGCAGTCAGCCCAGTGATCGGGGTGATTCTCATGGTCGCAATTACAGTTATTCTCGCGGCCGTGATCGCCTCATTCGTACTTGGTCTGGGGGACCAGGGCGAACCGGCACCGAGTCCGACGATGGAGACGAGCGTAGACGCAAACGAAGTGAGTCTCGATGTTACGGGCGGTGATGACTTTGATGCTAGTGTTGCGACGATTGATTACACACTAAATGGCACTACTTACAGTGCTGATTTGGATGGCGGCAGTGCAAGTGAGATCACGGCAGGAGATACGATCACGATGAATACTGCCGGAACAGGTAATGAAATCCAGCTGAACGGTAACGGTCTTGGCGGCGACGCGCTCCCAGATAATAGCGATCCATCAGCCTCCGGAGCGACGTGGGAAGTTCAGATCATCTGGAACCCATCTGACCAAGACTCCACAGTGATTTACAGCGACTCCTCATCATAAGATGGGCTCACTAAATTTCACTAACGACGATGACCGCGCAGTCTCGCCAGTCATCGGCGTGATCTTGATGGTCGCGATCACCGTGATCCTCGCAGCCGTCATCGCGTCGTTCGTGCTTGGACTCGGACAGGGCAATGACCCTGCCCCGACACCGACGATCGAGTCGGACTTCTCGCCAGATGAGTTGGTATTCAGTGTCACTGGTGGCGATGACTTTGATTCGAGCGTCTCCGAGCTGCAAATCGATGTCACTGTTGGTGACTCCAGTGGCAATACTGAAGAGATCAGTACGACTGTGGCGCTAGATAACGGCGGTACTTCCTCGGAGAGCAGTGGTGGGAAGACCGTCAATGTGGATATGGGCGATGTGAGTGATGAGGTGACTGCCGGCGATTCAATCACAATCACTGCCAGTGAGGAGATCCGCGAATGGGACGCCCAGATCATCTGGAACCCATCGGATCAGGATTCGCAGGTTGTCTACGAAGACTCCTCGAACTGACCGACAACCGATTTTCACTTTTTACGTGTCAACAGAGTCAGTGGCAACACTACTGTCGCTCCGCGATACCCGTGTAATTGCTCTTCTAGCATCCGCCGAGCGCTGCGCGAACGGCGACGCCGTGAGCGCGAGGCGAGGCGGTTCACTCGGCGTGAGCGACGCGAGGTCGAATGGAGTGAGACCTCGAAAGCGAACGCCGAGGTGGTTTTTCCCCAAGTTTTTACGAGGAGCGGTTCGCTCGAAGAGCGAACCCGACGAAGTAAAAAGTGGTAGAATGGGATCGCCCGGATTTGAACCGGGGTCACAGGCACCCAAGGCCCGAAGGATACCAAGCTACCCTACGATCCCGCGCATTCAATACTCGCAGGGACGCGGTTGTAAGCGTTTCGTTGCTAGTTTACTCGCTCTCGATCGGCCGCCCTTCGGTTTCCCACTCCGTCAGACTCCCTTCGTAGAAGCCAACGTCGGGATAGCCGAGGTGGGTCAACACAGTGTAAGTGTGGCTGATCCGCCGGGCCGTGTTGCAGTACAGCAGAACCCGTTTCTCGGGGACGATGCCCTGCGCGTCGAGAATCGACTCCATCTCCGTGCGGGATTTCAGCCCGCGGGTTTCATCGTCGACCAACTCCCGCCAGTCGAGTCGGACCGCGCCGGGGATGTGGCCCTCCTCGTACTCCCAGCCCTCGCGGGTATCGACGATCACTGTCTCCTCGGCGTCGACCGCCGCTGCGACTTCCTCGGAATCGACCAGTGGCGTCTCTGCCGGCCGCTGGATCTCGTACTCGACCCGCTCGACTGCCGGGGTCTCGGAACTCACCTCCCGTTCCAGTTGCCACGCGCTGAAATCGCCGTCGAGCAGGTGGATCTGCTCCGGGGGGTGGCCGTACAGCAGTGCCGTTACCAGCGCCCGCGCCGCGAAGACGCCGTGGTGGTCGTCGTAGGCGACGATGTGGTCCTCGCGGGTGATCCCCGCGTCGCCGAACAACTCGGCGAAGACGCCCTCGCCGGGAAGCATTCCCTCGCCGCTGCCGCCCTCCGAGGCGTGCTCCTCTGCGCGAAACTCGTCGAACGGAATGTTCACCGCGCCGGGGATGTGGCCGATGCCGTCGTACTCCCAGCCCTCGCGCACGTCGATGATCCGGGCATCCTCGTGCTCGTCCAGCCACGCGGGCGAAACGACTCGCTCACTCATGGCTGGGTATTCGCTCCCGGCCCGCTTGAACGTGTTCGTTCCGGGGGATTCGAGGGTACCGGCAACTCTTGCAGGCTACTCGAAAGCCCGCAATATTGGGTGAGTTGTTTTTGGGGGGCCTGCTCTCGATTGGCGCTGAGCCCTCGAATTTTCCGCGAAATAAATCGGGTATTTTTGCCGAGAAGCTAAACGAGTGGAGACGCATGCCGCAATTAATACCGCTTTATGCATGGGGATCGTACTGGGTTATGTAATCATGAGTGAGAGCAATTACGCGAAAGACGTACTCGTTTCGGCGGACTGGGTTGAGGACCGACTTGAGGAGTTCCAGAGTGACGATCCAGCCCACCGACTCGTGGAAGTCGACGTCGACACGGAGCTGTACGACGAGAGTCACGCGCCGGGAGCGATCGGTTTCAACTGGGAGACCGACCTGCAGGACCAGACGCGGCGAGACATCCTCGACAAGGATGACTTCGAGGACCTGCTCGGTGCCCACGGGATCACCGAGGACTCGACGGTCGTCCTGTACGGTGACAACTCCAACTGGTTCGCAGCCTACACATACTGGCAGTTCAAGTACTACGGCCACGACGACGTGAAACTGCTCGACGGCGGCCGCGAATACTGGGACGAGAACGACTACCCGACGACCGACGAGGTCCCGAACTTCTCCGAGGTCGACTACAACGCCTCCGGTCCGCGCGAGTCCATCCGCGCCTACCGAGAGGATGTCGAGAACGCAATCGACCGTGGCCTGCCGCTGGTCGACGTTCGCTCGCCCGAAGAGTTCAGTGGCGAAGTGCTCGCCCCGCCAGGTCTCGACGAGACCGCACAGCGTGGCGGCCACATCCCAGGTGCGGAGAACATCTCCTGGGCCGCAGTCACGAACGACGACGGCACGTTCAAGACGCCTGAGGAACTGCAGGATCTCTACGCCGAATACGACATCGACGGCGACGAGACGACAGTCGCCTACTGCCGAATCGGCGAGCGTTCCTCTGTCGCCTGGTTCGCGCTGCACGAACTGCTCGGCTACGAGGACACGATCAACTACGACGGTTCCTGGACCGAGTGGGGCAACCTCGTGGGCGCTCCGATCGAGAAAGGCGAATAGCGAGGCCAACGGCCTCGAACGAAGCGGGGAGGCCTCGCCGACCCGCGAAGATAGCGAGATTCGAGCGACGCGAGAATCTCGGATTGCGCGAGCGGGGACCGACGAGACCCGCGAGCGAACGCAGTGAAGAGCCCGCCTCGACTCGGAACGGCGACCGCTTCGTGCGAGTCGTCTCCATCACTGACCGGGCGTCCGTGGGGGCACACGGTATTGAATCGACTTCTGGTACCGCTCCGGACGCCGGTCACCTTTCAGAACACAACACCTGCCAGTCGCTTCTCTCTGTACCTGGCCATCGTCCACACCGAAACCCCTAACACGACGAGAACGAACCTCAATATACGCACTCTGAGTCCCCTCCACCGATATGAGCACGAACCGAATCGAATACTGGAGTCGAGCCTATGGCCCACAGCTGTGGACACTGGTTCTGATCAACGCCCTCATCGGGATTCAGCTTCTCCTCGCCGTCCTCTACGGAGCGGCGTTCGGAACCTCGCTGCTCAGCTTTCACGTCTTCCTGATTCCGTTTATTTGGACGACCGTAAGCGTCATCGCCGTCTGGTACACCGACTCGGTCTCGCGGGGCTGGAAACCGACCGCGCTCGCCGGCGCTGTCGCGGTCGGCTATCTCTCGCTGTTTCTCTGGCTGTCCGGGACGGTCGGATTCACGCCCGAACAGGTCGAACCCATCACGGGTGATCTCGGCTTTGGAGTCGAGGTTGGTCGATCACTCGGCTGGGGCCCGATTCTCTACTACTCGGGCGAGTGGATCGGTGCCCGGATCATCCCCTACCAGATCATCGGCTATCTCGCGCTGTCCTATCTCGTCTACGTCACCGTCCTCGACGCGACGCGGTCGGCCAGCGCTGGGACACTCGGATTGATCCTCTGTCCGGGCTGCGCCGCCGCAGCACTCGTCCCAGCCTTTGGCGGTATCGCCGGCGTTTCGGCGGCGCTGTCTTTCTTCCTACAGTATAGCTACGAACTTGCGACGATCATGTTCGTCGTCGCGATGGGCTGGCTGTACTACCAGCCGTCGATCGCAACACTTCGTCAACAAACCTCCCAGCACCTCCTCCCGATCACCGCAGGGATCGCCGTCCTCGTCGGCGCGCTTCACTTCTTCCATCCGACCCACGGCTTCCCGCGACTCGTCCAGTATCTGCAGTTCTGGGTCGCGCCCGATCCCCGCCCGTTCGCGTTCACGCTGTCTGGGATTGCGATCTTCGCCGGTGTCGGCCTCGGCGTCGCTGATGTCCACCGGAAGAAACTCTACGCGCTCGGAATCGGCATGATGCTCACCTTCCTGCTGGGATACGGAGCCTGGCACACCGTCCTCGGTCACGGGACGTTCTGGCCGGCGATAGAATCGAACGCACACGCCGACGAAAGTCCGCTGGTGACGATCAGCGCACACCTGTTCAACGACGGCTACGCACTCGCGAGCAAACTGCTCGAACTCACGCTGCTGGGCGCGCTCGTGTTCTGCTATCGGCGGGCGTGAACGACAACGAGTGACTGTCTTCGGTTCTGCGCTCGGTTCCCCGAGCCGAGGTTGTCGCTCTGTGTCCGCTGAGTCCTCCGCAAAAACAGCGTCGTCCGGAAACCGACTCAGTTCGGCGACGGGCCGAAGCGGCCGAGTGCGACGATGCCGACCATGACTGCAACTGCGAGTCCGATTGCTGCGCCCATTCCAGTCACCACTTCGGTCTGTGATCGGACGCCGAATTCGGTCATGAGTCGGAACGAGACCGCGATCAGATACAGCGAGCCGAAGGCCACTGCCGCGGTGGCGACCGCGTGTGAATGTGGCTGTCCGCCCCGCCGCCCCAGTGCGTAGGCTCCAGCGACGATCAGCGACGAGTAGATTCCCACCTCGACCGCGAGGGCGGTCTCCTCGAAGTTCGCCCCGAGGAATACCGCCGCCAGGATAGCCAAAACAGCCCCAATCGCGCCGACGAGGGCCGCAAATTTCCATTTGTTCTCGAATGAAGTCGTGTTCATGCTGTTCTCTACCTCCGCTTATCGCCCGCACATTATAATTGTTTACGGACTCCCGCGGTATTGCGGGCCGTTTCACACCGAATCCGGAATGCTGACCGTATCGCCGGACTCGACTCCCGTCTCCGCGGCCCACCCCCGAGGGACTTCGAGGACGTACCGACCCTGGCCGGTGTACGGCGCGTCGTCGTCCGGCGGCGGCCGCGCGGAGTGGATTTCGGTGATTGTCCCCTCGCTGTCGATAAAGACGATATCGATCCCGAAAGACATGTTTCGCATCACGTAGGACTTGCTCCCCGAGTTTTCGTGGACGAACAACATCCCGGAGCCGTTTTCGAGTCGATTCGTTCGGCTCAGTCCGATCTGGCGTTTGGCTGGCGTATCCGCAATTCGTACGTCGACGCTGCCCAGTTCGGTGCCGTTGGCCGACTGGATCGTCACTGTCGTCTGGTCGTAGTCGCCGGTTTCGAGCAGCGGCAGCGGTGGGACGGACATGTACAACACGAGCAAGCCGCCGGCGACGACAACTGCGACGAGGAGTGATCCGGCCCTGCGCACACCGGAGCAAGGGGGTGCGGTCGCCTAAGCATTCCGCCCGAACAGTAAGCGTTATTCCGCGCCACCGGCTTGTCTCGAATACCGGGTTCGTGGTCTAGCTGGTTATGACGTGGCCCTTACAAGGCCGAGGTCGGCGGTTCGAACCCGCCCGAACCCACTTCTCCCGAACGCAACGCCGAGCGACAGCGAGGCGTGCGTGAGTGGAACGTGTGGCGGCGGCGTTCGAACCCAGAGGACGAGTGTAGCGAAGTCCTCGCGGTTCGAACCCGCCCGAACCCACTCTACAACCTTTTTCAGCGTCGGGTTTCCTCGTGAGCTGGTTCGAGAGAGCGGAGCTCTCTCGTCATCAGAAAGGCGCTACGCGCCTTTCGAACGACTTCGGCTCACTGCAGGAACCGCTCTCTGCTCACGGCGGCGAAGCCGCCGTTCGCATGGTCAGCGAGACCTCCGGTCTCGCTCGACTCGAAAAACGTGGGCGAAAAAGGCCGGAGGTTCGCTTTGCTAACCTCCGGTACAATCAGGCTTGCCAACAGCATGCACCGCTCCGCGCAAATTACTCTCCTGACGCCATCCTCTTAATCGCTCCCGCCGTACCGTTGAATACGATGTCCCCGTCCCGACGGAAGTTCCTGACCGCGACTTTCGCAGTCGGAACGGCCGGAATCGCCGGCTGTGTCGGCTCTGGTGACACTCCCAGTGGTGACCAGCCCAACGGTGATGGGAACACGACAACCGACGATGGCGAGGAAATCCACGCAAGCTACGAGACAACAGAGGTGAGCGCCGAGTCCGACGGGAAGGAACTCGGCTCTGTCACGGCAGCCATCGCTGACACCCAGGATCTCCGGTTTACGGGTCTCAGCAACACCAAATCACTCCCGGAGGATCGGGGGATGCTCTTTGTCTTCGAGACGGCAGACAGCCGGACCTTCGTGATGCGCGAGATGGATTTCCCGATCGATATCGTCTATGCCGATGTCGACGGGACGATCACTGAGATCCACCACGCGCCCGAACCCGGGCCGAACGAGGACGGCGAAAATCAGCGATATCCCGGCTTTGGCCAGTACGTCCTCGAAGTGAACTACGACTGGACTACTGACCGCGGAATCGAGGTCGGTGACCGACTCGTCTTCGATCTGTAATCAGGACACCTGCGCTGCGATATCCGTCGAGGAGATCATCCCGACGTAGTCTCCGCGTTCGACGACCGGCAGGTGTTTGATACCAAAGTTGGTCATCATCGCTGACGCTTCGCCAATCTGCAGATCTGGCGGCACTGTCTCGACGGATTCGGTCATCAACTCTGTCACGTCCAACTCGGAGGTGTCTGTCCCGCTCGCCACGGCGTCGAGAATGTCCGTGCTGGTGATAATCGACGGTGTGCTCGTCGTGACGATCAGTGCACTGATGTTGTCGTCACGCATCTTCGCTGCGGCGTCGCTCACTGTCGCGTCTCGGGAAATTGTCTCGACAGGCGAGGACATGATCTCCTTGACACGCGTTGGCTCCTCTGAACTCATATACTCTATTCTGTATCGGACGGTACATAAAACGCAAGGAGAATACCCGCGCCTTCAGGCCCGGGATGAATCTGACAACCCCCTCCATAATCCACCGCCGATAGCAAGGCTGGATATTCCCCGTTCTCAAACCAAATTTTTACAATAAAAACGAATATAATTGTTTATACAAACGTTCAGAATGCTGGAAGTCTACCGTACCCACCAAGCGAAAATCCTCAACCACCAGCAGGTAGAGGGACCGCTTGACCGGCACGGGTGGTCGGCCAGCAAACTCTGGAACGTCGCCAACTACCACTCCCGCGAAGTGTGGGAGAATTCGGGCAAGATTCCCGACCACGGCGACCTCAAAGACGAGTTGAAAGGTCACACCAAATACAAGGGACTGCATAGTCAGTCCAGTCAGCGCGTTCTGGAGGAACTCGCTGAAGCCTTCAACTCTTGGTATGAAAAGAGGAAGTCTGATGATCGAGCGAATCCGCCCGGCTACCGCAAGAAAAACTACTACGACGACCAAGGCCGTCGCGTCCACGAGGAACACCCTCGCAGTACGGTGACATGGAAACAGAACGGAATCAAACACGACAGCAAGAACAATCGCATCAGGCTCTCGAAGGGAGCGAACCACAAGGAACACCCGAAAGCATGGGAATATCTCCTTGTCGAATACGAATCCCGTCCCGGTGTCACCGTCGAGAATCTGCAACAAGTTCGCGCCGTCTACGATAAGGCAAAGGGACGCTGGGAACTTCACCTCGTCTGTAAAGACGAAACCGAGACACCCACTGCACCCGGCAACGAGACGGCAGGTATCGACCTTGGAATCTGTAACTTCGCCGCTGTCGCGTACAGTACCGAGGAAGCCGAGTTGTACCCCGGCAACTGCTTGAAGCAGGATGGGTACTACTTTCCGAAAGAAATAGCCAAGTGCGACGACCCAAGTGGTGACAGAGCCACTCGGTTGCAGCACAAGTGGTCGGAGCGCCGCACGCACTTTTTCCACAGCCTCGCCAAGCACATCGTCCAGCGGTGTGCCGAGGAGGGTGTTGGTCGCATCAACGTCGGAGACTTGGAAGGGGTACGTGAGGACGAAGGTGGAGAATCGAAGAATTGGGGTCGGCACGGAAATCTTGACCTACATGGGTGGGCATTCGACCGATTCACCAACATCCTTGAATACAAAGCGAAGGTTGAGGGCATCGAAGTCGTAGAAGTTTCAGAGCACAACACGAGCAAAACGTGTTGTCTCTGTGGTAGAGAAGAAGACAGTCAGCGTATTGAACGCGGCCTGTACGTCTGCGAGAAGTGTGATGCGGCGTTCAACGCTGACGTGAATGGGGCGGAGAACATCCGTCTCAACTTGAATCAAAGTAACTCTGAGTCTTCGGCCAGTTTGGACGAGGATAGGAGTACCGGCTGGTTGGCACAGCCTTCGGTCTACCTTCATAACTTGACTCGCGGATTCCAACCGCAGGAACAAGTGGTAGACTGCAAACCGTAATATCCCAACTCAGCGGTGCAGTGCCGTGGAATTCCTCCGTGTGAACGCGGAGGAGGATGTCAAGTTTGTTGGTTCACCGACTAATGTGGGTGAGTAACTCTCAGTACTGTTCCCGAACGACGACACAGTTGCTGTCGATGTACTGCCGCACGCGCTCACCGACGGATCCGCCCGCCGGCCAGTCGTCGCTCACGCCCAACCGGGTCGGGTCACCGACGTACACATCGACTGTTCCGTCCTCCGCCCGCGGAACCGTCACCCGCACGTAGAGGCCACTCGCGACGCCCTCGTACCCGTCGAGAGCGTCGATTTCCGGTGTCGAGAGAATCCGACCGGTCGTTTCGCCGCCGGGTGAGAGCGTCGGATATCGGCCGTCGACGCGGTGGAGGCCATCGAGAACAGCGCTGCTCCGATAGCTGAATCGCTCGAGAATGTCCGCAGTTCGCTCCCGATCGGTGAGCGTGCCGTACACAAAAACGTCCACAGTCGTGGGCTATCGTTCGTCGATGGGGGTCACCGTGCGACTCTCGGCGCCGACGTATCGGCCGCGCGGTCGGATGAGTCGGTTGTCCTCCTGATATTCCAGCACGTGTGCGAGCCAGCCGCCACAGCGGGCCATCGCGAAGATGGGCGTGTACATGTCGATCGGAATGCCGAGCTGGTAGTACACTGCGCCGGAGTAGTAGTCGACGTTTGGCGCGATGCCCTTTTCGGGGAGATTTTTCTCCTCGGTCAGGTACTGCTCGATGGCCGAGGTGTACTCGAGCCACTTGGTCTCGCCGGAGTCCTCGGAGAGATCCTCCAGTTTCGCCTGCAGGATTTTCGCGCGCGGGTCTTTGACGTTGTAGACGCGGTGGCCCCAGCCGGGGATGCGTCGACCCTGATCAGTCTGCTCGACGACCCACTCCAGTGGATCCTGCCCGGAGTCGTCGAGTTCCAGCAGCGTCTCGATGACGTCCTGGTTCGCGCCGCCGTGGAGCGGGCCGGACAGCGCACCGACGCCGCCGGTGAGACTGCTGTAGACATCGGCGTAGGTCGAGCCGATGACCATCGCGGTAAAGGTCGAGGCGTTGAGCCCGTGATCGGCGTGCAGAGTCAGCGCCATGTCGAAGGTTTCCTCGGCCACTTCGGTCGGCTGCTCACCGGTGAGCATGTAGAGGAAGTTGCCGGCGTACGACAGCGACGGATCGGGATCCAGCGGTTCCTCGCCGCGGCGGAGTCGGTCGTACGCGCCCAGAATTGTCGGAATCTTCGCGACGATGCGGCGACCTTTCCGGCGGGCGGCGTCCAGATTCTCGGGGTCGGCGTCGGATTCGGGCTCGCTGGCAGACAGCATCGAAACCCCCGTTCGGAGCGCAGCCATCGGGCGTTCGTCGTTTTCCGCAAGCGTTTCGAGTGTGTCGATGACACCCTGGTCGATGGCTTGCTCCTCGCTGAGTCCGTCGGCGAACTCCGCGAGTTCCTCACTGGTCGGGAGGTCGCCGTTCCAGAGCAGATACAGCACTTCCTCGAAGCTCGCGTTACGCGCGAGATCTTCGATGTCGTACCCCCGATAGACGAGCTTTCCGGCGTCTCCATCGATATAGCTCAACGACGACTCGGCAACGAGCACGCCTTCGAGGCCCTTCTTGAGTTGGTCGGACATTATATCCCTACTTTCCCATCGTATGGGATAAATCATTATCTTTCGATTCGTCGATGCGCCGCTCTGTTCTCAGTATGCCGAACTGATCAAATGATTATCCAGTTTGCCGCCACCACTGACGACAATACTCGCTCTGCGGTCTCAGTTTCCGAAATTTGTCCAGTTCGTCGCTGTCGCCGCTGGCCCGCGACTGGCGCCATCTGCGCCGGAGACCGAACGGCTAAAGACCGTGGGACCGTCGATTACCAGTAATGACGAGTTTAGGCACGGCGCGTGCCGACCCGGGTGAGGTAGATACCGGCAGATTGCCCGTCGGCGAGGGGCCCGACGGCAGTGAGGTCGCGTTGCCGGTTGCCGTCATCAACGGTGCGCGCGAGGGAAAGACGCTCTATCTGCAGGCTGCCAGCGACGGTGACGAACTCAACGGTGTCGGCGTCGTCCGGCGTGTATTTCCACAGATCGATCCTGACGACCTCTCGGGGACCATTCTGGCCGTCGGGATTGCCAACTACTTTGCCTTCCAGCACAACGAACACCGCAATCCGATCGACGACACGAAACTCAACCGGACCTACCCCGGCAACGAAAACGGCACCTCGACCGAACGAATCGCTGCCGCCACGTTCGACGCCGCGAGCCGTGCCGACCTCGTGCTCGACCTGCATCAGGGTTCGACCTCGCGGATGATCAACGAGGTCCGCGTACGGTGTGGCCGCCGCCACCGTCTCCACAAAGAGTGTCTCGAACTCGCGAAGGTGTTCGGCTGTGGCCACGTCCTCGATCAGAAAGGGCCGGAGGGCCAACTCGCCCGCGCGGCCCCCGACGACGGGGTTCCGACGGTCGATCCGGAACTCGGCGGCTCGGTCGGACTCGACGAACAGAGCGTCGAAAAGGGCGTCGAGGGCGTCTTCAACGTGCTCAAATACTACGACTTTCTGTCCGACCACGTTCGCACTGAATCACAGACCCGCGCCAGCGGGTTCGAGCAGTACGGTGCACCCACTGGCGGTCTTGTCGATTTCAAGGTCGAACTGGGCGACCGCGTGACGCGCAACCAGCCGCTATTCGAGGTAACCGATGTCTTTGGTGACCAGAAAGCGACCGTTTCGGCGGACTCGAACGGGATATTCTGGCGAACTCGCCGGCTGCCGCAGGTTGCGACCGGCGAGTACGTCTGTTCTGTCGGGACCGACATCGACACGTACTGAATCGACTCGGGTCCAAACGGTCCCGTACGTATTTGTGGCGTGGTGACATACCTGCTGATATGTCGGAACAGCCGGGAAATCCGGCGGCGCGCGAACTCGGCTACTGTCCGTGTTGTGGCTATCTCACGCTCACCGAGTCACAGCCAGGTTCCTACGAGGTCTGTCCGGTCTGTCACTGGATGGACGACCCGATCCAGTTCTCCGACGAAGAGTACGTCAGTGATACGAATCACGTGTCACTACAGCGGGCGCGGAAGAATTTCGAGGAATTCGGAGCCGCAAGCGAGGGGGTCATCGAGGACACGCGCGAGCCGGACGGTGAACCGCGAGACCCGAACTGGCCGTATTAGTCGTCGTCTTCCGCGTCGTCTTTGATCTCGCCGAGTTTGTCCAGCAGTTCGTCCTGAGAGGCGTCGGACTCGAAGGACACCTCGCCCTCGTGGGTGTGTTCATGGACGGAGACCCCTTCGTTGTCGTCGAGGTCTTCTGTATCGCGGTCCTCCTGCTCGGATTCATCGTAGCTTCCAAAACCCATACGTTTCATACTTGCGGAGGCCCACTGAAAATCTCTCCGGTTTTTGAGATTGTAGGCTTTACCCTGGATCTGTTCTCATTTGTCCGGATCTGCTCGGTAAAGCGCGTTGTTCGTCGGCAATCGCTGGCTTCTCCCGCAGAAATTGCCGCAATGTTTGTTTTGGCCTACAGTGAGATTCCCTCGCCGAGTTCGGGAGCGGTGGTCTCGAAGCCATCGGCAGCGAGGCGGTCGGCGTAGCCCGCACAGTCGTCGCCGTGGTTGACGATGATCGGCGTCTCCCGATAGTCGTCCAGAAACGCACGAAGGCCCTCGCGGTCCGCGTGTGCGGAGAAGTCGTACTGCTCAACCTGCGCGCTGACCGGCAGCACGCGACCGTCGAACTCCGCGCGACCAGTCTCGACCAACTCCCGGCCGGGCGTCCCCTCGACCTGATAGCCGGTCAGCGCGATCTTGTTCGTCGGATGCTGGCGGATCCGCGGAATGTACGAGACTGCTGGCCCGCCACCGAGCATCCCCGCCGTCGTCAGGATTACCGTGTTCTTCTCGGTGAGGCGGGCGCGCTGGCCGTCTTTGCCGGTCACGAAGCGGGCGTTCGAGACGGCCCGACGGAGCGCGTCCGGATCGCGGACGTAGTCGGGATACTGCCGCAGCGTCCGGGTGATGTCTTTGGCCATTCCGTCGAGATAGCAGTCGATATCGTTTCGCGCACAGATCAGCAGGATCTCCTGTGCCCGGCCGATGGCAAAAACTGGCACGACGACGGTGCCGCCCTGCCAGACCGTCGTCTGGATGCTCTCGACGAACTGTTCTTCGAGGCGCTCCCGATTCGAGTGAGTCACGTCGTGATACGTACTCTCGGTGATGACAGCATCGACATCGGCGCGGGCGGTCGTCCTCGATACGAGCCGTTGGTCTTCGGTGTGGAAATCGCCCGTGTAGAGCAGTCGCGTCTCGCTGTCATCGATAAGGACGTGCGCGCTGCCGGGGATGTGGCCGGCGTTGAAGAAGGTGATCTCGTGGCCCGCCGCCTCGAAGGACTCGCGGTAGCCGTGCGTCTCCGAGACCTGCGTGAGTCGGCGGACGTGGGTCTCGGTGAACGGACACTGCGGCGTGTTGCCGTGCAGTTTCAGTGTGTCCTCGGCGAGTCGGAGGGCCAGCGCCCGCGTCGGTGGGGTCCAGTGGACCGGCGGGCGCTTCGAGCCAGTCAGCAGCGCCGGCACCGCGCCCGCGTGGTCGAGGTGACCGTGGCTGACGATCACCGCTTCCGGGTCGACATCCCCGACCGGATACTGCGGCGGGGTGTCGGTCTTGATACCGTAGTCCAGTAGCAACGAGTCGTTGACGAGCAGTGCGCTCCGGCCCACTTCGCCGGCACCGCCCAGAAACTGGACATCCATCAGGAAGACAGCACCAGCGGTTCGTACCACTCCCGGTTCGCCCGATACCACTCGACGAACTCCTCGACGCCCTCGCGGATGGTGTGGGTCGGCTCGTAATCCAACAGTTCGGCGGCCTTCTCGGTGCCAGCGTGGGTGTGTTCGGCGTCGGCGTCGTGGCGTTCGGCGTACTCCAGGTCCAACTCGGGCGCGAGCAGATCGCGGATCTCCTCGGCCAGCACGCGGATCTCGATGTTGTCCGTGCTGCCGATGTTGAGCGCCTCCCCGTCGGCGGCGTCACTGTGCAGCAGCGTCTTGTTCGCGGTCACAACGTCTTCGATGAACGTGAAATCCCGTGTCTGGGTGCCGTCGCCGTAGATGACGGGTGATTTGCCGTTGAGACAGCGCGAGACGAAATTCGAGATGGCCATGTTCGGTCGCATTCGCGGGCCGTAGACGGTGAAATACCGCAGGGCGACGGTGTTGATGTCGTAGACCTCGTTGTACGCACAGACGTACCGTTCGCCGGCCAGTTTCGACGCGCCGTAGGGGCTGACCGGTGTCGTCGGATGTTCTTCGTCGTACGGTAGGTACTTCGGCTTGCCGTAGACCGACGAGGAGGAGGCGTAGACGACCCGTTCGACATCCTCCGCACGCGCGGCGTCGAGGATGTTGAGCGTCCCGTCGACGTTGACCTCGTTGTACTTCCGTGGGTCTTCGACACTCGGGCGGACGCCGGCCTGGGCCGCCTGGTGATAGATCATGTCGACACCGGAGACGACCTCGCTTACCGTCGCCTCCTCGCGAACGTCTCCGTCGATGAACTCGTAGGAACCCTCGCCGTCTGCTGCGAGTTCCTGACAGCGCTCGATCGTGTGCTCTTTGATCCCGAGATCGTAGAAGGGATCGAGGTTGTCGAGGACGCGCACGTCGTGGCCGTCCGCGACGAACTGCTCGGCCAGGTGGCCGCCGATGAATCCTGCTCCGCCGGTGACGAGAATCTCCATACGTGATCCTCTCCCGGAACGACAAAAAAGAGACCGGATTCTCCCATCCCAATCGCCGCGGGTATTATGCGGCTCCCAGCCGTACCCTGTTCCGTGTCAGATAGCGCCTTTATGCCCGGTTTTCAGTCGCTCGATACCGAACTCAGCGATCACGACCTTCCGGTCGAGGGAGAGATTCCGGCGTGGCTCTCGGGAACACTCCTCCGCAACGGTCCGGGCAAGTTCGACGGCAACGGCACCCGCCTTCGACACTGGTTCGACGGCCTCGCGATGATCCGCAAATACGAGTTCGACGAGGGGGGCGTCACGTACTCGAATCGGTTCCTCCGCACCGGTGCCTACGACGACGCGATGGCTGGCCGCCCGACTGGCCAGTTCGCCACCGACAAGAGCGGCATCGGCAAAGTCCTCGGCTGGCTCAAACGCCTTGGCCCGCCGGAACCGACCGACAACGCCAACGTCCACGTCGCCCGTCTCGACGGCGAGTACGTCGCCCAGACGGAGGTGCCGCGCTGGGTCGGGTTCGACGACGACCTCGACACCAGCGGCCCCTTTGCCTTCGACGATTCTCTCGATATGGACATGATCACGGCCCATCTGGTCGCCGACCCGACAGGCGGCCACGTCGGCCACGGCCTCTCCTTCGGTCGCACCCACGAGTACGTTTTCTTCGAGATTCCGCCCGACAGCCGTCGACGCGAGGAGATCACCTCGATCCCGACCGACTCACCCGCATACATCCACAGTATCGGTGTCACCGAAGACCGACTCGTCCTCGTCGAGACGCCGCTCCGGATCGACATTCTCCGGGCGCTGTCGCCGTTCACGGAGGGCTTTTTCGAGTTGCTCGACTGGAAGGAGGATCTCGATACTCGCTTCGTCGTCATCGACCGGGCGAGTGGTGAGACCGTCGTCGACCGGACTGTCGATCCGTTTTTCACCTTCCACGTGATCAACGCCTACGACGACGGCGACGAGATCGTCCTCGATCTGGCGGCCTTCGAGGACGCGACAATCGTCGATGCGCTCTCGCTGGAGACGCTCGCCGAGGAGGGGTTCGACGCTGCGCCGCCGGGTCGACTCGTCCGGTTTCGCATCGGCTCCGACGGCAATATCTCGCGGCGACGGCTCTACGACGGCGGGATCGAACTCCCGACGGTCCGGGCCGACCGCCAGACCCGCGAGTATCGCTACGCCTACGGACAGGCGACCGACCGCGAGGGCGCGAACGGACTAGTGAAGGTCGATACCGAACGCGAGACGGCGGCGGAGTTCTGGCAGCGAGATCTGTACATCGAGGAGCCGTGGATGGTCCCCCGGCCAGACGGTGAGGCGGCCGACGACGGTGTCGTCCTCGCGCCGGCGCTGGATGTCGACGCCGAACAGTCCGTGTTGCTGGTGCTCGACGCGGGCACACTCGACGAACTGGCTCGTGCGCCGGTCCCGCATCACAACCCCTTTGGCTTCCACGGGCGATTCTTTCCTCAGTAATGGACGCCGATAGAGTCGCGATTGTGACACTTCTATTCCTGTTTCTCGGTGGCTCATTGCTCGCGGCGCTGTTGGCAATCGATTCCTCGCTGGTCCCTGCCGCAGTCGTGATCTATCTGCTCGTCGCCGTCCTGCTGGCCGCTCGAATCCGTCGAGCGGCCTCGATCTGGGCGGAGTGACCGGCGAAACGCCGAAAGCCACGCTCCCCCTACAGAGGGTATGCCGACGATAATGTTCGAGGACCGAGAAATCGAGTGCGAGGCGGGTGCGAACCTGCGTGAGGTGCTGCGCGAGGCAGATCTACCGGTGTACAACGGCCGTTCGAAGTACTTGAACTGTCACGGCCTCGGCAGTTGTGGTACCTGCGCGGTCGAGATCGACGGCGACGTGAGCGAGCCGACGGCTATCGAGAAAACTCGACTCTCCGTTCCGCCGCACGACTCCGACAGCGGCCTGCGACTCTCCTGTCAAACGACTGTCGAGGGCGACCTCGTCGTGACGAAACACGACGGCTTCTGGGGCCAGCACGTCGAAGACTGATCGTCGGCCGAGAACCGCAACCGTGTTGACCGTCCTCGCCCGAACGCGAGCCAATGGGTCCGTCGGGAGAGACGCGCGCGACGCTGTGGGTGTTGCTCGCATCGGCGACGCTCACGGTGATGGCCGGCGCGATTCTCGGCCCGGTCGTCCCGTCGATTCAGTCGAACCTTGGCGTCTCCGGGTCGCTGGCTGGTCTGATCATCACCACTCACGGCGCACTGATCGTCCTCGTCAGCCCGATTGCGGGGGCAATCATCGACCGAATCGGCCCGCGCCGCCCCTACATCTTCGGCCTGCTGTTGTACGGGGTCGGCGGCGGTGCGGGACTGGTCATCGATTCCTTTCTCCCGCTGCTTCTCTCTCGGGCGGTTCTCGGCGTCGGCGTGGCTTTCATTTATACGGGGCTGACGGTGCTCATCTACACGATCTACGAGGGCCAGCGGATGGACCGGACGCTCGGCCTGCGCTCCAGCGCCAACAGCCTCGGCGCGGTCGTCTGGCCGCTTCTCGGTGGTGTCCTCGGCGCGCTCACGTGGCAGGCTCCCTTCGGTGTCTACCTGCTCGCCGTCCCCCTCGGCCTGCTCTCGGTTTTCACGATTCCCGAACCCGCGCAAAACAGCGGCGACACCGATTCCGCCGACGGACTCGCGGGGATCCTCGCAGTCTTCCGAGCACGACCGGCCATCCTCTCGGTGTATCTGCTGTACTTCGGGACGAACGCCCTCCTCTACAGTATCGTCGTCTTCTACCCGCAACTGCTGAACGGCCTCGGCGTCACCTCCTCTGTCGGAATCAGTCTCTATCTCTCCGCGAACGGGCTGGCCGGTGGTATCTCCGCTGCCCTGTACGACCGATTGCTCGACCGGACGACGCGGCACCGACTCGTCGGAATTGCCTTCCTGCTGTGGATCGTCGGCTTCGCCAGTGCGGCCGTCGCCACCTCGGCGCTGCTGGCGATCCCTGGTGTCCTCGCGTTCGGGTTGGGCCTCGGGCTGGTCTTCCCCTCTGCCTTCTCGTGGATCGAAGCGCTCGCGCCGGCGGACAAACAGGGACAGCTCAGTTCGTATCTCGCTTCGGCAGGCTACACCGGCCAGTTTCTCTCCCCGGTGCTGTTCAGTCCTGTCATTCCGCTGTTCGGCATTCGAGGTGTGTTCGGCGCGGCCGCGGCGGTCGCGGTCCTCAGTGCAACTGCACTCGTGGTTGGACTACTTCGGCGATAAAAAGTGAAGTTCAGCAGACGACCGATCAGTTCGAGGCGATGACGTCGTCGATGCGGACGATCATCGTCGATGCCTCGGTCGCGCTCTCGATGGCCTCGTGTTTGACAGCGGCGGGGTCGAGCACGCCGTGTTCGATGGGGTCGGCGATGATCCCGGTCTGGCCCTCGCTGATGAGGCCGGCGGTCGCGCCGGTGTCGTGTTCGGCGCGCAGATCGACGAGCGCGTCGATCGGATCCATGCCCGTGTTCTCCGCGAGCGTGCGCGGGAGCACGTCGATGGCGTCGGCGTAGGCCTCGACGGCGAGCTGTTTGCGGCCCTCGATGCCGGCCGCCTGATCGCGGATCTGGTCGGCGATGTCGATCTCGATGGCACCCGCACCGGCGACGACACCGCCGGCATCCAGTGCAGCGGTGACGACATCGAGTGCGTCCTTCAGGCTGCGTTCGAGTTCGTCGACGACGTGGTCGGTCGAACCGCGGGCGAAGACCGTGACGGCCTTGCTGGCTGCGCCGCCCTCGATGAAGACCATCTCGTCGTCACCGTACTTCTCGACGCTGACGTTCTCGGCGCTGCCGAGGTCTTCGTCCTCGATGGCGTCGACGGAGCCGACGCGGCTGGCGCCGGTCGCTGCGCGGATCGATTCGATATCGTCGCCGTCGACATCCTCGAAGACGAGCAGATCGTGGCCGACGAGGTCGGCGGTGAGCCGGTCGTCGATGTCGCCGTCGACGAAGACGACGTCCGCGTTCGTCTCGGCGAGCGTCTCGGCGTACTGCTGAAGTTGGCCGGTTTCGGCCTCGATTGCGGCGTTCAGCTGATCGACGTTCGAGACCTGGTACTCGGCGTCGACGTTGGCTTCCTTGATTTCGAGGTCGTCCTCGACGACGGCGATCTGGGCGTCCTGCACCGAGGCAGGCATCTCTTCGCTCAGTCGCTCCTCGTCGATGATGACCCCCTCGACGAGTTCGGTCGCACTGGAAGTCGCGCCGACCTGCGTGTGGACGGTGATCGACGAGCGGTCGACACCGCCCTCGGTGCTGACCTGACCGACTGCGTCGACGACCGTTCGGGCGAGATCTTCCGCCGCGAGGTCACCGGTCCCCTTCCCGGTCATGCTCGATTTGGCGACCTGCAGAAGCTGATCGTCGTCCGGTTCCGTCGCGATGACGGCATCGTCGATGGTCGATTCTGCGATCTGGGCTGCCTCGTGGTAGCCCTCGACGATGGTCGTCGGGTGGACGTCCTCTTCGAGCAGACTCTCGGCCTGCGAGAGGAGTTCACCCGCGAGAATGGATGCCGTCGTTGTGCCGTCACCGACCTCTTCCTCCTGGGTTTCGGCGACTTCGACGAGCATCTGTGCGGCGGGATGCTCGATGTCCATCTCGTCGAGGATGGTCGCACCGTCGTTGGTGATGACGACATCCCCGTCGTCGGAGACGAGCATCTTGTCCATGCCGCGTGGACCGAGTGTGGTCCGTACCGATTCGCTAACTGCCTTTCCGGCGGAAATATTCGACGACTGGGCGTCGTCACCCCGCGTACGCTCTGTATCCTCACTGAGAATAAACATAGGCTGTCCACCCATGCGTCGCTGGCCAGACTGTGACATTGGTAATTACCTCACTTGAAACGTCGTTTGCGGTTCTATATAAATGTTTGCTTTCCTTGCCGCGCTGTCTTCGGCCGTGATCACAGATCCCCGGGTTCGGGGGCAGGATCGTCCGTCCCCGGTCGGCCGCCGGACAGCCAGCGCATCGGTGCGTGGGAATTTATACCAGTTCGCGACTGCCGACCGTTTTCGCAGGATAACTGTCCGGCAGCCGCGGGCTAGTACCGTTTCGCACAGCGATACATTGCAAAAACGGTATATGTTAATTCACGAAATTAAACAGGTATGACCGAGTCCCACGGCGAATCGCCGCTGAGTGAAGACAAATCGAACACCGAGACCGATGGACTGCCACGCCGCCGATTTCTCCAGACATCTGCGGCGGCCGTGACGGTGGCCGGACTCGGACTGAGTGGTTCCGCAGCGGCACAGACGGGGTCGGTGCCGCGATACGCAGATTTCGTCCCCGACGACGACCGACTGGTTCTCAACAACGGGGCAATCCGGTTTTCGGGCATTGACCTGCAAGCGTACTTCGAGTTGCTCACCACTACAGGGGACAACGACCAACAGAACGACGACTCGACGGTACCATTCCAGTTCGAGCCACAGGCGTTTGGTATCTTTGGCACCACTCCCGCGCTCTCTCTCTACGGACAACTCAATATCGAACAACAAATCACCGGCGCAACACTCTCTCAGGGCGAGGGTCAACCGGACCCAGCGGATCTTCCAGATAACTCACCGACGGATCAGATTTTGGCAATCTCGCTCCCTCGTACAGAAGACCAAGTCGGTTCTTTCGGGGCACAAATCAGCCTCGGATCGTACGATGCCGATGGCATTGCCACAGCAGTTGAGGAGAGCGATTTCACCGAATCTGATACCGACGGCATCTTCGTCGGTAGCGATCCAAGAGTAAGCGGGATCCAGGCTGACCCGCAAGTGGCTATCACGTGGTCTTCAGAGTACGTGATCTCCGCCCGATCCGTCGACCTTGTCGGGACCATCGAGGCGGCCGCACAGGGGCAATCGCCTCGGCTCTACGAACAGAACGATGCGGTTGCCCGCCAACTCTCCGGTGCTGGCGGTGGTGAGTTCCACACGACGTATATCTCCCGAAACGGGGAACTCCAACTCAACCGGGCGGACCAGGCGTTCAACATCGACTACTCGCCGGTCCAAAACGGCCAGCTACAAGGATATTCCCAGTCGTTCTCGTACGATACCGAGACCGGAACCGCGTCCGCAGTCACCGTGTTCAGCCATCCCAGTGCCGGCGCTGTCGACCAGAGTGCATTCTCCAGTGTCGGTACTGGTGACGATGCGACCAATCGTGACGTATCGACGAGCGGTCGATTTGTCACAATCGAAACGTCGTACGCCATCCCCAACCTCGACGGATCGGACGATGGAAGTGACGATGGGTCTGATAACGGAAGCGATGACGGGTCTGATGGCGGAAGTGACGACGGATCAAACGACGGAAGCGACGACGGGTCCGACGGAAACATGGACAACAACGACGGTTCTGATGATGGAGGCGACGATTCTGACGGTGACGGATCGGACAGCAACGACGACGCCGATTCGGAGAGCGAAGACGACTCGGAGAGTTCGGACGACGGCGGACCCGGATTCGGGATTCTCTCGGCCGTGACCGGTCTCGGCGGTGTGGGTTACATGCTCAAGCAGCGACTGGAGCACGACGACCTGGAGTAACGGTATCAAGAGTTGAACAGCCAGTCCGGGAGTTAAGTACCCCCGACTCCTTGGCCGGGATAGATGCTGGAGTTGGAGCACGGATTTCGTGTCGTGGACACGCACGTGGTACTGGAGCCGGACGAGACCCGGCGACCTCGCGGTATGGGCGACGCCGAACAGATCGAACGGGAGATGGAACAGGCGGGGATCGTCCAGTCGCTGGTCTTTCCCGGTATCCGCGATGGATCCTACGTCAAAGCGAACAACGCAACCGCGCGGATGGCGGTCAACCGACCGTTCCGGCCGCTCGCCCGGATCAACGGCGCACGCGAACCGGGCCAGGGTGCGACTTCCCGACTGCGAAACCTCGCCAGTTCGCGCTCGGAGGCACACACCTCACCGGCGGACATCGAGCAGTACGCCTACGAGGACCGCTTTTTCGGGTTCGTCGTCGACCCCGCCGCGGACGGGATGCCCGACGAAGAGATTCTCGACGAACTGGAATCAGCCGGACTGCCGGTGATCACCTACGGCGGCGAGGGTTGTCCGCCCTCGGTCATCGAGGAGTCGCTCTTACAGTACGACTTCCCGCTGATCATCGCACATCACGGGGGCTATCCATCCAACGAACAGATGATGGACGAGGCCATCGATATGCTCGACCGCTACGAGAACTGCTTTCTCGACACGAGTTTCGTCCGCCTGCGAGACCCGCTCGAACGCGCGCTGATGGAACACCCCTCACAGGTCGTCTTCGGCAGCGGTGCGCCCGGCGTCCACCCGAACGTCGCCGTCATGGAGATTCTGACCCTCGACGTGCCCGAAGACGCGATGCGGAAGGTCTTCTCGAAAAACGCGAGTCGACTGTACGAGGTACTGGCTCCCTGAGTTAACAGCGGTAACCGATCCCGATAGACATACGTAGCAGGCCCGACAGATGCGAGTATGTCGAAATTCAGCCTCGATGGTCGCAACGCCATCGTCACAGGTGCCAGTCAAGGTATTGGAAAGACAGTCGCCGAAACGCTCGCCGAAGCGGGCGCGAACGTCTCGATCTGTTCGCGAGCACAGGAACGAGTTGATCCCGTCGCCGAAGGCATCGAGGAAGACGGCGGCACGGCTTTCGCCATGGAGTGTGACGTTCGGGACGCCGAGGCTGTTCAGGAGTACGTCGACGCCACCGTCGAGGAGTTCGGCGGCGTCGATCTGCTGGTCAACAACGCCGGCGGCGAGTTCGTCGCCCCGTTCGAGGACATCAGCGAAAACGGCTGGAAATCCATCGTCGACCTGAATCTCCACGGGAGCCGTCACTGCATTCAGGCCGCCGGAGAGTACATGCGCGAGAACGACGGCGGCGACATCATCAACATCTCCAGTGTCAACGGCCAGCACGCCGCGCCCAACGAGAGCCACTACTCCGCCTCCAAAGCGGCGATCATCCGTCTCACCGAGACGCTCTCGACAGAGTGGGACAAATACGGCATCTCGGTCAACTGCATCGCGCCCGGCCTGATCCAGACGCCCGGCGTCGCCGAAACACTCGGTATCGACGAGAGCGACATGCCTCCCCGCGACGAGGTCCAGCGCCGGATCGGCCACACCGAAGATGTCGCCGATGTCGTCCAGTTCGTCGCCAGCGACGCCGCCGCCTTCATCAACGGTGAGACCATCACCGTCAAAGGCACGCCCCGACCGGGCAACTCGATGAGCACGGATCTCGGTCTGGATAACTGAGAGCCCTCGCCCGAATTTTTCCGAACACAACGTCGACGTTTCCGACAGCCAACGGGTCACTCTTCGAGAGCGATCCCGCAAAAGCGACTCGACAGTCGCTCATCTGCCTGTTTCCAGGCGGGCGAGACCATTTCACACGATTTTTTGTCTGAATTACTGAATGTGGGAAGCTATTTCAATCCCGAGTTAATAGTACGTCGAAATGAGTGAGGAGAGGACAGAGACACGGCTCCATCAGCGGACACTCGGGGAGGACATTCGCGGATTCGGTGATCTGCTCGGCGAGATTATCCGCGAGCACGGCTCTCCGGAAATCTTCGAGCGCGTCGAGCAACTCCGGACGGGTTCGATCGAATACCGCGCCGGCGAGCGTGACTCCCGCAAGGCGTTGCGGTCGGCCGTTTCGGAACTCGACACTGACCACCAGCGAATGCTCGCGCGTGCGTTCACGACGTATTTCGAGTTAACCAACCTGTCGGAGGAGCGCGAACGGATTCGCGTCCTCCGACAGAAATCCCAGGCCGGCACGCTCGAAGACAGCCTCGAAACCGCCGCGGCTGAACTCGCCGGTGCCGACCCCGAAACGGCCCAGCAGATTCTCGACGACGTGCTCATCCAGCCGACCTTTACCGCGCATCCGACCGAAGCACGTCGAAAGACGATCAAGGCGAAACTCCGCTCGATTGCGACCGATCTCGAAACGCTCGACGAGCGCCGTCTCACCGACAAAGAACAGTCCCAGGTCGAACGCGACATCGAGGCGGAAGTGCTTGGCCTGTGGCAGACCGAACAGGTCCGCGAGCGCCGCCCCGAACCCGAAGACGAGGCTCGAAACGTTCAGTGGTATCTGGTCAACACGATCTTCGATATCGTCCCCGAAGTCTACGACGAACTCGAAACCGCCGTCGACGAACACGTCGACGCCGACATCGAGGTCCCGAAACTGCTCGAATTTCGCTCGTGGGCAGGAAGCGACCGGGACGGCAATCCGTACGTGACGCCGGAAGTAACGGACGCGACGCTCGACCACCAGCGCGAGGTCGTCATCGAACGCTACCGCGAGCAACTCGCCGAGATGTCTAGTGTGCTGAGCCAGGACGGCGACCGGATCGATGTTGGCGAGGAGATTGCCGGCTCGGTCGACGCCGTCGACGACGCCATCCCGGAGGCCCGCCGGGAGGCGAACAAGCGCTATCCGGACGAGCCGTACCGCCAGAAGGTGATGGTGATGCGCGAAAAGCTCAACCGTGTCGGCGACATTCGCCCCGGCGGCTACACCGACGCCGAGGAGTTCTACGACGACCTCGCGACTATCGCCGAGAGTCTGCGCGAAAACGACTGCGAGGTCATCGCCGAGGCCCACGTCGAGAAACTGATGCGACAGGTCGAGACCTTCGGGCTGACACTCGCCAGCCTCGACCTGCGCGACCACCAGGAGAACCACACGACCGCCGTCGCCGAAGCCCTGGACCGCGAGGGTATCCCCTACGCCGACCTCGACGAAGACGAGCGCGTCGAGACGCTGACCGAGGCAATTTTACAGGAGACACCGGTCATCGAACTCGACGAGCGGGCGGCCCTCTCCGACACCGCTGCCCGCGTGCTGGAGCGGTTCGAGCGATTGGCCGAGTGGCAGCGCGAATACGGCCAGCAGGCCATCGACACCTACTGCATCTCGATGACCGACGAGCCCAGTCACGTGCTGGAAGTGCTCTTCCTGGCCGATCAGGCCGGCGTCGTCGACCTGCCGGACTACAGTGGGCTGGATATCGTCCCGCTGCTGGAGACCGAACGAGCACTTTCGGGTGCCCGCCGGATCATGGGCACACTGTTCGAGAACGCGGCCTACGAGCAGAACCTCGCCGCCCGTGGCAACACCCAGGAGATCATGCTCGGCTACTCCGACTCGAACAAGGAGAACGGCTTCCTGGCGGCGAACTGGTCGCTGTACGAGAACCAGCGCCATCTCGCGGAGATCACCGACGACTTCGACGTGACGCTCCGATTATTCCACGGCCGCGGTGGCTCCATCTCCCGCGGCGGCGGGCCGATGAACGACGCGCTGAAAGCGCTGCCGTCGAGTACGATCACCGGCGACGTGAAGTTCACCGAGCAGGGCGAGGCCATCTCCGAGAAGTACGGCAATCCCCGAATCGGCGAGCGCGAACTCGAACAGATGCTCAACGCCCAACTCTCCGCCCGGAAAGACGCCCTCGAACACCCGACGGAGGACCTTGATCCCGCGTGGATCGATGCGATGGAGACGATGGCTGACGCCGCCCGCGAGGAGTACCGCTCGCTTCTGAACACCGATGGCTTCGTCACCTACTTCGGGCAGGCGACGCCAATCGACGTGATCGAAGGCCTCAACCTCGGCTCCCGGCCGGCCTCTCGATCCGAGGAGCGCTCGGTCGAGGATCTCCGAGCAATCCCGTGGGTGTTCTCCTGGACGCAGTCTCGCTGTATCCTCCCTGGCTGGTACGCGCTGGCGACGGGTATCGACGCCTATCTCGACGACGGCGGCGATATCGAGACGCTCCGGGAGATGTACGACGCCTGGCCGTTCTTCCAGACGACACTCGACAACGCGGCCCAGGCAATCGGCCGGACCGACCTCGATGTTGCCCGTGAATACGCTGCCCTGGCCGACGACGACCTGCGCGAGCAGTTCTTCCCGCGCCTCGAAGCCGAGCACGAACGCGCCGTCGACCTCGTCACGACGATCACCAGACGGGACGAGCCGATCGACCGCGAGTGGCTCCGAGAGAGCCTCGACCGCCGGAATCCATACGTCGACCCGCTCAATCTCCTCCAGACCCATCTCCTCAGCAAGGACGAGCGCTCGACACTCGAAGAACAGACGCTCCGAATCACCGTCAAAGGCATTGCTGCCGGCATGAAAAACACGGGCTAGCCGAGCGCGCGCCTGACTGCGCTGGCGAGCGTCGCGAACTGTTCTGTTGCCGGTGCTGACTCGTCGAGTGCCCGCACCGGCTGGCCTGCTCGCTGTGCCCGGGCGACAGTCTCGGAGTCGGGGATCTTGTGGATCGGCGCACCGAGTGTGTCTGCAAGCCGGCGCTGTCGGTCCGTCTGGCTGCCGATCCGCTCGGGGTCGACCCTGTTGAGCGCGACTCCCACCAGCGGCGTCTCCAGTACCCGAGCGAGTTCGCGGGCCCGCACGGCGTCGGCAATCGCCGGTCGTGTCGGTCGAGTCACCAACAGGCAAGCCTCCGCCGCCAACAGTGGCAGTCCGGCATCGCTGCGCATCCCCGCGGGCGTATCGATCACGACAGTCCCATACCGTCTGGCGACCGCCTCGACCGTTTCGACCAGCGCCGTCGGCTCGGCAGCCCGTGCTCCCGCAAGCGACCGGCCACACGGGATCATCGAGACCGGTCCGAGATCCTGAACCGCTTCCAGCGGCGCGGCGCGACCGGCGAGCACGTCGTGGAGGTCGGGACCGCGCGCCGTCGGTAGATCGGCCATCCCGAGGTCGGAGTCGATCGCTACCGCGTCGAGTTCGGCCGCCAGATTGTACGCGACCGTCGATTTACCGACCCCACCCTTCCCGGCCGTCACCGCGAGGATCATGTCACCCGGTCCAGGCGCTCGACTGGGATTTCGACCGCTTCGAGGCGGCTGGCCAGTGTCTGCTGGCGCGTTTCGACTCGTTCGAGCCGAGCGCGGTCAGCCCGGAGCTGCCGTTCGAGCCCGCCGACCGCCTCGATCCCGCCTGCGGCAGTCACGGCCTCCCGCGCCTGATCGACGGTTCCCGGATCGGCTAGCTGCTCGGCTGCCGTGATCCGCCGGTCGAGTGCCTCGAAATAGGCCTCGACTGCCGGCGGGAGCGCCGTCGGCACCGCGTTCTTCCCGTTGTTCGCTCCAGCCTCCGGCTCCGCTCCGGGTTCGCCCTCGGTGCTGGCTGGAGATGATTCCAGTCTATCCCCGGCTTCGTCCTCCTTTCGTCCAATTCCGGCGGATTCAGCGTTGTCTGCTGGCGAGACTGTCGAGACCGCCGCCGTCTCGTCGTGGGTCGGAGAATCACCGGCCGGCACGGCGTCTCGCGGGGGTACTCCGTCGCCGAGCGCGCGGATCACGTCCCGTGGGTCGATGTCGTCGTCTTCTGCCGGCGGCTCTGTCTGCAGATCGACCGGTGGCTCGACCGGCTCCGCCGGGGATGCAAATCCGACGACGAGGCGGTCGTCAGCTTCGACTCGTCCCTCGAAGCGCTCCCCGTCCCACCCGGCTTCGGGTCGACCCTGTCGCCGCGGCGGCCAGACCGGACTCAGCTTGCTCTCGATTCGGACCCGCTCGCTCCGCTCGGCGGTGACGACGAGTTCGACGAGCGTCACGCCGTCGACAGTCTCACACGTCCAGTCGAGTGTCGCCATAGCGGGGCTGGTCCCGGGATCGGATATAAACCGTCGGGGTCAGACACAGATTACCGGCCCGCCGAGATACTCGTGTGCGACTGCTGCCGACTCGAAGAGATCGGCTTCGAGGACGAGTGGCGCACTGTACTCCGCAACCCGGGCGACGGCGAGTCCTGCGAGGACCGGCCGACAGTCCAACGGTCTCTCGGGTTGCCCGTCAGCAAACTCTCTGACTGCGGCCCGAAACTCGCTTTCGAGTTCTTCGACCAGCCAGCGGCGGGCGTCCCGGCGGCGATTCGCCAGCCGGTCTTCGAGGCGGAATCGCCGCTCTCGCTGGTTCCGACCCTGTCGGGCCCGCTCGCGTGCCTGTTCGTGGCACTGGGTCGTGGCAGTGGCCGCCGTCTCGGCCTCGGCTAACTCTCGAATCTGCGCTTCGAGTCGGCGTTCGAGTTCGGCTGTTTCGAGACCCCGCTCCCGGCAGGCCGCCAGCCGTCCCCGCGTCGTCGCCACTGCCTCCTGCAACCGCTCGCGCTGCTCGCGTTCGTCGGTCTGCTCTCGACGGCGCTGTTCAAGGTTCGCTTCCTCGACCGACATCACTGCCAGTTCGTTCTCGATCCGCCTGATCTCCTCGTCGTGTGGCGTTTCGAGACTTCGCGTTCGGCCTGCCGCAGCGAGTGCTGTTCGTGTGCGAAGTCCCATCTCCGGGTGGATGTATCCGACGTAGTCGTGGACCGCCGTCGGCGCTTCGCAGTCGACAACGATCGATTGGGTGTCGCTCCCGCCGTCGGCCTGTGGGCGCTCTCTGATCGCGTCGTGCAGTCGCTCGGCCTCGACGTGCTGTTCGACCGTGAGTGTTGATCCGACCCGGACGACCGCGCCGACCCGACAGATCATAGCTCCGACTGTTTCATCTGCTCGGGACCTGGCAACTTCCGACCGGTGGCGAAGGAGGTGTACGGCACCGCTGGCTGCTCACGCCGTTCGTAAGCCTCTGCGGCCTCACGGACCGCGTCGGGTACCGCGGCGAACTCGTTGAACGGCCGGGTCCGTTCGATCTGGACGGCTTCGCCGTGTTTCTCCCTGAGCCGGACCGCCTGAAACGCGGCGAACTCTGTCTCGGCCAGCAGGGCGGCACGACCGAACTCCCGGACGGCTGTCTCCTCGTGTGTCCGGCAGACGTTTCGCAACGACTGCCTGGCATCCCGTGAATAGGTGACGACCAACAACACACCCGGCTGATATGTGACAACCCACCTAAAACTATCTATTTCTGACTGGTCGAGCTACGCCGTCGACTCCAGCAGTTCGCGGGTCCGGACCGACGGCTCACCGTCGCCGAGTGCAACCCGCGCGTCGAACAGCGAGGCGATGGCAGCGACGTCTTGATCACTGTGGGCGTCGGGATCGATGTGGAAATGTGCGCGGGCCCCTGCGGCGTGAATCTGGCCGGTGATGGCGTGTAAGAATTCGTAGGCCGTCTGGACGTCGACGTACTGGAGCATCGAGGTGAGCGAATCGAAACAGACCAGCACCCGGTCGTTGAACTCCGAGAGAAACTGTCCGATGCTGATACCCAGTCCAGTCAGATCGCTGGGCGTCGAGACCGACTCGGTCACGACGGCGTCGTCCTCGACGGCGGCCGACGCGTCGCCGACGGTGATCACGCCCACGTTGTCGACAGATTCTCCGTCTAATTGTGCAACACAGGCACTCGCCTGTCGGGTGAACGTGACGAACAGCACGTTCGGCTCCGACCCCTCGTCGACCAGAAGCGACGTACAGACATCCCGTCCGCCCCCGATCGACGGTTCTTCGAGCAGGATGTTCGTCGCGCCGTCTAACTCTGTAGGTATCCCTGCCATTCCTCAACCCAATTACAGTGACATAATCAGTCCTGATATAAACAGCTTTGTCTTCGTTCTCCCGGAGCGTCAGAAATCGACGCCGGTCTCCGATCCCTCGGTCGCGCCCTCGAGTCCGTCTTCCTGGGTCTCCGCCGCGAGGTGGTCGCTCAGTTCAGCGTCGGTTACCCGCTCCTCGTAGGCGATTCGAAACCGCTGGCTCACTCGCCGCGACCGGGCCTGCGCGTCGAGGACGGCTCGGACCCGCCGAATCTCCTCGGCAGTCGCGTCCATCTCTTCCGACAGGGTCTCCGCCGACTGGTCGCTCTCACTGATCACCTCGACTGTCTCCTCGTCGAGACGGGGCTCTTCCTCACGGAGCAAGTGCAGTTCCATGCGGGCCGCGAAGACCGTTTCGTGGTCGAGTCCCAACTTCTCGGCCAGTTCGTCGTCGTCTTTACCCTCGTAAAACTCCTCGATCAGTTGGATCCGTTCGCTGTCGGACAGCGAGAGCTCGAAGCCGAATTTCTCGCGTAACTGTTCGAGCACCTCCGCTAATTCTCCCCCCGAGTCCCCCAGCAACGACCCCCGGCTCTCGGTCTGGGATTCGGTGACCGACTCCTCGTCGGAGACCGAGAGGAAGATATCCCGTAGTTCCTCGGTTTTATCGTCCATTGTTGCATCCTCTCGTCGAGACTCGTATAAAAAAGCTGGTGATCCTCGTCACTGAATCATCGCGACGTCGATATCCTCGGACTCCTCCGGATCGCCGACGAACTCCGTGATGATCTTGCTCTCCGCGCGGTGAAGCGTCTCGCTGACCGTCGATTTCGCCCGGTCGACGCTGTCGGCCAGTTCCGTCAGCGAGCAGGTCCGTGGCGTGTCGTAGTAGCCCTCCGTGATCGCCGTCTCGATGATCTGTTCCTGTGCGTCGGTGAGTAACTGATCGTCGGCGACCTCCTGCTGGATGTAATCGATAGTAAAGGAGAGGCCGAGTGCCCGTAGTTGCGTGCCGAGTTCGGAGAGTCGATCACTCGGCGCAGTTACCTCCCAGGTGAGCGTGCCGTCACTGAGTTCGACCGGCATCTCGAGCGGAACTCCCGAGTCACGGGCCGCGAACAGCAGGAGGGGCTGTTCGGTCTCGAACTGTACCAGCGCGCTCTCGCCGGGGTCGTTCAGGATATCGAGATCCATGATATCCTCAGACGCGCGCATGTCCGCGAGCAGCGCGTCGAGATCCATGCTGTGGATCTCTGCGAGGCCGACCCCAGCGTCATCGTTGGACAGCGCCGCGAGAATCCTGAACCGCCCGTCTGGATACTGTCGACTCAACTGTCCGATCCAGATGGATTCCGGGAGTGTGATCTGGAGGCGTGCTTCTGGCATACGAGTCAGTACCCGCTCCAGCACCCAATCTCTCCACCCCGAATATATTGGGGGGTTTATACATAGCAGTCGGCTGGGCTACTCGCTGACAGTGATATCTCCACTCGAATCGATTGTCACGTCGTATCCTTCGATGGTGAACGTCTGCTCTCCGTCTTCGCCGTCCAGCAGTTCCCGAAGCCTGTTGCGGTCGATATCGATCTCTTTGATGTCGGCTTCGTCGAGATCCGTCGCCGTGGCGAGCGCGTCCGTGATCGCTGCGCGTGCCGGCGTCGGCGCAACCCACTCTTCGTCGGTATCCTGCATAATGTAGATCTGTCCGTGTTCGGGACTCATAACTGTGGATAGACGCATCTTGTATAAATGCCTCCCGAGCAATTTCACAGTGAGAAGTCACGCTAGCGGTGACTCGGTTTCACGTGGAAAATGCCGGTTGGAGGGGATGAACGATCGGTCAGGATTGTCAGAGGCACGGTCCGGGTTACACTCCCCCAACCTCGGCACTGACGCTTGTGGCGGTGTACGTATATCAATGCTGCCGGTTATTTCATGCCGTTTATATACTAGTTGTATGATGGCGTAATATCAACTGTCCGGACAGTCGACGCAGGTCCGTCTGGCGGTTTCCCCTATAGGTTTTCCTGTTGATAGCTTCCGTCGTACTCGCCGACGTGGTCGGCATCGGCGAGGACGAGTTGGGCGATTCGCGCGCCGGGTTCGAGTTCGATTTCATGATGGACTTCGAGCAATCCCTCGCCGCGGCCCTCGTAGCCCGCGTCCCAGACCGCCGTATCGAGCATGCAGGAGTTCCGAAGCAGCGACGACCGGGGATACAGAAAGCCGATGTGCCCCTCGGGGATGTGGATGCGCTCGGCGTACCGGACGATGTAGCCGCCCGTCGAGAGCGCGTAGGCCTCGTTTTCGGGGTCGAGTTCCTCGCGCTCGCCGATGGTCTTTCCGTCGCGGCTGATCCGCCCCGCCGTCGTCTGCTCGAATACCGTTCCAAGTGTCAGGTCGACGCCGTTGGGCTGGATTTGCTCGTCTCGCAACTCGCCGAGATGGTCGGCGACGAACGCACCGCTTTTGAACATACCTGTGCATCGATAGCAAGCTCAAAAAACACTGCTGGTTCCGCCGTCTCACTACCGTGGTTTCAACTGACTCTCTGTGGTATTTAGTGGCTGCAGTCGGCAACAGGGACTGTGCGACTCGATAACACGGGCGGACAAATACGCACGAACAACATGATTTATGCGTACGGATAGTCGAAGTGCAAACGCTATGGGACAGACACTAACGGAAAAGATCCTCGATGACCACCTCACAGAGGGTGAACTCGAACCCGGTGAGGAGATCGGCATCGAGATCGACCAGGTCCTGACACAGGACACGACCGGTACGCTCGTTTGGCTGCAGTTCGAGGCGCTCGGCCTCGACGAGGTTCAGACCGAGCTTGCCGCACAGTATTGCGACCACCAGACTTATCAGTTCGACTTTAAGAATACGGACGATCATCGCTTCCTGCGATCTGCGGCCGGTACCTTTGGCGCGTACTTCTCGCGACCCGGTAACGGTATCTGTCACAACGTCCACCGAGAGAACTTCGCCGCGCCCGGCAAGACGCTGCTGGGTTCGGACAGCCACACGCCGACCCCGGGCGGCCTCGGCCAGCTCGCGATCGGTTCGGGCGGTCTCGATGTCGCTGTCGCGATGGGTGGGGGATCCTACTACATCGAGATGCCCGAAGTCACCGAAGTTCGACTCGAAGGCGAACTGCCCGAGTGGGCAACCGCCAAAGACGTCATCCTCGAGATGCTGCGCCGACTCTCCGTCAAGGGCGGCGTTGGCAAGATCTTCGAGTACACCGGTCCGGGTGTGGAGAGCCTCTCCGCGCCGGAGCGGATGACGATCACCAACATGGGCACCGAGCTCGGTGCCACCTCGTCGATCTTCCCGACCGACGAGCAGACCAAAGACTACCTCGAACGCGTCGGCCGCGGCGAGGAGTACGAGGAGCTCCAGCCTGACGAGGACGCCGAGTACCACGATCAGGTCACCATCGACCTCTCGGAACTCGAACCGCTCATCGCCCAGCCGTCGATGCCGGACAACGTCGTGCCGGTCAGCGAGGCTGAAGGCGAGGACGTCGAGCAGGTCATCGTCGGGTCCTGTACCAACGGTGGCTACGTCGACATCCTCCCGGCCGCGAAGATGCTCGAAGGTCGCTCTGTCAACCTCTCGACGGAGATGATCGTCGCGCCCGGTTCCAAGAAATCCAGCGAGATGCTGGCCCGACAGGGCTGGACCGCCGAGATGATGGCCGCTGGTGTCAACTTCTCCGAGGCGACGTGTGGTGCCTGTATTGGCATCGGCCACGTCCCCGGTTCGGACTCCGTCTCCCTCCGAACGTTCAACCGGAACTTCGAGGGTCGCTCGGGAATCGAAGACGACAACGTCTACCTCTGCTCGCCGGAAGTGGCGACCGCAGCAGCCATCAAGGGCGAAATTGTCGATCCCCGAGACCTCGCCGACGAACTCGGCGACCTCGAAGCGCCGGGACTCGAACTGCCCGAGGCCTACGAGGGCGCAGAGAACGACATCATCGAACCGGAGAACGCTGTCGACGACGACCTCGTCAAAGGGCCGAACATCGGCGACGTGCCGCTGAAAGAGCCCCTTGACGCTCATCTCGAAGGCGAAGCGCTGCTGAAGATGGACGACAACATCACGACCGACCACATCATTCCTGCGACTCAGGACATCCTGATGTACCGGTCGAACATCCCGAAACTGTCGGAGTTCACGCTCTCGCGAGTCGACGACACCTTCGCAGAGCGCGCACTCGACAGCGACGGCGGCTTCCTCGTCGCCGGCGAGAACTACGGTCAGGGCTCCTCGCGTGAGCACGCGGCGCTCTGTCCGATGTACCTCGGCGTCGAGGGCGTCCTCGCACAGAGCTTCGCTCGGATCCACCGCGCGAACCTCTTCAACTTCGGTCTCCTGCCGCTGGAAATCGACGAGGACACCTACGCCAAGATCGACCAGGGCGACGACATCGAGATTGTCGACGACGTTGCCGAGGCTGTCGCCTCCGGTCAGGAAGAGTTCACCATCCGCGTCAACGACGACTGGGAAGCAACGGGCATCCTCGAAGCGTCCGAGCGCGAGCGAGAGATCCTCGCAGACGGTGGGAAACTCTCTCACGTCAAACAGCAGCACGAAGGCGACGACTCCGGCGCGTACGCAGACGACTAAGTCGCTTACCACACTTTCTTGTTTTTTCACCGCCGCCAGCCGCGGCGCCCTCGATCAGTCGGCTCTCCCGAGACACTCGATGCCGGTAAACTCGAAGCGAGCGCCGCCAGACTCACTCTCTGTGGCTGTTACCGACCAGTCGTGGGCTGAGGCAATTTGTCCGACGATCGAGAGTCCGAGTCCCGTTCCGCCCGCGTTCGTCGTCGTTCCGGACTCGAACACCTCCTCGCGTAGATCGTCGGGAATTCCAGGTCCGTCGTCTTCGATGTAGAATCCGTCCGGGAGCGGACCGACCTGGACAGTCACGCCTTCGCCCCCGTGTTCGATAGCGTTGCGCACGCAGTTTTCCAGTAACTGGAGTAGCCGGTCTCTGTCCGCTTCGAGGCCTCTGTCTTCCACCTCGATGGTTGCTTGTTTGGTATCGACGTGCTCCCAGGCGTCGCGAACGACGGCTTCGAGTTTGACTGATCTGGTGTCGCCGATTTCCTCGCCCTGTCTGGCCAGTGTCAACACGTCGTCGATGATCGATTCCATCCGTTCGAGGGACTGTTCGATTTTCTCGAAGTTCTCTTCATCACCAGTCTCTTTGGCGAGTTCGGCGTGACCTCTCGCGACGTTGATCGGATTGCGGAGGTCGTGGCTGATGACACCCGCAAACTGTTCGAGTTTCTCGTTGGTCGCTTTCAACTCCTCGTTGGTCGCTTCGATTTCCTGTTCCCGTTCTTTCCGGGCGGTGATCTCGCGTGCGTTGGTCACTATTCCCTCGACGAATGGATTATCGAGGAGGTTCCAGATCTCCGACTCCATGTACAGCCACTCGCCGTCGCCGCCGATGAGTCGATATTCGACCCGGCGTTTTTCGCCCGGGTTGTCGATCAGTTCCTCGAACGCGTCTCTGACCACCGACTGGTCGTCCTCGTGGATGAACTCGAAGGCGTCCTGTCCGGTCGCAAACTCCGGGTCGACGCCGATGATCCGACGGACAGATGGGCTGACGTAGGTGACTGTGCCGTTTCGATCCACGACCGTGATGAGATCCGAGGAGTTCTCGATCAGCGCTTGGTATCGCTTTTGCACCGAGCGCCGGTCGGTGACATCCCGGATCAACAAGAGCCGCCCGATCAGGTGGTCGTCGTCGTACAGCGACGAGACAGTCGCGACGAAAAACCGGCGCTGCCCGTCGATGTCGAGTTCGAGTTCTGACTCGGTCTGTGTCCCGTGGTCGTGGTCCGCGACGAGGTCGGCACACGCTGGCAGAGCGCCCTCGATTTTCGTTCCGATGGCCTTCTGGTCGGGTGACAGCGCCTGGTGTGCTGCGCTGTTGAGATCGACAATCCGGTTCTCCTCGTCGAGGACGATATAGCCCTCTCGCATGCTCTCGATGACGGTGTCTCGGGCGACCGGGACGAGATCGAGCATCTGATACCGGAAGATGGCGTAGCCGTAACAGAGTGCAGTCACGGTGAATCCCACCGGCGTGAGATCGACGAAGTCCGGAATTCCGGGAGTCACTCGTACTACGTACGCAATTCCCAAGACGACGGGCGTTACCGACCCAACGACGAACGCGAGGGTCTGTCGCCAGTAGATCTTTGGCGACCCGACTGCCGTCCGGACCAGCGCCACGATCCCGCTGAACAGAAACCCGAGTACGTAGAGCAAATACAGATAAAAGAGCAGCTGAAACTCTCGATCGAGGACGTGCAGACCAGCGATGGTACTGAACTCCCCAGTCCACAACAGCGTGTGGTAGCCAGCCGCGTTGGTCGTCGCCAGCCCAAACGCTGCTGTTGCGGGTGCGACAACCAGTGCGATCCGCTGCCAGGAAAGCCACGTTTTCCGACCGGTAAACGCCATCGCGAAAAAGAACACTGAAAGCGTCGTTCCGCCGTACCCGACGTACAGAAGTGACTGCCACAGAAGAGTCAGCAGTTCGTCGGTGAACAGCCACTGCAAGGTGCGCGTGACGGTCCAGATCAGTGCCGAGACGACCAGCGCCACGAACGCTGCCGTCGTTCTGTTGAAACTCCGTTGCAACTGCAAGAGGCCGTAGCCGAGCACCGCGAGTAGCAACGACGCCGAGATAATAAACGGGATCATCAACGGTGCAAACTGAAACATTAGTTCCCCCCGTCTCGTGGTAATATCCGATACTCAACCTGTATGAATAATTATACCGGACGATTATTATATTTGATACGGACGGCGGACAGAAAGACGCGATGGACTGACACCTGTCGAATACGAACGTCTCCGATCTGTCAGTGACGAACCTGTCCCATCACTTAGCTCCGCATCGATCCGCCATCGACCGGGAGTGCAGTCCCGGTGACGTAACTGGCCCGCTCGCTGGAGAGGAAGGCGACGACGTCGCCGAGTTCGCCCGGTTCGCCGATCCGATCCAGCGGCACGTCGGCCGCCCAGTCCTCGTAGCCCACCTCGTAGCTGTCGAACTCGCCGCGCTCGACGGCCGCGTCGATCAGGTTCTCGATTCGGCTGGTTTCGTGGGCGCCCGGCAGGACGGCGTTGACCCGAACCTCGGGCGCGAACTCCCGCGAGAGGGTCTTGACGAGGCCGATCACCGCCCGCCGAACGGAGTTCGAGAGTACGAGGTCGTCGATCACTTCACGGACTGAGCGGGAGGTGATTGCGACGGCTGTCCCTGCCTCGCTCTCTTCCAAGTAGGGTCGACTCTCCCGAAGCGTCCAGACGGCGCTCATCACGAGCAGGTCGTAGGCGTCGTACCAGTCCGAATCCCCGATGTCGGCGAAGGGGCCGCTCGGCGGACCGCCGGCGCTGGTGACGACGTGGTCGATGCCCCCGAGTTCGTCGGCAGTCTCTTCGACCAGGGCGCTG
Organism: Halovenus anhuiensis; assembly: GCF_037080055.1. Lineage (NCBI taxonomy): Archaea > Methanobacteriati > Methanobacteriota > Halobacteria > Halobacteriales > Haloarculaceae > Halovenus > Halovenus anhuiensis. The sequence goes on from NZ_JBAOJI010000002.1 coordinate 445,281, forward strand.
ACGTGATCGGGGTCGGTGATGTCTGCCTCGACTGTGAGTACGTCGCCGTCGCCCGCTGCCTGTATCTGCTCTTTGGCTTCGTCGAGGTGAGCGGTCGTCCGACCGCAGATCGCAACGTCTGCCCCCTCGCTCGCCAGTGCCGTTGCGCTCGCGAGGCCGAGTCCGCTACTTGCTGCTGTACACAGTGCCGTGTTGCCGTCGATCCCGAGATCCATACACGGACTGTCGGCCGACACCCACTAAGAACTGTCTGTCCCGCCGGTTCTGCCGGCCCGCAGAAAGAATTTTACCCCTGGCGACTACCAGCAAGGGACGCATTGTCGGCCAGCGCCGACAGGCTGTGATATCATGGCAGCGACACCACTCAACGGCGATATCGAACAGCAGGGGGAACTGATACTGTCCAGTCCGGAGTTCGACGACAGCGAGGGCATGCCCGACTTTGTCGGCTACGTCAACGACGACGAGAATCCGGAACTCCACATCGAGAGCGTTCCCGAGGAAGCAGAATCGCTCGTCCTGATCGTCGACGACCCAGATGCCGAACCGGCCGCCGGCCACGTCTGGAACCACTGGGCCGTCTGGGATATCGATCCGGACATCGGGATGATTCCGCGTGGCTGGGACGGCGACGCCATCGAGGGGTACAACGACTTCGTCGAACAGGGCTACAGCGGGCCGTCGCCGCCGGACGGCGCGCACGGCTACCGGTTCAAACTACTCGCGCTGGATAGCGAACTCGACATGCCGCCAGAGACCCGAAAGAGTCGGCTGGGATCGGCGATCACGCTGAACGCAGAGGTGCTGGCCGCGACACAGATTGTCGGCGAGTACCATCCCGACCAGGGGACGGCCTTCTGACGAGGATAAGCGCTTGTTTCGGTAGCCGTAGCAAAGGATTACCTGGGCTTTTGGCTAGCCGAAAAGAAAGAGATATACGCGCTGGGTTAGCACCGTTCGAGTATGGAAGCAGTCGTGCTTGCCGGCGGGTACGCGACGCGATTGTGGCCGATCACCCGACACCGGCCAAAGATGTTGCTCCCTGTTGGCGAGCAGACAGTAATCGATCGGATCCTCGCCGAACTGGAGGGAGACGACCGTATCGACGGTGTCTATCTCAGTACAAACGAGCGGTTCGCGGACACCTTCGCCGAGCATCTCGACGGATCGCCGTTCGAGAAACCCCAACTCAGCGTCGAGGAAACCATCGACGAAGACGAGAAGTTCGGCGTAATCGGTGCGCTCGCACAACTCGTCGAGCGTGAGGGAATCGAGGGCGAGGATCTGCTCGTCATCGCGGGTGACAATCTCATCAGCTTCGATATCTCCGCGTTTCTGGACTTCTACGAAGAAGAGCAAACGTCGACGCTCGCCGCCTACGATGTCGGCGCGCCGGCCGACGCCAGCGCCTACGGTGTCATCGACGTCGACGGTGACCGAGTCCAGTCCTTCGAGGAGAAACCTGACGATCCGCCGAGTTCACTCGTCTCGATTGCCTGTTATGCCTTCCCGGGGGAAGACGTGCGCTTCGACGAGTATCTCGCGGGGGACAACAACCCCGACGAACCCGGCTGGTTCATCCAGTGGCTCCAGGACCACCGCCCGGTCCGGGCGTTTACCTTCGACGGCGCGTGGTACGACATCGGCACGCCAGAGGGGTATCTCGACGCCGTCGCGTGGGCGCTGGACGGCGAGAATGTCATCGAACCCGGTGCTACCGTCGAGAACACTGATCTCGGGACGAACGTCCACATCATGGACGGCGCGCAGGTCACGGATTCGACGCTGGATCGGACACTCGTCTTCAAGGATGCGATCATCTCGGAGTCGACGTTTCGGGAGTCGATCATCGACTGTGAATCGGAGGTTCACGGACTGGATCTCGCCGGGGCGCTCATCGGCGCTCACAGTGAACTCTCGTAGCGGCGGAAACACAGTGTTTTAGCCAGCGTAGACGAACACACCGCATGGATCTCAATCAGGATATCTTCGTCCGCCTGCTGATCGGCGCCTTCGCGCTCACGCTCGTCGCCTTCGTGATCCGCGGGCTGAGCCTCGCCTTCTTCGGCTCGAACACCGCCGCGACGCTTTCGACGCCGGTGTTCATTCTCGCGATTCTCTGTGCCTTTGCTGGCTTCGTGCTCGCGGTCATCATCAAAGTCCAGTCGCTTCTCGGCGACGGCACTCACTCCTCGACCAGATAATCGTCCTGTACGTCGAGCACGTCGGCCGAATCCGCACAGTCGGCGTACCGCCGGAGCGGTTCGGCGTTGAGATCCAGAAAGGTTTGACCCCACCGGAATTTCGAGAGGATCTGCTCGGCCTGGTCGGCCTCGCCGAGGATCCACAGCGCGCCCGCGAACGCCTCGACGGTGTTCAACTGGAACGGTGTCCCGTAGTTGACCGGATTTCCGGCGACGAGAAAGGGCAGCGAGCGCTGCCGGCCCGCAAGATCGAACGCCTCTTCTTTTGCTGTCTCCCAGGAGCAATCCAGCGCGACCAGTCGGTCTGCGTCCGCATCGGCCGGTGAGAGTGCCTGTTCGGCGAAGGGGTTGAGGACGATTCCCGGCGGCGTCGCCCGCGTCGAGTGATGTAGCTCCGCGAGATCGAATCGTGCGAGCTTTCGGGCCGTACATTTCTCCGGGTCGTCGTTGCCCTCGTAGCGGACGTGTAACTCCACACCGCTTCTACCGACTGGCTGGACAAAAACTGACCGCTCGACAGCCCACAGCGGCTCCTGACATCAGATGTCTGACTCGACCCGGCCGAGCAGATACAGGTCGACGAGACACAGCAGCATGATCGAGCCGGGGACGGCGACGTTCATCGGCGAGAGTTCGCCGCTGATGACACTCACCACGAACAGCTCCGAGAAGCTGAGCGGGTACGTGGACAGAAGCAGCGTACAGACGAACAGCAGCCCCCACACCAGCCCCCGACGGAACCGCCGCCTGTACAGATGCCCAAGGCCGGCGAACAGGACTGTCAGCCCGAGGCCAACCACCGTGTGTAGCTCGGCGATCGGTAGCCCCGTCTCTCTTTGTGTTTCCATAGGTACGAAACCTGTATGCAGTGTGTACTCTCTTGGTATTTAAAACTTTGTATGACAGCGTGTTCGTGGCCGCTATCACCGCGTCTCACTAGCGATGTCCGCCGCTCTGAGGCTACTTTTTGATTAGGACACTCGGGGTTGAAATATGGCGTTCGGTCGTCGTAATTCGCATCTCTCGCTCAGTCGGTGTACGTCTCGATCCGGTCGATCCGACCATCTGCAAGCGTAAAGAGATCGACGAAGCCAGTGATCGTCTCTCCGTCGGCGACGAGTCGTCCCTTCGCCGCCAGCTCCGTCTCCTCTCCCGCCCGATAGATCGTTTCGATGGGGTGGCTGGTGTCAGTTCTCGGTCGCTCGTCTCGCATGAACCTCACGAACTCTTGGCGGCCGGAGAGAGTCATCTCCGGTCGCTCGTGGACGAACGCCGCTGTGAGGTGCTCTTCGAGGCGGTCGTACGCGCCCTCGTCGAGGCTCTCGTAGTACGCTCGGACGACGTTCTCGCCGTCGGCTCTTCTTTCTCCGCTCATAGTGAATCCGGAACCCCATGATCGCCGGTCTCGTCGTCGATTGGTTTCTCGTCGTCGAGGGACTCGTCGTCCTCGTCTTCTCCCTCGGTTGGATCCGTCAGTTCGAGTTCGACCTCTTCGTCCGTCTCGGTTTCTTCTTCGTCGGCGTCGTCCCGGGTAATCCCGGGTTCGTCGGGGATGCCGTCGTCGTCTGGCTCCGGATCGGACAGTTCCGCCGCCTCGGTTTGCTCTTCGAGTTCGGCCGTGATCTCTTCGAGTTCTTCGTCGTCGATCTCCGTCGCTGTTTCAGTGTCGGCACTGTCCTCAGAGTCATTCTCGGAACCGGGGTCCGCTTGCTCTGTGGCGGCATCTCCGGCGTCAGGCTGACCGGCAGCGTCTGCCACTTGCTGGTCTGTTTGGTCGTTCGTTGGCGCTTCGGCCGTCTGCTCTGTGGCTTCGGTCACGGACTCCTCGTCTACTCGGGAGTCGTCCAATTCGTCGTCGATATCGGCATCGAGGGTGGGCGCTGGCTCGTCCTCGTCGGCCAGCGGGTGGATCGGTTCGTCTTCGTCGTCTTGTTCGGCAGGATCCTCCTCGGGCGGGAATCCGTCGGGCTCGGGCGGTTCGTGTAGCTCTCGGGCGGTCTCTAAGGGTGATTCTGCGTCCCTGCGAAGGGAGTCCCCTTTGGCGCCCTCGCCGCTGGCGAAGGCACTGGCAGATTCGGCCAGCCAGTCGGCCGCCCGCCACAGCGACTCGGACTTTTGCTCGGCCCGCTCGAAATACGTCCGGGTCTCCTCACGCTCGGCGAACCTGACCGCGGTGTTGAACTCCTCGCCGGCCTCGTCGAACTCCTCGCCAGCCTGTGTGAAATCCGTCTGGGCCATCATCCACTCCTGGCTCTCGTAGGCTTTCATCGCGCTCGTGAAGGCCCGCCGCCCCTCCATATAGTGGGCGTAACCCACGCGATACCGCGACTCTGCGGTCTCGTCGTCGCCGATTCCTTCGACGGCACTCCGAATTTCCTCGGCCCTCGGAACCCGTCCCGGGTTCTCGCTCGCCCACGTGTACTGGACGGTTTCAGTGTGATCGACGACGATCACCGCTCGCTTCGCGAGGTGACCTGCCTGCTCGTCGTCGACGGCTACCCCGTAGGCCGCTGCGACCGTCCCGTCGGTATCGGACAACAGCGGCATGTGCAGATCGTACTGGTCGGCGAAGGCCTGGTGACTGTAGACGCTATCGCCCGAAATCGCCAGCACCTGTACGTCTTTTTGCATGGTGAACAGATCGAGTTCGTCGAGACCGGTCTCCGTCCCCGAACAGGCGGGGTTGAAATCGCCAGGATAGAAGGCCAGAATGACGACCTCACTGCCGAGAAACGAATTGAGGTCGAGAGTCTCAATCTCGCCGTCCCGCACCGCAGGTAACGTAAATGACGGCGCGTCCTCTCCCGATTCAATCATTACCACCTCTTTCGAGCAATCGTACTTAATACTGTGGCCGCGGCTACTGACTGTGAAAACGGAAAGGAAAGCGCCCGCGCCAAAAACGCGCAGGCGCTTGCCGCCCTGAATTGGTCCCCGCTGACGCTTCGGCCCTCCAGACGAAGCGTCATGTGGAACAATTAGAGGCAGAGGCTTAAATGTAATGGCCGCGGTCGACTCTTCTTCGCCAGGTTACATGTGCTCTTCTTCGAGCACCCAGCCAATCGCCCGCTTGTAGTACGTGAACATTTGTCTCACGCCTTCGTGATCCATATCCTCGGATTCGAGTTCTTCGGTGAGAAATTCGTACTGCTCGCGGATTTCCTCTTCATCTCGCATACTCCTGTGTACGACTGAATACATCAAAACGTTTCGTTCAGCGGCACGATTCGTTGACCGGTCGTGGACGACCGGATATGTCAACCGCCTCAGGGTCAAGTGGCTCGAGACGCCAAGTCATCTCGTCATCACGAGAGAGTAAAGCTCTCTCGTACGACCCCGTGGCTTGTTAGTGGACTCCCACTCTATCCGAGCAACTCGGAAGGCCGGAATTGGCCGTTCGCGTTCACAGCCCCTGACTTGAGGGCCAGTTGACTGGTGGCCCGTCCAGCACCAGACTTGAGCCAGTGCTGGACAAGACGCCACCCGATGTTCCGAGCGGCGTTATAATCGGCGTGCAGTTCCTTCCCGCAGTTCAGACACTCAAACTCATCCCCGTCACGGTTGTCCTCGTGGGTGAATCCGCACTCGCCGTGACTGCACCGCTGTGACGTGTAGGCAGGTGCAACATCGTCCACGTTGATGCCGTACTCTTCTGCCTTGTATTCGACGTGGCGTTGCAGTTCACGGAACGCCCACTGCTGGAACTTACTGGCGTTCGAGATGCGCTTGCGGATGTGCGTCAGGTTCTCGAATGCAATCGCTGTGCAGTCGTTCTCCACGGCCTCCTGAACGATTTTCTTCGACACGCGATGGAGGTAGTCCGCGCTCCACCGAGCGAACCGTGACCCGATGCTCTTGATGGTGAGATGGGCGGAACGAGTGCCCGTCTGTTGCAGGTTGCCGCGCCGACGCTCGTACTCGTCGCGTTTGTGGTTGAGGTAGTCTGCATTACCGAGGAACGCTCCCGTACTGGTAACAGCGAGGTATCCGTCCACGTTCAGGTCAACGCCGAGAACCACTCCGTTCTCGGTCTGCCCATCGCTAAAATCAGCAGGGCCGACTTCTTTCTTCACGGCGACGTGGAGGTAGTACGTGCTGTCCCGCTTGTGGAGCGTGGCTTCCTTACGTTCCCAGTCATCCGTCCAATACTCTGCGAACGGAGTGCCGTCTTCGTCGTTGGGTGTGACGAACTCGGCTGTCACGCGGTCCTCCACGGTGGCAAGGGTAACGTGGTCGTCGTTGTACGTGATGGTTCGACCGTTGTACACGACAACGTTCCCGCGAAACTCGGGCTTGCTGGCTTTCTTGCCGTCGTCGAGGATGCGGTCTTTGCAGTTGGCGAGTGCGTCTGCGGCGAGGTTGCGGGCAGACTGGACGAGGCTGGCTTGCAGACTGGTCTGCTCCCGAACAGTAGTGTAGGTCTGTTCATGGAGCGTGTTCTTCGTGTCCTCGATTTCCGTGGGGTCGTCATTCCATCCAGCGTCAGCGACGTGTTGGGCCGCTTGGCGGAATTGCTCGAACGTTGCATCGAGAACGCTGTGAGCGTCCTTGGGAACGTCGAGCTTCAGCTGGATGTTCCTGACGACCTCCATACTTCATTAGTATAGTTAAAAATACTTGAAATTATTTATTTAGGTGTGGGGGAGTCGGCCCTACCATCGCGTGTGGTTTGTGTCATCGAGTGTCGACTTCCTCCCCGACCTCAAGGGTCGGGTATCCGCCTCGCAATCTCTATGAATCCGGGCCGGCAACTACTGGTATGGATATCCGCGGCAACCGAAAATGTACGGCCTGTGGGGCCCGGTGGTCGTACTACGAGACTGGCGAAATCGCCTGCCCGGAGTGTGGGTCGCTGAAAAGCGTCGGCGTCGACGAGCGCAAGCCCCACACGGCCGGGACGGCCGAACTGGACCTGACTGGGGTGATGGCCGACATCGAAACGGCTCCGACACGGGAACTCGCCGAGCGCGCGGCCGAGGAGGCGGCGAGTTACATCCGAACCGTCGGATTCATCGACGCCGGTTCGCTCCAACCACTCTCTGAGACGTACGTCGGAGCCTGCGAACTCCGCCGAGTCGGGCGGACGCTCGGTCGTCTGCTGGAGATCAGCACCGACGAGGAACTGTACTTCCTCTCGCTGCTCCGCGGGGTCGCCGAGGGTGAACGGCCTCCTGCCGCGGAGGTGCCCGATGCCTTCCGTCCCGAACGGGGGCTGGCTGCGACGGCCGCTGTCGACGCCTATCTGACCGACCTCCGGCGGAGCTACGACGAGCGCGAACAGGCCGTCGACGAAGTACTCTCGTGGATCACCACACAGCGAAAGCGCATCGATGCCCTCGACGGCGACGTGGATCCGGTCGAGGCCGACCGACTCGTACGCACCGTCCAGGATCTGGGGACTTACCTCCGCACGGATGACGAATCCGCGCTCGCTCGGGCGATGGACAGCATCGACGCCGAGGTCCGGTGAGCGGCGACGACACACGTCGTGGCTGACCCAATCATTATACTTCCCGACAAAAGACGTACACTGAAACGCCTGCTTTGCTGACAGCCAGTGATCGCTGGCGACTGTCGAATGGGGGGAGATTGATATGACAACCGAACAGCCGCGAACCGAGGCGTTGTACGAGATTTCGCTCGCCATCCGCCAGCGTGAGCGTCTCGCTGATACTGCCCGGGAAGCACTGTTGGCGTACGTCGAGCAACTCGAGTGTTCGGTGGCCGCAGTGTTTGCACAGTCGACTCGCGAGGGCGACTCGTTCACCCTGACCGCAGCAGTTCCCACCGACGCGAGCGAGCAGTCAGTCTCCGAACACGCCCGTGAGCATCTCCAGGACAGACAGCGCCGTCCGGCCGGGGAGCGGGACTCGTTTCCTCTCTCGGGCCAGGCCGAGGATGGTACCGACTACTGGCTGTTGGAGTTACCCGAGTTCGGTGTCTTACTGCTCGCCGGCGGTCTCGATAGACAGACGGCGCTTGCACTCGAGGCGGTCAACGAACAACTCGCGGCCGCCTGCCGGAACGCCCGTGAGTCGGATCGCCTCCGGGCGGAACGCGACCGGTTCGAGGCCATCTTCGACGCGATTCAGGAACCGATTGTTACCGCCGTCTACGACCAGGGGGAACCGATCGTTCGCCGGGTCAACGACACCTTTCTGGAGGTGTTCGGGTTCGAGGAGGCCGAGGTGGTCGGTGCGAGTGTCAACGATCTCATCGTTCCCGACAGCGACATCCAGCGAACAGAGGCCGGGGGAATCGACGCACAACTCGCCCACGGTGTGCCGGTGGTCCGGGAGATTACCCGGGAGGCGGCGGACGGCACGCGCGATTTCCTGTTGCGGGCCGTCCCCGTCAACACCGACGCCTCGAACGAATACGTCGGGATCTTCGTCGACATTACCGACAACAAGGCCCGGCAGCGACGGTTCGAGTGGCTCTACGACGAGAGCCGAGCCATCCTCGGAAGCACAGATACCGAGACGATCTGTGACCACGCGCTCGACGCCGGCCGTGAACTCCTCGACTTTTCGCGAGCGGCCGTCTACCGCTACGACCGAGCGACAGAAGCGCTCGTTCCCACCGTGACCGTTGATTCCGGGACTGACACCTCCGGCAACTGGGAGCAATACACAGAAGAGGGTAGCGTCGCGTGGGAAGTGTTCCGATCTGGCCCGCGCTGGTTCGAGGATCTCGCGAACTGCGAACTGAGCGTTCCCTGCGGAGAGAAACACGGCAGCGCGCTCTTCTTGCCGCTGGGTGAACACGGCGTGATGATGATGGCGACCGAACAGCCGGGTGCATTCGACGAGACGGATTTTCAGGTCGCCAAACTGCTGTCGGTCGTCGTCGAGGTGGCTCTAGACCGAGCACTGCGTGAGCGGGGCCTCGCTGAGATTCAGTCGATCACTCGTCGCGTCCTCGATGCCGACGATCACGAGGAGGCTGCTCGGGCCGTCCTCGACCAACTGCCGGCGGCGCTGGATATGCCGATGTCGGCGATCTGGCGGTACGACGCGGCGAGCGATGCGCTCGATCCCATTGCGACGACCGAGGCGGCGCTCGATCTGGTCGAGGAGATCCCCACGTTCTCCGGCGACGATAGCATCGCCTGGCGAGCGTTCGATCAGGGTGAGACGAAACTCGTCGGGGATGTCTCGGCTCACGAGAACGTATACAACGAGGGCACACCATTCAAGTCAGAGATCCTTATGCCACTGGGGGATTTCGGGGTCCTCGCGACTGCCTCGACACGCCAGGGGAGTTTCACCGAGTCCGAGCGCCGCCTGCTCGAAACGCTGGCGGCGAACGTCGAGACGGCGATGCGGTTGGTCAGCCACCGCCACGAGCGGGATCTGCTCGATCAGGTGATCGCTAGAGTGCTCCGGCACAACCTGCGCAACGATCTCAACGTCATCCAGGGGCACGCGGTGGCGCTGACCGACTATCCCGAGGTCACCGAGCACGCCGAGGCGATTATCGAACACTGCGAGGATCTCCAGAATACGGCACAGAACGCCCGCAAGATGCGCGAAATAGTCGATTCGAGCGGCGAGACGACGACGCTCTCGCTCCCTGCGGTCGTCGACCACGCGCTCGGCCGGATCACCGAGAAATTCCCCGACACCGAGATCACCGTCGAGGTTGACTCCGTGCCTCACGTTATCGCCCATCCTGCCCTTCCGACGGCTATCGAACAACTGCTCGAAAACAGTATCGAACACGCCGAGATCCCTGCCAGTGCGGTCTCGGTCGCGCTCACCATCTCCAAGACAGAGGGAGCGGCCGTCGTCGAAATCGCCGACAACGGGCCGGGGGTGCCGCAGGAAGAACTCGAAATTCTCGATCAACACGGCGAGTCCGCGCTCGAACACGGCAGCGGGGCGGGGCTGTGGATGGTCGACCGTGTCGTCGAGTACTCGAACGCCACAATCGAGTTCAACACCGACGACGGCACGACTGTGCAGCTCCGATTCGATCCCGCCTGACCCCCGCCGTTCATTACAGATACTCACACAGATACAGTGTGACGGCTACCGCTGAATTCACACTGCCGCCGACGGGGTTCCCGCTCGGGCGGATCTTCGAGGAGTATCCGACCGTCCGGTTGCGACTCGACTGTGTCGTTCCGACACACGATATGATGTTGCCGTACTTCTGGCTGGACGCGCCCAACGGGAAGGTGGCCGACATTCTGCGTTCGTTCGAGACGTACGAGGAGATTCAGTCCGTCGAGTTACTCGACAACGCCGACGGGCGGGCGCTCTTTCAGACCGAGTGGGATCCGAACTACTTCGGACTCATGGAAGTTCTCGCTCGGACTGAGGTGACGGTTCTGTCCGCGAGCGGTTCGACGCACGGCTGGCTGTTCGAGCTCCGGGCGACCGACCGCTCTGCGTTTACCTCGTTCCAGCAGAAATGCCAGCGCCGGGACATTCCCGTCTCGCTGGCGCAGATCTCCTCACTCTCAGAACTGAGCGTCGGCACGGTTCACTGTCTGACTCCCGAACAGCGCGCCGCGCTTGAACTCGCCTATCTCGAAGGCTACTACGACGACCCTCGTGAGACGAATCTCGAATCGCTCGCCGAACAGATCGATATCTCCCGACAGGCGCTGGCCGCTCGACTCCGCCGGGGCTACCGCGCGCTCATCGAACAGAGCATCCTCTATCACGACAGTAAACACAGCTGACCCGACTTAATAGGGTTTCCTATGCAACACGTGAATTGAGTGTAATGACTCGTGTAACTACATAGGATGTCAGAGGACGATTTGAGCGGACAATCTGTATCGGTCTATGAACTTGCTACCGATGAGTCTCCAAGCCAACAAGTCATCGAACTGGTCGGCGAGAAATCTGAGACGGCGCTCGTTCCCGACGCCAATACCGGTCCAGAGCAGACACTCCCACCACTACATTCTGTCGTCGATCCGGATGCCCTCGATGCGCTCGTCGGGTCGGGTGCAGACAGTCCGACGGGGACACGCGTCGAATTCTTCTATCACGGCTACACCGTGACAGTCTGTACCGACCGGCCGACGCCGATCATCCGGCTGCAACCACAGTCCCGGCCGACGGAGCCCTGTCGGTCAGCCAGTGCCAGCGACTAGGGCAGTTCGACGTCGATAGCTTCCTGTAGACTCGTCGCCTTGACCGTGTTGTACAGAAGCATCGCTCGGGTCATCGGACCGACACCGCCCGGCACGGGGGTGATCGCACTCGCTTTCTCTTTGGCGCTCTCGAAGTCCACGTCACCGACGAGTTCGTACCCCTTCTCGGTGTCCGCGTCGACGCGGTTGATCCCGACATCGATCACGACGACACCGTCGGAGAGCATCGACCCGTCGATAAACTCCGCGATGCCCGTCGCGGCGACGAGGATGTCCGCTCCGCGGGTCTTCTCGGCCAGGTCCTCGGTCCGGGAGTGACAGACTGTCGTCGTCGCGTTCCCGCCAGGGGCTTTCTGGATGAAGAGATTCGCCATCGGCTTGCCGACGATTCGCGACCGTCCGACGACGACTGCGTCTTTCCCCTCGGTATCGACGCCCTCGGCCTCCAACAGTTTCTGGATGCCGTGTGGGGTACAGGGTTTGTATCGCGGATAGCCGGCGACGAGGCGGCCGACGTTCTCGGGGTGGAAGCCGTCGACGTCTTTCATCGGATCGATCCGTTCGAGTACCTCGCGGTAATCGACGTGCTCTGGCACGGGCGACTGGACGAGAATCCCGTCGACATCGTCGTCGGCGTTCAGGTCGTCGATGACGTCGAACAGTTCCGAGGCGGGTTCGTCGATATCGAGTTCGATATCGCGGGCGTTGATCCCGAGTTCCTCGCAGTCGTTCTGTTTCATCGAGACGTACGTCTCGCTCGCTGGATCCGGACTCATCAACACCGTCGCGAGAGTCGGCCGGTGGCCGCTGTCGGCCAGCGTGTCGACAGCCGACTGTAACTCCTCGCGGATGTCTGCGGCGATTGCCTCACCGTCGATTAGTTCGGTCATGTCGAATACAGGGCGGCCGCGAGTCTTGAACGTCCCGGATTCCATCTCGTGGTGATAATTACAACTTTATGTAGCTGCGGGGCATAGTGATATCCCAGTAACAAGGTTCACCAGCGGGTGAACGGAAGGGGTGTCCACCGAATGCACGCATCGACGGAGGCGGCGACAGTTGTTTATGTTACAGCGACGCAACCGGAGGCCGAACTCGATCTGGACACGACGACGGTTTCACTGCCGGCAGAACCCGACCAACTTCCCGAGCGACTCTCGGACGAAGTCTCGTGCGTTCTCATCGGAGCGGGTGTTCCCGACGAGCAGACGCTCGCGACGATTCGAGCGATCAGGCGTGCTCGCTCGACACTCCCGGTAATCGCCTTTTCCGGCGGGCGCGACAGCCAGTTCGCCGACCGTCTCTTTCAGGCCGGCGCGACGGATGTGCTCCAGTCGACGGGCGAGGAGACACCGACGACGCTGCTCCGACGACGGATCGAGGCGGCGACCGATGGCGAGGCTTTCGCCCAGCAGCGGCAGTCGTTGCTCGAACGGTACGAAACCTTGCTCGATACCGCCGGCGATGCGATCTATCAGGTCGATCTGGACGGCTACATGGTCGAAGCAAACGAGGCCTCCGCCGAACTGCTCGGCTACGACCGCGAGGAGATCATCGGGACACACATCTCCGAGTTCCTCGACGAGGAGTCGCTGCGGCGGGGCGAACAGCTCGGCCGCCAGCAACTGGCCGGCGAGGTCGAGGACGTGACGACGATCGACCTCCAGTTCGACCCCCGCGAGGGGCCGACGATTCCGTGCCGAGCGCGGATCTCTACGATCCGTGAGAACGACACCGTTGTTGGCTGGGTCGGCGTCTCCCGGGACGTTCGGGACCGCCGCGAGCGCGAGGCCGAACTCGAGCGCACGCGGGAACTGCTCACGAACGCCGAACGGCTCGGGGATGTCGGCGTCTGGGAGACCGATCCCGACGCGGACACGCTGTTCTGGTCCGACGGTGCGCGGCGGATCCGCGGCGCGAGCGAGGACCTCGAACCGACCCGGGAGAACGTCCTCGAATTCTATCACTCCGACGACCGCGAGCGCATCTCGGAACTCGTCAACAAGTGTGAGGAGACCGGCGAACCGTTCAGCACGGAGGCACGGGTCATCACCGCTGGCGGGGAGGAACGCTGGGTTCACCTGCAGGCAGAGGCCATCGACACCGGCGGCGACTCCTACAACGTCCGCGGATACATTCAGGACATCACCGAACGGGTCGAGCGCGAACAGGCTCTGCAATCCGAACGTGATCTCATCGAGCAGATTCTCGAAATCAGTCCCGTCGGCATCGTCTCGATTAACACCGACGGCCACATCGTCCGGGCCAACGAGCAGGCCTCGCGGATCTTCGGCGCACCCGAGCCCTCCCTCGAAGGCGCCCACTTCACCCGTGAAGAGATCCGCCTGTTCACGCCCGACGGAACGGAACTCGACCCCGAGGAGTATCCGATCACCCGGATTCTCGAAGACGGCGAGGAAGTACTCGACGAGCGGCTGGTCATCGAACGACCTGACGGCGAACGCCGGACCATCGCGCTGGACGGCGTCCCCCTCTGTGAAGACGGCGAGGTCAGACAGGCGATTCTCACCTTCGACGACGTGACCGAAGACGTCGAGCGGGAGACGCGCCTGACCGAGCAGCGCAACGAACTCGCTCAACTCGATCACATCAACCGGATCATCCGCGGCGTCGATCAGGCACTGCTCGGTGCCGAGAGTCGCGACGAGATCGTGGAGGCGGTCTGTGAACACCTCTCCTCCTCGAACCGGTATCGCTTCGCCATCGCCGTCGATCTGATCGACGGCCGGCTGGAGCCGGAGGCGTGGGCTGGCCCCGCCGACGAGTACGTCGAGACAATCACGCCGACCGACGCCGAAACTGTCGAGACCTGTCCGGCGACCAGCGCAATCGAGGATCGATCTGTCTATGCGATGCAACACATCGCCGATCCCGGCGAGTTCGGCGAGGCAGCGTGGCAAAAGGCCGCGCTCGAAAGCGGCGTTCGCTCGACCGTCGCGATTCCGATCGTCTACGAGGACCAATCCTACGGCGCGATCACCGTCTACGCGCCCTTCGAGAACGCCTTCACCGACCGGGAACTCGACGTTCTGGAGGAGCTCGGCGAGACGGTTGGCTACGCCATCGCTGCGGTCAAACGCCGCGAGCGCGAGGAAATTCTCACCTCGCTGTACGAGACGACACAGGATCTGCTCGCCGCCGAGACCGAACAGGAAGTCACGGACGCCGTCGTCGACGCCGCCAGCGAGGTGCTCGAACCGCCAGGGATCGGGATCTTCCTGTTCGACGACGACCGCAACATCCTCGCGCCCGCCTCGACGACCGACGAACTACTGAGTTACTACGGCGAGGTGACGGAATTCGGGCCGGGCCAGCCCGACGCGACCACCTGGCAGGCCTACGCGACCGGCGAAACGCAGTTCTATCACGATATCCGGGAATCCGAGCACATCGCCTATCCGGAGACGGATGCCCGGAGTACGCTGTTGATCCCGCTTGGCGAACACGGCGTCTTTATCGTTTCCTCGCCGGAGCGGGGCGTCTTTGGCGAGGAGAAACGCCGGTTGATCGGCCTGCTCGCGACGACGACCGAGGCGGCGCTGGATCGGGTCGCGGGCCGGGCGGGCATCCGCGAACGTGACCGCGAACTGGCCGCTCGCGCCGAGCGGGTCGACCAACTCGAACACTCGCTTTCGTTGCTCCGCGGCACGGTCGGTCTGCTCGGTGAGGCGAGTACGCGGGCCGAACTCGAACGGCGGGCCTGCGAACAGATCGCTGGTGCCGACGGGACCGTCTTCGCGTGGATCGGTCGCGTCCCGCCGGACGACGCCGTCGTCGAACCGTCGACGTGGGCTGGCGATATCGACGGCTATCTCGATGCGGTCGCACTGGAGTTCGGCAACGGCGACCCGGCGGTGGTGGCGGCACGGACCGGCGATATCGTCACCGTCGAAGACGTGACCGACCGTCTCCAGGCCTACGACTGGGCGCGACAGGCCGCCGACCGGGGCGTCCAGTCGGCCGCCGCGGTGCCGCTGGTCCACGGTGAGACGACTTACGGCGTCCTCGCGGTCTACGCCAGTGAACCGGGGGCCTTCGAGGAGCCAGTCCAGTCGGTGCTCGAACAGCTCGCACGCACCGTCGCTTATGCCATCAACGCCGTCGAGACGAGCCAAGGCGTGCTGGCCGAACAGCTCACCGAACTGGAACTGGCTATCGAGACGCCCGGCACTTTCCTGAACGCCGTCGCGACGGTTGCTGGCCAGCCGGTCACGTACCGCGAGATCACGCCTGAACCCGGCGGTAGCGCCCGCGTCCTCTTTGCGCTGGACGATCCGCCCGTCGAGGAGATCATGGCGCTTGAGACGGACTTCGTCACTGTCGAATCGCTGACCCACATCGAGCGCGGCGGCGAACAACTGTTCCGCGCGACGCTGTCCGGCCAGACTGTCGCCGCGACACTGCTCGACTGTGGTGCGATCCCCAGAAACGTCGTCGCCGAGGCCGGCGAGACCCGCGCGCTCGTTCGCCTCTCCCGTGAAATCGACGTGCGGGTGTTTCTCGACCGCGTCCGCCAGCAGTACCCCGAAACTGAACTGCTCTCCCGGAAGGATGTCGAGCGCACGCAGGCCGAGGGGGCCGCGATGGCGACTGCGCTGGAGGAACGACTCACCGACCGCCAGCGCGAGGTGCTGCTGACGGCCTACGAGAGTGGCTTTTTCGAGTCACCGCGGGAGACGACCGGCGAGCAACTCGCCGACCTGCTGGATCTCTCCCAGCCGACCGTCACTCACCACCTGCGAGAGGCACAGCGAAGGCTCTACGCAGCGATGCTCGACGAAGACTGAGCCGGTGTGCCTGACGCGGCTGATCCGCCCTTTCTAGATGTTTAGCCCCCTTCGGCGACTGGCTCTTACATCTTAGCGAACATTTCTATAGTTGATACCCGCATACGATATGATGGCGGTGGTGGTGACGGCCGATCAGTATCCAACCCCCCGGATCACGGCCAAACCAACTCAGAGGTGCACACCGGCTCCCGTGTGGCGGGTCAACTCATGTGGACATCCCCCCCTTCCCCCCACACTCTTTCCGCCTGCGGGAGCTGTCCGGCGCGGGCATCACTCCCCCCCGGTGCCTGCCCGGAACAGTATCACCTTGCCCCACCGTTAACGGATCCCCACCCCCCTCTCTTTCCCCCTCTTAATTTCCCCCTTTCCCCCACTTTCACTGACTCCAGAGAGCCACCGCCCGGTGTGGGCGTCCGACTGTCTCCGAGGCCACGTTGCTGAACGAGAAACCTGTCTGGCGTATTTATTCCTCAGTTGTACGTGTCTGCAAACACAGAGCACTGATCGAGATCATCATGTCTGCCACAGCCGTGATCGTTCGCCTGCGTCAGGCTGCCGTCGGCCTGTATCTCTGCTGGCTCGTAGCGGTCGTTCTCTCGATGCTCGGCCGGTTTACTCCGTTTCCGACGCTCAGGCCGGCACGGCTGGGAATGATCGTCGGTACCGCCATCTTCGCCGTGATCGGCGCGGGAATGGTGCTCCGGGACCTCGGCGACCGTTTCAAAAAGGGACCGTGAATCAGTCGTACAGCGTGAACTCGTCGGTGAGTTCGTCGACGCGGTCGCTGACCTCACTCTTGACATCCTCGTCGTCGTAGTCGTCGACGACGCGGGCGATCAGATCCGCGACCTCGCGGCAGGCTTCTTCGTCGAAGCCACGGGTCGTGAGCGCGGGCGTGCCCGCACGGATGCCCGAGGGATTGAATGCAGAGCGCGTCTCGCCCGGCACCGTGTTCGCGTTCAGGACGATACCGACTTCTTCGAGGGCCTCTTCGGCCTCTTTTCCTGTGGTATCGGGGTGGGAGTCACGCAGATCCACCAGGACGAGGTGGTTGTCCGTGCCGCCGGAGACCAGCGAGAAGCCGTGTTCCTGCAGTTGGTCGCCCAGCGCTTTCGCGTTGTCGACGACCTGTTCGGCGTACTCCTGGAACTCGGGTTCGAGTGCCTCCTTGAAGCCGACGGCCTTGCCGGCGACGTTGTGCATCAGCGGGCCGCCCTGTCCGCCGGGGAACACCGCGGGGTCGATGTCGTCGGCGAATTCCTCGGTGGTCATGATGATGCCACCGCGGCCCGAGCGGATCGTCTTGTGCGTGCTGCCGGTGACGAAGTCGGCGACGCCCACTGGTGAGGAGTGGACGCCCGCCGCCACGAGCCCGGTCGTGTGAGCGATGTCGGCGAGGTGGTAGGCGTCGACGTTGTCGGCGACGCGCTGGATCTCCTCGAACTCGATATCTCGCGGGTATGCGGAGTAGCCCGAGACGATGATGTCGGGATCGAACTCCTCGGCAGTCTCCTCCAGTCCCTCGTAGTCGATGTAGCCCGTCTCGGCGTCGACCTGGTACTGTTCGACTTCGTAGGTCTGGCCGGTGAAATTCGCCGGATGACCGTGTGAAAGGTGACCGCCGTGTTCGAGTTCCATCGAGAGAATCTTGTCGCCAGGGTCGAGGACGGCGAGATAGACGCCCATGTTCGCCTGCGTCCCCGAATGCGGCTGGACGTTGACGTGCTCTGCGCCCCACAGTTCCTTGGCGCGTTCGATGGCCAACTCTTCGACGGTGTCGGCGTGCTCACAGCCCGCGTAGTAGCGTTCGCCCGGATAGCCCTCGGCGTACTTGTTGGTGAGTTCCGAACTCTGGGCCTCCATCACCGCCTCGCTGACGTGATTCTCGCTCGCGATCATCGCCAGCGTGTCGTTCTGGCGCTCGCGCTCTGCGGTCAGTGCATCGGCAACGGCCGGGTCCACGTCCCGTACCGTATCGTAGCTCATACGTCTAGTCAGGAACCGGAGGGTAATAATCTACCTTTTCCGCGGGGGTGTGGTATCTAGGTACATACGTATACAGGCCACAAGACATACCCCTCGGAACTCCTCAGCCTGTTGCGTGAGGAAGAAACTGCTCGTCCTCGGCGTTGTCGCCCTGATCGCCCTCGCTGGCTGTTCCGGCCTTGGCGGCGACCAACCCGACGTGGAAGAGAACAGTGACGATCAACCCGAAGAGAGCGACGAACCCGATCCCTCCTCGACTGCTGACGAAGGCGTCGATACCGATAACAGCACGACTGCCGCCGAGAACGTCTCCTACGCGGTCGGAATCGAAGTCAACGAGTCGGTCGCGGGTCAGGAACTCGACGCAATCGGCGCGACCTATCCCCGCGAGAACTTCACCGTCGAAGCGGCCCAGCACGACGAGATTCTCCTCGGTATCGACACCGACGACGACGGGGAAATCGACCGCGGCTTCGAGGAAGGCGTGGTCAGCGGCGTCAACAACAACGCCTACTCCTTCGACGTGACGATGGATGCCAACTACACCCTCCAGACCGGCGACGTGGTCATGATCGAATATCCCGACGTGAACAACCCGGACGAACCCGGCGAGTACACCGTCGAAACGCGATTGAACGATCAGCAGATGGCTGATGCCACTGTGCTGATCGAGTAGTAAAAATCGGTCCCCGACCGACAGGCAGTCCGTTACTCCTTTTCTCCTGCACCGACAGCGGCCTCGCCGACTGGATCGTGGCCTTCGATGACCTCCTGGCCGCCCATATACGGCTGCAATGGCTCGGGAATCGTCACAGTGCCGTCGTCGTTCTGGTAGTATTCGAGTAGCGCGACCATCACGCGGGGCAGGGCCAGTCCCGACGCGTTCAGGGTGTGCAGATACTCCGCCGACTCGTGTCGCTCCGGTCGGTAGCGCAGGCCGATGCGGCGGGCCTGGAACTCCTCGAAATTCGAGGCACTTGAGACTTCCAGCCAGCGGCCGCCGCGGTCGGGGCCGTGGTCCATGTCGTCGGCCGGGGCCCACACCTCGATATCGTAGGTGCGCGCAGAGGCGAAGGTCAGATCGCCGCCACAGAGCAGGACGACGCGGTAGGGTAGTCCGAGTCGTTTCAGCACTTCCTCGGCCTCGGTGACAAGGTCGTCCAGTCGCTCGTCGCTCTCTTCCGGTTCGACGAAGTTGACGAGTTCGACCTTGTTGAACTGGTGGACGCGAGCCAGTCCGCGCGTCTCGGTACCGTGTTCGCCGGCTTCCCGGCGGAAGTTCGGCGTGTAGGCCTGGTGTTTGATCGGCAGGTCGTCGGCCATCATGATCTCGTCGCGGTACATGTTGGTGACCGGCACCTCCGCGGTCGGACAGAGCCAGAGGTCGTCGTCGTCGTACTCGGCCTCGTTGCGGTCGCCGATCCGGTAGGCGTCCTCCGAGAACTTGGGGAGTTGGCTCGTCCCGGTCATCGACTCGCTGCTGACCGGAATCGGCGGGAACACTTCCTGGTAGCCCTGCTCGCGGTGGATGTCGCGCATGAACTGGATCAGCGCGTGTTCGAGACGGGCGGCATCGCCTTTCAGGAAATAGAACCCACCGCCGCTGACCTTCGCGCCGCGCTCGAAGTCCAGAATGTTCAGATCCTCACCCAGATCGTAGTGCGGGCTGACCTCTTCCGGTAGTTCCCGTAACTCGTCGAAGCCGTGTCGACGGACTTCCTCGTTGTCGCTCTCGTCCTCGCCCGGCGGGACATCGTCCTGCGGGACGTTCGGGAGTTCGAGCAGGCGCTGATCGAGTTCGTCTTTCAGTTCGGCGGCCTCGTCTTCGATCTCTTCGAGTTCGTCTTTCAGTTCCTGTGAGCGCTCGATGGCCTCCTGGGCCTCTTCCTCTTTGCCCTCCTGTTTGAGTTCGCCGATGGTGCTACTGACCTGGTTGCGTTCGTGACGCAGGTCGTCACCGCGGGATTTCAGTTCCCGCCAGCGCTCGTCGATATCCAGAATCTCGTCCAGTTCCGTCTCGTCGTCGCCCCGCAGTCTGAGACCCTCTCGGACTTCCTCGGGGTTCTCGCGGACGAACTGCCTGCTTAACATATCTGTTCGTTTGCCGCGACGTTGCAAAACCGTTACCGTTCGCCGCCAGCGTTCGCTCCCCCTGGACCCCGACGGATCTATATAGTACTTCTAGGTGGACAATAGTTTTATTTTGCGTGCTCGAAGTTCACACACATTCAATCTGTCCCGGTCTATCATCCCAAATAACTCTTTTATGCCTACATCTCTAAGGATTAACTACAATGAGAGTAAGCAATTACGAACTGACTGACTCGGTCGCAGGCTTCGAGGAAGGCGACGTACTGGACGTGACGGCACGGTTCGGTGACTGGCACACCTACAGCCTGAAACTGGAACTGTCGCCGTCCTCGCCCGCCTCGCGGACCGTCGTCGTGACTGAGAGCGAGGCCGGCTTCAGCGAACGAGAGATTCTCGACGAGACGGCTCGGATCGGCGACTGGCACGAGTACGATCTGAAATTCGATCCAGAGGAACGGACGGAGTCTGACTCCGGCCGAGTCGTCCTCTCGATGGACGAATTCGAAGCAGTCGCAGAACCGGCCGACGCGAGCGCCTGAGCCCCCTACTCCGGCCGCTCGTCGTCGAAGCGCACCGACGACGTGACGAACCCACCCTCGTGCAGTGTAATAACAACCGCTGACGACCCCTCCTCCGGAATCGGTGTTTTGTGGGTGTCCTGCAGTCTTTCTTCGCCGTCGACAGTGACCGTTACCGAGAGTGTTCCGGGATCGGTGACTCGTCGGACGCCCCAGATTTCGCCGGGCTTGATCCGCCACGGGCCGTGTGTCATCCCCTCGCCGTCGACAGCGTATTCGATTCCCACCTCGTGAGCGTCGGCCCGTTCGTTGCGGACTTCGATCAGGTGCGCTGGGTCGGGGCCGATCAGTGGAAGCCGTTTGATCACGCCGAATTTGAGGGCTGCCAGCAGCGTCGTGACCGCAGCGAGGACACCGCCAGCAACGAGTCCTGCGACGAGATATTTCCGATCTACACCGGCGAGATACCGTCGAACCATGGCTGTGTGTACTCACATCGCCCGTATGTACGTTTGGTCCTCGGGTGGCCAGTACCAGTACAGTTTTGGGCGTTGCTCTCCTCCGTTCTCAACATGGATTACGAGGAAGTTCAGGGTGCCCGTGAGTACGTGGCACGCCTCGACCACGGCAAGGACTGGCGCGGACAGATCGAGGACTTCGCCGAGAGCGAAGGAATCGATGCCGCCTTCTTTTTCGGTCTCGGTGCGGTGCAGGATGCGACGCTTCTGTTCTACGATCAGGACACACAGGAGTACGAACCGATCGAGTTCGACGAACCCTTCGAGGTTGCCCCGGCGGTGGGGAACATCTCGTGGCTGGAGGACGAACGCTTCGCACACACCCACGTCGCGCTCTCGCGCGAAGACGGGAGCACCGTCGCGGGCCATCTCGACACCGCGACGACCTTCGCCGGCGAACTCTGGGTCCGAGAATTCGACACCACGCTCGAACGGGAACACGACGAGGTAACTGATCTGGACCTCTGGGGTCTGTAGAGGGATGCGGCCGGCAGACGAACGGTACTTCGACGAACTGGAGACGGAACTCGACGAAGCGATGGCTGTCGCCAACGAGGCCCGCGAGCGCGGCGGCGACCCCACTCCCGAGGTCGAGATTCCGACCGCGCGGGACATGGCCGACCGCGTCGAGAATATTCTCGGTATCGACGGCGTCGCCGAGCGCGTCCGCGAACTCGAAGGCGAGTTCTCCCGCGAGGAGGCCGCGCTGGAACTCGTCGAGGACTTCGTCGAGGGATCCGTCGGCGACTACGACTCCCGCGAGGGTAAAATCGAGGGCGCGGTTCGGACGGCGGTTGCCCTCCTCACAGAGGGTGTCGTTGCCGCCCCAATCGAGGGGATAGACCGCGTCGAACTGCTCGAAAACGACGACGGATCGGAGTTCATCAACATCTACTACGCCGGCCCGATCCGCTCCGCCGGTGGGACCGCCCAGGCACTCTCTGTGCTCGTCGCCGACTACGCTCGAACACTGCTCGATATCGACGAGTACAAGCCCAGAGACGACGAGATCAACCGCTACGCTGAGGAGGTCGCTTTATACGACAGCGAGACCGGCCTCCAGTACGCGCCCAAGGAGAAGGAGGCCAAGTTCATCGCCGGAAACATGCCGATCATGCTCGACGGCGAGGCGACCGGCGACGAGGAGGTCTCCGGCTTCCGGGATCTCGACCGCGTCGACACCAACTCCGCCCGCGGCGGCATGTGTCTGGTCTTCGGGGAGGGAATCGCGCTCAAGGCCCCGAAGATCCAGCGGTACACTCGCAGTCTCGACGAGGTCGAGTGGCCGTGGCTGCAGGATCTCATCGACGGCAACTACGATCCCGACGGTGGCGACAGCGAGGAGGCCGACGACGAAGCGAGCGAGGACGACGACGCCGATGGTGACGCTGAGGACGAGGCCCCCGACGAGGAGGAAGAAGCCAACGGCCCGCCGCGCGCGGAGAAATCCAAGAAGTACCTCCAGGATCTGATCGCCGGCCGACCGGTCTTCTCTCACCCCAGCGAAACGGGCGGATTCAGGCTTCGCTACGGCCGCGCGCGCAACCACGGACACGCGACCGCCGGTATCCACCCCGCGACGATGCACCTCGTCGACGACTTCCTCGCGACGGGGACCCAGGCCAAGACCGAGCGACCGGGCAAGGCCGCCGGTATCGTGCCCGTCGACTCTATCGAAGGCCCCACCGTGCGACTGGCAAACGGCGACGTGCGCCAGATCAACGACGCGGACGAGGCACTCGAAATCCGCAACGGCGTCGAGAAGATTCTCGATCTCGGCGAGTATCTCGTCAACTACGGCGAGTTCGTCGAGAACAACCACCCGCTCGCGCCCGCCGGCTACGTCTACGAGTGGTGGGTCCAGGAGTTCGAGGACGCGGGTGCGCCGGTGCAGGCGATGGAAGACGACGTGGCGGTCGATCTAGAACACCCGAGTCCCGAGCAGGCACTCGCCTGGACCGAGGAGTACGACGTGGCGATCCACCCCGAGTACACCTATCTCTACCACGACGTGAGCGTCGACCAACTCGACCACCTGGCGGAGGCCATCGCCGACGGCGAAATCGCCGCCACCGACGGCGCGGCCCGCCAGCCCACGGCCGACTCGCCGGACGGTGAAGAGTCTCTGGTTGTCGAGAACACTGCCGAGATTCGAGCGATCCTCGAATCCCTGCTGGTCGAACACTCCCAGCAGGCCGAGACCATCGAGATTCCCGTCTGGCGACCGCTCGCTCGTACGCTCGGGTTCGACGAGACACTGCAGCGGACGTGGCAACTCGCGGATCTTAGCGCCGAGGCTCGGGAGTACGCCGACGGCGACAACGCCATCGAGGCGGTCAACGAAATCGCACCCTTCGCGGTCCGGGAGCGCGCGCCGACGCGCATCGGCAACCGGATGGGTCGCCCGGAGAAATCCGAGGAGCGCGAACTCTCGCCGGCGGTCCACACCCTCTATCCCATCGGCGAAGCCGGCGGCAGTCAGCGCTCCGTCGGCGACGCAGCGACACACGGCGACTCCGTCGAGGGCACGCAGGGCGACGTAGAGGTCGAGGTTGGTCGCCGGAAGTGCGTCGACTGCGGGACAGAGACGCATCGCCCGCGCTGTCCTGACTGCGGCGGTATCGCCGAGGCAGTCTACATCTGTCCGGACTGCGACAGCCGAATCGAACCCGACGAGTCCGGCCGCGCGGAGTGTGACCACTGCGAGACGCTGGCCTCACCCACGCAGTCGAAGACGCTCGACATCCACGAGGAACTACGCGACGCGCTGGAGTCGGTCGGCGAGCGCCCCTCCGCGTACGACAAACTCAAAGCGGTCAAGGGACTCTCCTCGAAGGAGAAAACACCCGAACCGCTCGAAAAAGGTATTTTGCGGGCGAAACACGACGTGTCGGCGTTCAAAGACGGGACGGTTCGATACGACATGACCGACCTGCCCGTCACGTCGGTCCGGCCGGCGGAACTGGACGTGACCGTCGAGGACCTGCAGGAGTTGGGCTACACCGAGGATATCCGCGGTGACCCGCTCCGGCACGAAGACCAACTGATCGAACTCAAAGTGCAGGACGTAGTGCTCTCCGACGGCGCGGCCGAACACATGCTCAACACCGCCGACTTCGTCGACGACCTGCTGGAGCAGTACTACGGACTGGGCCCGTACTACGAGTTCGAGCAGCGCCAGGATCTGGTCGGCGAACTCGTCTTCGGGATGGCACCGCACACGAGTGCGGCAACTGTCGGGAGAGTGATTGGTTTCACATCGGCCGCCGTCGGATACGCGCATCCGTACTTTCACGCCGCGAAGCGCCGGAATTGTTTCCACCCGGAGACGGAAATCCGGTATGTTGATGACGGTGACATCCGGGAACTCAGTATTGAGGCGTTCGTTGAGCGGCGACTCAATGATCCAGAGGAAGACGACTTCGGGGTACTTATTGAAGAGTTAGACGGCACCGAACACGTCCGAACGCTGACTGACGACGGGCGGTGGACGACCAAACCGGTTGAGGCGGTGTCGAAACACCCTGCACCGGATCACCTCGTGCGCGTTAAGACTGAATCTGGCCACACGCTCACAGTCACCCCTGACCACGAACTCTGTCGGTGGCGAGAGGGTGCGGAGTCCATCGAAGCACACCGAATTGCGGTTGGGGATCGGATACCCCGAGCGAACAACTTGGGGCTATTACAGGCCGAAGCAGGGGTAGCAGCATCTGTTGACGGTGGAAAGCCGGAACTCGATACCGTGTCAGAGATAGAGTTCATTCGGCCGGATATCGAGCATACGTACTGCCTCACTGTCGCTGACACCAATCGGGTCGTTGTAAACGGCCTTGCGTCCGCCCAGTGCGACGGTGACGAAGATTGTGTTATGCTCCTCTTAGACGGCTTGTTGAACTTTTCTGAGAGTTTCTTACCCGACCAGCGCGGGGGTCGGATGGACGCGCCGCTGGTGATGTCCTCCCGTATCGATCCCTCGGAAATCGACGACGAGGCGCACAACATCGACATCATGCGCACGTACCCGCGGGAGTTCTACGAGGCGACCCGGGAGATGGCCGAGACCGGCGAGGTCGAAGAGATCATGACCATCGCCGAGGAGACGCTGGGGACCGATCAGGAGTACACGGGCTTCGATCACACCCACGACACCACAGATCTCGCCGCCGGACCCGACCTCTCGGCGTACAAGACGCTGGGGTCGATGCAGGAGAAGATGGACGCTCAACTGGCGCTGTCGCGGAAACTCCGCGCAGTCGACGAATCCGACGTGGCCGAGCGGATCATCGAGTTCCACTTCCTGCCGGATCTGCTGGGTAATCTGAAGGCCTTCTCCAGTCAGGAGTTCCGCTGTCTCGATTGCGGCGAGAAGTACCGCCGCGCGCCGCTGACCGGCGACTGCCGGGAGTGTGGCGGCGACATCAACCTCACCGTCCACGAGGGATCGGTCAACAAGTACATGGACACCGCCATCCACGTCGCCGAGGAGTTCGGCGCGGACGATTACACGAAACAGCGCCTCCAGATCCTCGAAAAGCGGATCGAACGCATCTTCGAGAACGACAACAACAAACAGTCCGGCATCGCCGACTTCATGTAGTGTCGCCTGCGGCATCCAGCAGACTCGTCGGACACAGACCCTCGCTACAGCCAGTCTGCTGGTAGAGCCGAGCTGACCGCGTTGCCCGGTACGAAACAGTGAGTCCCGTTTTTTTGTGTTGCCGACGAATCGCCCACTAATATGGTTGCAGCACAGTCTGGAGCGATTGTCGAAGCGACAGAGCTACGCCGGACCTACCATCTGGGAGAACCAGTTCACGCCTTGGACGGCGTTTCGCTCTCGCTTCCGCGAGGATCGTTCACGGCCGTGATGGGTCCGAGTGGCTCCGGTAAGAGTACACTGATGAATCTGCTGGGGTGTCTCGATACACCTGACGACGGTGAGGTGACCGTCGGCGGACAGACGATATCGGGGCTTTCGGATGCCAAACGGGCCAAACTCCGGGGGACCGAGATCGGGTTCGTCTTCCAGACGTTCAACCTCATGCCACGGTTGACCGCCGCAGAGAACGTGACACTCCCGCTCGTGTTCAACGACGATGTCGATGTTGGCCGTCGCGAGCGTGCCGAGACCCTGCTCGAACGGGTCGGTCTCGGGGACCGACTGGACCACGCTCCGAACGAACTCTCCGGGGGACAGCGTCAGCGTGTCGCCATCGCGAGAGCACTGGTCAACGAGCCATCGCTCGTACTCGCCGACGAACCCACCGGTAACCTCGACACCGAAACTGGCGACGAGATCATGGACCTGTTCGGTGAACTCAACAACAGCGGACGAACGATCCTGATGGTGACCCACGAACGGCACGTCGCCGAGCGCGCCGATCGAATCGTCCACCTCGTCGATGGGCAGATCCAGGAGGTCGAACAGCTATGAATCCAATCGAGAGCCTTCGGATTAGCTGGCGAGCGATCACCAGCCACAAACTCCGGTCGACACTGACGACGCTGGGCATCATCATCGGCGTTGGTTCTGTGATCGTATTCATGGTTCTCGGGGGTGCGTTCGAGGCAAATATCCTCCAAGACATCGAGGAAGATGAGGACCCATCTGTGGTCGTTCGGACCCAGGTCAGTCCGGAGGGCGGGTTCGGAGTCCAGTTCTCTCGGACGCCGGTCTACACGCAACATGACGTCGACAACGTGGCTGAAATCGACGGCGTCGAGTACGTCTCACCGACTGCGACAATCCCGGCGACACAACTGTCATACGGTGAAACCCGGGTCGCTGGTGGCTCGGGTGGCGGCTTCAGCGTGAGCGCGTCGACTCCGGAGTCCTTCCAAGACGGTCCGTTCGAGATAACCGAAGGGGTGGCCTATGAGTCTGGAACGAACCAGACGGTGGTAAACGAACCCCTCGTCGAGGCGGTAGACGGCGAGATTGGCCCTGGCGACGAGATGACCATCCGATTCCAGGACGGACGTGAACAGACGTTCACCGTCGCCGGCGTCGCTGACGACGATACAGGTGGGATCAACCCGCCGACGATCCACGTTCCAATCGATCCCCACTACCGGGCAATTGTGGAGACGCCACGTGGGACCGAAGAGCCGGCGTTCGCGGAGTTCAGCGTCCGTGCGGAAAGTGCTGAGGATGTCGACGATGTCAAAGCAGAGATTCAGTCGTACTTCGACTCCGAGGAGGCTGACGCACCTGAACTCACGTCTGAGGAGCAAACGATCGTCGTCCAGACGAATGAGGACGTTGTCGAGCAAGTCACGGATATCATCGACCAACTCGCCGTCTTCCTCGGTGGGATCGCCGCTATCTCGCTGGTCGTTGGCTCGATCGGGATCGCGAATATCATGATCGTCAGCGTCACCGAGCGGACGCGGGAAATCGGGATCATGAAAGCTGTCGGTGCCCGTCGGCGTGATATCGTCCAGTTGTTCCTGGTCGAGTCACTCGTTCTCGGTCTCGTCGGTGCCGTTTTCGGCGTGATCGCCGGCCTTGGCTTTGGCTTCCTCGGCGTTCAACTGACGGGATGGCCGATGGCGTATCCACTCGACTGGATCGCTATCGCTGTCGGTGTCGGGATCTTCGTCGGTGTGTTCTCGGGGCTGTATCCCGCCTGGCGGGCCGCTCGTGTCGACCCGATCGAGGCACTCCGTCGAGAATAGCGCCCTCCGACCAACTCCGTCCCAATCGTCTTCTCAGCCGAGTGGTGGCGGCCATCGAGGTAGCTCGGACGGCCATAGCGCTTGCCGGCCCTGCGACATGCCGAGGGACGGATCGAGAGTGGTGAGCGGACGCAGCCACGACACCGCCGGAAACTCATGGAGACGGCTCACCGACGCGATCTGTGTCCCTAGGTAGTTTCTCGCTCAGAAACTCGTCGCTGTACTTAAAGCGACCTATGTCGTTCAAAGCCACGTATGCCACTACAAACCGCCGCTGTGCTTCGCCAGCGGTTCTCGGTGTCAAGTGTGGTGATGTGGGTGCTCACCATCGCCGTCGTCTATGTACTGACTGAAAACGTCGCGGTCGTGCTCGGTATCTTCGCTGCGTATCTCTTCACCAGCGGGATGGATCTCCTCCGGGATGTCCCGGCGGTAGACGAACGCTGGGTAAAAAGCGCGTCCGGGATCCTCGCGGGCGCGGCCAGTACGGCGTGGCTCTGGCTCGAACTGTTTCCCCGGGGGACCGTCGGGGAGGTTTGGCCCCCGTTGCTGGCCATTGCCGCGTGCGTCTGGCTGCTTCTCGACGCCCGCGCTGACTTCGTCCAAGACCGTCACATCGCTCGCTCCGGGAACGCCGACGACCTGAGTAGCGCCGAAGCGATGCTCGTCATGCAACATGCCCGTCTCGTCGCCGACGAACTGGAGGCGGGCCCGAAAACGGCGGCCGAACTCGCCGAGGCCTGTGACCTGACCGTCTCCCGCGTCGAAGACGTGATCGACATCGCCGGTCAGGACGCGACAATCTACGCGGTCGATTCCAACGCCGACGAGCCACGGTACGCCCTCGACGAGCGGAAGATGGGGCTGAGCGGCTTCGGTCGAACGGCGGCGAGCGGCCTGACTGGCCTGCTCAACCGACTCGCGAGACCGTTCGTCGAGGGATTTTGATCGGACCTGGTATCGTCTCGTCACCGTCTATCGTGACGAATGATAACTTTTCGTATGCGTGGCGGAAAGCCTATTATCCAGTATTGCGACAGTTAACATGATGTCTACGAAAGTAAAACTCGCCGTTGCATTGGTCGCTATCGCCCTCGTCTACAAGCTCGTCAGCAGCGAGTAACTCCGAGGCTCGTACCGTCTGCAAACCACTTCTTCTCGAATCCCTTAGGGGGCTTCACCCCAATTACCGGGTATGTACGGAATCGTCACGCGAAACGAAGAGGAGGTGACCTGGGAAGAGTTCGACCGCACCTTTTTCGAGATGAAAGACGTGACCGGCCGGGCGACCGAACCGGTGGGGGGCGCGGTCAACATGATCTCCGCCTTCGGCGACAACGCCGCCGTCGAAGGCGATCCGACGCTCGCCCCGATCGACGAGTTCGGGACGCCCGCGACCCGCGAACGGCCGTATTTCGACTGGGATTACGTCTGCCCCTCGAAAGACACCTATCGCGAGGGGATTCTGGAGATGGTCGAAGACGCCGCCGCGGTCAACGAAGATGTCCGACTCGACGACGTGGGGTTTCCCCGCGAGGAGTACTGCCACTGCGAGCACTGCAACGCTCGATTCGCCGACAGCGAGTACGATGACCGCCAGGCCTGGCGGCGCAGCGTCATCACCGAATTCGTTGCCGAAGTCCGCGACCGTGTCCCCGGCGACCTCTATCTGACGTTGTATCCCGACCCCTACCCCGGCCATCTCGACGAACGGAGTGGGCTGGACCTCGACGCGCTCTCGGAGTACGTCGACGAGTTCGTCGTCCCGATCTACGATATGGCGTACGAGACGACCTACTGGGTCGAGGTCATCGCAAAGGGATTCCAGGACCGTCTCGACACCCCCTTCAGCATCGAACTGTACGCGATCAACATCGACGTGGATAATCTCATCAAGGTGATGGATGTCGCGGACGAGTACGCCGAATCTGTCCTCTTTGGCTACGAGGCCGGCAACGCTCGCGCTGCGATCCGGCGCAAACGCGCCGACCAGCGCGAGGGCGTCGACCACGACCCACAGACAGAGTAGCTACGCCTCGAATCGCCGCTCGCGCCAGCGCCGTAACTGCTCGCGGTCGCGGGTGTCCGGCGGCAACTCCTCGAACCACTCTGCGGCCGAAATTTCGTCGTCCGGGTCGTTGACAGATGGCTCTGCCTCGTCGTTCCGCACTTCACCCTCGAAAATCGGCAGGATGCCCCACGTCGAGTACTCCTCACAGTGAAAGGTGACTCGCCCGAGCAGCGCCAGTCCGCGAAACCGCACGTCCACACCAGCCTCCTCTTCGAGTTCTCGGCGCGCCGCCTCACGAAACTCCTCGCCGCCGTCGGCCTGCCCGCCCGGCAGCACCCACAGGTCGACACCCTCGTGCCGGACCAGCAGTAACTCGCCGTCGCCGCGGTAAGTGAGGGTGTGTGCGCCGTAAGGCGCGCCGTTGTTCTTGATCCGACGGGCGACGGTCTCGAAGCGGTGCCGTCGGACCTGCTTTGTCGTCTCGAACTCCCGGCAGTCGTAGCGCTCGCAGAGCTGGTGGTAGGTCTGTTCGGCCTGCTGTTCTGCCTCGTCGGCGAGATACCACAGGTCGTCGACGACAGTCATCGCCACCGAACTGTCGGAGGGCGGTCAGCAATCCACGCGTGAATCGTATTCATACATTCCCGTACTCCCGTCAGTCTGATAAGCCTTTGATCCGGCCCGTCAGCACGGCAGCGCGTCTGCCGAGTCCTCCTCACTGGAATCTAACATTTTTATCCGAGGACGCGTGTATCGCCTCGCATGGACGAACTCTTCGACGTGTTGGATCTGGTCGTGGATGTCGGCGAACTGGCCGGATGGCTGTTTCGCATCCTCGGGGTCGTCGCCATCCTCGCTGGAATCGGTCTCTGGCTGTTTACCGACGTTACCCTCCTCGTACCCGCTGTGCTCGTCGTTCTCGGGCTCGTACTGCTGGTCGTTCCCGAGATTCTCCTCGCGTTTGCCGAACTCGCCTGATCGCTACCCGAGCAGCCACTTGAACGGCCGCAGCGGGAGGAAGACGTACTCCTCGTGGGGGTCGTAGTTGATGAACGCGAGGCTGTTCGACATCACCGAGACGCTGGAGGCCGCCATCGCCAACCCAGCGAGCGCCGGGTTCAACAGGCCGAGCGACGCGATCGGCACCAGCGTCGCGTTGTAGCCCAGCGCCCAGAAGAGGTTCTGGTAGACTTTCCTGATCGTCGCGT
This sequence comes from Halovenus anhuiensis, assembly GCF_037080055.1. Classification (NCBI taxonomy): domain Archaea; kingdom Methanobacteriati; phylum Methanobacteriota; class Halobacteria; order Halobacteriales; family Haloarculaceae; genus Halovenus; species Halovenus anhuiensis. The sequence goes on from NZ_JBAOJI010000002.1 coordinate 476,421, forward strand.
CGGCGACGTGCAACACTTTCAGCACGTCGGCGGGGTCGTCGCGCATCAGCGTCACGTCTGCGCTCTCGATGGCCACGTCGGTCCCGCTGCCGATGGCGATACCGATTACCGCGTTCGTCAGCGCAGGCGCGTCGTTGACGCCGTCGCCGACCATCATCGCCCGTGTGCCGTCGGACTGAATGTCGTCGATGGTGTCGGCCTTGTCTTCCGGGAGCACGCCAGCGCGGACGTTCTCGGGGCTGATCCCGAGTTCCTCGGCGACGGCGTGGGCCGTCCGCTCGTTGTCCCCGGTGAGCATCATCACCGAGATGCCTTTCTCCTGCAGCGCCGTGACGGTCGATTTCGCACTCTCGCGGACCCGGTCGGCCATCGCGACGACGCCGCCGAGTTCGCCATCGACGGCGACGAGAATCGCCGTCTTGCCCTCCCGTTCTAGCTGTTCCAGCGTCTCGCTGGCTGGGTCGGGATCGACGCCCTCGTCGCGGAGCAGTTTCCGGTTGCCGACCAGCACGTCGTGGCCGTCGACGGTGACGCGGATGCCGTGACCCGGAACGTTCTCGAAGGAGTCCGGCTCCGCTGGATCGAGGCCGCGCTCGCGTGCACCCTCGACGATTGCCTCGCCGAGCGGGTGTTCGCTGCCGCGCTCGGCACTGGCGGCGAGTTCGAGGATTTCGTCGGGATCCTGTTCGGGGGTGACGAGCGCCCCGCCGTCAGAACGCGGTTCTGACGAGGCTCGCGGACCGTCGGTCCCCTCACCACCGTCGGAGCGAGGCTCACCACCGTCAGCCCGGGTGAACTCCGCTGCGGGGACGAAATCGGTCATCTCCATCTCGCCGTGAGTCAGGGTCCCGGTCTTGTCGAAGACGACGGTGTCGATGCCGCGGGCACGTTCGAGCACGTCGCCGCCCTTGAAGAGGACGCCGTTGCGGGCGCTGATCGTCGACCCGACCATCGTCGCCGCCGGCGTCGCCAGTCCGAGCGCACAGGGACAGGCGATCAGCAGTGCCGACGCGAGGACGATCATCGAGAACTCGATGATCGGCACACCCGGGCCGCCGACCGCGGCGACTTCGGGACCACCGCCGACCGGCGCCCACAGCGGCAGCCACTCGACGAAGCCGGCCAGTTGCGTTGGGAACAGTCCCCAGATGAGCGCCCAGAAGACCGCGTTGGCGATCACTGCGGGGACGAAATACGCCGAGACGGTGTCGACCAGCCGCTGGACATCGGGCTGACGCGCCTGGGCCTCCTTCACGCGGTTGACGATCTGCTGGATCGCCGTCTCGTCGCCGACGCTGGTGGCCTCGACCGTGAGGACGCCGTTCTCGTTGATCGTCGAGCCGACGACCTCGTCACCTTCGCCTTTCTCGACGGGGACGGACTCCCCGGTGATCATCGACTCGTCGACGGCGCTCTGTCCGTCGACGACCACACCGTCAGTCGGGATGCGCTCGCCGGGACGGACCTTCATCACGTCGCCGACCTCCACCTCTTCGAGTGGAACGACGACTTCCTCACCGTCTCTGATGAGGGTGGCCTCCTCGGCTTCCATCTCCAGCAGTTCCCGTAGCGCGTTGCCAGCGCGGGCCTTCGAGCGGACTTCGAGCCAGTTGCCCACCGTGATGAACCAGAGAATGAAGGCAACTGCCTCGAAGTAGAGCCCGCCGTCGGGGATGATCCCCAGGACGACGATGGTACTGTAGATGTAGCCTGTCGAGGTGCCGACGGCGACGAGCGTGTCCATGTTCGCCTGCCGGTTGTTGACCAGCGCGCGGTAGGCGCCCTCGATGAACTCACGGCCGAGCGTGGCCATCAGAATCGTCGCCAGCCCGAACTCCACCCAACCGAAGTCGATACCGAAGATCGTGTGGGGAAGTAGGCTCACGTCGACAAAGGGCAGCATCTCGAACATCATCATGATAAACGGTGCGGTCAGCACCGCGCCGCCGAGGACGAGACGACGCTGTCTGTCGAGTTCTCGTTCGACAGCCCGCTCGCGCTCTTCGGTCATATCGCCGCCCTCGTCGCGAACCGGGTCGTAGCCCGCGTTCTCGATGGCGTCGTAGACTGCATCCATCTCGATATCTGCGGGATTGTACGTCAGCAGCACTTCGTCGCTGGCGAAATTGGCATCTGAATCGAGGACGCCCGGTGTATCAGCGAGTGCATCCTCGATGGTCTCCGCACAGGTCGCACAGGACATTCCCGTGACGGGAATCGACGTATTCGCCTGTTCGGGCGTGTAGCCTGCGCCCTCGATCGCCTCGTAAATCTCCGCGAGGCTCACCTGCTCGGGATCGTAGGCGACGACACCCTCGTCGGAAGCGAAATTCGCCGACACCTCCGAAACCCCGTCGAGGTCGCCGACTGCCTCCTCGATGTTCCCGGAACAGGTCGCACACGACATTCCCGAGATCTCCAGTTGTGTTCGTCGCTGGCTCATGTCTCTTCCTAGGGGGTCTACGTTTATGCGGTTTCTCACTAGGAAATGAAGATCAATCTGGGGCCGCTGTTTGGATTCGAAACCACTGGATCGGAAAATCTCACATTCTAGCGTCGGCTCCGCTGGTTCGTCCCGTTCACTATCCGGTTAATTTTCTCCGAGACTCCCAGTCTGTGAAACCAAAGAACGGGGTTAAATACATTGAGAACCAATTTATGGCATGGGCTTACTCGTGCTGGCAGGGGTAGCGCTCGCGATCTTCGCCATCGGGTTCGTTTGTGCCCCGCTACTCCGCAGTGAGGACGAAATCCAGCCGCTGTACCGGTCCCGGCCAGGCGTCCGCCACCTGTACGGACCGACTGGAGACGAAGGCTCCGACGTGGATTACGGGCCGCTCCTCGAGGACGGACGGATTCGCTGTCAGGACTGCGGAACGGTCAATGACGCCACCTACGACTACTGCGAGGAGTGTCTCGGACCGCTGACGTGACGCTTCTGGCGTGAGACTGGTTAGAGAACGGCCCGGGCGTCTCCCGTCGCGTCTGGGAACACTCAGTTGCCCTGGATCTGCTCGAACTGATCGAGGAGTTCCTCTGTCGACTCACCGCCGTCGTACTCGATTTCTCCACGATACTCGTGACGTTCGTCGTCGAAACTGGCGTCGACTTCGCTGTTTTTCCGTTCCCGACGTTCGTGTTCCTCGTCGTCGTATGCTCCCATCGACATTGTGTGACATTCTCAAGGTACGGTGGTATCTAATATCAATGTAACGGCTGTCATGACACAACATGACATTCACCCAGAAATGCGAGACAACGGTTCGAAACTCGTTCGGACTCACCGTCTGGAGTCGTTCAAATGCGTGTCGCGTGGCCAATTGCGGTCGAACGTTATCCGAATCCTTCTGATTCGATGCACAGATCCGGGACGCCGAGTCGTTCGACTTCGGTGATCAGCGGGCGGTCATCGTCGTCAGTTCCATCTATGATAATTACTGACACGGTTTTATATAAGACGAATACCGTGTCTCGTTCGTGGACAGAGATACGTATTCGCCGAACCGACGGGAGTTTATCGCCGGGACAGTCGGGGTCGGTGCGGCAGGGTTGGGGGTCGAGTCGGCCGCCGGCAAGACGTGGGCCGAGTATCCGGAGACCGAAGATGCGTCCGGCACGGTCGACGTGGTCGTCCGGTTCGAGCCAGCAGACGGGTCCGGGACGGCGACACTGCAGCAGCACGCACGCGTGACTCAGCGTCCCTTCGAACAGTTTGCCGCCGAACAGCCGGGTGTCAGTATCGAGCGACAGTTCTGGGCTGCAAACGCCGCGCTTGTCTCCGTCGACATCGGGAGCGTCAGTCGGAGTACAATCCTGGCCGTCGAGAGCGTAACCACAGTACATCCGAACTACGCCGTCGCGGAACACAGCGTCGCCGACGAGACTGAAGCAGTGGCGACTGACGCGAGCAGCCAGCCCGAAGAAACAGGCGTTGCATACCACTTGGAAGAAATGGATGTCCCACAGGCGTGGGAGGTACACAACACCCGAGGTGAAGGCGTCGATGTCGCAGTTATCGACACCGGGATCGATACGTCCGGACACGAGGAACTGGCGGCCTCCTTAGAGCGTGGGGGATGGGCGGAGTTCGACGAGGATGGCAACCGAGTCGACTCGGAACCGAACGCCCAGACAGCGTTTCCGCAGGCCGGCCACGGAACGGCCGTCAGCGGGGCCATTGCGGGCGGCGCCACCGACGACGGGGATCGGTACGGCGTCGCACCCGGGGTGAACCTCTACATGGCGAAGAGTGTCAGTCAGCCACCTGAGGGAATTCGAACCCTGTCGGTGTTCGGAGCCATCGAGTGGGCCATCGAACAGGACGTCGATATCCTCTCGATGAGCCTCGGTCTCCCACAGTACAATCAGGCATACGTAGAGCCGATCCGCAACGCCATCGAGAGCGGTCTTCTTGTCGTCAACAGCATCGGGAACGCGGGTCGGTACACGAGCGTGTCGGCGGGAAATATTCCAGGGGTGCTCTCGGTCGGCGGTATCGACGACGACCGGGAGTTGTACGAAAATAGCAGCGGCGAGCGCATCGACACCGAGCGGTACTGGGGCGAGACTGCGCTCGATTCGTGGCCGCAGGAGTACACTGTTCCCGACGTAACTGCCCCCGCCGTCGACACGCTGGGCCCGGTACTCGACGGGCAGTTCGAGCGGAACAGCGGCACGAGTTTTGCAGCACCCTGCGTCGCCGGTGTCGCTGCGCTCGCGATTGCTGCGACCAACGCCGACAACGACGCGATCCGAAACGCCATCATCGAAACAGCCCGCCATCCGGCCGCCAACGACGAGTTCGATGTCGATCCCGGACACGACGACCGATTTGGCCGGGGCATCGTCTCCGCACTCGCGGCGATCAGTCGACTCGAAGCCAGTGAAACACTGACCGGAACAGTCACGGATGCCTCCGGCAACCCGCTCGACGGTGTGACGGTCGCGTCGGAAGCTGGTTCCACGACCGAGACGGACGCTCAGGGCAGGTACGAACTGACAGTCCCGCCGGGCACCCAGCCCATCGGCGCCACAGGCCTCAGCTTCGACACAACGGTCGCGCGTATCGACCCGGCCGACACCGACACCCGTGAGTTCCAACTCGCTCGGACGGACGACCTCGGTGTCGAGATGGCCGACCGGATGTCGACACGGATCGACCCGGGAGCGGAGGCGACAGCGATGTTCGACGTTGCGAACGCCGAAACAGTCGTCGTCGAGATAGCAGCCGAGGGGCTGTTCGATCCGGCGGAGTTGGAACTCAGTGTCGCCGGGACTGCGGCGGCGTTCGGAGAACCGGTTAGTATCGACCCGGACCAGACACAGATCACGGTCGCCGTCGGCGTCCCTGAATCGGTCCTGATCGGCCAGTTCCGACTCTCCTACGAGTTCACGGACGGCGGTGAGTCAGTCACCGGCGAGGGCCATCTCGTACACGCACACCCCGATCCCTTGGTCTTCCCCCCGGCTGACCCACCGACACTGCAGGCCCCGATCGATCTGGCGGCACCCCGGACGACGATAGAACTCATGGACGGACAGGGAGCGGCAGTCGCCGCGGCAGACGACAGCGCGGGACTCGTCATCGACAAACCACTGACGCTGACGGCCGCCGATGAAGCCACACCAACCGTTCAGTTCTCCAACGACGGGGCCGAGAATCCTGCAGTTGCGTTGGTTACGGCCAACGACGTGACCATCTCGGGCCTCGTCGTCGACGGGACGGATGCCGAAACGGGGATCCAGGTCGCCCGCGAAGGCGCCACCCCAAAGGCGTTGCCACAACCGTCCGGTGTGACAGTCCGCGACCTCGCCATCTCCGGGGCAGAGACGGCCGTTCTCGCGGGTCAATCTCCGGCGCTACGGATCGTCGACAACGAGTTGACCGCGAACACGACCGGTATCAGTGTCGGCCGTCAGGTGCCGTTCCGGGATTCGACCACCGTGACTGGCCGGACGAAGACGACGGTTCGGGACAATTCGGTCACCGACGCTGAGACAGGTATCGACGTGGCCGGTCAGGTCGCGGCTATCGAAGGAAATTCCCTCTCGAACATCGGTACCGCGGGAATCCGTCTCGGAACGCCGCGCTTTTTGAGCCGCCACTGGGGACTGGATATTGGCCCCATTCGGTCGAATAACATTACGGGTGCGAATCGCGGTATCGTCGTTTCGGGCGTCCTGACTCTCCCCATCGAAGAGAACACCCTGTCCGACATCACCGAGACAGCATTCGTCGTCGACGGGGCCGTTCTCGCCCCGATTCGGGCCAACAGTGTCGACGGCGCGCAGACGGGACTCACCGTTGGTGACGATGCAGAGGTGGCGACGCTGGCCGACAACGAGTTTGCGAATATTCAGCAACCAGGCGACGAGGAAGAGTTGGGAGAGACAGACGAGACTGGGATGAGTGACGAGGACAGCACAGACGACGACACGCCATCCGACGGAGGTTCCGAATCGACGGCCGACCCGGACGACGACGCAGCGGACACCAGCGACTCGGACTCGGATGGGTCCGGTCCCGGGTTTGGCATCGGGAGCGCGCTCGTCAGTCTCGGAGGCGCAGGCTACCTCCTGCAACGGCGACTGTCAGACGACGACGCAGCATCCGAGTAGTACAACCGACCTCCGTTTCGGCCTCGCACGTCTCGCACAGCGAATCAACGCGGGACCCAGTCGACCGACAGCGTTTTTCGGTCCGCGGCCGTGGCTCGTTTCGTGAACATCCGCGGCGTCGTCACCGAGGTCGAACAGCCACGCACCGTCAACACGCAGTACGGCGAATCGGAACTCTGTGAGCTGACGGTCCGGCCAGACCGTGGCGCTGGCCAGCCGACGACCGTGACGCTGTGGGGCAAGTGGACCGAGACAGCCGAGTATCTTGAAGTCGGGATGGAACTGGCCGTCTACGACGCCGACGAACGCGAATACCGCGGGGAGACGCAGTACTCCACCGGCGAGGGAACGATGGTCGTGGTCGAACCGCAGTTTCTCGTCGACGTGACCGACATCCGCGGGTGGGTGCAGTGCCCACGGATGTACTACCTGAACAAACTCGGCGGCACCGAACTCGCCGAACCCGTCGTCAAGGGAACGATCATCCACGAAGTATTCGGCGACCTGCTGCGGGGCATCGACATCGAGAAATCCGTCGAGCGCCGCGTCGAGGAGGCTGGACTGGATCTCGGTTTGCTGGGGGCTGATCCCGAGGCAATGCGCGAGACTGCTCGCCAGCACGCCGAGGCCATCGAGGGCTGGCTGCAGCAAGGGACGCTGACCGAACGCGACGAGTGGCGCTCCGAGCAACTGCTCGTCTCCGAACGCTACGGACTCAAGGGACGGGCCGACGCCGTCCGCCGCGGCGCGCCGGTCGAACTCAAGACGGGCAAGAACACCAACCGCGACCCACGATTTCAGGACAAGGTGCAGGCCGCCTGCTACGCGCTCGTTCTCGGCGAGAAACGCGGCGGTGAATTTCCCGACACCGGAACTCTCCTGTACACGAAAAACGCCGCCGTCGACCGCAACGAGGAGTCGGGTGATCTCTCCCCGGCGAAGGATTTCTCGATCAGTCAGGGCTTCCTGCAGTTCGTCGTCCGGGCGCGCAACGAACTCGCGGCGATGGAGCACGACATCGACGTGCCGACTGGCTACGAGGCCGACGCCAAGTGCGAGTACTGCTTCGAGCAGGACAGTTGCATGGCCATCGCGGGCCGCCTCGGCCAGGAATCGAAAGCAGGCCAGGTCGGCACCGCGGTGCCCGAGGAAGAACAGGAATACTTCGAGCGCTTCTACGAGGCAATCGAGACCGAGCGCCGAGCGATCCATCGGGAGTACGCCAAGTTGTGGGAGCAAAGTCCGGAGGAACGGGCCGACGACGACCGCGCGCTGGTCGGCCTCGAACCCACGGAGACGACCGAACTCGACGACGGCCGGTGGGAACTCCGCGCCGAGGGCACCGGCGCAGTCTCGAAGATCCGTGTCGGTGACCTCGTCCTCGCCAGCGACGGCGACCCAGTGGGAGGCAACGCCGAACTCGCCCGCGTCGAACGACTCGGCGGCGGTAGCGACGAAATCGTCGTCACCGCGGACGAACCCGTCGAGTTGCGCCGCCTCGACATCTACCCCTCCGAAATCTCCACCGACCGCCTGCTGACGGCGCTGCATGACGGGATCCTCACCCAGCCGCCGGACTGGAAAGATCCCCTGTTCGAGCGCCGCGATCCCGAATTCGAGGCCGTCGAGGAGACAATCATCGACAACAACGCTGCCCAAGACGAGGCGATCCGGAAGGCGGTTGGCGCCGAAGACTTCGCGCTCATTCACGGCCCGCCCGGAACCGGCAAGACCTACACGCTGGCGACGCTCGTCGAGGAACTGGTCGACCGCGGCGAACGGGTGCTCGTCTCCGCGTTCACGAATCGCGCGGTCGACAACGCACTCGAAGCGCTCGAAGAGCAGGGCCTGACTGGGATGGTTCGCGTCGGGACCGAGAGTGGTGTGCGCGAAGATATGCAGTCCTATCGGCTCGATCAATCGGGTGATCCGGAGGCCTGTGCCGAGAAACTGGAAGCCGCCGATATCGTCGCGGCGACGACGGCGACCTGTGGCTCCCGAGCGCTCCGCACCCAGTCTTTCGACGCGGCGGTCGTCGACGAAGCGGGACAACTCACCGAACCCGGGACGCTGGCCGCGGTTGCGCTGGCCGAGAAGTTCGTCCTCGTGGGGGATCACCACCAGCTCCCGCCGGTCGTCCAATCCGAGGCCGATCTGCACGAATCGCTCTTTCAGCGCCTGGTCGAGAGCTACCCGGAGGCGGCGACGTTGCTCGACCAGCAGTACCGGATGGCACAGGCGATTCAGGCCTTCCCCTCACAGGAGTTCTACGACGGACAGTTGCGGCCAGCGACGGGCGAAGTCGCGGCCCAGCGAGTTGAGGATCTACCCGGCGTCTCGCTGTCTGATCTCCCGGAACACCTGCGAGAGTCAGTCTCCTTCGTCGACCCCGACGGCACACAGCGAGGGAACACGAACCCCGAGGAGGCCAAAGCCGTCGTGGAGACGGTCGGGGCCTTCCGCCAGGCCGGCGTTCCGGCCGAGGAAATCGGCGTCATCGCGCCCTTCCGGGCACAGGTCGCCGAAATCGGCCAGCGACTGCCGCCCGGTGTCACGGTCGATACGGTCGACCGCTTCCAGGGGTCGAGCAAGGAGGTCATCATCGTTTCCTTCGTCGCGACTGGATCACTCGACGGGCCGATTTTCGAGGACTACCGGCGGATGAACGTCGCGCTGACGCGGGCGAAGAAGTCGCTCGTCCTTGTCGGCGATGGCGCTGCGCTGTCGACCGATGACACCTACGGGCGGATGGTCGAGTGGGCGCGGTAATTCTCCGCTCCCGTTCAGAAAGAGTCGATGACCGGAATCCCGACTGTGCCGAAGTCGGTCATCGCCTCGAGTTTCTCGTTGACATCGTCGAGTTCGATGGTCCCGGAGACGACTTCCTCCGGCCGGAGTTTGCCGCCTGCGACCATCCGGAAAATCTCGTCGTAGCGGTTCGGCGGCATTCCGAGCGAGCCGATGAACTCGATTTCTTTCATCACCATCGCGTCGGTCGGTAGTCCGACCACCCCCTCCTCTTCCTGTGTCGTGAGCCCGATCTGGATGTGCTGGCCGTGGGTGCCGAGGCTCAGCACCGAATTACGACAGGTTTCGGCGATACCCAGCGCGTCGACGGAGACGTCCGCGCCGCCGTCGGTGACCGCGTGGACTGCCTCGGGCACCTCGTCGGTTTCGCTGGCGTTGACGGTTTCGGCCGCGCCCAGTGACTCGGCTTTGGCGAGTTTCTCGTCGGAGAGGTCGACAGCGACGACGTTCGCGCCCAGCGCGTCGCCGATGTGGACGGCCGAGAGGCCGACGCCGCCGCAGCCGTGGACGGCCAGCCAGTCTCCAGCCTCGACGTCAGCGCGGTGTGCGAGTGCGTGAAACGAGGTCATGAACCGACAGCCCAGTCCGGCCATATCGACCGATCCGACACCGTCGGGTAGTTCGACCAGGTTGTGGTCGGCGACCGGAACGTGTAGCTCCTCGGCGAACGCACCGGGCAGGTCTTCGACGAACCCCAGCGGAGCGCCGTTTTCGCAGGTGTTCGCGTGTCCGTTCCGGCAGAAGTGGCAGTTCCCGTCGCTGATGTTGAACGGTACTGCGACGTGATCACCCTCGCTGACCCCCTCGACGTCGTCGCCAACCTCGACGACGTGACCCGCCGGCTCGTGGCCGAGAATTTGACCGGGCTGGGCCTGGATTCCGAGCCAGTCCCAGTCCCCCTGCCAGGCGTGCCAGTCCGACCGACAGACGCCGCAGGCTTCGAGTTCGACGACCGCTCCGTCCGGTGTTGCCTCCGGTCTGTCGACTTCTGTAATTGAAAGCGGTTCACCGTGTGCTTCGAGGACTGCTGCGCGCATGTCAAAGTATGATGAAGTCAATGGATAAAAATGTGGGTCATGTTTACACTCATCAACAACTCTACTTCTCGGGGGCTGCTGTGGGGGGACCTCGCGCTGGGTCCGTCCGCGATGGTTTGGTTCCAGGGCGCTCGAAAGCAGAGGTATATTTTTTATGCTGGGCGGCCGAGAACCAGGTATGACACGCGTCTTGTTGTCCATCGACGAAGATGAATCCCGAGCAAAATCACAGGCAGAGACGGTTCTCGATCTCTTCGGTACCGACGACCTCTCGGTCGACTTACTCCACGTCTTCGAGGAGAATCCGGAGGGCGCAACAGCCCAGCAACTCGGCTCCGTCCGCCGCGCACGCGAAATCCTCCAAGAGGCGGGTGTTGACGTAACGATCCAGGGCGAAGGCGGCGACCCTGCCCAACTGATCGTCGATCACGCCGATGATATCGATGCCGATGCGATCGCTATCGCCGGCCGCAAACGCTCACCGACAGGCAAGGTTGTCTTCGGGAGCGTCACGCAGGATGTCATTCTTAACACCGAGCGCTCCGTTCTCGTCTGCAGCCCGCACGAGGACATGTAGGCCGGGGTTTTACTCCGGACCGTCGTCGACCGCACCGCACGCGGTGCATTTCGGCGCGCCGGCTTCGGGGTCGTACTCCAGGTTGCCCTCGCCGCACTCCGGACAGGGCAAGTAGTTGACGGAATCGCCGTACTGAGCGACCTCCGTCGGGTTCATTTCGGCGTTGCTCTTGCCCGTCCGAAAGCGGCCCCGCAGGTAGTTCAACAACTTCGAGAGCATTCACACACATCTGAGGGATCTGTCGCAGTAAAGCTGTCGCGGGCCTACGGCTCTGCCTCGGTCGTCCCCTCGATTTCCTCCAGCACGCGCTGGTGGAATTCCTGCAGGACCTCCGACTCGTCCTCGGCGAGCACCACGTCCGAGGCCATCAGCGTCGCCAGCCCAAAGGCCTTCGGCGACGGTGACTCGACGCGGGTCGTCTCCACACTGACCGCGCCGGCCTGAATATCCGACAGCACCGACTCGATGCCCGCGATGTTGAGTTTGTCTTCCAATATCTCCCGATAGGTCTCGTCGATGACCGCGAAGTCCTCAAGATCCTCAGCGAAACCCAACAGCATCTCGCTTGAAACCTGCTGCTCACTGGCTGACTTCTCGTAGCCCTTGTACCGCTTGAGGATCATCAGCGCCCGCGTCGCGTTGATCCGGAAATAGCGCTGGAGCAGGTCCGTCCCGTCGAGACTCGCTCGCAGATCCGCCCGGGCTTCCGCCGGATCCAGCCCTTCGACGATGCCCGTGATATCGACCTTGCGGTTCAACGGCAAAGAGACCGTAAATCCGTGATCCGCGACTGCCACCTTGACGTTGGCGTTGGCTTCCTGCGCACAGTGGTAGGCAAGTAATCGAGAGAAGCCGTCGTTGAACCGCCGCCCGTAGTTCGAGTGGACGTAGTAGTGGCGTTCGTACTCGTTGTGATCTAACTCCTCTTCGATTACCAGCCGCCCGTCGGTGCTCACGCTCTTCGTCCCCGTGTAGCGGATCTGTTCGTCGAACATCCGCGTGATGGCCTGCACGCTGTGCTCGTCCAGCGGGAACTGCCGCAACCAGACCCTCACTTCTGATTTTCCGCCGTCGAGCAGCCGGTCGCACAACTCGCCCTGGAAGGCAAGAATTTCTTGGCCGAGATCGTAGGAGAGTGGAAGTCGTTCCGAGAACCACGAGGGCACGGTCGGGCGGGCGCTCGTCCGGTCGACGTAGACTTTCGACCCGCGGCGGTAGCTGTACTCGAAGTTCTGGCCGCCGAGGACGAACACGTCGCCGGATTCGAGCGTGTCGAGATACGACTCGTCGAGTTGCCCGACCCACTCGTCGCCCGAGCGGGTGAACACGTCGCACGTGAAGGAGTCGGGAATCGTCCCGATGTTGGTCATGTAGATGACCCGAGCGAGACGGCCACGTTTGCCGATCAGTGGCTCCCCGACATCGAACTCGTCGTAGTGAAATTCGCCGTCCGGTGGATCGTTTTCGTCCCGCCAGATCTTCGCGTAGACGTTCTTGTCCTCCATGCCGTCGTAGGAGGCGGTGAGATACCGGCAGAGTTGTTCCCACTCGTCGTCGCCGTAATTGCGGTACGGATAAGCGCGTTCGAGGATCTCTCGAATCTCGGCTTCAGGGCGGGGACCGTTGATCGCCATGCCGTAGACGTGCTGGGTGGCCACGTCTTGGGCGTTCTCGGGGACGAACACGCGGTCGACGAATCCCTCTTCGGCCTTCTTGAGCATGACCGCGCACTCGATCAGTTCGTCTCGGTCCAGCGCGAACACCCGGCCGGTGACGATCTCGCCGAGTTGGTGGCCTGCTCGTCCCACTCGCTGGAGCAAGGCGGCGACGGATTTCGGCGAGCCGACTTGCACGACCAGATCGAGTTCGGGCATGTCGATACCCAGTTCGAGGGATGTCGAGGTCGTCACCACGTCGAGTTCGCCGGCCTTGAGTTTGGATTCGATCTCCTGGCGGCGCTCTTTCGAGAGGCTGCCGTGGTGACAGCCGGAGTTGTCCTCGTCGTAGCCATCGAAACGCTCGCGGAGGTTGTGCAGGACGCGCTCCGCCCCTGAGCGCGTGTTTGTGAAGACGAGCGTGTTGGTGTGGTCTTTGATGAGTTCGTCCAACTCCTTGTAGAAGCGGTCGTTGACGACCCCCGCCGACGTGTTGATGAGGTCGTCGGTCGGACAGCGCAACTCCATGTCGAAATCCCGGACGAAGCGCGTGTCGACGATTTCGTACTCGCGGGGCTGGCGGTCTTCTGGATCGGCCTCATCCTCGTCAGTTCTGTCAGACTCGTAGCCGACCAGAAACTCGGCGATGGTATCCAGCGGTTCGACCGTCGCCGAACAGCCGATCCGCGTGGGTGAGTTGTTCGCGAGCGCTTCGAGTCGCTCCAGCGAGACGGACAGATGTGTCCCGCGTTTGTTCTCCGCGAGACTGTGAATCTCGTCGACGATGACGTACTCGACCGTTCGGAGTTTCTCTCTGAATTTCGGTGAGTTGAGCAATATCGCGAGCGTTTCGGGGGTGGTGTTGAGAATATGCGGCGTCGTTTCGAGCATCGCCTGTCGCTCGCTGTCGCTCGTGTCGCCGTGGCGAATCGCGTGGCGAATCTCCACGTCTTCGCCGCGCTCGTCCAGTTTCTCGGTGATGCCGTCGAGGGGCACTTCGAGATTCCGGTGGATGTCGTTTGCCAGCGATTTCAGCGGAGAAATATACAGACAGTAGACGCTGTTTTCCAGTCCTTCGGACTGATCACGGCGGAACAGTTCGTTGATGATGCTACAGAAAGATGACAAAGTTTTGCCGCTGCCCGTCGGCGAGCAGACCAGCGTGTTCGTCCCCTCGTGGATCAGTGGGATCGCTTCCTTCTGTGGTGGGGTGAAGAAGCCGCCGTTCTCGGGGACGAACTCGCCGAACTCCTCGATCCACCACTCCTGGACGACCGGTTCGAGCGAATCGAGCACGTGCTCGTCGTCGACCGGCACGGCCTCGGGGTCGAACGGCACATCGTCGGCGAGACGATCGATCGCTCCCATCCTATCTGGGTGTAGGACCGCACCCTCTTGTCGGTTGCGCGGACGAATCATCTCCGGACTCGCTCCTAACGGGTTGTTCAAGACAATCCACCCACAACTGCGACCATGGAAACGGTCACATCTGCGGACGGAACGACCATCGCCTACGACCGCACCAGCGACGGACCGCCGGTTATCGGATTGCACGGCACCGGCGTTCGCCGGACGATGTGGTCGCTGCTCGCTGGACAGTTCGACGACGGAACGCTGCTCGCGCCCGACCGGCGCGGCCGCGGCGACAGCGGCGACACCGCACCCTACGACTTCCAGCGGGAAGTCGAGGACGTGCAAGCGCTCGTCGAAGCCTGCGAGCGCGAACCAGTCCTGTTCGGGAGTTCCTTCGGCGGCCTGCTCTCGATGGAAGCCGCGCCGTCTGTCGACATCGCCGGCCTCGCGCTGTACGAACCACCGCTGCCGCAGGCGACAATCGACGAGCGGGATACGCCACAGCGGAGCCTCGCCGATCAGACCGCCGAGTTGATCGACGCTGGCGATCCGGAGGAAGCCGCTCGGACGTTTTTCACCCAGGCGACCGGAGCGGAGTCGGTCGAACACTGGCCGATCTGGCCGGAGTGTGTCGAGTTCGCGCAGACGATTCCCCGGGAATGCCGGATCGTCGAAGCGTTCGAGTTGTCGACTGTGCCGACCGAATACCCGACGCTTCTCTTTACTGGGTCGGAGAGCCCTGAGTATCTGCAGGCGGGTATCGACGAACTGGCCGAGCGGATTCCAGACAGTACCGTCGTAACACTCGACGGCGCCGGCCACGCTGGCGTCGCGACCGCTCCGGGACAGGTCGCCGAGCATCTGGCTTCGTTCGTGCAGCAGATCTGACGTGCCCCAGTCTGTCGCCAGAGAAGCTGAATATATATGCCGATTCACACCGTACGCAGTGACGTGTTCCGAGACCGCCGCGCAGTCTCGCCCGTAATTTCGGTCATTCTCATGGTCGCCGTCGTTGTTGTGCTCGCAGCAACCACTTCTGTCTTCGTCCTAGGACTGGGCGAGAGTGTCAATGACCCGGGCCCGACCGTGGCACAGTCGAGCGGGGAGTTTGCCCCTCAGGATGGGTTCGACGGTGGCATCGTGAACATCACTCACCAGGCGGGTGACACTGTCTCGACCTCGGCACTCGAAATCGCGGTCACTGCTGAATGCGAGGGTGGGCAAAAACGAGGGCGACTGGTGGACCTCCCTGTAACCAGCGGCAACGCCATCAGTGATGATCAGATCGAGGGCGCGAATATTCTCGATCAGTTGTCACTGAACCGCTATGGCGGCGGGGCACTACTGGACTCCGAGTACAGCGCCGGTGAGACGCTTCTCTTTCGCATTCCGAAGAGTAAATGCGAACTCACGTCTGGCAGCGAGGTCACCGTTCGCGTCGTCCATACCCCCTCAGAAGGCGTTATCATCGACCGAACGCTAACTGCGTAGCAACCATCGACAAGGGAGAGGCTACATATCCCGGGAGTGCGTAGGGCCTGCTAATGGAGACAGCCCTCGACGCATTGCCCGGCCGGCCGATGTCAGCCGAGGATATCGCGGCGCTGAACAACGCCGCCACAGTGCGCGTGATCCCCTACACATGGCTCGGCGAACAGGTCATCGCCGCGCTGCTTCTGTACGACGAACGCCGCGCCGAGGACGACCGAGCGGTCGGTGCCGACGCTCGCGTCACCGACACTGAACCCGAGGACGACGAGGACGAGAATCCCTTCGGCGGCCGTGACGACAGCATCGGGACTGTCGAGGTGATCGGCGACGAAAGCGGCGGCTCGCAATCGCAGCAACCGGCGACCGAACGCGTCGACGAGGATGCGGACGACGACCTGCGTGTCTACGCAGTCGGCTACGACGACGACGAAGCGTCGTGGGTTGTCATCGCCGAAATCGACCCGGACTCGGAGTTCACCGACGCCGAACCGCCGATCCGCGAGTGGGCCCGCGAATCGTATCACGAGGCGATTTTCGAGCGACTGGCGATCGGTCCCTCGGAGTACGAACTCACCGAGTGAGCGTCTCTATCCGTCGCTGCCCGTGACCGACACCGTCGCTCCGTCGTAGACCTCTGTCTCGTTGACCGTCACCGCCTCTCCGCCGATTTCGTACTCGCCGGGATAGGCGACGCGGATGATTGCCGTACCGTCGTCGTTGGCCATTGCCGTTCGTTCGTACTCGAACTGCTCGCCTGCCGTCTCGACCGAGGTTCGCGCTGTGACGTTTGCTCCGGGTTCATTCTGGGTCTGGATGACCGCGCCGGCGACGAGAGAGAAGGCCCGCACGTCCTCGTTGGAGTAGATGAGTTGGTAGTGAGCGACGCTGTCGTTGCCCGCGCCGAACTCCTCGTAGAGTTTCGTCTGTGTGGACTTTCTGGGTGCGTCGACATCGGTCAGGACGACGTATCCGACCCGATTGTTGAACTGCTTGAACTGCTCGTCCGGGTCAGTGGCCGAGATGAATTCCTCGAAATTCGACCGTGCATAACTGTAACCCTGAGACTCACCGCTGACGAAGTAGTTGTACATCCGGTTGTCGCCCCACTGGCTGAGGACAAAGTTTTCGGGGAACGCTTCGTCGTGCTCTGTCGCATGCTCGTCGATGGTCTCCATGGCTGCGACCTGCCCCTCAGAATACTGCGTTTGTGCGAGCAGTGAGGGGACGAAAATCAGGTTCAGCAGGAGGACGAGCGCAATCGCGCCGACGAGATATGCACCAATCGAGGTTGTCTCCGGCAGTTCGAGTGCGGGACCCTCCGGTCCATCTCTGTCGAACAGTGAGACGGGCCGTGCCAGATCGACCGCGCTGAGGAGATACACGAGTCCCACGGCACCGAAGGCGGCACAGAGAATGCTGAACTGGGCGGCGAACCGCACCTGCACGGCTGCGATAACGAGATAGAACCACGTAAAGGAGACGGCGGCGAGCCAGCCCGGCTCGTAGTTACGGGCGACGTAGTAGGTCACGAGCGCGAGCGGAACGAGCGCGAAATAGAAGCCGAGCCCGATCTGGGTGAGCGGGCCGAAGATGAACGCCTGCTCGGGATTGAACAACGAGGCTGTTTCTGTGGCTGTCTCTCGATTGAAGAAGGCATCTGAACGCTCCTGCAATCGGGCAACATCCTCCGGGCGAAGCTGCCAGAAGAGCACCGTCGCGACGACGCCGACGGCTCCCTCCGCACCGAGCAGTCCCGCCGCTGGAAGGTCGGCGCGCAGCCACAGGTGTGCGAGGACGGCCACGGCGATCCCGCCGAGCGCGACGCCAACGGGGATCGTCACGGCGATGGACTCGTGCCAGCCCCAGCGGAGGTGTGCCACGAGTGCGAGCAGGCTTCCGACGCTGATTCCGGCGAGTGCGGGCGCGTTCGCGAACAGCGGGTCGATCTCTTCGCGGCAGTCCGCGACGACGCGGAAGCCGAGATAGATTGCGACCGGGACGAAGGAGAGCGGCGAGCCACCCCACGTGTGCGATAAGGCGGCGACGGAGATGGTGAGGAGCCCCGCGACAGCCCAGGCCCGTGGGTCGCGGGCGTGTGCCAGTGCTGGTTCGACTGCGTCGGCGCGATGGCGGTCCAGTACGTCGACGGCGAGCCAGCCGAGCGAGTAGGCCATCAGCCCGATCCAGAGATACTGGTACGGTCGGTGTTCGAGAAAGCCCAGTTGCGTGTAGACGACGTGGACGGGTGTCAGCGCAAGCAGAACGACGGAAGTGAGGGCGATCCGGTGATCCGCGGTGAGTGTGTGGGTGAGTCCGTAGACGAGGAGTGCGAGGAGGATGCTCGCGACGATCGGTGTGAACGCGGCGACGAGGTCGGGTGCGCCGAAGAGGTCGGCAAACCACCAGTTCAGTGCGTGCGTGAGTGGGCGGATGCGCGTGAGTTCGCCGATGGTCGCGGCCATGCCGAAGTCGAACGCACCGCCGGATTCTGCGAGGAGTTGTGACTGCCAATAACGGTAGAAGTACGGGTCGTTGGCCGGGGAGATGATTCGCCCATCTCTGAACAGCGAGCGGAAGAACAGCGAACGGGCGGCGACGACGAGTGCGAGTGCGCCGAGTAGCCCCGCGAGTACGCGGCGGTCCACTGTGGGAAGTGTGATGTCTACGTCGAAATCTGTGGTCTGTGCGGTGTCTTGGTTGGAGGCGTCGTCGGCGAGGGCTGTTTCGACTGCATCGTGATCGGTGAAGCGATAATTACCGTCGTCCGTTTCTTGCACGAACGGGCGGGAGACGAGTTCGCCGAACGTGCCGGAGTCGACCGGCGCGTCGTCAAACTCCCAAGATCCGTGCTCGTCTTCGTGTTGGAGGAGTGCTTCGAGTGTCTCCTTGTGGTCGGGATGGTCGCCGAGAAACGAGCGCGTCGCTTGCTCGACACGCTCGGGGTCTGTCATTGGTCTGTCGGTGGACCAGCGCGGATTTAGTGGTTTCGCTCCACTTTCTGCTCTGTGTCTCGGACGAGCTACTCTTCTGCACCGCCGCGTGACTCGCTCAACTTCTCCCAGATCTCCACACAGCCAGCCCCGTCCTCGATTTCAGCAAGGTGTTCTGACTCAGATTTGTTTCGTCCCATAGTTACTCAGTTTCTTAGTAAATCAGTTGTACTGTGCCTACTTAAAATTTCCCACTAGCTAAGCGTTAGCCTGACTGGTGTTTAAGAGAGGACAGACCCTTAAGCGAGTCATGAACGATACGTCGGATGCTGACCAGCTATTCGACCATCTCGGACTCGGAGAGTACGAAACCACGGCACTCAAAGGACTGCTCACGCACGGACGATCAACGGCTCCAAATCTCGCTGAAGCAACAGACATTCCGAACGCGCGAATTTATGCTGTTCTCGACGAACTTGCGGATCGGGGGTTCATCAAGGTAATTCCCGGAAGGCCCAAAGAATTCCAACCAAAGGCCCCTGACGAGATCCTTGATCGCGCGGTCGAGAACCGCCACCAGGAGTTTGAGTCGTTTCGTGCGGAACTCGACGACCTTCGAGATGTGTTCCTCGATACGTTCGAACCCCGATACCAGCGGGCGAGTGAGGATCCCTCACCGACTGAAGAACTGTTTCACGTCGTCGATGTTGGAGAGCCCAGCGAGTCCGAAACCCGCTCGATCTATCGGAATGCGGACCACACGCTCCATGTCATGACAAAGAGTCTTGAATATTTCGAGAGCATCCGGCCCGCTCTCACCGCGGCAGTCGAACGCGATATCGATATCGACATTCTGTTCCTCCACCCAGAACATCTTTCCGAGCACAATGGCGCGATTCAACGGGAAGTCGTCGGTGAACTCACGACAGAATTCCCATCCGTTGGAATCCGGTTTAGCAAAGAGCCGCTGCCGTGGCGTGGCACGCTCGCAGATCCGAGTATGGATTACGACACCGGTATTGCCATCGTTCTCGTTGAGGAGAAAGATGTCCCACTACACATGCGACAGGCTGCTGTGACTGAAAATGGTTCGTTTGTGGCCGGACTTAAGCGGTACTTCGATCTCATCTGGGAACACGAAAGCGTTCCAGCGGGCGAGATTGCTGGCCTGTAGTCTGGATGTTCCTGCGTCGTTCTTACCCGCCGCTACGCGCCCGGATAAGCTCTCGAATCGTTTCTTCGACGGTGTGTGCCGGTTCCCAGCCTAACTCCGATCTGGTTCTGCTGGTGTCGACAGTAAACTGGTCGACAAGTGTCTCTCCACTCCGGGGGTTTTCGACGAGGCTAACGTCGGTGTCGATACTTGCCTCCTCGCTGGCAATTGTCTGGACGAGTTCTGCGACGGTCTGCACGCTTGGATCTTCTTCGCTAGCGATTTCGTACGCTCGTGCTCCTGTCTCTCCCTGATTGCGTTGCTTGATCAACTGTTCGGCGCTTCTGATGTATGCGTCTGCAACATCCTTCACGTGGATGTAGTTCCGCGACTGGGTGCCGGGTTCGTACACAGTCAGCGGTTCGTCAGAGAAGACTCGATCAATAAAGAAGTTGATGACTGTCCCTTTGGTCACTCGCTGGCCCTCGACTGTGTGTTCGCCGTAGAGATTCGAGATGAGGAATAGATGTGCTGGGAACGAATCCTCAGCGTATGTTCGAATCGATTGTTCGCTGAGGAGTTTCGTTCGCCCGTACCAGTTCATCGGATCCCGTGGGAGATCGACGGTGATCGGAAACTCAGCCGGATCTCCCAACACGGCCATGCTGAACGGGAACGCGAGCGCTGCTCCAGTCTTTCGGCAGAACCAAGCCACGTTCTCTGTTCCCTGGACGTTGACTTCGTAGGCGAGATCCGGTTGTTGCTCACAGTCGTCGACGCCGCTGATTGCAGCTAAGTGCATAACGATATCTGCGCCGTCGAGGGTCTGTTCTAATCTCTCCCGGTTGCGGATGTCGACGTGCTGGACAGTCACATCTCCGATCTCTCGAATTGTTCCAAGATAGAAGTTGTCGAGTGCGATAATCTCCCACTCTGGATGCTCCTGTTGGATCTTGTGGACGACACGACTGCCGATGTAGCCTGCAGCACCTGTGACTGCGACCGTCGGTGGTGAGTCTTCTGTGGTCATGTGTTCTCTGTGAGATCTCCGCTGGTAAATGCTGTTGCAAGTTCTCGGACACCCTCGCGGAGCGTATACTCTGGTTCGTAGCCAGTCGTTTCGACGCGGTCGAAATTGACGTGATAGGATGGCCCGGGATGTTCGTCTTCGAGATACGTGATGTCGACACCAGTGCCCACCTCGTCGTGGACGATCTCGGCGATTTCGCTGATTCGGTAGTTTTCGCTGTTCGCGCCGACGTTGTAGATCGACTCGGGCCACGATTCTGGCTCGAGTGTCGCCTGGGTAAACGCGCGCGCTGCGTCCTCGACATGCATGAACGGCCGCCAGTTTGATCCGTCGCCATAGACGGTCAACGGCCGGTTCGTGAGTGCGCGAAACACGAACGTGTTCACAACGAGATTGAACCGGATGCCTCGGGCGTATCCGTAATTCGTGCTGAGTCGCAGCGCTGTGGCGTTGCCGTCGAACTCAGCGAGCAACTCTTCGGACTGAAGTTTCGATTCAGCATAGGGATTGATCGGATGCGGTTCTGTTGTCTCGTCGACGTTCTCGTGCGGCGCCCGGCCGTAATTATTGCAGGACGATGCAAAGGTCACCGTCTCGACGCCGAGTTTCTCGGCCGCATTCAGGACGTTTCTCGTCCCCTCAAGATTGACGGCGAACGTTTCCTCGCGACGGTCGTGTGTGCTCGCAGCACCCGTGATCGCAGCAAGGTGGATCACCGAATCGACACCACGCATCGCGCTCTCGACTTCACCGTAGTTTCGCACATCTCCTTGCCTGAACTCCAGTCCATTGCCGACATCCGCATCCATGAGATTCGCCGGTGAGCCACCAGTCAGCGAATCGAACACGACGACGCTTTGAGTCTCCTCAGCGTCCTGCAGTTGCGGCACGAGCGCGCTCCCGATGTACCCACAGCCACCTGTGACCAGGACGTTTCGGTCGTCCATTGTTGTTGCCATGGGGTTAATCTTCGAGGACGCCCGGAAGGAAGCGATCCTCGTGGGCCTTTACGCGGCTCTCGTACCGGAGCAACGTCTCGAAGATATCTGAGACAGCATTCTCAAAGGACTGTGACTGGCCGCCGATCAACTCGGCGTAACGGTCGTTTTCGATCTCCATTTTGTGTTCCTCGTCTTCGTCTCGGGGGTTCTCGAAGTGTTCGACCGCCACATCAAGGTCGTGTGCGTCACCGACATTAGCGATCGTGTTTGCGATCTCGACGATGCTGATCGCGCGAGTGACCTGATTGTAGACGACGTGGTCGTCGGGGCGCTCGTCGGGATCCGTGAGTGCGAGTTGTGCGAGGCCTTCGACGGCATCTTCGAGCGAGACGAACGGTTTGCGCTGTTCGCCCTTGCCGTAGACCGTCACGGGGTAGCCCGCGACTGCCTGCGCGCAGAATCGGTGTGTGACCGTTCCGAAGTAGTAATCGAAGTCGAAGCGAGTGTTCAGGCGCTCGTCTGCGCGCGTTTCCTCGGTTTCCGTACCATAGACGATTGCCGTCCGCACGTCGCTGATCGGGATGTCGAACTGCTGGTTGGCCAGTCGCATGTTCGCCGCATCGTGGCTTTTCGTGAGGTGATACCACGACCCCGCCATCGCCGGGAACGGCACCTCGTCGCGCTCGCCGTCGTTCTCCATCGTCGCGCCGCCCTCTGGAATGGGGAACTCCGGCGCGCCGTAGACGCCCGTCGTTGTGGTTTCGACGAAGTGGGTATCGTTCAGGTCGTTTTCGTGGAGGCCAAAGAGGAGGTTCCGTGTCGCCTGGAGGTTGTTGTGCTGGGTGTAATTCGCCCGCTCGCCGTTGATCTGTGAGTACGGCGCAGAGGGCTGGGCCGCCGTGTGGATGACTGTGTCGGGTTCGTGGACCTGTAGGAGTTTGTCCACCTCGGCGCGGTCGGTGAGGTCTGCCTCGACGAACGAGAGATTATTAAGATCGTGGACCTCTTCGGCGGCTTCGAGGCGGTCGTCGATGTCTGCGATTGGCGTTGCACTGACGCTGCCGACTTCTTCGACCCACTCGCGGCGCGCGAAGTTGTCGACGAGGACGACGCGGTCGTTGGTTCGTGTGGCGATTCTAAGTGCGGTCGGCCACCCGAGGTAGCCGTCGCCGCCTGTGACGAGGATGCTCATGGTTACTCAGAATGTGAGTAAGCACATAGGTCTTTTTGTGTAGTCTGGCTGTGGTGACCTTCGACTGTGTCCCGTTACTCTATTGCTTTCAGATTGTGCTGTACATCGAGCCAGTCGATGACGGCAGCAGTGGGTTCGATTGCGCTCGCGATTTGGCTCGCAGATTTGTACGCCATCGGTGCCTCATCGAGCACCGATTCGTCGATTGATTCGGAGTAGATGCCATCCATCGCTTCCTCGAACTCTCCGACAGAAATTGTCTCCGCGGCTTCACGACGGCTCATCGTCCGGCCAGCGCCGTGTGGCGCGGTCCGGTTGTACGACTCGCTGCCCTTCCCGCGTGCGAGGACCGAGCCATCGGCCATGTTGAACGGGATTACGAGTCGCTGGTTGTCTCGTGCTGGCGTTGCGCCTTTTCTGATCGTCAAATCGCGAAAGTCGATGTAGTTGTGGATCGACTGGAACCGTTCGCGGAGCTCGATATCGAGTGCTGCACAGATTGCGTCGCTCATCAACTCGCGGTTCCAACGGGCGTACTGCTGGGCAAACAGCATATCCACGTAGTAGCCGTGTGCCTCACGACCCTCCAGCCAGTCTAAATCGGTGTTGCGATCCTCGATTGTTTTGCGTGGCCGAGAGAGTGCCTGAAAGACCTCGTCGACTTCCGCTTCGTCGAAGTCGGTCCGAATTGCGTCTTTCCGGAGGTGGGATTCACCTTTGCCGCCGGTCACCCACGCGAACAACTCCTCGTCGCTGACGGTCGTCGGATCGAACTTGAGATAGTCGTGATACTCCGTGGGAAGGGACTGCCGGATCGCATCTGCCTCACGATATTCGGTGGCTTTGGCCTGCCAGTACTCGGCGACGGATTTGCCGAGATACCGCGAGCCACTGTGGATGATCAGCCAGTAGGTGCCCTGATCGCGGGCCTGTGCGAACTCGACGAAGTGGTTGCCGCCACCCAAGGTCCCCGCGCTCTTGATGATGTGGCCCATCCCCTGACGCTGCTCGGCGAGGACGCGTCGGCAGAGTGATTTGAAATACGCGCCGTCGTAGCCGTCGAACTCGAAGTCTATTGGGTTGATCGACTGGCCAAACCGCTCACGATAGGCCGTCTCGAACTGCTCGAAGACGGTGTTTGCTCGCTCGAAGGGAAACTCGTTGACGAGGTGTGGTGCGTCATCGTACGCGTGAGTCTGCTGGCCCATCGGCACGGCAGTACGGACTCGCTGCTCGCGGGTCGTGTGGTCGAGCGGGAGGCTGTCTCCGAGATTGGTTGCGGCCATGCCACAGCCAACGTCGACGCCGACGATGTTTGGGACGACCCGGTCCGGCAGCGGCATGGTGAACCCGACCGGCGCGCCCGCGCCGACGTGTGCATCCGGCATCGCTCTGACCGGTTCTGTAAAGGCTGGATGGTCGATCAGCGTCTGGATCTGTTCGAGACAGTTCTCCTCGATGAGCGACTCGTCGTCGACCATCACTCGGGCGTCGGTGTATTCGCCGGTCAGTTCGATGGGCATCGGTTCGTCTTTCGATTGATGGGAGCGAGGTTTGAGTCTGGTGCTGGTGTGATGGCATTTGCCACACACCTATACAGATCATTTTATGCGCTCGAATCCTTCGAGTTTGCCGTGGGTGAACGTCACCTGATATCTCACAACCGGATCCACGCTCTCGAATGAGTGCGTGATCTGGAAGCGACCGTGATACGAATCTCGTTCGGTCCAGCCGTCATGAACGCGCTCCATCATGCCCACGTAATAACGGAAATCGTCTTCGTCAACATCCTCGTTGTCAGCGTATGGTCGCTCCTCTGGTGGAACGGATTTTCCATGCCACTCTTTTTTGAGCAACTGGCCGTCTGCGGTGATCCGAAATGTGGACATACTGGGGCGGTCGATACCTTTGGTTTGCCAGCTCACCGCGTCCGGTGGCTCGACCCCGTCCGGATAGTTTGGCAGGTGTACATCATCGTACAATTCGACAGTATCAATTACTCCCATGAATATCACCTCGTGCAGAGTAACCACATTGGCCGGACGCTTCGGCCAAGAGTGATAGTGCACTGTTCCTGTGGGTGTGTATTAAGATTATTTGACGTGTGTTCTATTTTGACATGGACGGAACGACCACTGTGCAGGACAGTAAGACACTGAACCAAACTCACTGTGAGGCAGTATCGACACCTGCGTTCTTTATAACCCCTGCTTGGAATTTTCGCTACCCGAAATGAACAGTGTCAAGCTAGGGTGGCACATTACGTTTGGTACAACTCACACTCTTTTAGCTCTGTCATACTGGTAATCCAAGTGCTGTCTCTCGATTATTGGTTTGAATACTCACCCAATTCTCATCCGCAAATATAGAAATGAATATGGAAAATAGGTGTGTTCTCGGGGGGGTATCACTAATGAAAGAACGGACTGTGTCGAATGGCGACGGGGCTTGAGAGTGAATAAAATGCGATCAGAAATAGGAGATGAGATCCTACTCTGTCTGGGATGTCTAGACGTCACTGAATACTGACGGTAAGGAGATGCCGATGGGCACCCTCCAAATCATTGGGAAAACAGACAACGTTTCTCGTGGACTACACGACACTTCTGAAGAAGATGGCCTTTCTTGTCTCTCTGATCTCCCTTGGGGTGTTTCGCTAAGGCAATGGGTATCAGCGATCAAGGGGTACCCAAGTCTGACGGTGTCTACTCCTCGTCTCTATCCGGTGTAATCTTCTACCCTCGAAACGCGTCGATGTGGCTCGGTCCCTTCGCATTTACAAGGTGTAGACAGCACTT
Source organism: Halovenus anhuiensis (assembly GCF_037080055.1). Taxonomy (NCBI): domain Archaea; kingdom Methanobacteriati; phylum Methanobacteriota; class Halobacteria; order Halobacteriales; family Haloarculaceae; genus Halovenus; species Halovenus anhuiensis. The sequence continues at coordinate 502,004 of NZ_JBAOJI010000002.1, forward strand.
ACGGACTACTGCGGAGTACACAATTATTCTCCAGCACTGGGCGTAATAGATACGTGGAACAGTCAGCGATCACAGTTGTGGCACGACCACCCTGACAAGATGATCTGGCTGTCCATCACGGAACCGCCTGCGCCGATTTTCTTGCCCGGCGATCTTATTGGTCGACCTCACGATCCACAACTATTGGTCGGACAATTCGGTGTTTTTGTCAACCCCGATACCAACCGATATATTTGCAAACCAGTGTGTCTAAGTTGGTTGTCCACAGATAGACCTTCGCTCAGGGACGTGACTGCTGACCCCGACAGCACACGCTGACCACTCAGAAACTACCTTACTTCTGACATAGATCTCTTGACCCAAACAGCATTCCCAGAGCGAACAGACGCTCGGACTGGGCGGACAATCCCTGCGGGATTTTCAGAAAACACACCCATTTACACATCCATATTTCTCTCCTTGCGGACGATAATCAGCTGTGTTTTTTGCTGTGTTTGCCGGCGTTGTCTGGTGGTTCTTCCGATGATATTCTCTCATTTTGGAGTGTGTCCGTTGCAGTTGAAATGGGGGATCTCCGGGTAACACCCACAATGGTCTCAGTGAGTGGTTCCTGAGCCAGTACTGCAAATTTTGTTTTTTATATACTTATCAAATCTCGTATGGTGGCTTGTCTCGATGTCCCCCCCATCCAGACTGAGGTCGTGTCGAGTTCCCACTCAGACTCTGTGGTCATCGGGCCAACGAGAGTGACTGTCACAAGCGCGTGCTCACAGATGGTCTGAGTAGAGTTACTGTGGCGGTGTCTCAGGGAGTTCTGGCTCCGGAAGTTGTTTGCGGAGTTGGTTGAGAGTGAAGATTCCGGTTATGCCCGGCGTATCGATACCAGAGATCTCTTCGATACGGGAACTCTCGCTGTATGCATCGATCCGGGGTTTACCTAACTCTGCAGGTGGGTCCGCTAACGGTGTCAACACTGCATCGTGCCCGCGGCTTGAGGAGCCGACAACCCACAACGCCTCGTCTGGCTCGACTGTTGCAATCTGGTCGTAATCGCGCACTGGTGGTTCGTTGCCGTCGTTGTGGTCGAGTTCAGCTTCGCCGATCAGCCGGACTGTCCCATCGTCATCACGACCAACGAGATCGAATCGTGTTCCGCCATCGAGATCGAACTGGCGATGATGTTCGCTCAGTTCGTAGTACGAGTCGACCTTGGTGACCGGTGAGTCGGGGTCGTCCCGATACTCTTGGACGACATAGCGACGTAGTGCTTCGATCATCGCCTTGTGGAGCATTGTCTCCGTTGTATCACCGCGGTTGTGTCCCACCTCGATGCCTTGCCGATGTGAGCGGTTCAGTAGGTCTCGGCCCTGTTCTGTGACCCGGTAATATGAGTACCGGTGGAGTTTGTTGTTCGTAACCAGTCCCTCCTCTTGGAGTTTGCTGAGTCCTGCTGAGTCGATGCCGAACCGCTTGAGAACCGTGTGAGGGCTATCGTGGACAATGTCGAATTCGAGCGGCGCGTACCGGTTCTGTGCCATATTGTACAGAACCTGTAGGCCACAGAGCAAGCGGGGCGAAACTGGAGCCGCTTCGATTTCCGGTTCTGTCAGCGTCAGGCGAACGTGGACCGGTGGAATGGCATCTCTGTGAAGTTCGTTGAGGGAGCCGTGACAGGCGACGGTTTCGAGGAGTCCTCTGAGTGTTGCCGGGCGGTCTGCCCCGCAAGTCGCACAGGTGATCGCATTTGCTGCCGATTCGTACAGTGCCCTCCCTGGTAGTGACTCGAGCCACGGCAGCGTTGTGATTGCCTGTGTTCGTCGATATTGCGAGAGGTTTCCGACAGACTGTTCGGCTGGCTCCGTGACTGTCGTTGAGACACGACCAGCCCGCTGTGTTGAACCAGTCAGCGAAATCCCGTGTTCCGCTTCCGTTTGCCGTTTGCACGCCTCCAGTGCTTCCTGAAATTCGGAGCGCTCGTCGTCTGTGAGCGGGGCCGGTCCGTCTGGATGACCCGGCGGGAGCGGTGGCTCCTCTACTACGAATGACTGGACAGATCCGTACCCTCGGCTTCCGGCCGGTTGAAAGAACCATTTGTTTGCCGCCAGGTTGCTTACTCGATTTTGTACCTCACCGGAACTCATATGCGACCCGGACAAGCGGTTGACCAACATCTCATCACCACGGACTGCGCCCGTCAGCACCGTTTCACAGTTGTTCAAGACCTCGCTGTAGATGTCGACCTCTGCAGTTGCTTGGGTTTTGCCATCGCTGTCGAGTTGTTTTGGATACTGCAGCATCGGGACCGTGCCGACGTTGAATTCCCGCCCCATCGTCAGCAGCTTCTTTAGCGGGGCATCGACGCGGAGGTTTGCAACCTCGTCCACGAAGAGAAGCACGTATGGTGGATCGTTTTGTCGTGCTGTTTGGCGTTGGCGTGTAAGGCTCCGATAGAGTTCTTCCAACAGAACGTTGGCCAGAACTCGCTTCGTGTGTGTGGCGGCCCAGCCGAGGTCAATCAGAATCAGAACATCTTCGTTCAACCACTTGTCGAAGCGAAATGCCTCTGTTTGATCGGCCGGAACGTGTGAGAACAGCGTCGACAATCGCTCGTTCGCGTAAACCTTTTCAACTCGCGTGAGTGCGCCGTCAAAGACGTTCTCGTTGTTGTGTTGTGTTCCGACTAAGAGGTTATCCAGCAACTGGTCGGTCTCTGGGTCTGCCACCTCGGGCACTGTCTCGTGTTTGTAGAGTTCGTAGATGGCTGTCTGAAGGTCGCCGATCGTGAACGCGTCGCTCCCGTGGTGAGAATCGAACAGCGCTCGCATCAGATGTTTGATCACGTCCTGTGAGCGGACCGTCTCGAAGCCCTGTGGGATCAGGTGGTCGATCAACTGTACAAAGTGCTCGCTGAGATCCGCGATGGCCTGATTTCGTAGCTTCTCCCCATCGAGCATTGGTCGAATATCGAACATCGACAGCGCTGGGAGATACTGGTTACAATCAAAATACAGGACGTCCTCAAGTGAGCTGGTCTGAGCGTAGTGTGTCCGTGCAACCTCGCGTATCCACCCGCTCTTTTTTGGGTCGATCACGATTGTCGGCCCGTCAGTCACGGGATGCGCGGTGCTGATCGCCTTCGTTGCTGTCGTCGTTTTTCCACTGCCCGTCCGGCCGGTAATCAGCGTGTGTAGATTCCAGACGGAGGGGGGAATTCCAACCTCCTCGCCGTTGGTACATCCGAGCGTCATGATATTCGGTCGTGGCATGGTTGTCGTCTCCGTTGTCTTAGCGGGCTTGTCAGGCGTTGCTGTCGTGATGGTCGTCATTGGACCGTGAGCTCCGGTCACTGTCGCGGGTGAGTTCATCAAGCACTGATTCTGGTGGTCTGTCTGTTGGGTTCTGATCCCGGGGTCTTGTCTGGCGTCTGGCGCTTTCAGTTGTTTCAGTCGTTGGCAGACACCAATTCCAAATTGTTCGTGAGTCGGCAACGATTTCGGGTGTGTTTGTCACACGCGGGATGTGAGTTCGGAGTAGCCCTCGGCCCCCGTAGTGCTCTCTCTCAAGCAGTTGCTGACTGACTGTTGAGAAGTCCCTTTTGACATAATTCGTTTCACCCTCTGTGTAGACTGTCTTCTTGATCTCTATCTCGTCAGTCGTCGCCTTTTCAAGCCGCTGTCCAATTGTGTTGAACACATAATCTGCCTCTATTAATGCGCGCCCCTCGGGCACACACGCAAGCATTCTGACAACGATATCAAAGGTGTTATTTCCGTCCGTTTGTTTGCACTTTTTGCGTTTCTCAGGGTTGCATGTCTCCGACGAATCCACTCTATTGTTTTGTCCGTCACTGCTGTCTGACAGCGCTCGATCGATTCTTTGCGAACCCTCAACTTTCAGATTTCCATAAAATCCTCGGTCATAGCCGTTTGCAATACTCTGTTGTTTGGATTGCAGAGCCGACTCATCAGACTCTCTGCCACGAATTAATATCTGGACACCGGTATCAACCTCAGCGGCTTGCAGGTCGGCTCTGATGAGATCAATCATCAGGTTGGTGCTCTCACCGGTTCCTGGGCAGGTGCTTTCTTCTGTGAGTAATCGGTCACTCTGCGGCGTAGCTGAGACACTGTATTCTGCGATTTGCAGTGTCGCCTCGGGATTTGCTTGTTCAATCAAATCCCTGAGATCCATCCGTTCAGTTGGCTCTTTATTCAACACCACCGGTGCATGGAGTTGGTCATACGCGCTTTTCACCCCATGTGCATCGTCAGCATGCAGGTAGATGTGCTCAGTTCCTGCAACATTTGTCAAATGGACTGCCATTGTTGGTGTTCGCTGTGCTCGGCGGTGCCGGCTATAGTGCTTCCAGCCATACCCTGTACCGCTGGCCAATCCTACAGTCCCCGCCAACGACTCGACCAACCCGACCGAAAATGTCTGAAAGGCAATAAGTCCGAGGGCACCGACACCCGTGACAAGCGGAATTGCACTGTATCTCCATATCGCGGGGGCGTGCAGGTCAGTACTTGATTCAGTTGGTCTACAAGCGATATGAAGGGTTCGCCCAGCTGATGCATAACCATCTGAAGGGAGGTTTCCGCGGTGTGATCGTATCTCAAACGTTTCGCTCCCGTTATTTTGTGACTCCATCGGTGCCAACCATGGTTGTGGTGGTATTGCCGATTATGTTCTTTCCTAATAATCGGATATATTGTATTTTCAATGAAAAAAAGAAACGTTTATATCGGGGTTTTTGTTAGGGTGGGAAAATGCTAGAATTACTACTTTTCCCTCAGGCTACTACTGAGGATAAAAAACGAAGTCAAGACTTGATTGATAATTTTGAGTGTCAAGACAGCAAGGTTTTAAAACTTTTTGGACACATCAATACTGTGACTAAACTTCGGGAAGGCGGATATGATACTTTTCATATAAGCAAATACAACGAACTGATTTCCTCTGACTATTCTAAAGACACTCTTGAAGACCATCTTGACATCCTAGCTGAACGAGGATATCTCTCCAAAATTGAATTAAACAAAGATGATCAGACTGTTTATCGCATACTCTCTCGAGAATCGGTTGAACCTACGATCGGCCCAGCTAGAACCGAGATTCCAGCACTTTCCCCACCGCCTACGTTTCCAGCACTTTCCCCACCACCTGGAACTTCGGCTCTCCCCAAACCGGCCGAATACGCGGCTTTCTCGTTGACATTCAAGACTTCAGTCCCACCCTCGCAACTTGCGGGTCCTGCTATATCTTCGACGCCTAAAACCTCAAATTCATTTTCCGAGCCGCATTGTCAAGATTCCCCTGAATCACCACCGGCATCCTCAGAGGGTATTCTGAGTTCAGTAATAAACCGAGTCGAAACAGTTACTCAAACAGTCCAAAGGAGTTTCGCCGGTGGCTATGACGTGTTTTCTACTCAATTTGAAGAATACGTTGACTTCACCAAGCAAGATGAGCGTTGCATATCCGATCCCAGGCTGAGGGTTGAGAAAAATATTCTCATGAATGTAGCGACAGCTATAGCAGCGTTACTGCTCACAGGGGCTATACTCACTTCCTCTCAAGATTGGTTTGTTGTCTTTCTTTATGCTATTACGGCTCTGTTTGCCGTTTGGTTTTCATACCTCTTCGCTAGAGCATACCAATTCGCGTGTGTAAAATACATTTGGCCTACGCTCGACAGAATTAAGCCTCTAGTAACAGTCTAACTCTTGCTTGGCTTTTGATCGACTCAAGATTTCTCTTGTTAGTGTCAACGTCGATTGTACCTCTGTACCGCCATGTTGGCTATCTTGGTGAGAACGATGCCCACCGCTTCGAGAGAGAGAAAGAGGACAAAGTCGCGAATTTCGTGAACGGTCTTCATGACGATTGACGCTATACAAAGCGCATGCGATACACTTCGTCCCGCCCGTTGGCCAGTGGCTGCTACGTAGTCTCTTCGTTTCACATGTGCTATGTGCTTTACAGAGTATCAGTCTCACCAGTACGGGTTGTTGTAACGGATACGGAACAATGCGGTTCTGTACCGCTGATTTATAAATACCAACCGTAGTGAGTGGGGCCTGATCAGACTAGACTGTCTGACATTCTTAACAGCCTAATTTCGTTGAGAACCAGTCATAATGTCTGGCGACGCTGCCTCGGTAACTGGCTGTTCACAAGACACTACCCGATAAAAACTCGATCCGTTGTTGAACAGAGGTAGCGGGCGAAAGATTTCAAATCGGACTGTTTACTGGCGACTCAACGCAGTGGAATCGGATCCGGTTAGTCTGGACGACTCGATTTTCACTGATTAGCCCTCGTTTGCATTGAGAATAAAGAACCTCTCCGAACGAAGACAACGAACCGCTCTATGATAACTTCTGACTGAATCCCCGCCGTTGTTCGTCAACAACGATGCGTTAGTCGCCATCCTTGATTAGGGCGACAGCCAATACGAGTAAGTAAACTCCTCGTTCACCCGACCATACCTGTACCAATATCGGCGTGCCCGCCATCTTAATCACCTATGATCCCGCTGAGGGGCCTGATCTAAGCGGGAGAAGTTTCTCTACCACGCGACTCCGTGAGACACACTCCTCGTACCGAGTGAATGCCATTGGACTGGATAGCTAGTCACACTGGAGACACGCCCCGCACAACGAGTGAATCTCTCGGGATCACCAATCGCAACGAAAAAATTGTATCAACAAGCGTTGGTTCGTCTGGTGATAGGGGTCTCTCGCTACCCATCCTCGTTTGGTGTCTCGTGTGAGAAATCCTCGAGTGAGGCCTCGATTGAGGTGTCGACCGCCGGTGCGGCATCGCCGGCAACGAGATCGAAGTAGGGGTCGTGTCTGGCGCCGACAGCGATTACTCGTTTGAGGGCGCCCACGAGCGACATCCCCTCAACGGGTTCGATCCCGAGTGCAGTAGCAACCATTCGCTTTGTTTGCTGACCAGCGTAGTACTCTACGACGAGTCGGACTGCAGCGGCGATTGTCCCCGGCCCGTATCGATTATGGACGTAGGCGACATCGTCATCGATTTCTCGAAGTGCGACTGCGTGGAAGACCGTCGGCGTAATCGCGATTCCTTCCGGATCAACGTAGGCGAATGCCTCTGCGGTGATCTGGTGGGGTCGAGTCGACTCATCCCGGTCAACTGCACCGACCCGTTCGAGTTCTTCGATATCCTCGTAAGTTGTCGCCCGCTTGAGATCCAGCGCTTCGATGATGGTGTCGATCGTCGTGGGCCCTGTGTAACAAGTATACACATAAATACGAGCTAAGCGGGGGCGTTGCAGCAACTCAGCAGCGATCAAAAAATCATCGTATTCTTCGACGCTGCTTGCCCGCTCTGGAGTTGGTTCCTCTGAGCCGGGTCCGTCTCTGATGATTGGCACAGTATGCAATACGAAATCTGCAGACTTTAGATTTGCACCCTCAGTCTGTTGTGTGTGATTGTGCCAATGCGATCTATTCATGAAATCTTGAGGCGGATACCTCGGGGCTTGATTCTGAGGTGATTGATTTTGCCTTGCGTTCCGTCAGGGCGGCGTCCCGTTCTGTGGTGACGAGATGGCGTTGACAATCGGTTCAGCGAGACACAACCGGTGGGCTTGCGTTCCCACATCCGAGACGACGGCCAACCGCGCACTGAAAATATTATATAAGTGTGACGTCGTCATCATCACGATCAATAAGACCCCAGAGCGTGAGCGTCGAAACTTGCCCGTCATATCCTAATGATGCCATTGCGGTTTCAATTGCTTCTCGAGCAATCCGATCAGCGGTGATCACTGTCACGCTGTCCGCCTGGCCCTTATCAAGGAGATATTCGACAGCAAGTCCCGCGAATACTGGATCGGCTTTTTCAACATCGTGTTCGTCTTTTTCCGGCGATTTCGAGGCGATTGCTCGCCGGACGATGTCTTGCGCCGTCGTCGCCTTGCCGTGTGAGACCGTTGGGGCCGAGACAACGTTCGCCCATCCCTCCTCTTGAGCACGCTCTAGTGCTGGTTTGACACCCCCTTGTTCGATCTCGTCTTCAATACGAGACGGAACCAACAGCGTCACGTCAGCACGTTGAACGACGCGACGAAACTGACGATATTTGGCGGTTTCTGGATTTCCGATACTAATGAACACGTTGGTATCAATTAGTGTGGCGTGCTCAGATGAGAGGAGAGATGACGTATTCATAAGGAGAAGACCACTTACGAATCATCATCTGGCAACGGAGCAGTTACATCAATCTCAGTCTCAAATTCAATATCGTCTGCAATCTCCGGGAAAATTACGCTGAAGTAGGGGTCGTATTCGCGCCCGACAACTATTGCGGGCTTGAGTGCATGAATGATACTGATCGCCTCACCAGTTGAGATCGCAAGCGGATCGGCGGCCATCCGCTGTGTAATCTGGCCTGCATAGTGAAGTCCAGCCTGTCGGACCGCAGCAGCGAGTTTGCCGACACCGTGTCGTTCGACGAAGTATGAGATCTCCTCATCGACTTCTTGGAGCGCAACGGCATGGAGAATCGTCGGGGTCACTACGATGCCATCGCTAGTGATTCGGACCGCGGCTGCTGTCACGTCAATTGGTCGGTCCCCCTCCAGTGTGACGATACCGAGTGCATCAAGCGTCCCAACGTGATCGTAGACTGTCGTTTTCGGAATCTCTAGCGCGGTTTTGATCTGCGGTCGAGTGACCGGCCCGTAATAACAGACATACACATAGACACGCGCGAGTTCTGGGTTATCCAACAGCCGCCCAACGGTGGCAAGTTGATTGATCCCGCTTTCAAGATCCTCAGACGGTGTTTCCGAGACGGGCTGCGGAGCCATGCTCGATAGTACGAATTCCTTGAATTTTAAACTTGCTCTGCTGGGCGATCAAAATTGTCTTTGGTATGTTTGTTTCAGGGTGACACCCCGTGCTGTGGTGACGAGATGGCGTTCACTGTCTCCCTTGACGAACTTGAACAGAGCCAGATTGAACACGGCATGCGCGAGTTAACCCAACATGGCCATCTCGCGCTCGTGGCGACGCTTCATCTTGCACTCGACGGGGATATGCCCGCGCGTATCCTGGAACGCGCGTTCGGCGGTCTCGAGTGCTTCTTCGACGTAGCTGTTATCCATCTGTGAGTCCCTCCTGTTTCAATTCTTGGAGTGTCTCTGTCGTCGAGAGGGTCATTCCCTCCGCAAAGATCGTCTGCAGTCGCTATCCGTACTGTGTTGCTGTTTCAACCGACTCGACGAGTACTTGGAATGTGTACCGATCACCGTCGTACCGGCGATCGTGGAGTTCCTCAACGATTTTGTGTGCTGTTTGTTGTCCGACTGCTTGCTTCTCGCCAACAAGAACAAAACAATCGATATCGCTCTGGCGATCTGCTTCCCCTCGGGCGACACTGCCGAACAGGACAATTCCCCGTATTTTGGTGAGGTGGGTTTTGAGTTTGGCTACAAGATCACGGACTGGGTCGTGAAATTCTGTTTGCGGGATTGCAACGATTGGATCGTCCTGTTTGTTGAGTCGAGCGCGGTTGATTCGGACGAGTTTCTGTGGGCCACTCTGTTCAGTCGTGACAAGATCAGCGGTTTCTAAATCAGCCACCGCTTGGGAGACGCTTCGATGTGTGAAATCTGTCGCTCGGCTCAGTTCCCGGATGCCAAAGCCAGTATAGGGATTGTCCGCTAACAACGGCAGTATCTGTGCCGTTGCCCGGTGGCTGAACAGGTCTGGATCAGTAACCGGGATCGAGAGATCCAGCGTTATCCCTAGCTGGCTATTTTTTCTATCCATGAATATTATAACTATCCGAAATTGCTTAAAATATGTCGTCAGACTTACCGTTAGCTCAGAGAGAGAGACGGTTAGTGTGTCTGGATGGTGTTCCTTTCCCCGGCGGTGTGACTGCTGTGATCGTCGGCTCGGCGAGACAAATTCAGTGCCGTTGCATTCCGGCATCCGGGAAGACAGCCAACCGTACGCGGAGACGAACCTAGCGTCGGCGTGGCGATGTTATTCTCGCTGGTGTCGATATTACTCGACCACACCTGTACTGGTACATCGGCTTACCCACCATCTTAGTCACCGACGACCTCGCCGAGGGGCCCGATCTAGGCTGGAAACACTTTTTCACGCGCATTGTCGAGCGAGCGGGATCCGAGCTACTTTCCGAGGATCGCGTGTACCGACTGCTCAAAGAGCAGGCGTTTCTGGGGGTCACTGAGTCTAACCATACTGGTGGCGGCCAAAGGCAAGGCAGTTATCTCGAGCATCGACTCATGCGTGACCCCGAAATCGTCGTGAAAGCGCTCGAACATGCCGACTCGGTCTGAGGTGTTCACTCGTTGTGGGGTGTGTGGGTGGGATTAGTCGGTGCGGGATGTGTTTGTGACAGAACACTCGACACAGTGGGGTCTCAGTGGGTTCGTTGTTCCGAGAAGTTCACGACACACCCGGGGGTTAAACACGACAGGGGCCCCTCCTCTTAAACGTCACTCCCGCCCCCGGGTGTGTCGCGAACTCTGCTGACTAGTGCGTGGGTAGTGAGTCAGAATGCACACGCCACTATTTGACTGTTCTCGAAAACAAATGAAGAGCGAATTATCACTATCTCTTCCGAAGCCAATACGGTCCCGATGTAGACTGTTGTTAATCTCAGAATCAGCTTCTTCAGCCAAGATCTCCGGAACATGGATACCAAGGCCACACCCTCCCCGGGTGTGTCGTGAATTTGGACAAGCTAGGATTACTACCATAGCCGAGATCGACTATCGCTGAATTCACGACGCACCCGGGGGGTTGACTATATGTGCGACACACAAGTTATATTTGTATGTGCTGTGAGAATAAAATCATGCCAGACTACTTCCAGGATCGCTCGTCGGTGTTCCGGGATGAATCCGTACTCGCCGAAGAATACACGCCACACGAGCTTCCGGAACGAGAAGAGGAACTCTCAGAACTCGGCGCTGCACTCAGCCCTGGTTTGGGGACAGGGGCTCCGCACGATGTGTTTCTGCAGGGTAAAACTGGCCAAGGAAAGACAGCTGCCGCTCGATTTATTCTCTCTGAATTTGAAACTCGGGCGGCCGAGAACGATATTGAATTGACGACGATCTTTCATAGCTGTGCAGGACAGACCTCGTCGTATCAGGTCGTCTGTGATCTTGTCGAGAAGAAAACCGGAGAGAATCCGAATGGACACCCGAAGCGGAAAGTATTCGACCACTTTTATGATCTGATTAATGATATTGGTGGAACAATTGTTCTCGTTCTCGATGAGGTCGACTCAATTGGCCAAGATGATCTTCTGTTGTATGAACTGAGCAGAGCAAAAGACAACGACCACATCGCTGACGACGTCGGTGTAAGCATCATCGGGATCAGTAACGATGGCAACTTTCTCGCGGAACTCTCTCCGAAGGTCAAAGATTCGTTCAGAGAACGGCGGGTTATGTTTGATGCCTACGATGCCTCGCAACTCCGTTCAATTCTTGAGCGACGCGCAGCGATGGCGTTTGTTGACGGCGTCGTTGACGAGAGTGCGATCGCGCTCTGTGCAGGCTACGCTGCGAACGATCAGGGATCTGCACGACAGGCAATCGATTATCTCTATGAGGCGGGTGAAATCGCGTTGCAACAAGGTGACGACCGCGTGACCGATGAACATGCGGAAAAAGCCGAAGCAAAGGTCGATCGGAGGTCCATCATGCGGAGTATCGAAGGTCTCACCCTCCAAGATCATCTCGCCCTTGTTGCGCTTGTGATGCTGGAGTCACAGGGAGACACGCCAGCTCGAACGCGCAAGGTGTACGCAACTTACCGGGACGTGTGTGCGGAATTAGAGACGAATGACATCTCACTCGATCGGGTTCGAGATCATCTCAAGGAATTAGATCTTCTGGGTGTGACACGATACACGATTCGAACGGCTGGCTCTGAGGGTGGGCGAAAGTACTTCTGGGAACTGAACACTGATCTGGGTGCAACGATCAACGTACTTGATTCGATTGACCGTCTTGATGGCGTACTCGGATTGGTCGACTAGTTCACGACGCACCCGGGGGTGGGGGATGGACGAAAGATCGGTTCAGCAGTAGACTGACTTCTCGGTGCGGCACAGGCCTGTGGTGTTTTTGCTTTTGTTTGCTGTACCGTTTTGGATTCTGTACTGTTGAGAACACTTGACACGGTGGGGTGTGAGTATTGTTCGATGTCTCCGGTTGTTTTCCGTAGTTCACAATACACCCGGGGGTGGGGCTCTCGACGTACATTTTTCCCCATTTTTTATTCTGAGATCATCCAGACAAGTGAGTTGCCGACTTGACGACTTTCTACTTCATCCTGCTTTTCCATTGATTTGAGCCGTGTATATGCCGTTCGTCGAGTACAACCAACTTCTTCTGCAATCTCTGATGTACCAGCCATCCCGTCAAGAACTTGGATCGCAGAGAAAAAGTCTGAATTGGAGTAACTTGTCGTGTATTCTCCAGACTCCTCATCGCGCTCCTTGCCGGGCACGATTATTAATTCATGGACATCACCTATGTAGGTAATGGTCCGATACCATCTCCTATACAGGAGATGGGAAAAGCTTTTGCCATTACATAGTGTAGGAGATGGTAGAGAAGTCCAGTCACTCTGGCATATTCCAGAATGCCCGCGTGGTGAGGCACGCGGACTGGGCTTCTGGAAGGCAGAAACCCATGAAATACTCTGGATCCGCCGGTATTCAAAACACCGGTACGACTAGCGCATCGCTTGGCAACAAGATGTCTGTGACATACACGAGGAGGAACAAATGAGCCAGACGGACTCCTCCTCCAGCGAAGAGATCCGTCGAACGGTCCAAATCCCTTCGCTATTGACTAACTCTCTCCGTGCGGTTCTTGACGCCTTCGGCCAGAAGATAATCCGTTTGAAAGCCAGCGGTAGCATCGAAACGACCAACGGGAGACTTCTGGATGACTTGCGAAACTACGACGTTAGCTGGGAACAACAGGACCACCAACGCGTCAGGATCGATTACGAGCAACTCCCCGGTGCAGATGGGCCGGCAAATCCGTTGACTGACGACGCACAAGCGCGCCTTCTCGAGGAAGTCGAGACACGGCTCGGACCACGAGAACGAAGCGTCGAACCTGACCTCGCGGTCACACAGTGTACGCTACGCATTACGGACGAGCGACTGCAGGCGGTCACGCCAGCACAGTCTCCGGAGTTCGACCTTCGGTTTGTCTCTGATCCTGCGGAACCACCAGTCCGTGAAGTGACGAAACGGCACAACGCCGATCGCGGACTCTATACCGAGTTAGGGTTCGACGTCCGGAATCTCAACCTCCGGTCAGTGATCGAGACGGAGACCAAATTCCACGAGCAGGCGAACGGCAAGTACCTCAGTTGGGCTGGGCCGGAGGATATCCGACCGCGCTCGCCCGAACGGCTGGCTGTCCGGGTTAATGAGCACGTGCTGCCCGACGCGTACGGCGTATTGAAACCATACGTCGTGACCGATGACCGAGTCCTTGAACTCGGCGAGTCGGTCGACGAGGCAGTTCCTGATCCACAACCGTTCGGTGGAGTGGGGTCTGGAGGTGAAGCCTAATGGCTCCGGCACAGTTCAGTATCGACGCTGACGAGGGATTTTACCTCACCGTCGCCGATGACATCACTGTCTACGAAGAGTACGACGCTGCCGTTGCAGAGATTCAATCCAAGTTGACGACTGATGCTGAAGGCTTTCTCGCGGAAGTCGCAATTGAGCAGACGGGAGAGAGTGACGATGTTGCTGTTACGCTCGAACAGGTCGGCTGGCAACAGATCATCCGCGATATGGATCAAGCCGCGGGTACAGACCAATGATCCGGAACGAACAGATTCCAATCGACGATCTCGTCGTTGATCCAACACAGGCGCGCGAAGAGCCGTGGATAAACGACGAGAGCGATCGCCAGCTGGCAGCGTCCGTTGCTGACGATGGGCTGTTGCAGGATCTGCTCGTCCGTCCGATTGAGCACGTGACTGACGGCGATTTCGGGGGTAACACGGACGCATCGTACGCGATCGTCGCAGGATCACGTCGCTATCACGCAGCGATGGATGCTGGATTGGAAGCCGTTCCTTGCAAGGTACTCGCAGCGGATGATCTCGATGCGGCGTGGACATCACTACTCGAGAACACTGAACGGAAGGCTCTTTCCGAACAAGAGGTCGCCCAACAACTCGCGTTTATTTTCGAGTTGGTGCGTCCACGAGAAGAACCGGATGCCTGTCCGCAGTGTGGAACCTCAGTTGCAAACGAACAAGGGCTCTACTCTCACTATACGGGAACTGACTGTCAGCCGCCATCGCTTCCAAGTACGGATGAAGATTCTGGCGGCCCGACCGGTTGGGATGCGTGGGCTTCAGACGGGTTCACCACGGAACGACAAGCAAAACGGTATCTCGCCGAGCGATTTCTCGGCCGGCATGATAATGATGCAGTCCAGCTTATCAAAGGCCATCTGCGGACGGCCACACTGCCGGAGCCAGTGCAAGCGCTATTCAAAACACCTGATGACCGCACCGCGACTGAACGACAGACGCTCTCAAACTATGGCATCGATACTGGGACAACGCTTGGCAGCGGTGACGGGCGTTCGGGGGCATCGCGGGAAATTGCAACCCTGCATGAGACCGTTGCAGCTGAACTTGACAGTGATGCCGTCGATCCGACGAACGCAGTTCTTGAGGCCGTCGGTTCACTGAATCACGAGGAGATGTCCGAACAAGAACTGCGCCGGACGATCAGGGACTTCCGTCATGAAATGACGAGCGACGTAGCGGCCGCTGCATCGCCGGCGGAACAGCGCCAACAGTTCAGCGAGACCTTGCAAGCCTGTGCCGAGGAGTGTCGAGAAACATACGAAGAACTTGTGCCACATCGACCATTCAAGCGTGTCGATGTATTCGGGCCGGAGACTCACCGCCACAGTCGCTGGCACGCCCAAGCGAAAGCCAACCGGGAAGTTTCAGGGCACGTAGAACTCGTCCGTGAACTGTATCAGGAACGACTTGCGGACCTTGCAGAGCAGAAGGGGTGGGAGTAACAATGGCATCGACACCCCCGGCACCAGCTGCGTTGCCGGCGCAGTACGATGAGTTAGTTGCCATCGAACGGTTGGTTCATGGAAAACACAACCCACGACGCGTCTCACCAACGGCGACACTCCGTGAGTCGATCAAGCAGGATGGCATCCAGCAGCCACTGATTGTCCGTCTCGCTGATGACCGGGATGTCTATCACATTACGGATGGTTGGCAGCGGTATCAGGCCGCAACGAGTCTTGGCTGGGAGCAGTTGCCGGTGCGTGTTTACGAGACGCCGCTGGCGGCTCTTTCAGCAACGGAGTCCGCTAGTATCGTGCGTGAATGGAGTTCGTATGACTGGGCGCAGTATTGCCAGTCGTTGGCTGTCGAGTTGGGTGAGGAGACAGACTCACAGCGAGCGATTGCTCGCCAGGTTGCCGGCCGGACTACCCGGAGTTCTCAGTCTGTCCGTCGGTATCTCGATGCACTTGCTCTTCCGGATATTGTTCATCCGCTGCTCTGTGATGGGCCGGAGGGTGATGCCCAATCGTGGCAGGCCCTCCGGCATTACAACGAGGATGTGCGTCGCTACAAGGGACTCTCCTGGCGGGTTGCCGCCCAGCTCGGACGACGGATGCAAGATATGGATGTTTCGGTTGAGCGGACCGTTGGGACGGCGGCAAACGCTGTCGAGTATGAGATGTCGTCCGCACTGGAGTTCGTTGACCTCGCAATGGAAGAAGCGGAGTTGCCGTTTCAGTTGGTTCACCGTCGCACGCAACATGAGAATCGGTACAACGAGTATCTACAGATTCCGAATGTGTCGGTAGCACTCGAACAGGAAGAGCGTGAAGCGATTATGGCCTACTGTGCCGAGCACCGCCAGCCGTTGAGTTGCGTGGTCGAAGACGAAATTCGGTCTCTTGCCACGGAGTTGATTGAGCGATGACTTGTGACTGTGCTGGTTCCACGGACGATTCGGTGAGTGTTGGTGGCGACGAACAAGCGGCGTCGTCGACAATCGAGCAGATTCTCACTGGAATTGTCGTCAGTGATGACTCGGACGTGGTTCGATGCACTTCGTGCGGCGATATCATCGCTGTAACTGACATCGTTTTCGCGTATGCGTCGCGCTGCGTTGAGGAGGTTGAGTGGTGTATCCCCCGGTTGTACTGTGTCAGTTGTGCACCTGCGACCGTTCACACGCCGACATTGGGTGTTGCAGAGGTGGTTGTCGGTGGACGGCTCGGTACGCGCTCATGTCCAACTCCGCGGACACACCGATCGTGTCTGACTGAGATTGCTATTCGGTCATACAGTCCACCGACTGAGGGATAATCCTCAGTTGAATTCTTATTCACGAATTGGACACGACATAATGCCGTCCACGTGCGGAGACATACTACTACTATTACTCAGCGCAAGTTTTCAATAATACAATAAGACATCGTTGTTTGTCTGCTTGTTGTTCGATTATCAGCAGAATTTGATTGAACTCATAGCTATTGGTGGCACTTCAAACTGTACTACAAACTCTTATTAAGATCAATTAACTTTGTTTATTCTACGTAGGCCCGAACGTATCTGTGGAGTGAATCAGGGGCCGATTTGAACACGCGAAAGCCTCTAGCTGCTCGTCAGGCTGAAGTTGGTCCGTAGTGGGGTCAACGACGTAGCCACTCGTGAATAGTATTTGATATACACGCTATCAAGATCTAATGTCTTCTAGATGTGCTCGCACGTGCAACAGCTAGGTTTGCTGGGAGCGTCATCTTCCCGACGCAACCTGCCTCGCTGTAGACGGTGTATGACAGCATGGTTTCTACTTAGCGTTAGTCAGATGATTAGGAACATTGGACAATATGCCTGGGAAATTTATTCATATGGCTTAAAGTTAATTCCAGATGTGAATTTCACAGATCTTCTATGACTGACATATCTAAATATTACTATTTTGAGGCGACAATGGCAGGCATCGGGGACAGTGGACACCCCAAACGTCCGAGGTAATTGGGTCGATAATCGAGTGGGAGTGTCTAATTACTCCACTGGGAGCCTTAGGGCGACCCGAGGTAGTTCACCCACTAAGTCACGATGGATACAATACACTCTTACCCTGTCAAAAAAAGAGAGAAATAGATGCGTATCCTCCGAGTCGCACAAAAATGCTATCCTGACTTCAAGGGCGGCGGCGCATATCACGTGCACGCCATGAGTCGTGACCAGGCCGCGATGGGACACGATGTGACGGTGTTGACTGTTGACCCCAGGCGTGACCAACCCCATCTCGAAGAGAGAGATGGATACACAGTCGTTCGGTATCCTGTGTCGACGAGTCTGTTAGGTAACGACATCGCTACCGGTGTCGCATCGTTTCTTCAACATGCGCAGAAATATGATGTGATGCACGCTCATTCGCATTTGTACTTCTCAACGAATCTGGCCGCGTTGAAACGACGGCTAGGGGGTATTCCGCTGGCGATTACGAACCACGGATTGTACAGCCAGAACGCCCCCGAGTGGCTGTTCGATCTATATTTGCGGAGTGTAGGCCAATGGACGTTCAATCAAGCTGATGTGGTGCTTTGCTACACTAAGGAAGATAGAGAGCGTGTTCGGGAGTTCGGAGTAGATTCGCAAATTGAAGTGGTGGCTAATGGAGTGGATACGGCACGGTTTACTCCAGACGGTAAGACAAGTGAGTTAATTGACCACGATGGTCTGGTGGTGTTGTTCGTGGGGCGATTAGTAGAGGGAAAACGGCCTCAGGATGCGGTGCGAGCAGTCCCGAAGCTTCCTGCAGATATGAACGTGAAGTTGTACGTCGTCGGAGATGGGCCGATGCGCTCTGACTTGGAGGAAATGGCTACTGGTGCAGTCGAGTTTCTAGGGCACGTTCCCTATGATGAGATGCCTGCAGTGTATCGGGCGGGAGACGTACTGGTGTTACCGAGTCGTGCTGAAGGATTGCCGCGGACTGTTCTAGAAGCATTTGCTTCTGGGGTTCCAGTCGTGTCGAGTTATCTAGAGCATACGGCACCGGTTGTTCGAGCCGGCGGGGAGACGGTTGAGATTGGCAATATAGAGGAGTACGTTTCGGCACTCGAAAGTGTTCTGGGCAAACCACAGGAGTTGGGTACCGATGGTCGACAAACTGTTGTCGAGGAGTTTCGCTGGCAGGATACCGTCGAACAGTCCACAAGCGTATTGTCGTCCCTTTCTTCGGGGTCCAGGCGTTAGCTCTCCGGAGAGTCACTCATTTTCGATATCCAAGTGCTTTCAATCGCTCTTCGACGCCAGCACCCGTATTGAGATCTGGAATTTCGACGTTCGCGGATGTCTCGTCGATACGGGTCAGGCGCTCACGAAGGTGGCTCTCGAACTCATCGATTACATCTGGATTCTGACCCGAGACATCAGTTGTCTCTTCGGGATCTTCCGTAAGGTTGTACAAGTACCGGTTGTCATCAGTCCCGTCGTATAGATACTTCCACTGTGTCGTCCGGAACCCGATCCGAAGATCATCTTCTCCTCTGACACGCTTCTCGGTGACAACTAATGGCTCTTCGTCGCGGTTTTGGCCATTAACGAGTGGTAGTAGCGTCTCTCCCGCTAATCGCTCTTGATGTTGCTCAGAGAGGTTCGCACCGACGGCATCTATGACTGTTGGCAAAATATCCATACATCGGACTAATTCGTCGACTATTTCTCCCCGAGGAAGATCTGATTCATCTGGCGGACGGATGATGAGCGGGACGTGTGTCAATTCGTCGTACGGAAGATTTCCGTGCCCGTAGCAACCGTGTTCATAAAACTCGTCGCCGTGATCTGCAGTGAGGACGACGAACGTATTTTGTAGCTCTCCGCTATCGTTGAGCTCCTCAAGTAGATTGCCAATGGCACCGTCGAGATATTCAACTTCGCGACGGTAATTCGACCGAAGTTCTTCATGCTCAGCATCCGTTATGCCGTCTGGATCACGGACAGCTGCTTTTCGCCAGAGCCACTCGGCTCGAAGTTTATTCCGGTAGCTAAAATCATCTCCACCGAGATATGGCCCATGGACATCCATATACTGGGTCCAGAGAAACCACGGTGAGCCGGCGTCGCTGACGAACGAGAGTATATCCTCGTTTACCTCTTCGGCAGGCGTATAGGGAGTCCGACTGAAGATTCGTGCTGCTCGACTGGCGAGTCGGAGGAATTTCTCTGGGGCACCTTCGAGCCCTCCGTCCGGTTCAAAAGCGACGACATCCTCCTCGAAATGGTCGAACCCTCGGTCGAAATTTCTACGCGCAGAGACGTACGGATTCGAGTGGATTGCACCTGTATGGTAGCCATTTCCACGAAACACTTCCGCGAACGTTGGTTGTTCCTTGTCCAGATACCAGTGACCTCCGTAATCAAGAGGGAGACGACCTGTAAGCATGGCCGTCATCGCAGGTGCCGTGCTGATCCCTTGTGAGTGACAATTTGTGAAAACGGAGCCTTCACTTTTTAATTTATTAATTGTCGGGGTTTTAGCACCGCTACCATCATTTAGAACATCGTGCCGGAGCGAATCAACTACAAATAAAAGTACATTGTAGTCTTGTTCCATAACTACAGGACCGTTTTGAGCGATAAATCTATTGTGATTCTCTTAATAAGCAATATTTTCTAGCCCTTGGCAATCATGTGTTGCTCTCGCATCATAAGAGTGGCTCAATTAATCCGATAGATGACCTGATATAGTCGGCTTAACTTTGAACGTTAGTGTCGGCAATTGAGTGAACAAAGAGGTGGTCGATTTCGGTCATGAGGTTATCAACGCTCTGCTCCCTGTTGTCTCGAACCCACGAGAAAAGATTGTAGACGGCCTCTTTCAAAGAATGTTTGAGGTTCGCTCGAAGCGATGATGCTTTCGAGCGAACCGTATCCAGGTGCTCAAATCGAGATTAAGACGAACGAGACTGTAGGCAGCCATCAGAAGGTGCCAGTGATAGTAGTTCACAGAAGAATTGGGTACACGGTACAACGCGTTTGATCAGGAGAGATACTCTTACTATGGATCCGCCACCTATTTTATCCACTCAGTCGTGTCGATGCGCTGGCAGAGTGCATCGACACGAATCTTGTCACCGGCGTAGATTACTTGTCGGTTGCTCCGGAGCGGGCCGATCTAGTCCTTGCCACAGGATTTGATCTATTCTGGGAGATTAAACATATGAGCGAACCCCGAGTCAAAGAGGTAGATATACCTGCGGACACCTACCTTTTCGCTCTTTGAGAGCTTGTCGTGCGTATTTCGGAATCAAGTCCACCCCGAAGGAACGTGCTCAGGGGAATTTACTCTATCGTTAGCACCTCTCCAGTAATCTCGTCAAGTCATTTCTCGTGTAGGTCTGCCGGGCCGTGGTTTGTCGGCAAGCCCGGCCCAGCCGGATTCAGCGTATCGATCGCGCCATTTGCGTGCAGTCTTGCGAGTACAGGAGAGGTCTTCGCTGATTTGAGTGTTATTGAAACCACGAGCGACTAACAGAACGATCTGTGCACGAAACGCATCACGCTGGGAAGCCGTCGCTCTGCGAACAACGGCTTCGAAATAACTTCGTTCTGAATAAGGCAGAATAATTTCTGTTGGGGTGTTAATGGTGGAAGAAGACGTGAATTCATGTCTATTATCAGAGAAAGCAATGGGGTGAGGAAGAACTCACCGGGGTGGGTGCGAATTAACTGGCAGCTCTAACTAGTCAATGTATCCCAACTGTCGGAGATTCTGCTCTACTTGAGTATCCACCCTCATTCTGTCCGAATCGCCTTCCGGCCACATATTAAATTCTTCGGAGAGAGTGTTGACCAGGCGTTCTCGCAATGGCTGCACTATGTTCTCAGGTGGATTCTCTATTTTATTTTGTTCTGGATTTTCGTAAAGACGTTCTGTGTCATTTGATGTGATCGTAAATAAATATTTGTCAGTACGAATTCCTTTTCGTCCGGCACTGAACTGGAGGAGTTGTTCATCACTCAGATATCGTGCGTACTCGCTCTTCTTAAAATAATCTACATTTCGAGTCCCATACTCCATAAAGACTGCATCTCGTTCGTCTCCGCCGAACATTGATTGACCACTTGTTGAATATGGCTGATCAAGCTTACAGAGATCGCAAATCGTATCGAAGAGATCAACAAGTGAGACGAGATCGGTCCGCCGAACGCCTTCTGGTATGCCGGGTCCCATCATCAGTAAGGGGACTTGGAGTGTTTCGTCGAAAAGGTAGTGACTGTGAACCAAGAGGTCGTGTTCACCGAATTGTTCGCCGTGATCCGCTGTTAAAATAAGAATTGTATCTTCTTGCAATTCACGCTTATAGAAGTCAAGAAAGGATTTGAATTCGTCATTGAGGTATTCGACACAGGCGGTATACCAATCTCGTAATACTTTGATTTCGGCGTCGTTAAGATAGCTGGGATCTGCTAAGAATTTCCCTATTCCGTCGGACGTTTGAGCATTCATGACTCGGTCTAATCGAACATTGGGGTTATCAATCTTGCCTCGGTTGTCAGCGAGGTACTCGAGAAAATTCCATCGTGGTCGGGAAAATCCCGGTGTTGCTTGCTCTTTATATGGTCGTGGGGGATCGTAAGGACCATGTACTGTAGTGAAATTCACAAGTGCATAGAATGGATTATCTAAGCGGGATTCAATCCGGTCTTGCAGGAGATCGAATTTGAACCGTGTACTATCGGCTCCACCTTTCGTGAGTTGCCGGAAGAAGTACTTACCGAATTTAGGATCTTTGAGTGATTTCAGAATAGCCCGGGGAGAGGTTAGGGATGGAAATTCATAATAATGTTCGTATAGTTCATCAAATCCACGGTCGTAGCCCCAATCCGATCCCATTTTTGCGGGGCCAGTAATGCCGAACGTATCATAATCTCTATCGCTTAGCCAAGTGGTGATGAGCGGAATATCATCTGGAAGGGGGATGTGTTGACCCGTAACTCCGTTTTCTGTGACACCATTTCCCGACGGATATTGACCCGAATAGAGTGCTGCATGAGAGATAGGAGTTCCAGGTCCGCAAGCAAATGCAGACTCAAATAGAACCCCACTATTGGCGACTTCATCAAAGGCCGGCGTGTGTATGTTATTCCCATAACAACTGAGGTAGTCATATCGGAGCGTATCGAAAATAAGAACAACTACATTTGGATGGTCAGACATATTTGCTTATTGCTCGCTCTGAATGTTAAAGATATTGCGTTTCCAGTACTTAAAACCGGTGCGAGGCCGATAATGACGACCTGATAGCTCAGTGTGCAGACGAATCAATCGGGTCGTCATCCAGCCTAACACACGCTGAAAACTTCAGTCTTAACCAGTCCACAGCCAGCGCAGTGTACTTGCTGCTCGACACAGTCGACAGCGAGTCAGTCGTCGATGAGTTTGATATCGGCAAACACAGCAAGAAACACGATTACGACAACCACCTCAAGGTCGCTGTGCGTGAAGAGATCAATCTCTCAGACTCGTTGGCCGAACTTGAAGAAGCAACCGACACAGAGGCTGAAATGGAGAAGATGGCTGACTCTACATTCTCACGGCACACGAACGACCGCGCAATAGTCGCGGTCGTTCGAACCATGTTTGAGTTGCTCTGTGCGTTGATTGGATGCTGCTTATTCAGTGGCTTAGACAACGCCACCCGATGCGGGGTGGCGTGCCGAAGGCAATCCAGAAAGTTCGGAAACACTGGAACAAGACGCTCCGGTCAGTTGGGTAACTCGTCTCTCAGCGGTTGGTTCGCCGCCGCTGTGAGCGGCTGCTCTGGTTAGCATCAGAAAATCTCTGAAAATACCGATAAAACCCGTCTGAACTGGACCCTCTGACCGAATTCGCTAACGTTCAACACTGCGTATCTTCCAAACAGGCAACTCAGCTGAATTTCGTCGCCTGCGCCCGGGTGGTGTCTTTATTAACTTGAAGCGCGGCAGCATTATAGTCTTGTTCCCTACTCATAGGACAGTTCTGAGTGGCAAATCTATTGTGACTCTCAATTGGCGTGTCTCTGCCCTTGGCGATCATATATCGCTTTCGTATGATAAGATTAGATTAATTATTCTAATAAATATCCCGATATAGTTGAGTTATTTCCTGTGGCCTGAAAAATCCTAGAAGAAACAGAGCAATAAAGTAACCGCTTCCACCACCAGCAATGACAAGTATTAGATGAGGGACAGAGGATATATATTCTTGCGTCGCCAAAACAGCGATAGACATCATCCCGAGGGCAACCCCTAATTTGACTATCTTAACGGGACTCGGAAACCTCATATTAGATTTTCGGTTCTGGTATTCGATTCCAATGATTAATCTGACTAACCATGATCCAACCAGCCCCAACCCGATGATAGTTATATTTTGTAAATATATTCCAGTAAATAGCAGAAGACCGTATATTATACCACCTGCGATGCCAGAAATGGTTTCATACCGACTATCGTCATTAGCAATGTAGTATTGCGTGGCAGAGGTTGTAAGCACACTAATTCCGAACGCCGAAATTACTACTGCAGTTGTATACTTGCCCAACGTATAGCCACTCCCAAAAATGAAATTAACCATTTTATCACCAATTAGCCACCCACCTACAATTATTGGTAATACTAAAACAGAAGAAAGCAAATAAAACTGTTCGAGAACTCTACCCACTTCTTCATTTTGGGTTACTTTTTCACTCAATTTTGGTAATAAAATCAACTTGGGTGGTCGAGCGATTAATTGAAACACCCGGTCAAATGTGAATAGAATACTCCAGGCAGCGTAAGTAGCGGGACCAAAGATAGTCAAAATAACTACATCTGGGCCTATTGTTTCGGCACGTTTTATTAGTACCCGTGGGAGGAGTGGAATAGATATACTTTGAATCTGTTGGATAAGTGGACTAAAAGTAAAAGATAACGATAGCTCGTCAGATATTAACGAGATTATTATAAACGATGACAGAGTCCGTAAAACAGCGAGAACTGATACAACAGCAGGAATAGAAATATTATTTATGAATGCAAGTAAGAGCAGGCTAAGTAGCATCAATATTTCTGTGCCAGATTTTATTATTGCGTATGCTGTAAATCGCTGTATACCTGTTAATATAGCAAGACCAACGGAGTACGAAGGGTAGGAAATAACTAAAAAAAACACCAGAATTTGATTATTGTTGATGAAATCTTTTGACGCCGTAGGAATAATTTCGATTCCTGCGTCCGAGCCTACTATTATTGCGCCAGCAGCAAGACCTAATAAAACTATTACCGTGATTAGTACAGTTGTTATTAGGTGTTGGCTTTCTGGATGCGAAACTTGGGAAAGCCGTTTGCGCACGATAGTATGCAGGTTCAGGTATCCGTGGAGAGACAAAATCCCTATGGCCAATAGAAGAGATCTATAAACTCCGTACTCTGTTGGGATTAAGAGTCGAGTTAACAGAGGGATAGTAATGATGGAAACGGCTCTTGAGATAACTTCCGCTACAGCAACACTACGGATATCCTGTATCATTATACGCAGAGATCTTTTCGAAGGATCTCATGCTTGTAGTTACCGTCCTGATCATTCATCTATTCAGGTTGGCGAATAGAACTGTATCACCGTTTTTATCTTCTTTAGTTTTGGTATCATATCCTCGTTCCTGAAGAATGTGATCAACCTTTTTTTCAGTGCTCTCGCCCCGGCGTTCGCTCCCCACATCAATGGCGAATTTTTGCACATTGGTACTCTTAATCCCCTCTAAAACTTCGGGTTCAGCACCTTCGGCGTCTATTTTTATGAAATCTATCTGGTCTTGGGTAGGGATTATATCAGATATTTTATTCTGCACTAAGCTATCGATTGTATGGCCATAAACTGAAGTTGTCTCGTACTCACCTTGATCTACATTAATTAGAGAGCTCTCTGTCGGGTCAGCGGCTGACTTAAACTTATACATCTTCTCAGTATCGGAGATCAAGCTATTTATTGGGATAATATTGTTGACAGAAGAGGTATTCTTTTTTAAAGCCCGGAATGCTACGGGATCTGGTTCAACGGCTACAACTCGGTCAGCTGTTTTGGCAGCCGGAAGTGAGAACTCACCTATGAAGCTCCCTACATCAATAACAAAATCACCAGTCCCTACGGAGCAAAATCCGGGAAGTTGATACCTTTGATATTTATGGGCTCTCATTTCCGGCCCTCCTCGTCCGATTTGCTCCCGGCATGTATAGAACGTATCTTGATGGGTCTTAACCACAAACAGGTCCCCTGACGGCCAGACGAGCCGCCATCTTCCGTCAGCCAAATAGTATACACTTGCCAAGATTCCAAGCAGGTGTCTTGGCGCGGAAGCCTTCACAGTATTTTTGATATCCCCAAACAAGGTTGTACTCATATATATTTACTAGCTTCTATAACTCAACGATCAAGTCGTTCAGCACTATCATAATTTTCTCATGGAGTGTTAATAAGAGGCACGATCTTATACGTGAATCGTTTAGCCCCAAACAACGAGCTAATTATAATAAATCGTCCAACACACCGTCGCGGGTCGTAGCACTTGACGGACGAACACCAGCCGAGGAGGTTCAGAACTAGACAGTAACCACTACCCATGAGTGTTCTATTTATTACAATACTTATCTCCAGACCGGTTTCGGTAGTCTCTTATGGGGGCAGCGATTTTGGCGAAGTATATTGGTGTAATAGGCAGGCAAACGAATCCCGGAAAGATAGCCTACAGATCCTCTCCGTTCTCGGCAACGGGCGTGGTGAACTTCTTACAGCATGTCTTCTACGGCCGTACCGATGTTCAACGAGACAGAGCAAAACAATGCGAGATATCGAACTCAGAATCCGATACGAGCGATTCGGAGAGGTCATAGTATCCTATTGCATCCCGAACGTTCTCCGTTTTTTTTTGTCGATAGCCACTGTGATGCTTGGTACCGTTATTTTCTTGACCAAAGCACTGGCTTTAGCACCTTTTTTCTTCATCCTCGGGTACGTCTGTATACTACTGACAATCACCTACCAGACGGCGATTTCGAGGGATCCCTTTAATCCGCTCACACTGATCTTGTCACTTGGCTTGCTTCGGTTCGGTCTCCCGTATCTTTTGTTTTATTTTGGGGCACCCAGGTCTGGGGCGCAGAACCTCATCCGCCTCCTCTCATTAACAGAGTCACACCTGATCTTAAGCCATATCCTCTGGATAATTGGCCTTAATGCCCTCATTTTCGGCTGGTTCGCTTTCCCGAGACGCGTCTCAGATCCGGTGGATCCATTCGACTTTTCGATAGGACCCTACGCGACGGTATTCGCTGGCCTTTTGTTTCTCTTCGGCACTGCGAACATCGCCACATTCGTACACCTGAACGCAGACATACTGCAAGCTGTAAAGACTGGATCGTTCAGGGGACAACAGATAACCCCTGGGACCGGAATTTACTGGTATCTGGGGCTCTCGACGATCTCCGCGGCGTCCGTAATGGCCGCTACGATCATCGCTAGGTCCCGTGCGTGGTACCACGTCGCTCTCGTCCCCGGGCTCGTCGCGATGGGAGTCCTGTGGATCCTAGGCGGTCGGGCTCGGGCACTCACACCAGTTGTTATCGTCGCTCTGCTCGTCTGGTATCGGTGGTTCTCACGGCCGGACAGAACGGTTCAACCGTTCCGTATCCTCGCTGTTGGTGCCGCATTAGTGCCAGTCCTAATGTGGTTTCTCCACCTTTCTAACCTGTATCAGCGCGGTTTTGGAATTCGGTCGTTATCGCTGTCATTTACGAGTTTCCCGCGATACGTGTCTAACGCGGTCTACACCGATATCGGGGACTTTCAAGGAATCGCGGGAGCAGTTGCAGTCGGCGGCGGTGTTCTGAAAGGAAATACGTTCGGGGTGCTCTTTTGGCCGCTGTCAGAGGGCTTCCCCATCGGAAGAAGCACTGGGGCATTCATCGTTGAGACGCGTATGGGTCGAGATGGCTTCGGTGTCGGGCCAACTCTCATTGGGGATGCTTACGTTAATTTCGGACTCCTTGGAGTTATAATCGTACTTAGCGTGTTCGGCCTCGTACTCAAGTGGTTGTATGCTCAGTTTGTCCAGCATAGAATCCGTCCCGTAATATACGCTATCGTTGCTGTCTATGCTATCCGTCTAATGTTTGAGTCCATCAACAAGTGGAGCGAGCTCGTCGTTGTATCCGGTTTTACTGGTATAGTCGTCATTGTCTCTGTTTTCGTCACAACTAGATCTAATCCTACTGTAAATTAGAGAATAATACTTCCCAACATTTGACTGGGTAGCTTTGATGCGAGTATAATCTATCTTATGAGGGCGCTCGACAGAAAATCATCCGTCTTTAGCTAAGTGAAGACCGCTATACAACAGTATATTTCGCGGCTTCTTTGCGAGAGGATGAGGAAGCCGAGTCTGTGTACGACAACGGTTCCTCATCTCGAATTATATATGCGTCGGCTCACTACGCTTTTTCCATTTGAGTTCCTTGAAGAACACGTCGAGGAACTCAGCGAGTAGTTGAGATACTCGCTGCCGTCGCTGTTGGAGCGGCTGATCAGATACACAGAAGATCCACCAGCAATGACCGATACTACAAGAAACGTCGCTACCGCTACGCAAACGAGGTGTAACTTTTAGCTAAAAATTAATGTTCTAATAGGGTGATGGTGGTACTATTTCAGGCCACTTGCTTCCGTTTCAATATCGGACTCCTAAAGGGTAGATATGACCGATTGCAATACCTTGCCTTGTTGTGTCTTGTCATCTTTGGTGCGACAAATATATTTCATGGCTCCAAATTAGTGGCGGCACCGTTCGATTTCGAATAGTGATTAGGTTAGCACAGTAGTTTTCATTGGAATATCAAATTATAATCTCTTGGATTCAATAGAAAGCGGAAACTTAATTGACTCCAATCACAGCAGACTTATATAATCTATTATAATTGTCCAGTCTATATTATTGGTAATCTCATTGTTTTGTACCCAACAATCAAAATCAGTTCGCGATCATGCATTTATATATTTTTTATATAATATCTCTGTATTTGACACGGTTTCTTCCATTGTAAATGAATTTTCAACCCGTTCCAAACCGGCTTGCCCCATATTTTCCATCGTGTTCGGGTTGTTAATTGTACTTATTATTTTCTCCGATAAATCTTCACTATCTCCGACGGTGGCTAGTTTGCCAGTCTCGTTATCAACAACCACTTCTGGAATGGCACTTGTACGTGTAGCAACGATCGGTGTGCCTGCAGCCATTGCCTCAAGCAGCACCAGTCCGAACCCTTCCCTTCTCGAAGGGAGAACGAACAAATCAAATGCGTGCATGAGTTCGGGAATGTCGGAGCGAAATCCGGCGAATGTAACATTATTCTCTAATCCTAAAGTATGGCATTGTCGTTCGAGCTCTTCTCGGTTCGGGCCATCTCCAACGATAAGAAGGTGAACCTGGGGGTTCGCATCGATCACCCTGGGTAGTGAATCCAGCAGAATATCAATACCCTTAACATTCACCAGGCGACATACTGTTCCGATCAGTATCTGACTATCATCCGGGAGCGTAGACCGTATCTCACGAACATCATCCTGATTTACTTGCTGAAATGGTTTCAAATCAAGGCCGTAATGAATCGTCGTGAACTTTTCCTCACGAGAGAATGTATTTTCTGAATGAAAGTCTTTTAAAAAATCAGATATTGTGATTATTTCATCTGAGATGGCTGCCGTTAGAGAATGTAGCCATCGATAAGGCAAGGATTCCAAGTAAGGTGCATTGTTATGCTTTGTTGATATTATTGGTGTATTAGAAGTCAAAATGCCCGCTATTGACCCATAGACATCTCCACGAAATAAATGAGTATGAATTATATCAAAATCATTTTTGGTAATATATCTAATTAATCGAGCCAAGCCGATTGGATCCATAGTACGTTCAATACCAATGCATGATACTGTACATCCTGCTTGCTCGAATTCACGTTCCATTTCTGCGGGACCTCGTAGATACGCAACATGGACTTCCCAGCCTCGACCAATTAAGCCCTCACACAAACTCAAGAGATGGTTTGCTACGCCTGCCTTTTTTAATCCAGGCATTACATGGAGGATCGTCGGAGAGGTCTCAGACGTTTTCATAGTCCTATGGGTGCAGGCGAACTCATAAACTACTTGTGATACGTCCTATTACGATTTGGATGGTTATCTTAGGATGGATTCAAAGCTGCGTATTCTACTTTCACCGAGCATTTTCCCTCCGGAGTCCGGGGGTCCAGCAACGTTCATGCCTGAATTAGGTAGTTCGCTATTACAAAGGGGGCACAAAATAAAAGTAGTTACTAATGGTAAACCTCACCCGAACATAGATAATAATTTCGAGTATGAAATTGTTCGCACAGGTGAGCATAAGTCAACAATATCACGATATCTCTCTCAAATACGAGCGTTAAAAAATGCATCTAAAAGATTTAAACCGGACGTGATCGTCTCAAATGGTTCGGATTTTCCTCCAGCAGTAGTTTCAAAACTAACTGGGATTCCGCTTGTATCGAAGGTTGTTGGAGATAGTGCATGGGAACGCGCAAGACGCCGGGGTAATGTTACGGACGGAATCAACAGATTTCAAAAAAAATCGTATGGATTTCGCGTGAAAGTATTCAAATTGCTTCGGAATTTCGAAGCTAATTCTGCTGATCGTATAATAGTTCCCAGTGATTATTTGAAACAGATCGTCCTGTCGTGGGATATTCCACGATCAAAGGTTGTAAAGATATATAATTCTATTAATATTAGCGTAGATGCACCATCTCATAAAAAAAGGGGTACAGACATTTTGACAGTTGCACGCCTAGTTGGGTGGAAAGGAATAAAAAACCTCATTTCTGCTTTTGAAAACCTTGCTGCCCAACATTCTAAGCCACACTTGCACATTCTGGGTGATGGCCGTAAGCGAACAGAGTTTGAGGAATACGCACAATCCACTAGTGTTTCAGATCGCATCCACTTTCATGGCAGAGTACCACATAACAAAGTATTAGAGCATATGAAGCGATGTCGGGTATTCGTTCTAAATTCATCGTATGAGGGTCTTCCTCACGTAGTATTAGAAGCGATGGCATGCGGCTTGCCTGCTATTGTTTCAAATGCAGGAGGGAACACGGAGGTAGTGAATGATAGACAAACTGGTTTCATAATAGATCCAGATAATGTGGAAGAATTATCAAAAAAGATGTGTGATCTTATCTCATCAGATGATAAGTTTGCTGAGTTTCAGAGAGAAGCTATAAAACTACTAAACTCGAAGTTTAACCATGCGAACATGATTGACAGATATGAACATACGCTGATTGATATTTCTCAACATGATTGACTAACGTCTGGCATGGGACGTTTTATTTCCTGTGTTCGATAATTTCTTGTAGCCGTTGTATTACATATTTATCACTGTACTGGGCAACATGGTCGTATCCTCTATCAGCTAAGAACTGTCGTTCTGACGTATTCTCTAAAAGGTAAGTAATTCTATCACAAAAATTGTCAAGATTATTCTCTTCAACAATATATTTTTGGTGGTCCTCTGGACTGATTTCTCGGATACCACCAACATTCGTACTAACGAATGGGCACTTTGCTGCCATTGATTCAAGAAGTACCCTTGGGAAGCCTTCAGACCGAGATGGGAGGATATATATGTCGGATGCTTTATAATATTTGATTGCTTCATTATTTGGAACTTTACCTTTGAGTATGACTGAGTCGCAGAGGTTAGAATCATTAAGTCTACGCTTTAATTTCTTATAGTACGGTCCATCACCAACCACAACCAATTTTATGTCTTTATTTTTTGTTTCCAAGTGGTCAGCAATCTCAGGAATCCTGTCCGCACCCTTATGCTTTGCAACTCGATGCAGGTACAGTACAACCTGCTGATCGCTTGGGAGGCCCAGTTCGTTTCTAATCTTTTCGGGACTACCTAACTGATCAAACCGGTCACGGTCAACCCAGTTTGGCAGCTCTTCTATTTGTTCTAATCTGATGTTGTAGGTATCGGAATAATAGTGACGCATAGTATCCGTCCCAGTAACTAACACATCCGTAAGATACAACGACAAGCGGAATCCAATGTATGACTTGAGCTGGGAAGCAATACCTGCCAATGATTTAGGAGAATCTCTAGCCTCTTCCATTTCTCCACAATTCCAGTACAACGATAGCGTATTTGGGAGGAATGATACAAATCCGCCAATAATTCCCCAATAGTATGAATAGTGTACGTATATATTATTATATCCGCGAATTCTTAATGAAAGCAGGACCAATAATGTCTCTATCAATCTGAAAACCGATGAGCTGGTTTTTTGGATATATGTATTCATTCCCTCTATTTCGGACCCCCTTTCGACGACAACTTTTAAATCAAATTCAGTGTTTAATTCCTGCAACAATTCATACTCATAGTATAGGTGCTCTCCTGTATTCGGATCGTACTCCGGCAATACATACACTAGTTTTTCAGTCATTTATTTATGTCACACCTTTCATTTGAGGCATATCCAACAGTAAGCCACGCGGATACAAGTTCTTCAGCTAATGTCTCCGGATTATATTGATTAGATACAAATTTTTTAGCTTGTTTTCCCATATTGATGATTTTATTTTTATCATTATAGAGCTTACTTAATGATTCAGCAATGGCCTGTGGGGAATCTTCATCTAATAGAATACCTGTTTCTCCATCATTTATGATTTCTAAAGCACCTCTAGTCCGTGTTGCGACGACTGGTGTAGCATAATAAAATGATTCGATAATCACCCTGCCAAATGTCTCACGCTTAGATGGTAGTACTGTGATCGTTGCAGATCGGTAGTATTGACCAATCTGATCGTAATCTACAACGCCTGTAAATGTTATCATGTCTTCAATACCCAATTCTTGTGAGTGACTTTCTAGCTGCTGCCGCTCTGGTCCATCTCCAACAATGACTAATTCAATATTGGGAATAGTATCTTGTAACATAGCAACTGTTTCGATTAAATTATGTACATTCTTTAATTCAACCAAACGTCCTATAAATAGTATTGTCATATTGTCTGTCTGATCATCTATATTAATATCATTATTGTCAATTAGTTCAGAAACGGGGGTGTAATTCAAATGTATCTTATCTTTTTCCAATCCTAATTTGTCTACACAGTAGCTTCTACCAGTAGTATTCGTTACCCGAATAGCATCGGCAAGCGGGAGAATCTTTTTACCAACTTTTCTCTTTATCCTATTTTTATATTGCTCTTTTAGCCATTTAGGATCATCTAAATTGGAAGGTCGAAGCTCGGCAAAATAAGGAATATCATATAACTCCCCTAATAATAATCCGACTAAACCATCATCAAATGGAGTTTGAGAAACAATCAAATCAATTCTATTATTATTACATATTTTGTTGCCAGTCCGGAATGCATCTTTTGGAAACAGTAGCCGATGACGAGACCGGGTTGGATATACTACAAGATTCTCATTCAATTCATAACGACGGTCAAGATCTCTATTTTTTGATAAAACAACCGAATGAATTGTACTCCCGTCTTTGAACCTGGATAAGGTATCAGCATACAATAGATGTCGTTCACGCGTATCTCCTGGTCCCTCTGATTCTAATACAGAGTCATCTAAGCTTATCAGAAGTACATTCATATGATGTTACTCAATGTATCCTAATTTTTTGAGTCGTTCCTGCACAGAGGACGACGTTCCTGACTGTTCCGCAGGGGAATGGTCTAATTTAATATTCTTACGGGTATCGTATTCTAACTCATACCAAGGCACATCAACTAACGCTGAAATCCGTGGACCGCCGTGGCCGTAAATTCGCCACGGAAGAGACTTTGATGGATCCCCAAATGACTCCCCATGATCTGATGTCACAATCGTTTTTCCAACAAGCTCCTCTGATAATTTCTCCACGGCTGGGAACACTTTTCTCAGGTTGTCCCGATAAGCATTTCGCAACTTGGTTTCTCGCAGCTCCCCCTTAGCAAAAAGACGCCATGGATTCCGTGCCTTTTTACGAATCCCACTGTCACTTTTTTCAAACTCTCTCTCAATCTGTGTTGCTCCGACAAAGGGGTGATGTGGTTGAAGAAAGTGAATGATGAGACGCTTGTTTGGGTAGTCGCTGTTGGCCTGGAGTGCTGAATTTAAAACAGTCTCTGGTAAAATAGCACCCGCTTTTTTATCTTTTTCAGTGGCATCAACGTATTCTGTTTTATAAAATGGATCATCCAGTACAGTTGTAACAAACGGATTCACGGTAACATATACGATATCATTATATTCATCGGGAAAATTTCGTTCGAGAAATTTGACCGTTCGAGTCCCTTTGGATTTGACTTTTGATAACGTACCACTACAGGAAAGTTCGGGCTCCAAGTCACGGAAAGTGTCGAACCGACAAGCATCAAGTATTATACAATTATCCCAGTCTTCTGAAAGAAGATCAACGCCTTCGTTCTGTTCAATAGGGGAATATATAGCCTCGGCCAATTTTTTTAACCCACGATACCGTATCCATTCGACTGGAGAATCACTTGATAGTAACCTCTGTAGAGCGTCTGTCGTAGTCATTTTAATTTATACTCCTCTACCCATTATAAGAATGTTTCGCACATAACCCCACGTAGAAATATTGCCTTTGTCTGTCATTCAGTAATCTATTTAGCCAAATTTCTCTTTTGATTTCATATTTATACCTACATTTACCCTCCCAAAGCGGTGGGGAGCCTGAGAACGAAAGATATTCATACAAAACGAATAGTTAGAAACTGTATGGCCATTCTCGTAACAGGTGGTAGTGGATTTATCGGTTCCCATATGGTTGAACATCTGATAGATGTTCAAGACGAGAATATTCTTATCCTAGATAATTTCTCCACAGGCTCCAAAAATAATATTTCCCATCTCGATTCTGACCAAATAGATATTATTACTGGAGATATTCGTAACTCAGATCTTTTTTCTTCCTTAGACAGCAATATTTCCGCAATTTACCATTTCGCAGCAGCGGTCGGAGTAAAAAAAGTATTAGAGGACCCCCTTTATTCGTTTCAAACTAATCTTCATGGTACGGAGAATATTATTAGGGCTGCTGTCGAAGCAGAGGTACCCATATTTTTAGCCTCGACATCAGAGATATACGGAAAGAACGAGAAAGTCCCACTCAGTGAAAATGATGACCGTCTGATTGGTCCAATTAGCGTGCCAAGGTGGGGGTATGCTACTTCTAAAGCAACGGATGAATTTTTGTCACTCTTGCACTATGAGCAGAGTGGACTTCCTGTGAGAATCGGTCGATTTTTTAATATAGTGGGCCCGCGCCAAACTGGGCAGTATGGCATGGTAATTCCACGATTCGTTGAACAAGCGCTCAATGGAGAGCCAATTACAGTTTATGGAGACGGTACACAAACAAGAAGTTTCACGCACGTCAAAGATGCCGTCAAGATAACTTATGACTTAATGAAGTCTCCTGAAGCTTGTGGGGAAGCAGTCAATATTGGAACCTCAAATCCGACGACGATCAACCAGCTTGCAAACCGGGTTATTGAACTCACAGACTCGGACTCAGATATCGAATATATTCCTTTTGAGGAGGTTTATAATGATGACTTTGAGGAACCTTCGGAGCGGGAGCCAGATTTGTCAAAGTTACAAAACTTGATCGGGTGGAAGCCTACCACCGATCTTGATAGAATACTAAAAGATGTAATCGACACCAGGATTGGGAATGATGCTGTGACTATATGACCGTGTCTACCAACAATTCTCTTCACCAACAAATTGATGATCGGAATACAAAAGTCGGCGTAATTGGATTGGGATATGTAGGTCTGCCTTTAGCAATAGCGCTGACAGAGGCGGGATTCCAAGTTGCGGGATTCGATATTGATGAATCTCGTGTCGCCAGGCTTCAAAAAGGTAGTAGCTATGTGGATGACGTCAGCGATGCGGAAATTGAAAACGCGATCCAGCAAGGTTTTAATCCGGGAAGTACCCCCAGAACAATTGCTGGATGTAGAGCATACATTTTAGCGGTACCTACTGGCCTTGAGGGTGATGAACCTGACATGTCCGCCGTTGAATCGGCGGCGAAGATCGTGGCTGAATATTCCGGTAAAGAAGAAATATTAGTAGTCGTTAGCAGCACTGTTTATCCGGGTGCTACCCGTGAGGTTGTTATTCCTACGGTAATGGGTGAGCGCGAAACGACGACTCATTTCGCCATGGTTCCAGAAAGGATTAACCCAGGTGGGGAGTATTCGATAGAAGAAATACCACTTGTTGTCGGTGCCAACACTGACTCCGCACGTGAGGCAGCGCAGCTACTATTTGACCCAATTGTCTTAGAGACGTACCCAGTCCGTTCTACGACAACAGCGGAGTTAGCAAAAACTCTTGAGAACACATATCGGATGGTTAATATTGCACTTGTTAATGAACTTATAACGCTCTCAGAGGGAATTGATGGGCAAGTGTGGGATGCGATTAATGCAGCAGCAACTAAACCGTTCGGATTCCAGGCATTTCGGCCAGGCCCAGGTGTGGGAGGTCACTGTATCCCAGTTGATCCGCAGTTTTTGACATGGCGTGCTAAGCAAATTGGAGCAGAAGTCTCCTTTATCGAGGATGCTCATCAAATAAACGAACAGATGCCGAGTTTTGTGCTTAACCGATTTGAATTACTTCTTCAGGCAAGAGGGATTAATTTGGCCGACGCTTCGCTTGTCGCACTTGGTGCCGCATACAAGCCAAACGTTGGTGATCTGCGGAATTCACCAGCGCTTCGTGTTATAAATCAATTCCCGGACACCGCAGAAGTTACGATCGTGGAACCTCATACTGCCGAGGCAAGCACAGGGCACACGTGGGTTCAGTCAGAAAAAGAGGCAGGTATCAAAGACGCAGATGCCACGATACTACTTGTTGATCATGATGACTTTGATTTGAATTTTATTGGGAATGCATCAGATTTCATATTTGACTCACGGAATGTTATGCCAGACGAAATCAATGCTGACGTAGTAACATTGGGGGAGTTCAACATTGATTAGGGGCGTCAATCTCTCCCCTATCACAGCCAGAGCAAAAATTCAGATTCTAGTAAATCAATCATGTGTATCATATTGCCTATTTACAACGTGTCTTGAACGGCGTGTTTAAGAGTGCTTCAGACCGGTTTCCGGTATAATTCTCGTCGTAGTTTGAACGCCATAATTACTGTGTCAGCTTATTCATAGAGCCGCTCTAATGAGGCGTCTCTAAACACAATCACACCCCGTACCTCAGAACAGTAAAATTCGGAAAGGGGTCTGTAGAAAACCCGTTGACGAAGCAGTCAAAACCATTCTCGAAACTGTGCTTGATTTAACCAATAAATCTCTACTTAGCGGTTGATATCGAATATCTCTACAGCTTCGATGACGGATTCGACAGTATGTTACTCGTCTCAGGACACTATTTGAGCAGTAATCCGCTGTCGGTTCCTTCGTCTACTCTGGAGCGCCTCACTAAGAGAGTCCTGCCATAATCGTTCTTTGTGATCGACAAGCTGTTCCGAAACCGCTTCTTGGACTGTGCCTGCATGTATTATACCTGCCTGGCGTTGAAAAATTACCACATTATTGTGTTGATACACTCGACATCGAACCGAGGTAATTCAGTATACTGTCCACTCACCATACTCCGCGTCCTGTTCGCTTTACGTTAGCCGCGGGAGTCGTTTGCGGCGAGCAGCGGCACAATCTGCGGAGTTACAAACCGGACATGTGGACTGGAGCAATGGTTTCGTCAGTACAGAACGCGAGACCCAGTCCGGTGCTGCCTGGGCCCACATATCTGTCCCAAGCGTGGACCTGATTATGAGCCAGGCAAGCGACTAGTTTGAGGTTCAGTCTTGAGCCCGTTGTTTCTCTGTGTCCGATTCTGTCTCCGCTGACTCTATTGATTTTTCGCCTTGCTCCGGCGATGGTTCAGTGGGCGAGGTCGATGTTTTTGACTCGGTTTTTTCAGCATCTACTACTGGTTCGCTGCGAAAAGCCACCTTCATTGCATCCACCCCAACCAGCCACAACTGCCTGATTACGATCTTCAGATCAAACCAAAAAGACTGCTGGCGAATATACAAGAGATCATACCGGAGCTTTTCTTCCGGTTCAGCCCCCGTCGCCTCGTTAATCTGCGCCAGTCCGGTCAACCCCGGCCGGACGAACCAGCGTCGCCGCCAGTTCCCGACACCCTGCTCAATATTAGTGTCGAGTTGCGGACGCTCGGGTCGTGGTCCGACCACGCTCATATCTCCGACGATGATCGACCAGAGTTGTGGGATTTCGTCGAGATGAGTCTTCCGAAGGATTCGACCGACTCGCGTTACCCGTGGATCAACACCGCCTTTGTCTTCCTCACTCAGCTTCGCACCACTCTCTGATTCTGCATCAGGGATCATACTCCGGAACTTCGAGACAGTGAAGGTATCGCCAAACGCCGCCGTCCGCTCATGACTGTACAAGATAGGTCCACCATCATCCAATTTGATTGCCAGACAGATGAGCAAGATCACCGGCGACAGCACGAGCAACGCCGTCCCTGCGAATGCGATATCAAAGAGCCGTTTTGCCACGTGCGTCTGCCAGTCCCACGGTTCGAGGTCCACAGATAGGAGAGACTCCCCAGTAAAGTCGTCAGTCAACACGTGATCCGCGTGGTCCTGATGCACCAGCGCGTTCACGCCATGCTCGTAACATACCTCTAACGTCCCGAAAAATTCCTCGCGATCCGTCGCGGCAAACCCCAACAACACAGTATCTACGTCCTGCTCGACGATCACCTCCTCCAATCGTGCTAACCCACCCAAACACGGCAACTCATCCAACCGAGTAACCGACAACCCCCCATCGGTCACACTCACTTGCTCCGGCTCAACACCATCAGGCGCGTACGCGGAGGGCGGCGAGACATAGCCCAACACCGGCAACGCAGATGCCGACAGTAGCGATTCCATCGCGTCGGGATCATCGCCAACAATAATCGCCCGCGAGGTCGATTGTTCGGGTCGGCGAATCATAACCATGTACAGGGGCAACCACACGAACAGCACCGCCGTCGTCAGCATGAGCGTCGTCCGCGGCAAGCGATAGGTGTAGTTGAAATACCCCAGCGCGGCCAGTCCGACCATCGCTAACAGCACTCGCTTTTGAGTCACCAACAGTGTGTCCAGAATCCGCCGCGGTCGGGGCTTGAACAGCGGCCACATACTCGCCAGCACCACGACGAGCGCGGTCGCCGCTGCAAGCGTTACGTCACCGTTCGTCAGTACCTCCGGGGCCGGACGCCCGAGATACGGCACCTGCGCGAACGTCTCGTGAACTGGCTGGAGATTCGTGAGGAAAATCGCGATGAGAGTGAGGGCCGCAGTTCCGAGGATACTCGTTAGCCGATACTGCCACCCCCGATCCATTACCAGAACCAATTGTCAGCAGCGATATAAAGTCTGCGAAGAGTTCGGATCTGGACCGCTCACCGCTGTCATTGGCTGTTTTGTTGTATCCACGATCACAATATTCGCCCGGAGCGTCACTCTACCGTAATCTAGTTCGTCGACGACGGCTGACAAACTTCCGGTGATCTGAAACCGTGATCAGAACAGATGAAACGTCTGAACTGGCAAAATTTGGTCACAACGGTCGTCTCGAGAAACACCGGCTTTGGAGACTCGCTGCCCATTCGGCGAGCGCAGATACGAGCGTTTTTATACGAACAGGAAAGCACTTTCGGCTGACATGATTGATCGGATCGTCGGCGCGTTCCTCGCCACTTGTCTCTTCGTCAGCCTCTGCGGTCTGATTACACCGGTCGCCGGGGCCCCGATGCAGGATGGACAACTCGAAGACGACGCTGAGAGTGTTGTTCCTGCCGTCGAGGAGCGAAACCGCTCCGCGGACCGTCCGTTCGCCGAGGCAGGGCTCGACCGGACCGTGTCCGTCGGGGAGACAGTCTACCTCGATGCGTACGGTTCCCGCGCCGCAGCGGGAACGCTCACCGCCTACGAGTGGCGTATCGAGCGCCCGGATGGGACGACTACTACGCCGGCCTGTTCTACCTGCGAACTCACGCAATTCCGCCCGACGGAACCCGGCCAGTACAACGTCACCGTCACCGTTGAGGACGAGGCCGGCCGAATCGCTTCGGATACGCTGTACGTGACCGTTCTCGATCAGCCGGCTCCGAACGCGACCCTCTCTGGACCAGACGAGATAAACCTGAACGACACTGCTCGAATCGACCTGAATGCGTCTGCATCGGCCGGCGAACTCGCTGCCGTCGAGTGGTACGTCGACGGAGACTATCGCGAGGGGCAATTTCTGGAGACGGACTCTTTCGAGGATACACTCGAGTTCTCGCCTGACACTGTGGGCAAACACACCATCTCGGCGGTGGTTCGAAACGACAACGGGACTGCCCGGCGAGTGAGGCACGAACTCGTTGCCAGAGAGATCGCTTCCTTCGAGGTCGAGATCACCGACGCGGCTGAGACCGTCGAAGCGGGACAGTACTGGGCGCCGGAATTCGAGGTGACGAACACTGACTCCATCACCGACACACAGGAGATCTCACTGAGCATCTCCGGCGGCCCATCGACCGTTGACTCGGAGACGATCACGCTCGATCCCGGTGAAACACAGACTTTCGATGACTCGATCTGGGGGCCGCCAATGCTCGCCTGGTTCACCTCCGAGTCGGACGATGGCCCGTTCACCGCAACTGTCGCGTCCGAGACCAGTAATGACACTACTACTGCCGAGGTGCTTCAGCCAGCCTACTTCGATATCGAAATTATCGACACAGAGGTCTTTACCATCAGAACTCCCAGCGGCGAGTCAGAATCACTCTCGATCGACCTTCGTGTGACAAACACTGGCGAGCAAACAAAGAGAGGAAACCCCCTGTACACATTCGATCCCGACGAAACTCTGGCGTGGGAGCACACTGCGGCAGGATATATTACCCTCGATCCGGGTGAATCTAGAACCATCGACTTCAGTTCTGGCCTGTACGAACCATCGGACGACACACTGTATACCCGCACTGAAGACGACCGCGAAACGCAGCGAATCGGCGGCAGTGGTGGTGGCGGCAATGGTGGTGATTCGTCCAGCAGCAGTAGCGGATGCGATGCCCCGGATAACTGCATCGTCTACGAAGTCTCGGTCGAAAACACCGACATGCTTTCCGGCGAATACCGCAACTTCGGGCGGGTGACTATCGCTAAAAGCCCAGAAGAAGCGTACTCGCAAACCGAGTGGATCACGATGTCCGATGAAGACCATCCGTATGCCGCCTCACCAGATCACATGACTGGCTCGTCTCCGGGTTCTACCGTCGGGGCGGAGGACAAGGGCGATGTCAAGACAAGTGGGAATTTTGTCTCAGGTTACGAGGCGGACTCGGGCACGCTTGGCGAAGCATGGATCAATATCGGCGACAATATCGGCGGTTCTGGTGTCGTGAAGCTACAGATCACCCGCGGCGGAGACGGTGATGGCGGTGGCGGGGGTGGTGGAGGTGGTGAAAAACCAGGCGGTTAATGTGAGAAAATCACTCAGCTAGCTCGGGAGATCATCTAACGGGAAATCTTCTGGAATCGCCACAATTTCTTCACTCTCATGGTTGTACACCCACGCTTCATCTTTCGTTATACGACTATCTTCCCACTTAGATAATTCTAATTCTACGTACCTGATATAGCCTGTTTCTGGCTCAGTGTATACTCGAATTGGCCCCCGGTTGTCAAATGGCATTGCTCCTGCCAAGATCTGGTACTCATAAAGTGGATCCCCATCCTTGGGGTCCGTAACCTCACCAAGATATATTCTCTTCTCAACACCACCGATCCCATGTCTTATGACGTACGTACTCGTTGTTTCGTTCGACTCGAAGTGACCTACATACTCTACCCACTCGCCCTGTCCAAAAGTGGTGTATGACTTGTTATTCCGAGCCAAATAGAGATTCTTATATCGCTCTTGGGCCGCCGGGTCATCCCAACTTGAAAATGCATTTCCTTCGGAGTCAATTGCTTGATATCCATCCTCAAGAACACTCCCGTCTTCATACGCTACTGTCCAATTTGACTCATAAGAGTATGCCCCCTCGAATTCGTGGCCGACTTCGATTTCTCGCTGAACCGTCTCGTTGGGCCCAGGCGTCACGGACAGTGTCTCTGGAGGTGCTCGCTCAGATTCGACACTCAGTTCGTAGGTGTGGCCGGGCGGTAGCTCCTCGAAAGTAAATTCGCTCCCGTTCTCGAAATCGTGGAGTTCGACGAACCGCCCCGACGAACGATTGTACAACCCAACGGCACCCTTCTCTGCCGGCCCGAGATCGCTCACGTTCACTGACCCACTGATCGTCGCGTACTGCGGGCCGGGTTGTTTAGTGTCGTTCGCTGCACCGCCGTTGGAGTCATCCTCGCTACCCGAATCTTCGGTTCCGTTCTCGTCGGAACCGTCATCGACTGGCCGAGGATCCTGATCCGGCGCAGGGTCGGTACCATTCACTTCTCCGTCGTCGGTGCCATCGTCGAGTACGCCACCGCCGACGACGAGAAATACGGCCGCACCAACCACCACGAGACCGACCACGATGAGTGCGTACAGGCCGACACCGCCGCGGTCGTCTTTCTGCACTCGTCCAGCGTCGCTCACTGGATAGCAACGCCGGGACACACTGCCGAAGAAACCGAACAGGGCCGCGATGTACTGCACAGCCAATACACCAACCGAAGTAGTACAATCAGCAAGCAGAGAGTTCTTCGTCATTAAGTCAAACGAGTATCATTATAGCTGACGTATAAGTGTTCCTAACCTACTGTTTCGCATCACCTCGTTCAGTTGTATCGATCTGGGCGTTCTAGACAGCGCCGTGTTACTTCCCTCGAACCGATTTCATGTGAGAAGTCTTTTGATCTCGATACTCGACTACTCACGTATGGAAAACGAGCGCGTCCTCGTGACTGGCGGCGCAGGATTCATTGGCTCGAACCTCGCGAACACGCTCGCTGCCGACAACGACGTGATCGTCGTCGACGATCAGTATCTTGGCACACCGGAGAACCTCGACGACGCTGTCGAGTTCCACGATCGATCCGTCGTCGAAGAGAACCTCCCCACTGACGTTGATACTGTCTTCCACCTCGCAGCACTCTCCTCGTACGCGATGCACGAGGAAAACCCACAGCGCGGTGCGCGCATCAATGTCGAGGGCTTCGCCAACGTCGTCGAGCAGGCCCGACAGGATGGCTGTGAGACCGTCGTCTACGCCTCGACCTCTTCGATCTACGGCAGCCAGACGACCCCCTCACCGGAGGATATGGACGTCCACGTCAACACGGGCTACGAGGCCTCGAAGATGGCCCGCGAAAAGTACGCCGAGTACTTCTCGAATCACTACGACATGTCGATGGCCGGTCTACGCTTTTTCTCGGTCTATCAGGGCTACGGCGGCGCAGAGGAGCACAAAGGCGAATACGCAAACGTCATCGCCCAGTTCGCCGACGATATCGCCAACGGCGAGGCTCCGGTCCTGTACGGCGACGGCGAGCAGACGCGGGATTTCACCCACGTCAGCGATATCGTCCGTGGCACAGTGCTGGCGGCTGAACACGAACTCGACGGCGTCTACAACCTCGGCACCGGCGACCGCTACTCGTTCAATACGGTCGTCGAGATGCTCAACGACGAACTCGGGACGGACATCGATCCGGAGTACGTCGAGAACCCCATCCCCGAAGATGTCTACGTCCACGACACCTGCGCCGACGCCTCGAAGATGCGCGAGGCCACGGGCTGGGAACCCGAGATTAGCTTCGAGGAAGGAATCGAGCGAGTCTGCTCAGTCTATCAGGAATAGTATAAGTTGAGGATTTGCTCGTGTTCTCAGAACGTTGAGCGGCTGTTTCTTCGCAATTAGTTCACCGATAGACATATCTCATTGGCCTGCGTACCAATAGCTGTGGATGGGTTCGCTGAGTGATGACGATCTTGACAGCATACAAGAAGCGAGAAAGTACTCAGACGGGACTGTCGTCCGGGTGTTCTGCATGCGGACGGACAGCGATGCGTACCCGTCTGGGTGGGCGTACAAACTCCACTACGGCGCGACGGAGCCAGATCCTCCTCGAACGCTGGACGATGGGACGATCCGGAGGTACGACAACTCCCACGAAGATACAAAAGGACATGAACTACACGTCGCACCTGATCCCGTACCTGAAATCATCGAATTCCCCGGAATGGTGGAACTCTGGACTCGATTTTGGACCGAGATCCCAAAGACCGCCTTCGAGGTCGAGTGAAGCGACGACACCACGGTGATACACATGAATGATACCACGCCGCCGCTACATCCGATGGAGCGCGAACAACTCCGGACCGAATCAACCCTCGTCGTGACAGTACTGTCATCCAGCGAATTTCACGACGACGTTACCGACAACATCGAGACACTCGAAGGAGGTGCTGCGACCGAGTCTCCGCCGAGACTCTCGTTTACGAGCTACGACGATCTCATGGACACGCTGACGCCACGGGTCTTGGATCTCATCGAGGCGATCCGCAAAGAAGAACCGTCGAGTATCAACGAAACTGCCCGGGTTGTCGGCCGTGACGTAAAGAACGTCCACGAGGAACTCAGTCAGCTCGCACAGTTGGGTATCATCTTCTTCGAGGAGGATGGGCAGAGTAAGCGTCCGGTGGTCTGGTTCGACGAACTCGTAATCAATCTCCCGTTCGACCCACAAACAGACGAGTCGGCAGCGACAGCGCCGTAAACGCGACAGAATCGTCCGTAAAACTCAGTCCGAAATAACTCTCCGATCCAGAAGAAACACGACCAGCCCGAACACGACGGCGATGCCGAGCACCCACCGATCTGAGGAGACGTACAAGCCCGGCGTCGGCGGCCGCCACCACGACAGCGGATACAGGGGTGTGCTTCCCGCCCCGTCGGCCCACCCTTTGACGCCGTCGACGAGGAGGTGTGAGATTCCCCCGGCAAACAGCAGTCCGAATCCGCGAACTCGTTCCTCTCGGGAGGCAAACAGCACGGCCCCCGCCGTTGCGAGCAGCACGACGCCGCCCAGGGTCGATAATCCGCCCCAGTCGAACGGTACGCCGAGCATCTGTGACACCGTGTAATCATCGATGAGCAGATCCAGCCGGTTCAAATCGGGAAATAGCGAGCCGACGGCTCCCACTGCTACCCACTTGCGGTCGAGCCAGTCGACAGCCCACCCCACAATCGTGAATAATCCGAA
The DNA here is from genome assembly GCF_037080055.1 of Halovenus anhuiensis. Lineage (NCBI taxonomy): Archaea > Methanobacteriati > Methanobacteriota > Halobacteria > Halobacteriales > Haloarculaceae > Halovenus > Halovenus anhuiensis. Next base: position 546,484 of record NZ_JBAOJI010000002.1, read on the forward strand.
GGCGAACAGGACGTGCGAGAGCAACTCAGCCATCGTGATCCCCCTCCGTACTGGTAGCCTCCCGCTCAGTCTTGGGCAAGTCACGTGAGACGAACCGCAACGCCCGCCAGTCAATTCTCCAGTATCGCAGGAATAACCCCGCTGCGAGCAGCCCGCCGAGCAGTGATGTCGCGAGTTTGTACTGGCTGTCGCCGGGCGTTTCGTTGACGACGACGACAGACTCGGCCCGTTGTCTCGTTCCCTGTTCGGAGAGGCGTCCGTAGACCTGCACCACGCCACCGACTTCTACAGCAGTGTCTGTCCCCTGAACAGTCACCGTCCGAACGACGGTTTCGCTGTCGTCTTCGACAATCATCACGAACCCGTCAGTAGTCTGTTCCTCCACCTCGCCGAACAACAGGACGCGCTCGCCGTCCCAGCCGTCAGGGTCTTCCCCCAACTGATCCCCGGTCGGATGCGGCCAGTTCTGGTCGTACGACGCACCGAAGTGAATGCACAGTCCCAGCGTGAGGAATGCAAAGATTCCGATGAAAACGATCCGGTAGCGTCTCTCCATTCGTTTGTCTGCTCAATTCCGAGCGACTAATCGATTATGCTTGCCCGTTCGCAAGTTAACAATTCGTTATAACAGGATTTTTGAAAACACCCAGACAACTGTGGAGCAATGAGTGGATTAGGCGAAGACGAAGAGATGACGCTCCTCGACGACGAGGGCCGGCTGTTCGGACTGGTCAATATCGTCGATCTGCTAGTCATCCTGCTCGTTCTCGCGGTTATTGTCGCAGGTGCGGCATTGCTGCTCTCGGGATCATCGGACGATACTGAGACTACAATGGAGACGCGTCACGTAACGATGGATCTCGGAACACAGCCAGATTTCATCGCTGAACAGATCACTGCTGGAGACACGTTCGAACCACGGGGAAGCGATGAGCCGGCGACGATCACCGACGTCTATCGATACGACAACGGCGGAGGGACGAATGTCATCGTCCGTGCCACCATACGCGGGACCGTTTCTGCCTCGGAAAGTACGTCTGCTGACTCGTTCCAACTCGGTAATACTGAACTCCGTGTCGGACAGAGTGTTCCGCTCCAGACTGCGGAGTACAGCGTCAAGGGCAAACTCACACAGATCCAGCGCTCGGGCGAGGAACTGCCGACCCAGCAGACCGAGTTCACGATGGAGGCGACCGTCCCCGCCGGTACTGCCGACGAAGTGAGCATCGGCGACCAGTACCAGATCGCTGGAGAAACAGTCGCAGAGATCACCGCGCTCCAGCAGTTCCCGAATATGAACCGCAGTGCAAGGACGCTCCTCGTCGGCGTCTCAGCACAGACGATCGACCGTGGCGGGGTTCAGTTCAGCGGCTCATCGCTTCAGGTCGGAGAGACCGTTCTGTTCCGCAACAACAGTTACCAGCTGACCGGTAACGTCGCCAATCGCGAAACGAGTACGATCGAAACCACGGAACGGCCGTTCCTGCTCGAAACGACCGTGCCAACGAACATCGTGGGCGATATCGATACTGGTGATCAGTACCGACTCGGCGGTGAGACGCTGGTCCGTATCGAATCGACGACGATCTATGCGACGGACGAACCCGACCAGCGACGGGTGCTTCTCGGTGTCTCCGCAGTAACGCGGGACCGAGACGGAACAGTCCTGTTCGGCAATCAAGAACTGCGCCTCGGGCAATCGATCCCGATCCAAACAGCCGAATACGATCTCTCCGGAGAGATTATCCGCCGCGGCACGCTCGAACAGGCCGGTGAACCGGAGGCGATCACTGCAACGCTCACACTCAGAGACGTCCGCCCAGAGCTGTCATCTGCGATTACGGTTGGACAGACCGAACAGATCGGCGACGAAACCACCCTCGAAATCGTCTCGAAAACGACAGAGCCGACCGAAGTCCTCGTCGAAACCCAGGACGGAAACCTCTACCTCCGTGATCACCCACGGAATCTCGATGTCGAACTCGACACGGAACTGCGGGTTCAACGGCTCGACGATGGCTCAATCCAGTTCCGCGGCGAACCGCTCCACACCGGCGATACGATCCCGATCGAACTCGGACAACTCCGGGTCACTGTCGAAGTCTCCGAACTTGACACGAGATAATGCGTAACATCCTCCGCGGCTCGACTGCCGTCAGCCTCGTCCGCCAGTCACAGACTGCGAGACTGTACGCTCGTCTCCGGGAGGTGGTGTCTCGCCGTCTGGAGAGTCCGGACTCTGCTGACTCCACAGAACCGGAAGCAGCCGCATCTGCCCGTGCCGCCGAAACGACTCGTGAGGGAGGGACGGCTGGAGACTCTTCTTCGCTGGTTGCTGGCTCGGTTCTGTTCGCCTTCGTCGGGCTCCTCGGAACGTGGATCGAAGCGTCGTGGCTCTACCGCTGGCTGACTGCGGAGCCAGATCCGGACGTGATCGTGATCGATCTCCGAGAAACGTGGACTGTCGGGCCAGTTCTGGCAGTGATCGACTGGTTCGTTACCCGGTTGGCGACAATCGGCGAGCACGCTTCGTCCGTCAGGCTAGCAGGCCAGGGCTCCCGTCTTCTCGCTGACCGGCCAGTCCAAGTGGCAAGCGCACTCCTCGGAGGTCTCGCCCTCGTGCTGGGCGGGCGAATCGCACTCAGCCCAACCACGTCAGCTCAGCTCGTCGTCTTCACTGCCCTGCTTGCAATCTGCGCCCTCGTCGGGAGTCGAAACAGCCAGTCGTGGGCGGAACTCCGACAGACACGGCTCGTCAGACTGCTCGTTGCAGCCTTCGAGCCGCCCGAACCGCCGGACAGGCAGAGTAAATCCGAGGATGCCAACAGTGAGTCGGCTGACGACGAGCCCTGAATAGCACCGCTGAAGTGCAACTCGTTTAAGTAACCTCGAATCAGACGGATAGCTGTGACTGAGACGGACCTCGTCGTCGCGGTGCTGGCCGGTATCGTCCAGGGCATCGTCGAGTGGTTGCCCGTATCGAGTCAGGGGAATCTCTCGCTGTTTCTCTCCATCGCTGGCACTGATCCCGCCGTTGCGCTGCAATTAGCACTGTTTCTGCAACTCGGGACGACCGTCTCCGCCGCGACGTACTACCGCGAGGACATCGCGCTCGCCACCCGATCGCTGCCCGGCTGGCGACCACAGCGGGCCTACGCCGAGGAGAATGCACTCGTCTCCTACATCGTCGTCGCCTGTCTGTTGACTGGAATCGTCGGGATTCCACTCTATATCTTCGCCGTTGACTTGGCCGGCCAACTTACCGGCGGCGTGTTCATCGCGGCTATCGGCGTTCTGTTGATCCTCACCGGCGTCGTCCAGATTGCCTCGGAATCGGTCTCGATGGGCGGGCGAGAGACGCCGACGCTGCTCGATTCGGTTCTCGTCGGCGCGGTGCAGGGACTGGCGATTCTCCCCGGTATCTCCCGCTCGGGGATGACTTCCAGTGCGCTACTCTTCCGGAGCTACGACCCGCCGGCGGCCTTTCGGCTGTCTTTCCTACTTTCGATTCCTGCGAGTATCGGTGCCGCGGCGCTGACCGTCACCAGTTCGGGCGGCCTGCCAGGTATCAGCCCGACGGCCGCACTCGTTGCACTCTCTGTCAGCGCCGTCGTCGGCTACCTGACTATCGATCTGCTCATGCGAGTCGTCGAGCGGATTCCCTTCTGGTTCGTCTGTTTCGGTCTCGGTGGACTCGCCGTCGTCGGCGGCGGCCTCGTCTCAGTTTTCGTTCAGCCAGCGTGACTCCTCCGCTCACTTCGGTGCGATCAACTCGATGGCGTGATCTGGCTCTGCCCCGAGCAGGTCGCCAATTTGGTCCGTACAGGAGGTGCCGCTGGCGATGACTCGGTCTGCGTCCATCTCTCGGAGTTGTGTTTCGAGATTCGAGCCGACATCCATCGCGAGGTCGTAGTACTGCTCCTTGTAGCCGAACGAGCCGGCCATCCCGCAGCACTCCACGTCGCTGGTCTCGATACCGTAGTCGCACTGGTCGAGCACCTGATGGGTGTACTCGGCCAGGCCCATCGTCCGCTGCTGGCAGTGTGAGTGATAGCCGACGGTCGTCTCGCCGTCGGCGGTGTTCAGCGCCGACGGATCAGCGCCATTCGCCAGTAGGCCGTAGACGAACTCCATGATCTCGTAGCTGTTCTCTGCCAGTGGCTCGGCGCGGTCCTCGCCGAGCAGGCGGTCGTAGTCACCGCGGAACATCGCAACATCGCTGGGTTCGATGACGACAACATCGTAGCCTTCGTCGATGTACGGGCCGAGTTCCTCGGAGACGCCTTCAGCTTTCGAGCGTGCAGTGTCGATCATCCCCTGCGACAGCGGTGCGCGGCCAGATCCGGGAACTGGCGGGATGAGAACCTCGACGCCCAGCGCTTCCAGTGTTCGGACGGCGGCTTTCCCGCGGTCGAGCATCATATAGTTGGTGTAGAGATCGGGGTAGAGGACGACTTTCCGGTCGGGATCGGCCGGTGGAATCGTCTCCCGATTCTCGAACCACTCGACCAGCGTCGTCCGCTGAAATTCCGGGAGGTCACGCCGCCGGTCGACGCCGGCGACTTCTTCGAGGACCCGAGAGACCGGCGCGGAGTTCGCTACCCAGTTCGAGAGGGGTGCGAACGTGCTGCCCATCTTCGCGAGCGTCTCGAAGTTGCCGAAGAGTCGCTTCTGCAGCCCAGGCCCGGACGTTTCTGTATCTGGCGTCAACCCGTCGACGAGGAAGTCCATCGGCACATCCTCGTCGTCGTTGATCCGGTCGCGGACGACCGTGTTGATCCACGGGATGTCGATGTTTACGGGGCAGGCCTCGACACACCGCGAACAGCCGGTACAGAGGTCGTTGAACTCCGCCGCCGAGTCTTGCCCGTGGACGCCGGCTTCCCACCCCGTCGCGATGCCGCCGGAGTAGGTCTCCCCGCCGAAGGCGTGGCCGCCGACAGACTGGAAGTTCGCGCAGGTGTTCGAGCAGGCCGAACACCGGATGCAGTACAGCGTCTCCTTCAGATCCTCGTCCTCGCGCATCGCCATCCGGCCGTTGTCGATGAGCACGAGATGGAACTCTCGCTCCTCGCCGTCGCCAGCAATCGGCGATTCGGAATCGTCGAAATCGACGGTCGGCCCGTCGATGGGTGGGGTCAAAAGCGAGATGTAACTAGTGATATCCTGGCCCGTCCCGGAGCGACCGATCAGTTCGATGAATGGCTGGAGATCCTCCACGGTCGGAACGATCTTCTCAACGCCGGCGACTGCAATCTGGGTGTCCGGCACCGTCACCGTCTTGCGGGCGTTACCCTCACTCGTGACGAGCGCCATCGTCCCGGAGTCGGCGGTGATGAAATTCGCGCCGGTCATGCCCACGTCGGCGTCTTTGATCAGTTCGCCCAACTGCTCGCGGGCGAACATCGTCAGCTCCTCGGCGGTTTCGAGTTCCTCGTCGGGCTCGAAGTACTCGTTGAACAGCGTTGCAATCTCTGCCCGGGACTTGTGAATCGCCGGTGCGACGATGTGACTCGGCGCTTCCTCGGCGACCTGCAGGACCCACTCACCGAGGTCGGTCTCGACCACGTCGACGCCCTCGCGTTCGAGATGTTCGTTGACCTCGATCTCCTCGCTGGTCATCGACTTGCTTTTGACCAGTCGCTCTGCGTCCTGCTGGGCGCAGAGTTCTGCGATGTACTCGTTGGCGTCGGCGGCGTCTTCGGCGATGTAGACGGTTCCGCCGTTCGCTTCGATGGTCGCGGTGAGGTCGTCGATGAGTTCGGGCAGGCGCTCGATGGCGTCTTCCTTGATCGCCCGCGCCTCGTCTTTCAGCCCCTCGTAGTCTTCGAGTTTCGCGACGGATTCGTACCGTCCGGCGTTGAAGCCACGGGTGTTCGTTCCGACCGCTTCTCCCTCGGTCGCCATGATGTGCCGAATGTGCTCGGCTTTGCTGTCACGTTGTGAGCTCATGAGATAATGATCAGTTCGACCGCTTTCGGCCCGTGTGCGCCCTGTACGAGTGCTCCCATGTCCGCGGTCGCCGACGGCCCAGTCGCGAGAATCGCGGAGCTACGGTCCTCACGAGCCCGCGCACCGATGTGCTCGAAGGCTGCGGTCATATCCGGGACGATATCCTCCTCGCGCAACACCGCGACGTGGAGGTCGTTGAACAGGCTGACTGGCTCGCTCCCCGCTTCGTCCGTCCGGAGGAGGATACTTCCGTACTCGGCAACCGCGAGTTCTGCGGCCGTGACGCCGGTCGTCGCTGCATCGAGATCCGCCGCAGTCGGTTCTATCGCGACGCTATCTGGGAGTTCGACACCCTCCCACGGCAGCGCGGTTCCGACTGCTGGTTGTTCGATGGCCTCCTCGATTGCCGCGGTGACCCCCGATGGCGATACTTCCGTGATCCCGACGTTGTACCGGCGTACCTCCGTCGCGAATCGGTCGTACGCCGACGTGGACTCTGGTGATTGCTGTGACATGTGTCCTCGTTCCCCGTGCTCTACTGCTAGTTTGGCTGCCACGACCTTCTATATTGTTCCGAATTCGGCGCCTACACCGTGCCGTCGATCACCGCTGGTCTTTGAACGCCGGTGTTCCGAGGTCGTGCAGTTCCGTCGAAACCTCGCCGACGCCGTCTTTCAGGTCCTCGTGGTAGCCTTCGAGTCGCTCGCGCAGTTCGTCGTGCTGGCGAGCGAGAATCTGCGTCGCCGACAGCGCAGCGTTGAACGACTTCCCGGCATCGACGGCGACAATTGGCGCGCCCTGTGGCATTCCGATCACCGACTGCAGCGATTTCTCCTGTACTGGGACGCCGATGACTGGCAGCGGGTAGGCAATCGAGGCGGTCATGTTCGGCAGATCCGCGCTCTTGCCGCCCGCGCCGGCGATGATCACGTCGATCCCCCGGTCGGCGGCGGTCTCGGCGTAGGTGTACATCAACTCCGGCGTGCGATGTGCGGAGACGACGTAGGTCTCGAAGGTGTACTCCGAGTCCGGCGGATTCTCGTAATCAGTCTGTTCCTCGAAGCCCAGATCGGTCAGGCAGTCGTACGCCCCGGGCCGCCCCTCCTCAGAACCGGCCATCACGTCGAGATCCGAGTCCGAGCCCATGATGATCCCGATATCGGGCGTTTCTGCGGCCGGACGATCCGACTCCGCCTGCGATCCGAGGCGTTCCATCAGCGCGTCCAGTTTCTCCGTTCCCATATCTCGCTCTCTGCGCGGCGGCCACCTAATACTGCCGAACAGAAGGCGTCTACGTCCGTCGCTGAGAGTGACCTCTTTTTACTCTTGATGTTGGACAACAGGATAGAATTTATGTATGCGTATGCGTATACGCATGATATGGGTGATACTTCCATCCGAGTTTCAGACGAGGCAAAGCAGCGTCTCGATCTGTACAAGCGCGAGGGCGAAAGCTACGAAGATGTCATTATCCGACTCACAGAACGCGACAAGTGGGCCGGATTTGGCGTTCTCTCGGAGACGGATACTGACACGAGAGAGGCGATGGATACGGTTCGAGAAAAGATGCGAGGAAATGTGGAAGACGATATCGACGAACTGGAATAATGTTGGTTTTTGATAACAATCTCCTCAGCGATTATCTAGACGGGAAGGATACAGCCCGTCAGTTCCTCCACCAGTACGAGCAGACTGCGTGGGCAGTTCCGTCGATCGTTCTCTATGAGGCCTACATGGGGTGTGTTCACGGATATATCGAGAAGTCCCCACAGGAACTGCGACAGGCAGTTCTCACATCGATGGACGTTCTCGATGTCACCGAGCAGACAGCCAACGAAGCTGTTTCGTTACAGGAGGAACTGATGAGTCGTGGTGTCCCAGCAGACCATCCAGACGCCCTGATTGCCGCGTCCGCACGAGAACACGGTGGGACATTTGCGACCGCAGAAAAGCACTTCTGGAAAGACGAGATCCAGCCGGTACTATCTGTTGCAGAGTACGATCCGTACTGACACGTTGGGATCGTACTGTGAATCAACGAGTAGATTCCTTGATAGTCTCGTCGATAAGTATTTTGTTTCGATCTCTCGAACTCTCACTGTGCTCGATATCGACGGCTCGGCCGGCGGCGGCCAGGTCCTCCGGTCGGCGCTCGCACTCGCTGTGATCGATGACCAGCCGATCCGTCTCTCCGGAATCCGTACCAATCGTCCCGATCCAGGACTCAAACCACAGCACCTCGCTGTCGTCGACACGCTCGCCGACATCTCGAACGCGAGCGTTGTCGGCGCAGCACAGGGCGGGAAAACCATCGAGTTCTCTCCCGGAGCGTTGGCTGGCGGCCACGTCACCACCGACATCGGGACCGCGGGGAGCATTTCACTACTGTTCGATGCAGTGCTGGGGCTGGCTGTTGCGCTCGACGAACCGCTCGCGGTGACGGCCACCGGCGGGACCGAGGTCAAGTGGTCCCCGCCGCTGCTCGGCCACCAGCGGACGAAACACCCCTTCTACCGGCAATTCGGCCTGCATGCCGCCATCGACCGCCACCGAACCGGGTTCTACCCCGCCGGCGGTGGCCGGGCGACGCTGCATCTCTCGCCGTCCTCGCTCACTTGCCTCTCACTCGCCGAGCGTGGTGCGCTCCGCGGCGCTCGGATCTACTCACTCGCCTCGACAGATCTCGCCGACAGCGAAGTCGCGCGTCGGCAGGCGGAGACGGCCCGCCAATCGCTCACCGAGCACGGCATCGACGTGTTCACGACGGAAACGCGCTCTGCCGTCGCGGAATCGACTGGCTCCGCACTCGTGGTCGAACTCGAATACGACCACTCGCGGGTGAGTTTCGACGCCCTCGGTGAACGCGGACTGCTAGCCGAAGACGTGGCCGACGCAGCGGTCTCCGAGGCGATCGACTTCCACGATTCCTCGGCTGTCGTTGACCGCCATCTCGCCGACCAACTGCTGCTCTTTCTCGCACTCGCCGGCGGCGAGATGCAGATCCCCGAGATCACCGACCACGTCGACTCCCACCTGGCGCTGCTGGAGACGTTCGGATACGAACTGCAAGTCGATCGCGTGGGCGATGCTGTCAGGATCGCCGGCGACTCAGTCGAGTAAGCCGAGGTCCTCCGCGACCATGTCTTGTATCTGCTCGGCGATGTCCGGGTCGATGTGCGCGACATCCTCGCCATCATGCAACTGTTCGTTGTGCCGTTCGAGACTGTCGGCGACATCGTCGACCGGAATTCGGGTCGTCGTCTCACATTCCGGGCAGATGATCGGCACGGTCGGTGTGTCCTCGCTGGTCGACATACCCGGGCGTACGACGGCCCCCCTCTTTGCCGTTACGTCCGCCGGCGAGTACTGGGGATCCGCCGTATCGATGATTCAGGCGTGAAACTCTTCGAGTATTTCAAGCCCCTCCTGTGTCTGGATGAACTCGGAAACCGGCCCTGTCGACTGACAATTCTCACAGGTAAACTCGTTGCCGGTCGGCGGAAGGTCTGCCGGACTGTACTCCAACTCTGTACCACAATCCGTACACTCCAGTGGAATCCAGCCGTCCTGCATACAGTCGTGTGTTACTCGAACGCACACTTAACTCTGGCTGGCAATCTCACCAGTTGGCATCGTTCAGTATATTCGCGTTGCAGTTGATCCGGGGCGGATTCTGGCGATCTTTCATTCGCCTTGTTCTTCAATCGGAATCCGATTCTCGGTAACCTCGTCGAACGAGTTATCCGAAGAAATGATCGGCTCTTCGTCGGCGTAGGCAATATGATATGCGTCGAATGCAGTCAGATCGTACTGGTCCATGTAATCCGCTGCTTGGAACAGTACTGTCTCATCCTCTGGAACCTCCGCAATCTCGAGTGCGTAGCTGAGTGCTTCCATCCGGTCGAACTCGAATCGGTCAGAAATCACTAACAATTCGAGTAGCGTCGCCCGCGAGGTGTAGATATCCCCGTCGTTCTCACTGGCAATTGTCGCGGCACGTTCTTGCAGCCAGTCGTCGTCTTTGACCAGCGCAATAAAAAAGTCGGTATCAGCGTAGATCATTCAGAGTCGCTCCCGTCTCTGAGGGCGTTCTCGTGGGCACCCTCACGGGCTTCGCGCTTGATTTCGGCGATTGATTTCTCATCGAAGGCGTCACCGACAGCCTCGCGGAATCCTTCGATTGGGTCGTCTTTCAGGGGAATTAGTTCGACCCGATCATCGAGTTCGACAACACGGTATCGATCACCGTGCTTTTCTCGGATCTCACTGGGTATCACGATCCGACCACGGTCGTCTGCCTCAGCTTTCTTACTCATCGTTTGTATTTAGTGTGGGATAGCACATGTATCTTCCCACAAAATACGTTCCTCCTCCCCAGGTTTCTGACTAGACCGGCAGCGCAGGCAGCGGGATGGAGTCCTTTCACTCACTCACTTCGTCGACGGTCACGGTAAATCCGACCTCACGAAGCCGGTCTCCCAGTGGCTCACCGATCGCCGAGGCGGGCGTCAGGACGCCGCCGGACAGCGGCGAGTCGGTGTCGTCTTCGACCAGACACATCGCGGACTCGCCGAGCATCCGCGCGGTCGCGCCGTATCCGGGATCTCTGTCCGCGCCGATGACCGACTCGACGGTGAACTGGCCGTCCGGCCCCGTTCCGCGCCCGCGAACGCGCACCGTGAACCGGCCGTTCTCGATCTGTTCTTCGCTCGGCCCCTCGCCAGGGTCCGGAAAGAGGAACTGCCGCATCCCGTCACGGATCGGGCTGATCGCCATTCCGGCGGTGAACAGCCCGAGACCGCCGGCGACCACAGTCGCGGCAGTCGCACCGAGGGGTCCACGCCCGGTCGTGACGGCCTCGGAACAGCGAAACTCCCGGCCGTAGGGGTACTCAAGCAGCGCGTTACTGCGCCGGATGATCCGCTCGTTGACCGGCGCCATCGGCGATGGGGCTGTCCAGGACCCGCGCAGTCGGTCGTTCCGCGGGAGTCGTTGCTCACCCGGATCGACACCGTCGCGTTCACCCGGCGGTGCCAGCGAATACGGATTCCGGAGGGTCTGGCGGACGATCGGATCTTCCGAGGCAGCCTCGAACAGTTCGCCGAAGCTGGCCAGCGTGCCGCCGCTCACGCCGCCTTTGGTGTCTTCGACGTAGATCCGAACCATGTCGCAGGGCGCGCCGAACTCCTCGCGGGCGAAGTTCTGTGCGAGCAGCGTCCCCAGATCTGCGGGGACGGAATCGAAGCCACAGCTATGGACGATCCGGGTTCCGGACTCGACCGCCTGATCGTGGTACCGGTCGACGGTCTCTCTGACCCAGTTCACCTCGCCGGTTAGATCGCAGTAATCGGTCTCGGCGTCGATACAGGCCTCGACCAGCGGGCTGCCGTACTTCGTGTACGGGCCGACGGTCGTACAGACGACCTGTGTCTGCGCTGCGAGTGCTTCGAGACTCTCGGGATCGGTTGCGTCCCCGAGTACGATGGGCACCTCGTCCCACTGCTCGCTCTGGTCGGTCAGTTCGGATTCGAGGGAGTCGAGTTTGTTCTCGTTCCGCCCGCCGAGTGCCAGCGAGAGTTCCTCCGGAGTGTACTGTTCAGTGAGATACTCTGCAACGAGGCGTCCGGCGACGCCCGTCGCACCCCACACGACGAGGTCGTACGTTCGGTCTGAATCTGCCATCTTCTCGCCCTCTCTAAGATGTCAAGCGGCTAAACAGCCTGGGTTTCGAAGTGGAAACGGGGCTGCAAGTGCAGAAGCCTCGCTCGTCGGTCGATTTCGACAGAAACCGCCTCGCGGGTCATACTTCCCCGCTCGGCACTTCGAGATTTTCACTCCGTTCAAATCTCGCTTGGTACGCCAGGACTGGGAGTGAGCAGACGCTTCGCGTCTGCGATCCTCGCAGGACTTCGTCCTGCGGTGTTTGAACAGATGCGAGACGGTCGGCCTCACTCCGTTCGGCCGCATGCGGCTCGCGTGTTCAAATCCCTGCGTTCGCCGTTTTGCCACTCACAAGCTGTTCGTGGCAAAAACGCCAGGACTGGGATTTGAACCCAGAATCCCAAAGGGAACACGCTTTCCAGGCGTGCGCCTTACCGTTCGGCCATCCTGGCTCAGTTTATCTTTGCGCGGCAGCGGGGTTAATGACTTTCGCTCTCGGTCGACAACCTGTCACTCCTCCGTCGTTGACTCGTCGGGCCGACTCCCGCCGTCAGCAGAAATCGGTTCCGCCGACGGTTCGGTGTCTGTCGGGCCACTCCGAAGGACGATGTAGAGGATCAGCGCCGCGATCAGGAAATCGAAGGTGTGCTCGACGAGATGATGGATCATCATCGGGGTGTACCCCATCACCGTGCCGGCGCCGATGATCGAACGCAGAAACAGGGCGCCGACAGCCACCGCGATGAGCAGATACCGCATCGACCGGCGCTGCCGATAGGCCAGCAGACTCACCGCGAACAACACTCCGGTCCCGATGCTGGCGAGGAAGACGACGCCAAGGATGAGCAGCGACCCCTCGACGCCCGCACCGCCGCTGTGGAGTGCCACGACCGACGTGATCTGCAGACTCATGATACAGTGTTCTTCTAGACCCACGCCCATCAATCCCGAGGTATAACTCTCGAAACGGCCGCTTGATCCCGACCGCATCATCCCGAGCGGTTCTTGATCGAATGGGACTCAACCGTGCTGTTTAGATACGCTGCTCGTCTAGCTCTGAATAGGTGACCAGCTAGTGTCCAACACACGGTCACGAATCCGTGACTGTATCAACAGGAAACCCGGGATTCACTTCAACGATATCACGAGACAACTCGATATCGCGACCGGGCAGACCCAGTACCATCTCCGGAAACTGGTCCGGTCGGGGAAACTCGACAAGGAGTCTATCGCCGGGCGGACACACTACTACCCGCCCACATTCTCGACGTGGGAACGGGAAGCGATCGCGCTGCTCCGTCGGGAAACCAGCCGTGAGATTGTCCTCTATCTGCTGCGCAACGAACCCGCGGCACCCGCGGAGATCACCGAGAAACTCGATCTCGCGCGGAGTACCGTCGAATGGCATCTCTCACGGCTCGCCGACCACGATGTCGTCGAGAAACAGCCGATGGACGACGAGAGCGCCCGCGTCGTGGTCACGCTCTGCGAGAAAGAAACGATCTACCGGCTGCTCCGCGAGATCGAACCACACCTGCTCGACCGCGTCGTCGACCGCTTCTCGCGGCTCACCGACGAGTTGCTCGACGGCTGATCGGCGCTCGGTCGCGTCCCCCGGCCGATTCGAGAACAGTACCAGAATCACCTTTGCCGGGGCTGGGAGTACCTAGTTAATGGATCGACGAACCGCGCTCTGCACCGCAGCAGCGCTCGGCGTTGGCTCGCTGGCTGGCTGTCTCGGTACCGACTCCGGTTCCGAGGACGCTCCCGACCCTGTCGCGCTCTCCGGGACGAAATACGACTATCAGGGCGGAATGGAAATCGGTGCCCACGGGGGCCCGAACGGACAGATCTTCTATCAGGACGAACAGCCAGAGCCAGTCGCTGGCTCTGCAGCCGTCCGTACCGTCCACGAGGACCACGACGACAGCGACGCGGATTCCGAAGCGAATCTGGCGTGGTTTCACACGCTGGTTTCCGGGCTCTTTCCGTACCACTTCGAGCGCCGAGAGCGTGGCTGGACGGCCGAGGTGATCTACGTCACCGACTACAGCAGCGTCGAGTGGGACCTGCCCGAAGACAGTTCGCGGCCGGTGATGCCGGCGCCGACCAGCGCCGATAGCTTCGCCGCGGCGACCGAACTCACCTACGTCGGCGAGAGCGACGCACTGGGTGGGATGGGGGCTGCGCTCCATCCCTTCTCCGACCCCTCGGATGCGGAGTCGTTCGCGGAGACGTACGACGGCACACGATACGAGTTCGAGGAGATCAATCGCGGCCTGATCGACTCGCTGCAGAACCGGCAGACAGCATAGCCGTGATGGGTGTGAACACCGCGACAGTTCGGCAGTCGTACCAACGAACTAAGGTCGTCAGCGCGGCCAGGTTCGAGCAGTGACCTCGATATTCGGTTCGGTCGCTCGGTCGAGTCACCGTCGCGCAGCGCTCGCTGTCGGTCTCGTCGTGGTTGCGGTTTCCGTCGGCGTGTTCGTCATCGGTGCGGAGGGGGCGACCCCGGATCCCGTTCCGTTCGACGACACGATCAAAGCCGGGATGTCCTCCGAGAGCGAGCAGGTTCTCCGGGCGGAAGGGGCGACGATTCCCCGAGCTGAGGTGTTCCACGCACAGTATCAGTTCATCGTCGGCTACCAGGGCGTCGGGCACATGATCGACGAACTCCAGCGACCCGGCCACGCCAAGCAATTCGGCCGCCCCGTTGCGATCTACGTCTCCGATTACGCGGGCACGGAGCCGACAGTGACCGCGGAGGGGTATCCACGGACTGCGAGTGATCCCGACTGGGTCCGCGCACAGGATGCCCTCTTCGTCGTCGACAGCGCGGCCCGGACGCCCGCGGGCGACGCAGTACTCCCCTTTAGTTCGCGGGCCGAGGCCGAGGCGTTCCAAGAGGCATACGGCGGGAAGATCATCGACTGGGAGACGGCGCAATCCCGGGACATCGAGATCGATCACGCGGGACTCGTCCGTGACCGCGTCGAGACGATGCGGACTGACGGGGACGAGCAGGTCGCAGCCGGTCGGCCGCTTGCAGACCGCAACGACTCCCTCGCCGTCGGCCAAGACGCCCCGACGATTCAGGCGGCGATCAACGACTCAGAACCGGGACAGACGATTCGCGTGCCGGCCGGGACCTACGAGTACGAGGAGCCACTCCGGATCGACCGCCCGGTGACGATCGAGGGGCCCGACGCGACGATCCGCGGCGACGGCAACGGGTCGGTGATCGCTGTCACGAGTGATCGAGTCGCGATCACCGGCCTCTCGATCGAGGGTGTCGGCCCCTCGACAGACCCCGACGAGGGCGAGGTCGACCAGGAGCAGTGGGACGCGTTCATCGAAGCGGGATACGGACACAGCGACGCGGCCATCGAGGCCGAGAATGTCTCCGAGTTGTACCTCGCCGACCTCGACATCGAGACACCGACCAGTGGGGTCGTCCTCCGAGATGTCGAAGACGCTGTCGTCGAGCGAATCAGCGTCCTCGGGAGTGACGACCACCGGGATGGGTTCATGGGCGTGCTCTCGATTCGCTCGCCGGTCGTGGTGCAGAACTCGACGTTCGAGGACGGCCGAGATGGGATCTACATCCACCGTGGGAGTGGATCGGTTATCCGGAACAACCGGTTCGTTTCGAATCGCTACGGCGTCCATCTGATGTACACGTCTGACTCGCTGATCGCCGACAACGTCGCCCGAGATGCGGCCTTCGGCGGTGCGACGATCATGACCAACCCGAGCGGTAACGCCGTCGTCGGCAACGATATCCGAAACTCCACGTCGGGACTCGATCTCAGCGGCACTCACACCTACGTCGCGGAGAACACGCTCGCGGACAACCATCGCGGGGTTCTGGGCGGAACAGATCGCTCGCTGTACGAACGAAACGTGTTGTACGGCAACGAACTCGGCTTTCGGACCGGGACGATCCGTCCCTCGAATCGCGTCGTGAAAAACGACTTCGTCGCGAACGATCAGCCCGTCAAAGTCGGTGCCGGGCCGTTGCGGATCTGGAATCACGACGGTGAGGGCAACTACTGGTCGGGTCGACCAGCGGCGTTCAGCGACGGCCCGTACTCCCCGACAGCACCACTCGATTCCAATCTCAACGCCGACGGCGTCGGCACGCTCGCCTCCTCGCCGGCGGCGACAGCACTCGAAGTCGTCCGAGACACTGTCGCTGGCTCACGGCAGAGCGAGATACTGGATACGGCTCCCCGCTCGGAGCCTGTCCGCCCCCGGACGATCGACGAACTCGAACGCACCTATGACGATTGAGCAAACACTGCCATCGACGGATCGTACAGACGAGGAGACAGTGCTGACTGCCGAGGGACTCACCCGCGAATTCGGCTCTGTCGCAGTCGTCGAGGACGTGTCGCTCCAACTCGACGCCGGGACGCTCCACGCGTTGATCGGCCCCAACGGCTCCGGGAAAACGACGCTGCTCCGACTGCTCGCGGGGATCATCCAGCCCACTGCCGGGACTGTCTCCGTCGACGAGGACGACCAGCTCCGGACGATCGGGTACCTGCCTCAGCAACCCGACTTCCGACCGTCGTTTACTGCGATGGAGACGATCGAGTTCTACGCTGCGCTGGCCGACGACGACCCCGCGGCTCTGCTGTCCCGCGTCGGCCTGGGTGATGCGGCTGATCGACGGGTGGAAGACCTCTCGGGTGGCATGACCCGACTGCTCGGACTGGCACAAGCTATCACTGGCGATCCGCCGATCGTGTTGCTCGACGAACCCGGCAGCGGGCTCGACCCCCGGATGCGCAGGCAGACCATCGACGTTGCCCAGTCGCTTGCGGCGGCTGGAGCGGCTGTCCTCTACACCACCCACGATCTGGAACTGGCCGAGCAGTCCTGTGACAGAGTCTCTCTCATCGAAGCCGGTCGACTCGTCGAGACAGCGCCGCCAGACGCCCTCCTCGACAGAGAGGGCGCGGCGACGCTGCGGGAGGCCTTCGAGTCTCTCGTCGACGGATCGGCCGATGGCGTTACTGTAATCGGGGAGGGCGACCGATGACGGCCGACACGAACTCCCGTCCCAACCCGATTCAGGTGGTCGCGACGCGAGAGTTGTTCACCGTCGCCCGGGCCCGTGGCTATCTCGCGCTGTTTGCGGGCTTTCTGGCGGTCGTGGTCGGTCTCGGCATCACCGGCGGTGAGCCTCGGTATCTGCCGACGATCGCGGATCTGCTGCTTCCCATCGAACTGCTCGTCCCGACGGTCGCGCTGGCGGTGGGGTACCGGCCGATCGCATCCGACACACAGCGTGGCGAACTGGCCGTTCTCGACACCTATCCACTCACGTCGAGTCAGTACGTCCTCGGTATCTTCCTGGGCCGAGCGATCGCTCTCGTGGCGATGCTTACAGTTCCGCTGGTGCTCGTCGGCGGCTATCTGACGGTGACGACGACAGAGACGCCCTCGCTTCTAGCGACCCAGCAGGGGATCGATTCGCCGATCATCTTCGCCCGGTTTCTCGTCCTCACGATTCTGTTCGGGCTGACGATTCTCAGCCTCTCGCTTGCGCTGTCTGCGCTCGCCCGCTCGCGCCGAACCGCGCTGATCCTCGCCGGTGCGGCGCTCATCTTCGTCGTCGTCGTTCTCGATCTACTCGTGCTCCGCGGCTTCACCAGTGGGCAACTTGGGACCGATGGGCTGCTCACTGCCCTCGCGCTCTCGCCGACGAGCGCTTACCGTGGACTCGTCTTCGAGACTGTCCTCGGGACGCCGGGATTGTCTGCCGCCCAGGCCGCGCCGTTGCTCAGCGCTGCTGGACTGCTCTTCTGGTTGCTCGGCTCGCTCGCTGTTACCGTCGCCGCGCTCGCGTGGGAGTGACACGCTGTTGTCGGCTCGCTGTCTCGAACAGTGTGAAACGACTTATATATATCTGGTGAGTACGGCCAGACGTGCTCTCCATCGATTTGCATACCCATTCCGAGGCCTCGTTCGATGGCCGAGACTCGGTCGATCTCATCTTGCAGCAGGCCAAGGCTGTCGGCCTGGATGCGGTTGCCATCACCGATCACGACGAAATCTGGGCGAGCCGTGAGGCCGTCGAACGTGCGTCGGAGTACGGACTGATCGCCATTCCGGGCATGGAGGTGTCCAGTGCGGCCGGCCACGTGCTCTCGCTGGGCATCGAAGCAAAAATCCCGCCGAACCTCTCCTTTGCCGAAACTGTCTCGCGGATTCGCGACCACGGCGGTCTCGCCGTCGTGCCCCACCCCTACCAGGAAACCCGCAGCGGCGTCTTGAAAAACATCTCCGAGGACGAACTCGAAATCGCCGATGCAATCGAAGTGTACAACTCTCGGCTGTTGACCGGCCGGGCGAACCGACAGGCCCGACAGTTCGCCACCGTACGTGATCTCCCGATGACCGCCGGCAGCGACGCTCACGTCTGCGAGATGGTCGGCCAGGCGGTCACTGAGGTCGATCCGGACGAGTACAGCGTCGATGGAATTCTCGAAGAGATCCGGCAGGGTCGGACGCGCGTCAAAGGGACTCGAACCCCGTGGCGGATCAGCTTTCGCCAGGCCGCAGGCGGCGCGAAACGACGCATCAAACACCGAGTCGCCGACGTTGCGAACCGGCTTTCGCCGACCCGCTGACGCCGCCGTTTACTCCACGCTCCGCGCCCGCAACCGCGGGCGGAGCAGCTGTGCAACGGTCGCCGTCACAGCGCCGACGGCGACTGCAACGCCAGCGACGAGTTCGACACTGACGAACTGGTCGGCGAGCAACTGATATCCCTGCAGGAGGACCAGAAAGGCCAGCCCGCCGACCACGCCCCACAACAGACTCGATTTGACCTCGGGATCCATTACTTCGCGGCGATAGCTTCGATTTCGACGCCGGCCCCTTTCGGGAGTTCGTCGACGCCCACTGCGCTCCGGGCCGGTGGCTCCGTCTCGAAAAAGGACTCGTAGGTCGTGTTCATCGCCTCGAAATCGTCGATGTCCTCCAGATAGACCGTCACCTTCAGCACGTCGTCCATCCCGACGCCGGCCTCGGTCAGGACCGCTTCGAGATTCTCCAGGGCCTGTTCGGTCTGTACGTCGATTGCCGCACCGTCGAGCATGTCTCCGTCCGGGGTCAGCGGAATCTGCCCGGCGGTAAAGACCAGGTCGTCTGTCGCCGTCGCTTGACTGTACGCCCCGACCGCTGCTGGTGCGTCGTCTGTGCTGATGATCTCCTTCATATTTCCGTTGGCGACCGGGACGAGCATAAAACCCGCCCCGGCTTTTCGTTCCCACGCCTCGGCTCGCTCTCTGCTCACGGCGATGGAATCACCGTTTGCACGGTCCGCGCACCCTCTGGGTTTGCTTGCCTCAAAAAACGTGGGCGAAAAGATCGCTTCTCGCTTCGCTCGAACCGGTATTATGCCGTCGCTTCGGCGACTTTTTCGATTGCGATCTCCATCGTCACGCCTTCGACCTCCCACTCCTTGCGGTGGCCGTCTTCGACGGTACCGAACTCACCACGCACTTCCTGGGCGATTAGATCCTCGTGCTCGCGGACGAGATCGGCGATGCGGTCGTCCTGCACATCGAGATCCAGTCGGATACCCGCCTGAATGTCCAGTTCGAGATCTTTCCGCATCTCCTGGACGCGGCGGATGACCTCGCGGGCGTAGCCCTCGCTCTCGATGTCGTCGGTGAGACTCGTATCGACGTAGACCTGTCCGCTGATCTGCTCGTCGTCCTCGCTGACGGCGAACTCGGCGTTCGAGACGCCCTCGGGCAACTCTTGGACTGGTTCGACCATCGACTCGTCGAGGTCGGCGTCGAGTCCGGTCGCGTCTTTGACGGCCTCTTCGAGCAGGGCGAGATCCCAGCTCTCGACCCGAGACTCGTTGAGTGCGTTCATGACGCGACCTGCATCGTCGCCGAATGCCGGTCCGAGTTCGCTCATGTCAGCCTCCGCGGAGTAACCGAGTTCTTCCCAGTCCTCGTCGGGGCCGATGATTTCGACTGCACGCGTATTGAGTCGATCCTTGAGCAGCGCGCGCTGGGCGTCGACGGCATCGACGACTTCCTCGCTCGGGGCGCTGACGACGGCACGCGCGATGGGCCAGCGGAGCTTCCGCTCGGCCTGCTGACGGGCGGCCGAGCCGGCCTGCTCGACTTCGCGAACGATCTCGATCTCCCGTTCGAGTTGCTGATCGCGTAGCTTCTCGTTTGCCTCCGGCCAGTCACACATGTGGACTGTCGGATGACCGGCGTCGCCCGTCAGGGCGTCGTAGACCTCCTCGGCGACGAATGGGGTGAAGGGTGCGAACAGCGCGGCAACCTCTTCCAGCACGCGGTACAGCGTCGCGTAGGCGGCCTGCTTCGAGGCGGAGTCGCTCTCCTCCCACATTCGCTCGCGGACGACCTGGATGTAGAACCGGGAAACATCCTCGACGACGAAGTCGAGCAGTTCCTCGACGGCTTTGTCGTTCTCGAAGTCGTCCATGTGCTCGGTCATCGCCGCCTCGACACTCTGGAGTCGCGAGAGGATCCACTCGTCGACGAGTTCGAGATCATCCTGCACCGCTTCCACAGTGGTCTCTTCGGGATCGAACTCGTCCGCGCGCATGTACGGCAGCGGGAATCGCGCGACGTTCCAGAGGATGTTGAGCCGCCGTTGCATCTCACCGGTCTCGTCCCACGAGAAGTTCATGTCCTCGCCCTGAGCAGTCACCGACAGCAAGAACAGCCGCATCGGATCGCGGCCGTACTCCTCGATGACCTCGTGTGGGTCGACGAGTACGCCCTTCGACTTGGACATCCCGCGGCCGTCGGGCATGTTGGCGTAGCCGTGCATCAGCACCTGCTTGTACGGAATCTCGTCCATCGCGGCGGTGGCCATCCCCAACTGCGACCAGAACCAGCCGCGGGTCTGGTCGTGGGCTTCCATGATTAGATCGGCGGGCCACAACTCCTCGAACTCCTCTTCGTGTTCGGGGTAATCCAACGTCCCCCACGATGCGACCGAGGAGTCGAGCCACACGTCGAAGACATCGCCCACGCGGCTGTAAGTCCTCCCGTCTTCGGTGATCGTCAGATCGTCGACGGTGCCCTTGTGCAGGTCGACGCTGTCGGGATCGATCTCCTGATCTGCTCGCTCGGCGAGTTCTTCGCGGTCCCCGATGACGATCACGTCCGACATATCACCATTCCAGTCCTCAGGTGTCCAGATGGGGATCGGAATGCCCCAGTAGCGCTGCCGGGAGACGTTCCAGTCCGGCGCTTCCTCGACGAAATCGCGGAATCGATTGTCGCGGGCCCACGAGGGGTACCACTCCGAGTCCTCGATGTTCGCAAGTAGATCCTCCTTGATGTCGGTGATCGTGATGAACCACTGGTCGGTGACGATCCGGACGATGTCGGTGTCACAGCGCCAGCACTGTCCCTCGCGGACGCCCGTCTGGTCGTCGGCGAGCAACTGCCCGTTCGCGTCGAGGTCGTCGATGATCTCGTCGTTGGCCTCGCGGACGAAGGTGCCGGCGTACTTGCCGGCGTCGTCGTTGTACCGGCCGTCGCTGTCGACCGGACAGAACACTTCGAGGCCGAGTTCCTGGCCGCGCTCGAAGTCCTCTTCACCGTGGCCGGGCGCGGAGTGGACCAGCCCCGTGCGGTCGGCTTCGACGTACTCGGCGGTGTAGACCTGTCCCGATCCCTCGGCACTGGCGTGGTCCGGCACTTCCTCGGCGAGTGGGTGGTCGTACTCCCAGCCGACCATCTCCTCGCCGCTGACCTCCTCGACGATTTCGTAGTCTTCGTAGCGACCCTCCTTTAGCACTTCTTCGACGACAGCCTCGGTGACGTACAGTCGCTCGGTCTCGCCGTCTTTCTCCGCATCCACGCCGACGTAATCGAGGTCGCCGTCGACGGCGACGAAGGTGTTGGCGACGATGGTCCACGGCGTCGTCGTCCAGATGACGAGATTACCCTCTCGCTCGGCGAGTGGGAATTTGACGTAGATCGATGGCTTGTGAACTTCGTGATACTCGACCTCGTTGTTGGCGATGGCAGTCTCACAGCGGGGACACTGGTTGATCGAGCGCTTGCCCTGCTCGACGAGGCCGCGCTCGTGGGCCTGCTCGAAACCCCACCAGGCGGCTTCCATGTACTCGGGGTTCACAGTTTTATACGGATCGTCCCAGTCCATCCAGACGCCGAAGTCCTGAAAGTCTGTCTGGAGTCCTTCCAACTGTTCCTCGGCGAAGTCCTTGCACTCCTCGATGAAGGCCTGTTCGCCGAACTCTTCGATGTCTTTCTTGTTCTCGAAATCCAGCCGTTCCTCGACTTTCGTCTCGATGGGGAGGCCGTGCATGTCGTAGCCCGGCCGGTCGGTCACGTCGTAGCCTTTCATCCGGTGATAGCGGATGTAGGCGTCTTTCAGCGTCTTGTTCCAGGTCGTCCCCATGTGTGCCGCGCCGGAGGTATAGGGCGGCCCGTCGACGAAGAAAAACGTCTCCTCGTCGGCGCGGTGCTCGACGGTCTGTTCGTAGGCGTCGACCGCGTCCCAGTGCTCGAAGACCCGGTCTTCGACCGCCTCAGGCTCGTACTGGTCGGTCACGTCCTCGAATCGGTCGTGACCCCCAGTCTGCTCGTCGCTCATATACGTTGTATCCGGCGGCGGGATTAAAGGACAATCGGTTGTGTGTTATCGGTTCAGACTATTCTGAGGGGGACAGTTTTTGCACATACAGCCCCTACTGATCGTGTGAGCGATTACGATTCCGTCCTGATCTACGACGGCGAGTGTCCGTACTGTTCGGTCGCCGCCCGCGCGCTGGAAGAAATCGACGACATCGGTGCGATTTCGTGGTACGACGACCCCGCCCAGTCGTTCCTCGAAGCCCAGTTCGGCGAGACACCCTTCGCGATGGTGCTGGTCGACACCACAGAGAATCGGGTCTACGCCGGCAAGGCCGCAGCCCAAGAACTGGCCGACAGGGCCGGAATGCCCGACCTCGTCGGCTCGCTGGTCCGTGACAACTACGAGACAATCGCCCGCATCGTCGGACTTGCGAGCGGTCGCGGCCGCGACCCGGACGACGTGCATGAGCAGTACGATCTGACCGACGACGGAGCGGCCGCCTTCGAGGCTCTTGCCGCGAGCGCAATCGACCGCGACATCCGCGCTGAGGCCTGATTATCGCTCTCGTTCGGGCGACTCCGCCGCCTCGGTCAACCGCCAGCGTCGCGTCCCCTTGTGTGTGTTAAAACCCACGAGCCCCCTGAGGGCGAGTTGCTGGAGGTGGACCGTCACGTACGGTTTCGGCGCGTCGAGCGCGGCCGAGATTCGCGCCGTCGAGACGGCGGTCTCGTCACACTCCGCCAGTGCGGCCAGAATCTCGTCGCTCGCCAGTGGCTCGACCGACATACGCATGCTGTCGGGCTGGCCACACCAAAACCTATCGCCCGGTCGAATCAATCCCCCTTCGACCGACGCGAACACCGCGCTGTCACGTCCCTACTAAGGCATATTCATATCCCGCCTGTGTGCGGCCAGTACCAACCCACGCAGTCATCATACCATCCAAATCCCAACGATGCGTATGTCTCTTGATGAATCAGAAGCGCCTGATTTCACACTCGAAAGTACTGCAGGCGAACCAGTAACGCTCACAGAAACGCTGGCAGACGGCCCGACAGTCGTCCTGATCAACCGCGGCCACTGGTGTAGCTTCTGTGCGGAACAGCTCCAGACGTTCAGCGAGGTGTCCTACGATCTCTGGTTCAACCACAACGTCGATATTCTCCCGGTCGTCACGGACTCTCTCGGCCCGCTCACCGAGATGCGCGACCGGTACGACCTTGATATCCAACTGCTCGCCGATCCCGACGGTGAGGTCGCCGACCAGTACAGCGGCACCGAACAGACCAGCAGAGGCATCACGGGCGTTGCCGGCACGTACGTTATCGACACCGACGGTCTCGTCCGGTACGAACAGACCGCTGACCACCCGGGTGATCGCACTTACGGAAACTTCGTTCGATATTTCATCCGCGGCGACTTCTCCGACCCCTTCGACGCGTAAGCGACAGTGGAGGCCCAGGCCTACCGGAACCGGAAGAGTCCGGAGAGAACGCCGTTAATTCGGATCTGGACGGCCTCTGAGAACAGCCTCCTCGTCAGTCGGCCCGGCGATGCCGCTGCCCCGACGATGGCGAGGACGGAATTACCCGTCCTCACCTCGACCGTCACGCCCGCCGTATCGAGCATCTCGGCGAGTTCTGGGAGTCGTCCTCTCTGTCTCTGGAACACACCGAGACAGGCGGTTACCGAGGGCGCGTGCACGACCACTCGATCCCCGGCAGAACTGACCGCGAACTCCTCGCTTTCGATTGTTACCGACAGATTCGCCTCGATGGCGAGTTGCTCCCGCTGACGGGCATGTTCCGCCAGCGAGTCAATTGCGGCGTCGATTGCCATCACTCGCGTTCTTCTGTCGTGATGCGGAGTTCGCCGTCGACGCGCCAGCGGGCGTGGTCGGCGTCCTCGCCGGCCTTGCTCGGCACGTCGACCTCCATGTCGGTGAACTCGTAGGTGATC
Organism: Halovenus anhuiensis; assembly: GCF_037080055.1. Classification (NCBI taxonomy): domain Archaea; kingdom Methanobacteriati; phylum Methanobacteriota; class Halobacteria; order Halobacteriales; family Haloarculaceae; genus Halovenus; species Halovenus anhuiensis. The sequence goes on from NZ_JBAOJI010000002.1 coordinate 570,679, forward strand.
TCTGCCCCGCGGCCGGTCAGGCGGTCGTACAGACTGATCGCCAGTTCCGGCCAGGTAGTCGTCTCGTCGATCTGCTCCTGTGGGTCGTCACTTGCACTCATACCCCCTTCTAAGGAGAACTGTTACTTATAATTCAGTACTGTCCGACACGCGCTGTTCAGATAAGGATTGAAGAGTGAGGCGGAGCGTTTTCAAAGTGTCTATGCCCGAAAACACCCGCCTCA